>JAZQDD010000022.1:0-53138 GCA_045546615.1 Eubacteriales bacterium | reverse complement strand
CGGCAACCACTTACAGTGTATATTCCTTACCTACCACATACTTTATAGATGGAGAGGGATATTTGATTGCACAAGCGACCGGAGCTATTTCTGCGGATACGCTTCAAAAAGGAATTGATATGATAAAATAAAAAACGCTAAACACGGGGCGGAAACCATAACGGTTTACGCCCCTTTTGACAGGTGATAAAAAAGCAGAGCATATATGCAACTTTCCGTATGACGTTGGTTTGGAATGTTATACTATAAATAGAGTCGACAAACACCCTAAAAACTTGACAATTCCACATGCCCCTTTCAATATTGCCCCTTTTCCCCGACCTTTTGGACTTGAACTTGCGGGTTCATGAAAACCTATGTGTTTTTTGTTATTATTTAATCTTGCTAATTCCGAGTATTAATGATATAATTAATTGTTAATTTGCTTTTCATAAAATAATAGGAGCGAAAGGCGGGGTGTTAATGATAAATATTGTACTTTGTGACGATAACGTTCAATATCTCGAATTTCTTTGCGGGCTTGTTAGCAAGGAATGCTCAAAGCTTCTCCCCGACAAAGATGCTTTTTGCGTGGGAGGAACATTCGATTCGGGCGAACGGCTGATAAAATATATCGGAGAGCATCGCGTGGACGTGGTGCTTTTGGATATCGATATGCCCGATATGAGTGGATTTGAGGTTGCAAAGATAATTTGCAAGGATTACAAGGATACCAAAATAATCTTTATGTCGGCTTATGATAATTTCGTATACAGCTCGTTTGAGTTTTACCCATTTGCCTACATCAGAAAATCTCACGTGTCCGATGAACTGCCCGCGGTGCTTGGGCGTGTTGTGAAAAAGATAAACGAGGCGGTGCAAAGCGTTATTTTCTCAACCGTGTCAGGCGCGAGAGCCGCCGAGGTATCATCGATAACGCACGTGGAGAGCGAGCGCAATTACTTTACCGTGCATACGCAAAACGGCGAGAAGCTCACCTGCCGCGGAACGCTGGCAGAGGTCGAAAAAAAGCTTGAGCAGTATGATTTTTTTCGCATCCATTCAGCATTTTTGATAAATTTTGAGCATGTCGAGCGAATGCTTGACAACGGCTTTGTGTTAGTTCACGGCGCCTCCTTGCCCATCGCTCAAAGGCGATTGCACGATTTCAAGAAGGGCTATATGGACTATTTAAGGAGGTGCTTTGGTACGTGATAAATAGTATTGCGGAGGTTCTCGCGACTGTTCTTGACGCATTGTTTCTCGTATGGTTCGTGCCGAAAATGAACGGTACCTCAATCAAAAAGCACCCGCTTTCGCTAATTTGGGCGGGCTTTGTGCTATTTTTACAGCTTATGGCGGACAACGTTCAAAAGAATTTTGACCTATTCTATATCGGTATCGTTTCCGTGGTCATATTGCTGTTTTCATTATCGGTAGCAAACAAAAAACGCTTGTGGAGCATTTTTTCCGCCGCTGTGTTCGTGATCGTGGTAATGCTGTCAAACAGTCTTGTTTTTTCAGTATGCTCCGTTTTTATCAAGAACCCCGAGGTCGTATTGCGTGGCGAAACGCAGTATTCGCGCGTGATCTATCTTTGCGTTTGCAAGATAGTTCAGTTTGTATTTTACCGCTTGCTTTTGCTCATATTTAAGAAAGAGCAGATAATCGACTTAAAAAACGCCCTGCTTTCGTTGCTTTTTACGGTAGCCACAGCGTTTGCGCTCGGTGCGCTGATTAAGATATCACTGCTCTCCTTTTCCGCCAGCGTTGACCTTATGATATTGGTCTTGGCGCTGATACTGATACTGCTTAATATCATCCTGTATCGAATGATACATCAGGTACAGCTTCTCTTGAAAAACAAATACGAGCTATCGCTTATTCGGGAAAAAATGGCATCCGAAAAATCAAGGCTTGATGAAGCAGCGGTCATTTGGGATAACGTTCGAAGGCTCAGGCACGATCTTAAAAACCACTTTACCGTTCTCGTCGGAAAGCTTGAGAACGGAGACACGGACTCCTGCAAAAAATACTTATCCGAGCTTAACCGTACGGTCGACAGTATGGGTGATCTGATACGCTCGGGGAACGCCGTCATTGACTACTTGATAAACGCAAAGCTATCAAATCTTGATAACGTTCAGGTGCTTGTTTCGGGATACGTTGGAAATTACAGCGATATCGAGGAGATAGACCTTGCGTGCATTCTCGGAAATATTCTTGACAATGCTATCGAGGCGCAACAGAGCGTCAAGGACGAAAAAAGGATAGAACTGCATTTCCTTTATAAAAACGCCGCGAGGATCATCGTGTGCAAAAACACCGTCGGCGATCCCGTCTTAAAAAACAACAAGGATTTGCTTTCGACCAAGGACTCAAGCGAGCTTCACGGTCTTGGACATAGGATAGTGGAATCCACCGTAAAAAAATACGGCGGCATCGTTGATTATTACGAGGACGGAGAAATGTTTGGCGTGCAGATACTCCTACCGATAAAGGCTTAATAAAGCACACCGCGGCTTGCGCTTTGGCAATCCGCGGGCGTTTTTTTGTTATTTATCCCTATATTTTATCAATTATCCCAAGTACTTGAATGTGTAAATTAAAAATGATAGTATATAATTAAATAGTTTACCTTCAACTTACATAAGGAGCAAGAATGATAAATATCGGAAAAAATATCAAATCATTAAGACGGCGCACGCTCTTAACGCAATCGCAGCTCGCAGAAAGTCTGGGGATATCGGCGCAAGCCGTTTCAAAATGGGAAAACGGCACGAGTCTGCCCGATATTATGCTGCTCCCCGAGATTGCCCGCGTGTTTGGCGTTTCCATTGACGAGCTTTTTTCGGACGGTGAATAGCGGAAAACGGCGGGTATTAAATTTTTAACTAATTATTGGAGATACGAATGAAAATAAGATTTTTGGCGTTACTTCTGGCGGCAGTATCGGTGCTATGCCTTGTGGGATGCACGGCGGGCGCGGCGCTCCCCGATACCGAAGATGAAGTGTGCGTATATTCCGCGCAATGGTTTGGACGCCTTATAAGATACGACCTTGTGAATAAAAAAGCCTCCGTGGTATGTCCCGAGCCCGCGTGCGAGCATAAGGATTGCCCCGCAAGCTCGGTGGATAAATACTACGTTGGGAACGAGCACATCGTTCTTATGAAAAATAATGGCTATTCATCCGCTGTGTATTGCTATTATATAAACAAGGGGGAATTTGTAAAAATAATGGAGTGCGCACATACCCAGCTCCCCATAATAGGCGGCTCGTGCACATATTTTTCCGCAGCTTACATTGAATACGCGGAGGGACACAAGCCGCTTGGGCGCAGATGGCACGTATATAAGTACGATATGGAAAATGGAGAGCTTACCACCCTTACGCAAGAGCCGCTGACCGTAGCCGAGGGGCCTCGTCCTCGAAAAATAAACGAGGCAAGCATTCTTTGGGAGGACGAAAACGGCTATTACACCACCGACCTGCAGTACCGCAATGCCCAAAGTGCGGACTACAACAGCGGAATGCTGGGAGATTACGAGTATATCTTTGAAAAAGTACGGTGCGAGGATAGTGTTTATAGGTTCAATATCAGTGCTAAAAATCGCGTAACGGGTGAGGTCAGGGACGTACTAAAGGGCGCTCATTCGTATAGATTGGATTTTTACGATGATCCCAAGGGGGCTGTTTTCACCGAATATACTATAGGCGAGCCCGTTACCGAGTTGCATTACGTCAGTTTTGACACGCTTGAGCGAAAAAAGCTTTGCACTGTTCCCGAAGGATATAGCATAATGCAGGTCTTTACGGCAGACAACGAGCGTCGCTACATTGGAGATTACGTTGGTGTGTATATCAAAAGCCTCGACAACAAATCAAATCACAGCGAAAAAATGATGTTTGTAAACGTTAAGACGGGTGAAAGCTTTATTATTTCTTAACGGCAATTTATAGGAGGTGTACTTAAAATGAAAATAAGATTTTTGGCGTTACTTTTGGCGGCGGTGTCGGTGATTTGCCTTGCGGGATGCACGCCGAGCGTGGACATTCCCTATATCGAAAAGGAGACGTGCATATATTCAGCGCAATGGCTTGGGCGACTTATAAGGTATGACCTTACAAATAAAAAAGCCACCGTGGTGTGTCCCGACCCTGCGTGCGAGCATAAGGATTGCACCGCAACCGACGTGGACAAATACTGCGTGGGAGACAACCACATCGTTTACGTAAGAAAAAAGGGAGCCGCCTCTACGGTCTATTGTTATTACATAAGCAAGGGCGAGCTTGTTAAAATAATGGACTGCGAATATACTCAAGTTCCCATAATAGGCGGCTCGTTTGCGTATTTTGCGGCGGCTAATATCGAATACGACGAAGCGGGCAAGCCGCTTGGGCGCAAATGGCACATATATAAGTACAATATGGAAACAAACGAGTTGCGCGCTCTGACGCAAACGCCCGTTCCCGTAAACCAAGGTCCGCGCCCCGAAAAAATAACGGAAACGAATATTTTTTGGCAGGATGAAACGGGCGGATATACCACCGACCTTGAATATCAGAACAGACAGCCCTCGGATTACCACAGCGGAATGATAAGGGATTACGAGCAGCACTTCGAGGTAGTGTGGAGGGAAAACGCTATATATACGTTCAATATCACAGCCGAAAACCTCGTAACGGGCGAGGTTCACGATATGGTAAAGGGTGCTTATTGGTATAGATTGGACTTTTTCGACGATCCCAAGGGAGTAATTTTTACCGAATATAAAAACGGTGATCCCGTTACCGAGCTGAAATACGTCAGCTTTGATACTTTTGAGACGCGAAAGCTCTGCGATACCCCCGAGGGATATTGCATATCTCAAATGGTATCGGCTTCGTGGGAGCATCGCTACGTGGGCGATTACGTGGGCATATACGTCAAGCGCATTGGCTCAACATCTGAGCACGGTGAGGAAATGATGATGGTGAACGTTGCGACGGGAGAAAATTTTATTATTTCTCCGTGATAAAGCTATGATGAAGATAATTAACGTTAGCAAGAGATATAAAAGCACAAGGGCTCTCGTTGATTTCAGCTATGAGTTTGGAGTGGGTATCTACGCCATCCTCGGCCATAACGGAAGCGGAAAATCCACCCTGATGAACATAATAACTGGAAATCTTGCACCCGACAGCGGAAGCGTTTGCTTTTCGCAAAGCGAGGACGCGCCGCAAAGACCGAAAATAGGATACGTGCCGCAGCAAGCGGCGATGTATCCGTATTTCACCGTATACGAAATGCTTGATTACGTTGCAGTCCTAAACGGCGTAAAGGAAAGGCGCGAGCATATCGAGGAGCTTATGCAGGCGTTTGACATCAGTTCCTCGCGCGACAAAAGGATAAGATCGCTCTCGGGCGGAACAAGGCAACGCCTTGCTATTGCGCAGGGCTTTATCGGGCTTCCCGAAATAGTTATCCTTGACGAGCCGACGGCGGGGCTTGACCCCTTGCAAAGGATACTTTTTAAAAACGCGGTCAAGAAAATGAGCGCCGATATGACGGTAATAATTGCAACGCACATAGTAAGCGATGTTGAGGATATCGCTGACGAGGTATTGTTTCTTGACAAGGGCAGGATAGTTAAGGCGGGCAAGCTGCAAACGCTTTTGAGTGAATTTGACACGTACTGCTGGCTGCTTCCCAAGGGGGCGGTATACAACGGCTTGACTCGCATTGACGGTGAGGACGTAAGAGCTATTGCGCCACAAAAGCCGATGGAGGGCGCCGTTCCCGTCGCCGCAACGCTGGAGGACTATTATTTAAAGATCTTCGGCGGTGAGAGGTAGGACGATGCTTTTTAAGTATGAGCTTTTAAAGCTTTTCAGAAACAAGCTGATCCTCGTAATGCTTTGCGCAGGTGTGGTTATCAGCTTTGCCGTGGGTATTGGCGAGCAAGTTACCGAGGTGGAAAATTACGGCACGCGCTTTGCAAAAAGGATTGATACCGTTATCTATTCGGCAAAGACCAACTATCGCCAGATAGACGATAAGGAAAGCGAAATGGCGCTATATCAGCTTGGCGTGCTGGGGAAATATTCCGCCCTTGCGGACGTTGACGTTTCAAGCCGCGCGTGCGGCTTCGAGGCGGCTTTGTCCACGGCGTACCCCTACGCGCTTTCTCTAGCCGTCGGCATTTTTGCGGCGATCGCCGCGGCTCACAGCGAATACCGTTCAAGCCTCGTGCTTCTTACTAATAAAAAGGGCAGATATAAGGTCTGCGCTTGCAAGATGGCGTCCGTCGCGCTTGTGATATTCATATCAGGACTCGCATTTATTGCCACCGCGCTCGCGGGGGCTTTCGTGTCCGTGGGAGTGTCGGGCTTTTTCGCGCCAATACAAAGCATTCCGACGTATATGCTATGCCCGTATGATATGAGCGTGGCGGCGGCGCTTCTCTGCCGCTTCGGTATTGCTTTCGCGCTTATTTTTTGCGTTTGTCTGGCTGTATTGTGCGCGGCATTGATACTGCGCCGCTTTCATCTTGCCGTGCTTGGCGTTGTCCTTATATGCAGTGCCGAGATATTAAGAAACGCTCTTGTCGAGGATGCGTTCTCCTTCTTTGGCAATTTTGCCATCACCGATTTTATATCAAACGAGTGGCTTTTGCGCTACAAGGGAATGAAAATAGCGGGCGTTTTTCTGTCTCAACCCCTCGTGGCTCTCTTTTTCGCCGTGGTGCTTATTGTCGTGCTTGCGCTTGCGGCGATGATTCTTTTCAAAAGAGCGCGCACGGTGCTTACCGTAAAGAACGCAAAGGGCGAAAAGCACGCGCGTGCGAAGGACGGCGGTGCTTACGGATATGAGATAAAAAAGATGCTTTCGGGAAGCCCGATAGTGATATTTATCTGCTTGCTTGTGATACACACGCTCACTCTTGCCGTCGTTTACCGCGACGACGGTGGGGATTACGAGAAAATATATAAGTACCACGTCTTGCAAATGTCCGAAATGAGCTTTGACGAGCAACGCGCGTACGTTATAGACGAAAGGATAAGGTCTGCCGAGCAGGTGTCAGAGGCACGCCGCTTGAAGGAAAAGTTTACAAACGGCGAATGTACCGAGGCAGAGTACTCTGCGGCTTTGCAAAGGGCGGGGCTTGCCGATATAACGAACAATGTTTTAAGTAATATTGATAAGCAGCTTGACTCGCTCGGCAAACTGATAGAGCAGGGAATGGACGCGAAGCTTGTTTACGCGGTGGGATGGACGGGGCTTATAAATAAGCCGCAGGACTTTTTCCTTATTGCCGCGCTGGTGCTTATATTGGTTACATACGTGAACGCCGAAAACGATAGCGGATTTGTCAAGCTGTTGAACGCAAATCTGCGCACGAAGCGCAAGGCGATGGCTCGCCATCGTCGCAGAAAAGCCGCGGTGGCGTTTGCCGTTTCCCTCGTAGTGATTTCGGTGTTCAACGCCTCGGACGTTGTGTTTTTTGCATTGAGATTCGGTTTGCCGAATGCGACGGCTTATGCGGCTGGCGCAGGTGTGGAATTTGCTTGTCTTGGCATAAGGCTGTGGCAAGCGTTAGCGTGTAAGCTTGCCCTCTCTCTCCTTGGAGCTTTGCTGATCGTGGCATTTAGCTCCTGCGCTTCAAGGCTCGTCAGCTCAACGCCCAAGCTCGTTGCATTGCTTTTAGGTGTCGGCGGAGTTCTGTTCGCCGTCGCAAAGCTCGTGCCGCAATTAACGGTAGTTGATGTTACTTCATATTTTGGCTGCTCGTTGCTCTTCGAAGCACCGTGGGCAGTCTTGTTGGGATTTCTCTCCCTGCTCGCAGTATCATGTGTGCCTATAGCGAATAAATAATTATGGTAGCTTTTCTTCCTTTGCTCGAAAAGCCTTTTTGTATTGAAAATTCTGTTGCTTTATGGTATAATTTATTAGAAAAGGCCCTGTGTTATGAAAGAAAATTGATTGATAAATCGATGGCTTTTGCTCCTCGTATCATAAATTAAATAGTGAATTAAATTTTAGTAAATTTGATTTAGTGGACAAAATGTAAGAATTTATGCTATAATTAATGCGAAAAGGCGGAGGCGTGGTGATGAAAGAAAAAATATTTATATTCAAATGGTTAATTTCTATCTTCGATGGTGCGGTTGCCGTAACCATTGGAATCGTTGGTTTTTTTACAAACCATATCGAGATCGGGATAGTATTTTTGTTGTTTGGTATCGTTATTATTTCTTGGTATATTGCTTTTGTCCCGCATAGCTTTATGTTTGATAATGAAAAAATAACGAGCATTTGCACTTTCAAAAAGCAAACTATTAAATATGTTAATATAAAAAGTTGCCGTAAGGAAGAAAGCGGCATCAGAAATTATCCTTGGGGAATATATTATCATGTCATTACCGATAAACCTTTTTGGCAAGAAATTAAAATTCCTTCGACAAAAATGATCGATATACAAATTGGAAAGCATGTTAAAATTGAAAAATAATCTATTAACCCAAGCAAAAAAGCACGCCACGGCGTGCTTTTTTTGTCCGTATGTCGCAAAATTATTAAAAACCGTAGAAATTTTAGCAATTATATGCTATAATATATTTTATAATTATGTGAATATACGAATATGTGTAAAATAATTTATGCTATACAGTATATGTGTAAAAAAACTGTACTCTGTGCTTGCAAGTCTTTGCCTTCAGAAAGGATACAAATATGGGAACAGAGAAGATTTTGCGCCCTGAAGCTAAAGAGGTCAAGGCGATGATTGCAGAAGCTGTCCGTATTGATGTGGGGCTTCGCGAAATTCAAAATACCGATAATGCTCACCGCGCTACCGCCCAAAAAGCGGCACAGGCACTCTACGACGAACGCATCAAAAAAGCACTTGAGCAGATTGACGTGGAGCACGTCAATCGAAGTAAGCAGGGGCTTCGGGTGAGCCTTTTGCGGAATAACGGTATTGAAAATGTATGGCAACTTTCTCAAATGACCTTTCAGCAACTCTGTGACATTGATGGGCTGGGCGACCAATCCGCACGAAAGATTTTGGATACAGTAGAGTCCATCGTAGAAAACACGAAAGAAACCGCCCGCATACGCATTCAACTTGACGCTCCCGATCGGGTGGACGATGATTTAATACGAGCTTTATACATACGTATTCACTCAAAAACCTTGCGCGAGCAGGGAAAGGAGCTGTATCAGAGGCATCATAAGCCTTTACAGAACGAACTTACTTTATCAAGAAAAGCTCTCGGCGGATTTGCTTGGCTTTTTAGGTCTAAATCCGCTAAACAACAAATTACAGACGGTGTAGAAAAATTGCGCACAAGGCTCGGCGGCGAGTTCGGTTGTGCTTTGCAGGAGTGGGAGAGCGTACAAAACGCCACACCCGATACCTATTGGTCTGATTACAAGACTAACGCCCCGATGTATTATGCGGAGCTTGAGAATTTGGGGCTTAACTGGGAAAAGCAAGAAACGGCAGGCGGATTGCCGGCGCAATTAGCCGCCGATATCGAAGCGCAACCGTTGGATCTTACGCATTTGAAAGCCACTTTGCGTAGTTACCAGACCTTTGGCGTCAAATATATAGTTCACCAAAAGAAATGCTTATTGGGCGATGAAATGGGCCTTGGTAAAACGGTTCAGGCAATTGCGTCGATGGTGGCATTGGCTGCAGAAGGAAAAAGCCACTTTATGGTGGTATGTCCCGCCAGCGTGCTGATAAACTGGTGCCGTGAAATTCAAAAGTTTAGCAATTTTGAAGTTACGAAAGTTCATGGAAACGACGAGGAGAGCTTGCTCTATTGGCGTGAAAACGGAGGTGTTGCGGTAACAACGTTTGAGTCGATCAGCCGTTTTACCTTGCCCGAAAAATTCAAGATCTCCATGGTCGTGACCGATGAAGCACACTATGTAAAGAATCCCGAGACAAGACGTACACAGGCGTTGCTTAAGTTATTGGAAAAAACCGAACACGTGCTTTTTATGTCAGGTACGCCGCTTGAAAACCGTGTGGAAGAAATGTGCTTCTTGGTTAGTTGTTTGCAACCGCAAATTGCAAAGGATTTAGAGGATGTAAAATACCTATCCACAGCCGATCAATTCCGCATGCAACTCGCACCCGTATATTTGCGCAGAACACGCGATAATGTTTTGCAGGAACTGCCCGATCTGACCGAAAAGGAGCAGTGGTGTGATTTGGGTGAGCAGGAAAAGCGGGATTATAGAGACGCTGTGCTGTCGGGGAATTTTATGGCGATCCGTCAGGTTTCGTGGCAAGTAGATGATTTGAAAAATTCGTCCAAGGCATTGCGCTTACTTGATTTGTGCGAACAAGCGAGGGAGCAAAAACGCAAAGTTATTGTTTTTTCATTCTTCCGATCTACCATTCAGAAGGTCATAGAGATCTTGGGGGAGCGTTGTATGGAGCCTATTACGGGTGAAATTTCACCACAGCGCCGTCAAGAGATCGTGGATGCTTTTTCCAAAGCCGATGACGGTGCGGTATTGGTCAGTCAGGTGCAGGCAGGAGGAACGGGACTGAACATACAAAGTGCAAGTGTTATAATATTTTGTGAACCGCAAATTAAGCCTTCTATTGAAAACCAAGCCATTGCCCGCGCATATCGAATGGGACAGGTGAGAGATGTTCTTGTTTACCGCCTACTTGCGGACGATACTATTGACGAAAGAATATTGGAGCTTTTGAAAAGCAAACAACAGCAATTCGATAGCTTTGCGGACGAATCGGTAGTGGGAGAGGAATCTTTAAAACCGTCCGAAACAGCATGGCTTGGCAAGCTTATAGAAGAAGAGAAAAAACGCTTTGCTGAAAACTCATAGTGTTAGTTTAGCGCTCATATAAAAATAAAACAAAAAAGGAGAAATCGTTATGTCTATTTTTGATAAGCTAAATCAAAACAGCTCTGTGCCGAACACTCCTCTTGAGAAATCATCATCTTCCGCAACAGAGCAGACTTTTACATTTGCTGCGCTTCCTGAAAGTTTGGAGCAGATGCAATCTCTTCCGGAGTCGGCACTGACCGATCCCTTTCAAACTGCGGCACTGACCGTTTGTGCTTTATGTGTCTATGCGGCTGATAAAAATATAGGTGTGCAAATGTTGAATTGGCTTCGCGGTCCTCGTCCTCTCAGCCCTATAGAGATATCGTTTTTAAACGATCGTTTCCGCGATGGCAAGACTTATGTACCTTTTTCCTATTTTAAAGGCGCAACCCCCGAAAATGATTATACACCTGCAAAACCGTTCACGCTGACGATTGAAACAAATCTGTATTCCGATGCGAACGAGGGCTATAAAAAGCTGTTTGTGCGAAGCGGAGGTGCGGATAATCCCCGAGAGATCATCCTTCGCCGCAAGGGAGACGGAACGTGGCTTTTATGGGATCAAATGATACTTGTGGGAATTCGCGATCCGAAATCTGCGAATCCATGGGCATGAAAAGCAGGCGTGATCAGTAGGATACGGAACTTGATTTGCACGCTGTTCGGCAGGCGAGGAAAGGAATCCA
This sequence comes from Eubacteriales bacterium, assembly GCA_045546615.1. Classification (GTDB taxonomy): domain Bacteria; phylum Bacillota; class Clostridia; order Oscillospirales; family CAG-272; genus CAG-390. Next base: position 41,617 of record JAZQDD010000022.1, on the reverse strand, counting down.
CACCGTGGCAAAGCATTACCTACCACGTTACGTCCTCAATTATGAGAGAGGGGTGTCACTTTATCTTAACACGTGACTGTGATGGCTGTATGTTTTTGAGTGGATATTGTTTCGATGAGGATATTGAGTACCGAGTGAATGCACCAAAGCAGCTTTCGCAGGAAACGGTCCTCGCCATAGAAACAATGGCACTTGATAAAGCGGATAGTGCTATGAGAAAGTTTATCGGCATGGCAGATGGCACGCAGGTTACAATTACGCTTAGCTTCCCGAACGGAAAAGAGCGAAAAATACCCCTTCACTATGAGCAGCGTGAGCATTTAAAGAAACTGCTAAAAAAGGAGCTGATCGGAAAATGAGACGAACAAATCGCGTCGGAAACTTTTTGTTGTGTTTGTTCATCAATCTGATGTTGAATTCCGAGTGGAGCATTCCCGCGTGGATACTTTTGGCGCTCCATTTTTGGCTGGATATTTCTATTTGGTGGTTTGTTGGTGCTTTGATCTTGTGGATTTTAAGTATACTTACGGGTATGTGGATTATGGGATGGGCGGCAGATTGCGGTTCGCAAAAAGATCCGCCTAAAGAAAACAAGAACCCTTATTCAAAAAAACAATAATATTTTATAAAGGAGAATTATCATGGGACTTATTAAAGCAGGTATTGGCGCCGTTGGCGGCGTATTGGCAGATCAGTGGAAGGAGTTTTTCTACTGCGAAGCAATGGACATGAATACCCTTGTTATCAAGGGACAAAAGAGAATTTCAGGCCGTAGCTCTAACACCAAGGGAAGCGACAACGTGATTTCCAACGGTTCGGGTATTGCCGTGGCTGACGGTCAATGTATGATCATCGTGGAGCAGGGAAAGGTAGTCGAGGTTTGCGCCGAGCCCGGTGAGTATACGTACGACACTTCTACCGAGCCTTCCATTTTTGCAGGCTCTTTTGGTGAGAGCCTCAAGAATACTTTCAAGGCCATCGGTAAGCGTTTTACCTACGGTGGAGATACCGGAAAGGACCAGAGAGTGTATTATTTTAATACCAAAGAGATCATGGACAATAAATTCGGTACGCCAAGTCCGATCATCTTTGAGGTGGTGAACAAGCGTGTTGGATTTAGCCGCACTGTTAATATCCGCTGTAACGGTACATATTCGTATGTCATCTCCAACCCGCTGCTGTTTTACACCAAGGTATGTGGCAATGTAGAGCACGTGTTTACCCGCGACATGATCGACGGGGAGATGAAGACAGAGTTCGTATCTGCTCTGCAGCCTGCGTTTGGTGCACTGGCTGAGCTGGAACTGCGTCCCGCGCAGATACCCGGAAAGGTAAACGAGCTTAAAAAAGCAATGAATGATGCATTGCAGCGCGAATGGGTAGATTCACGCGGTATTTCTGTTGAAAAGATCGCCATTAATCCCATAACCTTGAATGAAGAGGATATGGAGAAGATCCAGGAGATGGAGGATGCAGTCTCCTATGGCTCAAATGCGGCAATGATGGCGGGCCGAATGACCACCGCAAGTGCTAACGCCATGGAAGCGGCAGCCGGCAATACAGCCGGTGCGGCGACAGGCTTCATGGGCATGGGAATGGTAGGCGGAGTTGCGGGCGGCGGCTTTGCGGCGGCACAAAACTTCTATAACATAGCTCAACAGCAGAATGCTCAACGCCAAGCAGAGCAAGCTTCCGCTGATGATGGTTGGAAGTGCGCTTGCGGTGCAACTCCGACTGGAAAATTCTGTCCCGAATGCGGTGCAAAGAAGCCCGAGCCTCAGGTAGCGGGCGGTTGGAAATGCGCTTGCGGAACTACCGCAACGGGTAAGTTCTGCCCCGAGTGCGGAAGCCCCAAGCCGGCAGAGGAAGCAGGTTGGACTTGCTCCTGCGGTGCGGTAAATACGGGTAAATTCTGCCAGAATTGCGGCAGTAAGAAGCCGGCGGGTGTTCCCCAATATAAGTGTGACAAGTGCGGCTGGCAACCTACCGATCCTACAAAGGCGCCCAAGTTCTGCCCCGAGTGCGGTGATCCGTTTGATAACGGTGATATCGTTTAAGCAAGAGCGGAAAAAGAGATATCACCTCAACATTAAAACAATCTAACTTTATGTAAAGGAGATGCGTTAATGTCAGTATTGCAGCAATATAAATGTCCGTGCTGTGACGGTGCTATTGAGTTTGACAGCAGTTTGCAGAAGATGAAATGCCCGTACTGCGATACGGAATTTGAAATGGAGACGCTTGCATCTTATGACGAACAGCTTAAAAGCGAGCAAGCCGATGATATGAATTGGGATACCGCGGCAGGAAGCGAATGGCAGGAGGGGGAAACGGAAGACCTTCGCGTATACTCTTGCAAATCCTGCGGCGGCGAGATCGTAGGAGATGAAACTACCGCCGCAACAAGCTGTCCTTTCTGTGGAAATCCCGTGGTTATGATGGGACAGTTTGCAGGAGCGCTGAAGCCCGATTATGTGATTCCGTTTAAGTATGATAAAAAAGCGGCTGTGGAAGCGCTTAAAAAGCATTACTCGGGTAAGCGTCTCTTGCCAAAGGTGTTTGCGGATCAAAATCACATCGATGAGGTGAAGGGAGTATACGTTCCCGTATGGCTCTTCGATGCCGATGCAAATGCAAATATCCGTTACAAGGCAACTCGCGTACGCTCATGGAGCGACAGTAATTATCGCTATACCGAAACCAGCTTTTATTCTGTAATAAGGCGCGGAAATATTGGGTTTGAGCGAGTTCCCGTGGATGGCTCAAGCAAGATGGACGATACCTTGATGGAATCGATAGAGCCCTTCGATTTTTCAGGCGCGGTGGATTTCCAGACCGCCTATCTTGCAGGCTACCTTGCCGACAAGTATGACGTGGACTCTGAACAAAGCATTGACAGAGCTAACGAGAGGATCAAAAAAAGCACCGAGGATGCTTTTGCATCTACGGTGCAGGGATATGCAACTGTCATTCCTCAGTCAAGCACTATTAATTTACAAAACGGTGTTGCAAAATACGCGCTTTACCCCGTGTGGCTTTTAAACACCTCGTGGAACGGAAATAAATATATGTTTGCCATGAACGGACAAACAGGAAAGTTCGCGGGTGATCTTCCTTTGGACAAAAAAGCCTATAAAAAGTGGCTCTGGGGATTGACCGGGGCGATAGGTGCTGCCGCTTTTGCTATTTCCTATCTATTGTGGCTTTTTTAAGGAGGTGCGACGATGAAAAAAATTTTAAGCGTGATGTTTGCTTTCATTTTGTGCCTTGCTTTTTCTATCTCCGCTTTTGCGGTAGATTTGGAACCGTCCAGACTTTCAGATAGGGCAGACCTGTTGACAGAGGCGGAAGAAAAAGCTTTGTTGAAGCGCATGAATGAGGTGAGCGAAAAATACAAAGTAGATATCGTAATCGCAACTTTTGATTCCACAGGAGGCACATCTGTGGCGGATTTTGCAGTGCGATATTATAAATCTTCGGGATTTGGATATGGCGAAAAATGTGACGGTGTACAGCTGTTTATCTGCATGGAAGAGCGCGACTGGCGCATTGATTCCTTCGGATTGGGAGCGGCAGCCATCAGCACCGAGGATATTGATGATATCGGTGACACGATAGTCCCCGATTTGAGCGACGGTGAATATGCAGATGCATTCCATACCTTTGTTGATGAATGCGAATATCAGATCAATGGCGAGATCAACGGTTTCCCCTTTGAATTTGTTAAGAACCTTGTTATCAGCATTGTTGTCGGTCTTGTGATCGCTTTCATTATAACGGGCATTTGGAGAGGACAACTCAAATCTGTGCGAAAACAGCTCGGTGCGACTCAGTATACGAAAGCTGATAGTATGCAGGTAACGTATTCAAACGATTTCTATCTTTACAAGGTTGTAAACCGCCGCAAGAAGGAAAGCAGTTCATCATCCCGTTCCTCGTCGGGCTCGTCGCATAACTCGGGCGGAGGAAAGTTTTAGCAGATAAGATCGTTTATTTCTTGATTTCTCAACCTATTATGTGTTTGTCGGGGCTGCGTTGAAGCGCAGCCCCTTTTCAATGTGCAAAGAAATTCGACACTCTCGTGTTTTTGATTTTTTATATTGATTTATTTTGGCATTTATAGTATAATAAAATAAACTTTTGTATTTTGAGCAGAGAGAAATCATGTATGTTCTCAATGCTCATATCAGCTCGGAATTTTGTGGAGAACGGCAGTGTGCTTGTCCCATTTACTGTGGAGCGTGAAGTTGCGTTATGTATAAGCATTTTTTTAAAAGACTTATTGATGTAGTGCTATCTTTTGCGGGAATAGTTGTTTTGGCAGTCCCAATGATAGTGATCGGTGTTATCATCAAACTTGATTCCGCAGGGCCTGTATTCTTCAAGCAAAAAAGAATTGCAAAAGGGAAAAAATATTTTTATATTATAAAATTCAGGTCCATGCCCATGAGCGCCCCGTGCGATATCCCAAAGCACGAATTACGGACAGAGACGTTTACACTTACTAAATGGCAACGCTTGATTCGCAAGACTTCCATTGATGAGCTTCCGCAGCTTTTTAATATTTTGGGCGGCTCAATGAGTATTGTAGGTCCGCGCCCTGCTTTGTGGAACTATTACGACCTTATCTCGGAGCGCGACAAATACGGAGCCAATGATATCAAGCCGGGGCTTACGGGCTGGGCGCAGATCAACGGCAGAGATGAGATAGATGTCGCGACTAAAGCGAGACTTGACGGAGACTATGTTAACGCTTTGAATGCAGGTCGCTTTAAAGGTTTTGTTATGGATGTAAAGTGCTTTTTTGGAACTATCGGGAGTGTGTTAAGGTTTGATGGCGTTATCGAGGGTGCGGCGGACGAGCCAAGTATGCCGCAACCGAAAAATAATCAAGACTGATATATAAGGTAAAAAATCAAATTACGAAAGGATAACATAGTGATTATGAAAACAATAATGTTTGTTTTCGGTACTCGTCCCGAGGCGATCAAAATGTGTCCCCTCGTAAATGAGTTGAGAGCCGTAAAAAACATAAAAACGATAGTCTGCGTTACGGGTCAGCACCGTCAAATGTTAGACCAAGTGTTGAAAGCCTTTGGCGTTGTTCCGGATTACGATTTATCTATAATGAAAGATAATCAAACGTTGTTTGATATCACTACTAATATTTTGAACGCTATTGGAGATGTTTTGGATGAGGTTAAGCCTGATATCGTTTTGGTTCATGGCGACACGTCCACCACGTTTGCCGCCGCATTGGCTTGCTTCTATAAGCAGATCTATGTTGGACACGTGGAGGCAGGGCTTCGGACTTACGATGCATTCAGCCCATATCCCGAGGAATTTAACCGCCGTGCTGTTTCTATAATTTGCAAATACCATTTTGCTCCCACGGAGCTTTGTAAAGCCAACCTGCTTAAAGAGGGAATTAATGAGAGCAGCATTTATGTGACAGGAAACACAGCTATCGATGCGATGAAAACTACTGTTGTTGAGGATTATTCCCATCCCGAACTCGAATGGGCAAAGGGAAGCCGCTTGGTTTTGCTTACGGCGCACCGACGCGAAAATATAGGCATACCTCTACATAATATGTTCCGTGCCATTCGCCGCATTGTGGACGAGTACAAAGACGTTAAGGTGATCTACCCGATCCACACCAACCCGCTGGTTAGGGAAGCGGCTTATGAAGAACTCGGGAACTGTGAGCGTATACACATTATAGAGCCGCTCGAAGTTTTGGATTTTCACAATTTTCTCGCCCGTAGCTTTTTGGTTTTAACGGATAGCGGAGGAATTCAGGAGGAAGCTCCTGTTTTGGGTAAGCCCGTTTTGGTTATGAGAAACACGTCCGAAAGACCCGAGGGGATCGAAGCGGGCACACTTAAACTCGTTGGAACAAACGAGCAAATGATTTACGAGAGCTTTAAGCTTTTGCTTGAAAATAGTGACGTATATAACAGCATGGCGAGAGCAAAAAATCCCTATGGAGACGGTTTTGCCTGCAAGCGTATAGCTGATATTCTTCAATCGAAAAATTAGCATAAACGTTTTTTGATGTAATTGAAAAGATAAAAAGTCTATCGGAGATAAAAATGTCAAAATTATGGAAGTATTTTAAGGGATATCGGCGTGAGGCGATTGCCGCCCCATTTATGAAGATGCTCGAGGCACTGCTTGAGCTTATGATACCGCTGTTTGTAGCAGAGATCATTGACGTCGGAATCGCGCAAGGGCGTAGCTCATACGTGTGGCAAATGTGCGGATTTATGGTGCTTTTTGGCACGATTGGCGTTGCCGTTTCTATCACCTCACAGTATTTTTCGGCAAAAGCCGCCGTCGGTTTTTCCTGCGCTGTGCGCCGCGATCTTTACAAGAGGACGCTCGCGTTGCCTCGCGCGGAGTCTGATGCGCTCGGCTCGGCAACCTTGCTGACACGCCTCACCGCCGACGTAGACAGGCTTCAAAACGGAATAAATATAGGACTGCGCCTACTTTTGCGCTCTCCTTTTATCGTTTTCGGTGCGGTGATCATGGCGTTTTTGAGCGATTGGCAGATCGCGCTTATTTTCCTTGCGGCAGTTCCCGTGCTTGCCGTCATCATCTTTGCCATAATTCTTTGGGGAATTCCGCTGTTTTCAAGGGTGCAGGCAAAGCTTGACATACTTACCCGCCACACTCGCAACAATCTTCGCGGTGTGCGTGTTATACGCGCTTTCAGACACGAGGAAGAACAGATCGAGGCTTTTGACAGGGCAAATGACGAGCATAAGAAAAAGACCGTGTTTGCATCGGGTATTTCTGCCTTGCTTAATCCCTTGACTTACGTTATAGTCAATATAGCTATTATAATGCTCGTTAAAAACGGCACTCTCGCCGTTGATAGCGGAAGGATCAGTCAGGGCGATCTTTTTGCGATATATCAGTATATGACGATGATACTTGTGGAGCTTATCAAGCTTGCCAATCTCATCGTTACGCTTACAAAATCCGCCGCTTGTGCCGAGCGAATAAGCAATACACTCTCTCTGCCAACGGAGGAATCTCCGGAAAAGATGCCCCAACTCAAGGATGGAGCTCCTCTGCTTGAGCTTAAAGGCGTATCCTTTAAATATCGTTCTGCGTCGGGCGAGTCGCTCACCGACGTTAGCTTTGCGCTAAAATCGGGCGAAACTGTCGGAATACTTGGCGGTACGGGATCGGGTAAGACTACGCTTGTAGACCTTATACCGCGAATGTATGACGTAACGGGCGGAGAGGTGTTATTCTGCGGCGTAAACGTCAAGGAGCTTCCGCTTGCTGAATTGAGAGGGCGAATAGCCGTGGTTTTACAGAGCGCAAGGCTCTTTTCGGGAACGGTTGCGGAGAATATTCGTTGGGGAAAGGCTGATGCCACCGACGAGGAAATAAAGGCGGCACTCCTTGCCGCTGATGCTCTCGGCTTTGTTGAGGAAAAGGGAGGCATTGATATCCCTGTGGAGCAGGGCGGCTCGAATTTTTCGGGCGGTCAGCGCCAAAGGCTCACTATTGCGCGCGCGCTGGTGCGCAAGCCTCAAATCCTTATTCTTGACGATAGCTTTTCAGCGCTTGACTATGCCACCGACCTTAAGGTGCGCACCAATATCTCATCGCTCGATTATCACCCCGCAACTATCATTGTATCGCAAAGACCATCCTCTGTTATGAATGCGGAGCAGATACTTGTGCTTGATGCGGGCGACGTCGCCGGACTCGGCGCGCATGATAGTCTCCTTGCAAATTGCGATGTTTACCGCGAGATATATTTCTCGCAATACGGAGAGGGAGGACAGAACAATGGCTAAAAAGAAATCCATCCTCACCCCCGAGCAAAGACGTGCTACCACTCGAAGGCTCTTAAGGTTTGCAAGACCGTATCTCGTGTTTTTCATCATCGCGTTTATCTTTGCCGCAGCATCAAGTATTATGGCGCATTATATCCCGATGCTTGTCGGAGATGCTATCGACCTTGCCATAGGTAAAGGAAATGTTGATGTCGAAGGTATTCTTGCGCTTTTGCCCATCATGCTTGCGCTTGCCGTGGGTGGCGCACTCCTTGATTGGGTTGTAAGACTCGTCGGACAGCGCATCAGCGCCTCGATCACGCACAACATAAGAGCCGCCTGCATCCGAAAGATACAAAGGCTTCCGCTTTCGTATCTTGACTCACATAAAAGCGGCGACATCCTCTCGCGCGTTATAGCTGACACAGACAGGCTTTCCGAGGGACTTATGACGGGAATTATCGACCTGTATTCAAGCGTTATAGGCATTGTTATTACCCTTGGATTTATGGTATTTATAAATCCTGTAATTGCGCTTGTTGTTGGTATTCTCACCCCGATGTCGATGTTTGTGGCTACCTTTATCGCTAACCGAACTTTCTCCCTTTTTGGTAAGAAATCAGCGATAACGGCAAAGCAGACCGCCCTCATTGACGAGGCGGTAGCCGGCAGAGAGGTCATCAGCGTATTTTCGCACGAGGCGGCAAGCCTTGCGGAATTTGACAAAATAAACGATGATTACCGCCAAACCGCCACGCGCGCCGTGTTCTACTCGTCCATAACTAACCCCGCCACGCGATATGTAAATAGCCTTATCTACGGCGGTGTTGCCCTTGTCGGCGCGCTTCTTTCCATAGCAAGCGGCGGAGCGATCAGCGCGGGACAGATATCCTGCCTTCTGACTTATTCGCAAAATTACGCAAAGCCCTTCAACGAGCTTTCCGGCGTGCTTGCCGAGCTCCAAAGCTCGCTTGCATCTGCCATGCGTGTGTTTGAGTTCCTTGATGCCGCACAGGAGGAGGATGCTCCCGCGGATGCTCTCGTTATTTCCCCCGCAGAGGTGAAAGGCGAGCTTGAGGCACGCGACGTTGCTTTCAGTTATACCGATGAGGCGTTTATGGAGAACATCAATTTTAAGGCATTGTCGGGACAGCGCATCGCCATCGTCGGCCCTACGGGATGCGGAAAGACCACGCTTATAAACCTCCTTATGCGCTTTTACGATACGACGGACGGAAGCATTAGCGTCGACGGTAAGGATATATCAAAAATTTCGCGCAGAGATATTCGCGCGTGCTTCGGAATGGTGCTTCAGGACACTTGGCTCTCGTCGGGAAGTGTGCGGGAAAATATAGTCATGGGTAAGCCCGATGCAACGGATGAGGAAATTATAGCCGCGGCAAAGGCGGCTCACGCCCATAAGTTTATCATGCGTCTGCCTCAAGGCTACGACACGCCTCTTGGAGAGGATGGAAGTGTACTGTCCGCGGGACAGATACAGCTGTTGTGTATTGCAAGAGTTATGCTTTCACTTCCGCCGATGCCCATTCTTGATGAAGCTACCTCGTCAATCGACACTCGCACCGAGATAAAGATTCAAGATGCCTTTGCCGAGATGATGCGCGGCAGAACGTCTTTCATAGTTGCTCATAGACTCAACACTATCAAGAATGCTGACAAGATACTTGTTATGCGCGACGGCAAGATAGTGGAGGAGGGAAGCCATGATGAGCTTATGGCTAAAAACGGCTTTTATGCGGAGCTTTACGGCGCACAGTTCGAGATGATAAATTAAAATAATGCGAAATGCCGAAAAAATTTCGGCATTTCGCAAGAAAAATAAAAAAACACTTGCAAAATGGTTTTTTATGTGATATAATATATTTCGTTGCTGGTATGGCTCAGTTGGTAGAGCAGTTGATTCGTAATCAACAGGTCATCGGTTCGAGTCCGATTACCAGCTCCAAATGAAAATCCGCTCACGGAAGTGGGCGGATTTTCGTTTGTATTATTTGCTTTTTATAGAATGCAATCTTAAGTTGCGTAAATGCAAACTCAGGTTGGTTGTGAAAAAAGAATGATTCCCGTATAATTAACGCAAACCTTTATGAAAGAGAGGCTGTAGAATGAGCTTCGGTGAAAACTTAAGAGAGATCAGAAAGCAGAGAAACATCACCCAAGAGGAATTGGCGGAGCGCCTTGGCGTATCAAGACAAGCAATTTCTAAATGGGAATCGGGAAACGGATATCCCGAAACGGAAAAATTAATAGAGATATCAAGACAATTAAATATTTCACTTGACTATCTACTCAACGATGCATCTACCGTTGCTGAAAAAGAAAACGGTGAAGAGAAGAGCGCGGTATACGCTCCGTCGGGAAAGATTGCCATTACCACGTTTGACAACGCAAATGTGGTCGTTTGTCACGCCGTTAAGGCTTCTCCTATCTTGTTCCCCGCTAAAGGTGAACCAAAATATATTTTGAGCGGAATTGACAGAGTCACCTTTTGGGGAGAACACTCAACGATACTTGGGTGGTATGCAACGCTCGAGGATGTTCAAAAAGAGATCAAGGAGATCACAGAAGCGCTCAATAAAGGCGTTGGGGCATATTCGCTAAAGTATGCGGCAAACGTGGAATTCGTTGGAATTTTCGGACAGGCAAAAATTAAATAATATCACCGCCGCACCTTTGCGTCTTACGCTGGTTGATTTTTCCATTCTTGCGTGATATAATGATAAAAACGCCTGTGATCCCTAAAAAACGGATGCTACGGAGCGTTGCGTGCCCGCTACAGTGCGATTCTTGTTTTTCAAAAGCGAGTGTGCTAAACTGAAAACGCAAAGCAAAAACAAATTTTGCAAAAACAAATTTTGGAGGAATTCATTATGACACTCGGTGAAAAGATCAAAAAAGCAAGAATTGAAAGCGGACTCACGCAGGAACAGCTTGCGGGCAAGATGATGGTATCCCGTCAAGCAATTACAAAATGGGAAGCCGACAAGGGCATTCCAGATGTTTCAAACCTTAAATTATTAGCACAGCTTTTAAGCGTTAGCGTTGATTATCTTTTGGATGACGGCAAGGAAATTGACGTAAACGTGATCAGAGAGCCTGTCGATATATCAAAGTACGGCAAGGCGTTTATCAAGAAAAAGCTTACGGATAAACTGATGCTTGAAAAATATCCTTGCGCTGAAATCAAAACTCTATTCGCAGAGAAGAAACGTGATAAAGTGGATAAAATTGTGGATTTTTTCTTGGATTTCTTTACGCCTGTCTGCGGGGTTAGCGATGTTACAAATAGTCTCAAATTGCTAGGTTCCAAATATTATCTGGTAAACGAAAATGGTTTGCAATTTTTTGTTGTTGTTAATTATAAGGAAGGCTATATTGAGAGCCGCAGAGTGGCAGAGCCTCACAATATGCGAGAGGGAGAAAATTTTTCCGTTGGCGACTTGATCTTCACCGATTGTGGCGCACTAAAGGCTAAATAAGACGTATTTATATCGCATTCGCCTTGAAAAACCGCGCGTTATGTGATATAATATCTTCAATAAATAAAAGGACAAGGAAAAATGAATCTTTGTGACGTTAAAACTATAAAGGACGTAATGACGATATTCGGACTCACCTTCCGAAAGGAATTCGGTCAGAATTTTCTTACCGATAAATCGGTGGTCGAGGCGATTGCCGATTCCTGCGCCGCGGCGAACACAAAAACCGTGCTTGAGATAGGCGCGGGCTGTGGCTCGCTCACGCATGAGCTTGCTCTGCGATATGAAAAGGTCATTGCTATTGAGATCGACCGCGGGCTTATTCCGCTTCTCGGTTACACGCTCGGTGAGCATAAAAACGTGGAGGTGGTTTGCGGCGACGTAATGAAAACGGATATCCGCGCACTTCTCGGTGATGCTTTCGAGCGCGGCGGGGTTTCGGTCTGCGCCAATCTCCCGTATTACATCACTACCCCCATTCTTCTTGAACTTTTAGGCTCGGGGCTTCCGTTTGATTGTATAACGGTAATGATACAGTCCGAGGTAGCGGATCGCCTCTGCGCCACGGCGGGACACAGAGATTACGGCTCCGTTACTGCTTACCTTAATTATTTCGGAACTTGTCAAAAGCTTTTGAAGGTTCCCGCGGGCAAATTCTTGCCGCCGCCCAAGGTGGATTCCACCGTCGTGCGCATCGATCTTTATAAGGACAAGCCATACAAGCCGCTTGACGAAGCACTCTTTTTCAGAACGCTTCGCGCCGCGTTCGAGCAACGCCGCAAGACCTTGCCAAATGCGCTTTCGGCAGGAATCAGCGAACTTTCAAAGGATGAGCTTACCGAGGCGATTCTCGCGTGCGGTTTTGCCGCAAACATTCGCGGCGAGGTACTGTCCACCTCGGATTTCGTTAAGCTCTCTGATGAGATATACAAGCGAATGAAATAAGCGAAAAGCTCTTGTGATTTAGCTTCGGGTGTCAGTAATAGAGTAAAAAATGCCTCCGATGGAGAAAATTCTTCATCGGAGGCTTCCTTTTTTCTGTGCTTATTATACCACAAAATCGTCAAAAAGTCAAGTCTTGTATTTTATAAATTATTGTGCTATAATAAGCCGCTCTGATATGTAGAAAGGGGATATTATATACAATGCCAATCCTTACATTGCAACAAAGAAAACTGAAAATTGATTCTTTTATTGAGAATAAAACTTTTGAGGATGACAAATTGGTTTACTCTTTTGTTCTAAATCTATATAGCAACAGAGAAATAGACGAGTGTATAGATTATGTAAAAAAGCTTTGTACTCTTAATTGCGAAAAGCATCTTGTGTATTATAAATTGTGGTATGTTTCATTACTTTATCTGCGAGGATATTTCGAAAAAGCAAAACAAGAATTTTTTGCGTTACAGATAAACACTATTTCACATCACATCAAAGATTTTTATCTAAAGAAACTTGGGTTTGATGAGTTATATGATAAATTTATCACGAAAGAAACAAAACATTTTGTTTTTCATATACATCCAAACAGATACGAAAATGAAGAGGATATCAATCACAAAATAGAGCGCCGCGAATTAGGATACGAATTGGTTGGCAAAGGCTTCTTTGGAATCTCCCTTGAAAGAAAAATTCACTATTTTTTATGGGACAACGAAGAAATGAAGAATTACTTTTGTAATTCTCAAACATGCTCGTGTTATGGTGTTATTCAAGAGGGGGAATACAACAGAGATTGGCATGAGTCAACGCACGTTTATAATTACCTGTATGGGATGGAGAGACCAAAAGTATTTGTTTTGGAAGGGATAGCCGTATATAACGATGGTCGAAAAGGCTCTGCACGTTTGAGTTTTGCTCAAGCGGCATATCAAAAGTTAGGCATCTCCCCGAACATTCGCGAATGGTGGAAAAATGCAGAAGCGTTTAGAAAAACAAATTCTTGGATTACATATACAACATCAGGATATTTCATGCTTAAATTACGAAATAAGTACGGAAAAGAAAAACTACTACAATTAGCAAAATATCAAACTTTTGAAGATGCTTGCCAAATATATGGAGAGGATGAACTTTTGAAGACTATTAGTGAAGCCGAAAGCGAAATAATGGTTGATCTGTTATAAGCCTCCGACAAGGATTTTCCTTGTCGGAGGCTTATATTACGACTTTTTGTTTAACACGGATCATTGCAGTTGTTCCTCGTTTTCCGGTTGAGGTATTAATTCCCCAAAAGAAAATATGAAAACCTATTTCATACTAAAAACCGATATTATACCACATGGAGTTATTCTGTCAATATCTTGTAATAAAAAAGCCTTCGACAATTATCTTATCGAAAGCTTTTCTATATTCAATTCTTGTAAAAGTTATATAACTGCCCTTTTGCACCCGAGGTTAAGTCATAAGAGCTTTTTGCTTATTTATAGTTTACAATAGCGCAGAACATCTCAACGGCTTCGGCGTGCTTTTTAAGGGTTGAGTCCTTGTTGATGACCGAACCCATCGAGTTTGTGTTGCGAATGCAGAGCAGGGTATCGTCTGGTAAGTATTGGAATTCCTCGGCGTACGCCTTGGCAAAGGCAGTATTTTTAAACGTCACGGCGTATGCGCTGTACGCATCGTCGGGAGTGTTGCCAAGAACGTCGGCAAGCTTTGCAAATCCGCCGGCAGATGCTACCCTGTTATAGAGCCAAGGATCGAGCAAGCATATAGAATATTCGCCCGTGAGAATGAGATTGTCAAACGAACTGATCTCCTGCTGGTTAAGATGTGTATTAACACCGACAATGTTTGTGTCGGTCTTAGCTTGTTCCGCAAGAGCCGCAACTTGTTCGGGCGAAAAGATATTACGCCCGACCAGCGTGGCATGATTCTCACCGTCTTCGTTAAAGTCGCGCGGAAGAATGCTTGAGAGGGCAACGCCCATCCCCTCGACGCCTGATGCGCCGATATTGCACGGCCCTGCGTATAGTATTAAAACATCATCCTCGATAGAAGCGCAGGTCTGCAAGCAGGCGACAAGCAGAACGAACACAATGAAAAGCGAAATGATAACCTTCCATTTGTGATAAAACCAAAAGTTCACAGCCTTTTCGGCAGCGCCGCCGCTTATTTCTATTTCCTTCGGGTGCAGCTTGTCCTCGCCGTAGTCAGGACCTTTTCCCGGTGCGTAAGTTTTCATTTTAATATCTCCGTTAGGATCATTGTGAAAAAATTATAACATAAATCCCCACTGATTTCAAGACTTTACGACGTTTATTAACATTTAGTTTACTATAAAAAGCACCGCTTGGCGTACCTGCGATAAAGCAGGTGAGCCATCAGTTTGCTCGTTGATTCAACCACAGGTTGAAAGCCTTTCAAAAAACAAGTTATTGTATTATAATTTGCTTAATGCTATAATAAATACAGAATCCGGATTCAATAAATATCGTGAGGTTGTTTTATGACTATTGGTGAAAAAATTAAAGAATTACGAAAAAAGAATGATCTGACACAAGAGAAGCTTGCGGACTATCTTTGCGTTTCCTATCAAGCGGTTTCCAAATGGGAGTGCGGTTTAAGTAGTCCGGATATATCTCTGATTGCACCGTTGACAAGACTTTTTCATGTTTCTGCTGATGAATTGCTCTGTCTGACACCCGAAATCACGGATGAGAGAAAAGCATATTTTGATTCTGAATTTCACGAATTCTGGATAAAAGAAGATCATGAAGCTGATATGGAGATTGCACGACAGGCGGTTGCTGAATATCCGGGAGATTTTCACTATTTACATTGGTTGGCGAGTAATGAACGGTATGTTGCTTATAGTGTAAAATATTGTGGTACAGAAAAAGAAAAGGAATTACTTGAAAGTTCTATCTATCACTGCTTAATGATACTTGAAAATTGCGATGATACCTATCTTCAAAATCAGGCAATATCCGGACTTGTGTATGCCAATAAAAGCTTAAACAGAATTGATGAAGCGAAAAAATACGCTCTTATGTATCCAGAAGCTCCCGAAACAAGCCGTGAATCTTTGCTTGCGGTATGTCTTAAAGGAGATGAACTTACCACTCATCGTCAGAAAATGGTCAAAAAAGGGTTAGGCGCATTATGCACAGCGTTGTTTGAAATGTGGGTCTACGGAAACTGTGATCAGCGTTATGCAAAAAAAGCACTTGAAACAGAAGAAAAAATTTTGAGGATTATAATTGATGATGATAATTTCAATGGTCTTAATATTAATATGTATTTGATTAAAGAAAGACAAGCTGAAATATCAGTTACAAATGGTAATTTTGATGAAGCAATTCATCTTTTGAAGCAAGCGAAGGAATACGCAGTCGAGTATGATAAAGTAAAGGAAAAACGAAATGGTAAATATACTTGTTTGTTGCTTGATCATTATGAAGATGACTACACGGATTCCCGCATTGAAAGCTTATTAGTGGATAGTTGGAGAAACGAAGTTCTGGAAAATACAATTTTTGATGTTCTGCGTGAACGTGAAGATTTTCAATGCCTTATTAACGAATAAATTTATGCCCCGCCTTGTGCGGGGCTTCGCTTTTGTGTCCACAAAAGCAGTGTTTGTCAGGAAAAGCAGACGGACTTTCGGGACGCACAGCCCAAATGCTCCCTTTAGACAAGGGAGGCTTATTACCGCCCGACAGTACACCTATAAGGTGTAACACGCTATACTTGCGTGTAAAAAGGAGTACGAAAAACTCGTACTCCTTTTACTTTTCAGAGGTAAAAAACAATTTATAAAAAGCACCGCTTTCGCGGTGCTTTTATAGATTATTTAAGATTGAAAGTAGTGATCAGCGGATAGTGGTCAGAGTACTTATATACGCTGCATCTTGCGGACGTGTTACCGATCGTGTAGGAGAGCGAGTTGAACTTTGACATATCGTTAAGGAAAACGTAGTCGAGTACCCAAGATGCGCCTTCCCAGTAGGTGTTGTCGGTGTAAGCGGAGTTCTTTGTTACTGCAGTTTTTGCAAGGCTTGTGTATTTGTGGTTGTTTTCAATAGCCTTGATAACGCCGCTGTCAAGACCGCCGTTAAGGTCTCCCGTGAGGACTGTGGGGAAGCTGGGGAAGTTTGCAACGAGATTCATAAGGATATTCACCTGCTGTTCGCGGATGGTGTCGTTGGAGTTATCGAGGTGCGTGTTGACGTAGATATAGATCGTACCCGTATCCTTGTGGTAGAGAATAGCATAGGTCATAACGCGGATATACAGCGAACCGGAAACCTTCGAGCCAACGGTGTCGGGGGTGCTGGAAAGCCACTTCGTACCGCCGCTGATAAGCGCGTATTCGCTCTTCTTGTAGAAGATGGGGCTTGCCTCGTTTCCGCCGCTGGTGCTGGAAGAACCCTGACGAGCTGTTCCAACGTAGCCGTACGTGCCGCCGAGTGCGTTCTTGAGATCCGTATACCAAGCAGGACCAACCTCCTGCAAGCCAATAACGTCGGGAGACTCGGAGAGGAGCCAGTTAGCGGTTGCAGAGTGATAGGTGTTGCCGGTCTGTACGTTGTAATCAATGAGCTTGATAGTGGGAGTAGCCACGTTTGTGGGATAGGAAGTCTTTGCGTCGTCAATGGAGTATTTAATATCCTTGAGAGCAGTTACGCATCCTGCGGCTGCACCGTGGAGAACGTAAAGCCCGAAGGTGTTGGAGGAGGATACGCCAACGTATGCCTCGTCAAGAGCTACCCATTTCGACGATTTATTCAGATAGTAGATGGTGGAAACGTAGGTAGTTCCGTTGAATTGAACACTCATCTTGAGCGAAACGTAGCCGTCCGCGTCAACATATGCGCTGGAGTAGGGGAAGGAAGTGCGTGCGCCCTCAACCAAGGTTTCGATCTCGTAGAAGCCGCGGCGAGCGCGGATATCCTGACCGAGAGAGGATACGAGAGAGGGGTTGGCAAAGTTTCCATAGAAGGTATTAACACCGTGGATACCTTCAACGTATTCGTCGCGTACACAGCCTACGCCAACGTTGCCTACAGCGTTGTAAAGGCTGAATTTTACGGTGTAGATCTTATTGGGATCGAGCTTGTTATCGCCAAGAGCGATCTCCCAAACTTCATCCTTTCCGTCACTATCTGCGGTGAATTTTACAGAAGAGCTGCCCGAAATAACGGGAGCGTTGGAAGCGGAAGTGTCAAGGCCGGAAATAAAGTTTACGTTTGTTCCGTTTACAAGAGTTACGGAAGAGAAGGGAGCTCTTGTTGCGCCGCATACGTTGCAGCTGGTATCTGTGTCACTGCTGTAGGTGTGGTCAGTAGCGCGAGAAGCGCCGCAAACGTTACAGAAGGTGTCGCAGGAGTTGTCGTAAAGGTGATAGCAACCACCCGTCAGGAAATAGTAAAGGATAAGAGCGGCGGGCTTGTCGGTGAGGAGCGCACCGTATCTCTTGCCGTCGGAGTTGTAGGCGGTCTTATGGAGCTTCTTGGCAAGAATTTTAACACCTGCCGTTGAGTCGATGTTCGAGCCTGCGGCTATGACAAAGTCAACGTCGCCTGCGGCGTTAACGAGAGCGCCGAGCTGTGCGGCGGTGGTGGAGCTGTTACCGAGAACTCTGTATTCGATCTCGCAAGTATAACCCTTGCTTGCCATATACTCGGCAAAAGCGTCTGCAATCTTTGTCTGATAGCCCGAGCCGATGTAGTGCTGGTTGATAGCAACAACGATCTTCTCAAATGTGTTTACGTTTCTTTCGTAGTTGCAAACGTTGCAGAATGCATCCTTGTCGTTGTCGTAAACGTGTGCGGGAACGGTGCGAGTAGCTCCGCAAACGTTACAGCTTGTGTCACATGCATTGGTGTAAACGTGTGCGGGAACGGTGCGTGTAGCTCCGCAGACGTTGCAGGATTTATCGCAAGCGTTGCTGTAAACGTGGGCAGCGGGGGTGCGTGTCGCTCCGCAATTGTTACAAGTAGCATCACAAGCATTACTGTAAGTGTGCTCACCGGGGGCACGAGATGCACCGCAAACATTACAGGAGGTATCGCAATCGTTGTCATAAACGTGAGCCGAGGGAGTGCGAGTTGCTCCGCAATCGTTGCAAGTAGCATCGCAAGCGTTGTCGTAAACGTGAACAACTACCTCGCGTACGAAGCCGCAAGAGTTGCAGGTAGCGTCGTTACTGTCGGTGTAAACGTGAGCGGGAACGGTGCGCTTTGCTCCGCAGGAATTGCAAGTAGCATCACAAGCATTGCTGTAAGTGTGTGCGCTTGCCGTACGAGTAGCTCCGCAAGCATTGCAGGAGGCATCACAAGCGTTAGAATAAACGTGATAGCATCCGCCCGTAAGGAAATAGTAGTAGATAGCGGCACCCGTTGTGTTTGTCAGGAGCGCACCGTATCTCTTGCCATCGGAGTTGTAAGCGCTCTTATGGAGCTTCTTGGCAAGGATCTTGACTCCCGCGGTGGAATCGATGTTCTGGCCTGCGGCGAGAACAAGGTCAATGTCACCCGCGGCATTGACAAGTTTGCCAAGCTGTGCGGCAGTAGTGGAGCTGTTGCCGAGGGTTCTGTACTCGATGTTGAAAACGTAGCCATTAGCAATAGCGTAAGCATTAAATGCATCAGCAATCTTCTTCTGATAGCCCGAGCCGATGTAGTGCTCGTTAACACCTATAACGATATTGTCAAGCTTTGTTACCGTTCTTGTCTTTCCGCAAGAGTTGCAGGTAGTGTCGCTTGCACTGCTGTAAGCGTGAGCCGAGGGAGTGCGTGTAGCGGCACAAACGTTACAGGTGGCATCACAAGCGTTATCGTAGAGGTGGTGGCAACCGCCCGTTACGAAATTGTAGAGCAGTCTTGCTGCAAACTTATCGGTAAGAAGTGCGCCGTATCTGCCGCCATCGGAGTTATATGTACTCTTGTGGAGTTTCTTGGCGATGATCTTAACGCCTGCCGTGGAGTCGATGTTCAGTCCTGCGGCAAGAACGAAGTCGATGTCGCCTGCGGCGTTGATGAGCGCTCCGAGCTGCTTTGCGGTGGTGGAGCTGTTACCGAGCGTTCTGTACTCGATATTGCAGGAATAGCCGGAATCTGCCAGATACTTTTCAAAAGCATCGGAGATTTTTTTCTGGTAGCCTGCGCCGATATAATGCTCGTTGACGCCTACAACGATGTCCTCAAGAACAGTTGTTTCAGCGGCGTGGGAGACAGATACCAATGAAGGCACTACCATAAGGATCGCGAGAATGAGCGAAAGAATCTTTTTCATCTTTTCCTCCTTGAAGAAATTTCATTCACTAATGATTATATCACTATATAAATCAAAAGTCAAGGCTTTTTGTTTTTTTAGCTATTTTTTTGAGAATATTTGAGTATCTAATAGTTGAAAATGACTATGAAAATTAATTTTAAAAAATAATTTAAGCCCACGAGAAGATCTCACGTCTCGTGGGCGTCTTTGATGTTTCAGCGCTTGAAAAAACGCAGTAAAAATAAGGGAATTCCTTAAAACTACACTTTATAACATGCACAATTTGCGTTAAGATAAAGCCCACCCCAAGACATCGGCAGATGTCTTGGGGCTAATGCAGTTATTAGTCTAACGGCTTCATTGTGGGGAAGAGCAGAACATCGCGGATCGATGCGCTGTCGGTAAGTAGCATAACAAGTCGGTCAACTCCAAATCCGAGGCCGCCTGTGGGGGGCAGACCGTACTCAAGCGCGGTGATGTAGTCGTAATCTACCTGCGCACGGCAATTGGGCTCTTGCGCCTTTCTCTCTGCTACCTGACGCTCAAAGCGTTCCTTCTGATCGATGGGATCGTTAAGCTCGGAGAATGCGTTTCCAAACTCGGTAGCGTTTATAAAGTACTCAAATCTCTCGGTAAATGCGGGATTAGAGGGCTTACGCTTTGCAAGCGGACTGTTCTCAACGGGATAGTCGTAAATAAACGTAGGCTGAATGAGGTTTTCCTCAACAAAAGCATCAAAGAACTCAACGAGTATCGCGCCCTTGGTCTTAACAGCGGGAAGTTCTACGTGCTTTTCCTTGGCGATGGCAATAGCCTCTTCATCTGTTGCGATGGCATCAAAGTCTACGCCCGAATACTTCTTTACGGCTTCGACCATGGTGAGTCTTTCCCAATGCGAAAGATCGATCTCCTTGCCCTGATAGTTGATGGTGAGCGTGCCGCAAACATTCATGGCGACAGTTTTCATCATCTCCTCTACGAGATCCATCATACCCTGGTAATCGGTGTAAGCCTGATAAAGCTCGATCGAGGTAAATTCGGGGTTGTGTTTTGTATCCATGCCCTCATTTCTGAAGATACGACCAACCTCGTATACTTTATCCATACCGCCGACGACAAGACGCTTCAGATAAAGCTCGGTCTCAATACGAAGTACCATATCCATATCGAGCGTATTGTGGTGAGTATAGAAAGGACGTGCGGAAGCACCGATCTCAAAGGGGGTAAGAATGGGGGTGTCTACCTCCAAAAAGCCCTTGGAATCAAGGAAAGAGCGAAGCTCACGGAGAATAAGAGAGCGCTTTACAAAGGTATCCTTGACCTCTGGGTTAACGATGAGGTCAACGTATCTCTGGCGGTAACGCGTATCTGTGTTGGTAAGTCCGTGATACTTTTCGGGGAGGGGAAGCAGGGATTTTGCAAGAAGCTCCATCGACTGCGCGTGTATGGATATTTCACCGCGGCGGGTACGGAACACAAAGCCTTCAAGACCTATTATATCGCCTATATCCCACTTGCGATATTCCTCAAAAGTCTCCTCGCCAACGTCATTTATTCTGATGTAGCACTGAATTCTGCCCTTGCCGTCAGCAATATCGATAAAGTTTGCCTTGCCCATATCGCGGCGGCTCATAATACGTCCCGCAATGCGTACGGTCTTGTTTTCGTATTCCTCAAAGCCGTCCTTTATATCTGTCGAATAAGCATCAACGGGGTATTTTACTTTTTCAAAGGGGTTCTGTCCGGCATCAACGAGAGCCGCAAGCTTTTCGCGGCGGATCTGGAATATTGAACCAACGTCTACCTCTTCGGTTTCGGCTATGTTTTCCTGATTAATAATTTCTTCTGCCATGGTCAAGTCCTTTCGGTGATTACTTATTCTTCGTTCTGGTTACGTTCTTTATATCAAGTACAAAGCTTCCGTTGGGAGCATCTACCGTAACGGATATTCCTGCGTGCTTACCCATGAGAGCGCGGCCGATGGGGGAGAGGTCAGAAATGCGGTTAGCAACGGGATCAACCTCGTTAGAGCCGACGATGCTGTATTCTTCCTCGCACTCCATGTCGTGGTCGTAAACGATAACGGTAGAGCCTACCGAAATGATATTGCTGTCGATATTGCTCTCGTCAACGATTATAGCGTGGCGGATCTTCTCGTCAAGTTCTTTAATGCGGGCTTCGACTTTAGCTTGCTCATTTCTTGCCTCATCGTACTCCGCGTTCTCGGAAAGGTCTCCGAAGCCTCTTGCGACTTCAATGTCGTGCGCGATCTCTGCACGGCGGGTGTTTTTCAGATAGTTTAGCTCATTGACAAGGGTGTCATAGCCTTCTTGGGTGTAGTACATTGCGTTCTTGTTAGACATATCTGTTTTCTCCGTTCAGTTATTTCCGATGGCGGCAATGGCGGCTTGAAGCTGATTGTCCTCCGCATCGGATATTGTATATAAATTTTTATTTTTTATAGCGTCATCAAGTTCTATTTGGACGTCGGGGTAAATGCCTATGCCGTCATAGCCCTCGGACAGCGGTGGAAAGTATTTTTTAGTTGTTAGCTTTAATGCTCCCATGAATCCATAATTTTCAAGCGAGAAAATAGATTGCATGCTACCCTTGCCGTAGGTTTTTGTTCCGACTATGGTTGAGATATCGTAATCCATAAGCGCGCTGGTGAACAGCTCTGCGGCGCTTGCGGTATGGCCGTTTGTGATTACGGCGCTCTTTCCGATAACGTATTCGCGGTATTTACCGATGTCGCTTTCAGAAACGTTGCAACCGGCGTAAGCTCCGCTAAGATTTGATATAACAGAAACTATTTCGTTTGCATATTCGCCGTCGCGGTTGGCGGTGCGGATAAATACGTCATCCTTTTGAAGCATGTAACTTAACACCGCGCCGATGGAGCGAAGATCGCCTCCGGGATTGCTTCTGACGTCAAAAATGAATTTAGTGCAGCCTGAGGCGATAAGCTCATCCATGGCTGTGCAAAACTGCTTTGGTGTGGGGAGATTAAAATCGATTATCTTTACAATTCCGACGCTTGGATCGGTGTCGCATTTATGATAAAGGACCGAGTCGGCGGTAAAGGCGATACGCTCAATCTTGAAATCAAGCACCTCATCCCCGCGTTTTACCGAAAACTCTGCAAATGTGCCTGCAGCTCCTGCCAATTTGTCAAGCGCCGTGCTATATCCAAGGTCGGCAACGCTCTCCTTTGCGTCTCCGCTTCCAACGTGGGTGATAAAATCTCCCACTTGAATTCCCGCTTTTGCGGCAGGGGACTGTGAGCTTACGAGAATGACCTCGATGCATTTCAATTCCTGATTATTTATGACCGTAATGCCTATGCCTTGAGTTGAGCCGTTTGAATCATCGAGAAGCTTTTTGTAATCCTCGGCATTGTAGTATTTTGCATAGTTGTCCCCAACGGTAGTTGTAAAACCGTTAAGGAGAGATTGACAAATAACTTCCTCATCTATCTTGTAGTATGAGTAAGTGTTTATCATCTCAACTATTTTTTGGAGCTTATCGGTCGGGACAGCTTGCGTTGCGCTGTTGCCAACGCCTTGGATCAATGCGCCGCCCTGCGCCGCATTATCAGCAACGGCAAATCCCGTCATAAACGCGAAGAGCATTGCAATAATTAAGGCGAGAATAAAGGCAGAAAAGGGGATCTTTTTAGTCATTTGTCATCCTTTCGGGTATTTGCGAATGATGAAATGTCAGGAAATCTTGACATAATCGAGAGGGTCTTTTCTCGTGCCGTTTACCCTCATTTCAAGATGCAAATGATTTCCCGTAGAATTTCCTGTAGTTCCGACCAGAGCGATGGTAGCGCCGCGCTCGACTATAGCTCCCTCGGAAACGAGCAGCTTTGAGCAGTGGGCGTAAAGGGAAGTTATTCCGTCGCCGTGGTCGATCATAACGTAGTATCCGTATCCCGCGCTGTATTTTGCAGCGAGCACTCTGCCCGCTTTAATTGCGTATATAGGCGTTCCGCGGGGGGCGGGGATATCTATACCGTAATGGATCTTGTTAACGTATCCGAGAGCGGATATCGTTCTTTTTTCATTAAAATATGAAGTGAGTCTTGAGTAAGAGGATGGGAGTGGCCAAAGATAGCCTTTCTTTCTGTTAGCAGCGGCAATGGCTTCTTGCCTGCGCTTTTCCTCCTCGTTTTTAATGCGTTCTTCTTCTTTTTTTATCAATTCATCTACCATGTCCTGAAATTCATCTCGGATGACATCGGACTGGTTGTCATATTCTTCATAATCGCTAACGATTTTGTCAAGCTCTGCCTCGATCTCAAGCAGCTCCTTTTCGTTTTCGGCATTCCATGCATCTATTTCAGCCTGCTTTGCCTCAACTACACTAAGAGCTTCTGCTTGTTCTTTTGATTTTTCTTTAAGCTCAGCTGCTTTAAGGTCTGCGGCTTCTTGAGTTTCCTTGAGCTGATTCATAAGACGTTTATTGTAGGTTATCAGGGCGTTAGCTCGCTCAATGCGTGAGAAAAGGTCAGAGATGCTGGATGCCCCCAGAATGAGCGATATGTAGCTTGCATCTTCGCCTTCGTAGGTCATTCGTATAACGGTCTGAAGCTGGGCGTAGATATGCTCATATTCAGTCGATAGCGCGGCTATTTCAGCATTAACGGTATCAAGTGCGATCTGCGATTCTTCAAGTTGAGCTTGAAGAATAGAGATCTCGTCGTTATATATCGCCTGTAACGTTATATATATGGAACGTTTTTCCTTTGCAGTTGCCTGAAGGGATTCGGCGGCTTTTAACTGCTCCTTTAACTCTTTCTTGATAGAGTCGAATTCAGCAAGCTGTGCCTTTAGGTCCTCGGTAGTTTCGTTCTTGATATCGTTATAACTTACCTTGGCTTGAACGGGAATCAAGAGAGTGAGAAAAAGCATTATAAGGGCTAAAAGCAGGGATATGGGGCGTAGAGTTTTTTTCATACAGTATCCTTTCATTGGGATCAGTGGTTAAGGTTTTTACGCAGAGAGAGGGTGCTTGCCAGTGAACCTGTAATAATACCAATGGCTAAAAATGCAAACAGCATAATAATATTTACCATTCCGGGTTCAACTAATTCAATCATTTTGATGCTCTCGCCGCCTTTTTTGACGAGCATGGAATAAACAAGCGTATCCGTGGTGAAAGCGACCAGAGATGATATCAGACCGATCAGTATTCCTTCGATGATAAACGGCGTGATTATGAATTTTTTCGTAGCTCCGATATAACGCATAATGCTGATTTCCGTCTGACGGCCGTGAACAGCCAATTTTATGGTATTGAAAATAACAAACACGCTGACGGCTAACAGTAAGGCGAAGAACCATACGAATACAATGGAGATCACGTTCTTGAAATTAGCTATCGTGACAGCGTAGTCGAGACGGTTGTTTACAGTGCGCACACCGGGGATCCTTTGCAGTGCGTACTCAAGGTCGGGAACGGTTTCGGCATCAATGTACGTTACGATAAAAGAATCCGCCAGAGGATTATCGCCTCTTTCTTCCATTTCTTTGAAAAGCTCGTCGTATTCGGGGTACGTGGCCTTCATTTCTTCAAGACCTGCGGTTTTATCGATAAGCTGAACGTGCGATACGTTATCAAGCTTCTGTATGTCCGAGCCAATGGTGTTTACTTGAGTTTGGTCAAGCTCGTAGTCAAGAAATACGACTATTTCATTAAGAGATCCGAGCTTTTCAAGGTTTATATCAATATTATATATTAGAAGTCCGAAAGCGCCAACAAGGATCAGACAAGATGTAAGGACGAATATGGAGGCAATTCCCATAACGCGGTTGCGCCAAAAGGAGCGAAGTGCCTCATACACGAAATAAAAAGGATTATATCTGCGTTTTGCATTTTTTTTGTTGGGAGTATTATTCATCGTATCCCCCTTTTGCCGTAGCAGGAATATCGGAAGCAACTCTGCCGTTTTTAATAGTAATAACACGTTGACCAAGCTTGTCTACAAAGCTGTTGTCATGAGTAACTACTATAACGGTTTTGCCGAGTTTTTGGTTTATTTTAAGGAGCATATTCATAATTATCTTACTCATTGCGGGGTCAATGTTTCCCGTTGGCTCATCGGCAATTATTATATCGGGGTTATTGGCAAGGGCGCGTGCAAGTGCAACGCGCTGTTGCTCACCGCCCGAAAGCTCGGAAGGGAAGTGTTTTGCCTTTTCTTCCATAGAAACTATTTTAAGCAGTGCAGGTACGCGGGCGCGTATTTCCTTGCCGGGAGTGCCGACGGCGCGCATGGCGAATGCAACGTTTTCGTAGGCAGTTTTGTCCTTAAAAAGACGAAAATCCTGAAAAACCGTTCCTAATGTGCGCCTATAATATGGAATGGAACGATCGGGGAGCTTGGTAACATCAGTTCCGTTTACCATTATGGAGCCGGAGCTTATTTTCTCTTGCAGTAAAAGCAATTTTGTAAGCGTCGTTTTTCCTGCTCCCGAGTGTCCGATTATGAAAACGAATTCACCGTCTTCAATGCGGAAAGATACTTCGTCAAGTGCGGAGGTGTCGGAATATTCTTTTCTTACATCAATAAATTCAATCATTTTATCAATATTTTACGGGTTTTGTAGAGAGATATTTTTTAACCATGAGCGCCACTTTGAAGGTTATGGCGTGCTCAAATTCGCGAAGATCGAGCCCTGTGAGCTTACGGATCTTTTCAAGGCGGTAAACGAGAGTGTTTCTGTGAACAAACAGCTTTCTGGATGTTTCGGAAACGTTAAGATTGTTTTCAAAGAAGGCCTGTATGGTCATAAGTGTTTCTTGGTCGAGAGAATCGAGGCTGCCGTTTTTGAATACCTCAGAGAGGAACATCTCGCAAAGGGTGGTGGGAAGCTGATATATCAGGCGTCCGATTCCGAGGTTTTCATAGCTTATTATATTCTTTTCGGTTTCAAATACCTTGCCGACGTCCAGCGCGACCTGAGCTTCTTTATATGCATTGGCAAGATCTTTTATATTGCTGACAACGGTGGAAATACCGATGGAGACCTTGGCAAAGAACTCGGAGCTGAGCGTGTCTGCTATCTTGGTTGCGGTCTTTTCATTTTCACGGCAGTCCGTGCCGTTCTTTACGTCCTTAACAAGAACAACGTCCCTGTCCCCCACGCTGATAATGTAATCGTGGGACTTGTCGGGGAACATATTCTGGAGCATTTCAAAGGGCATCATATCGGTCTTACCGTAGAATTTGATAAGAAATACTACGCGGCTCTCGTCTGTGTTGAAATGAAGCTCCTTGGACTTGATGTAAACGTCGCTGGGGAGGATGTTGTCAAGGATTATGTTCTTTATAAAAGAGCCCTTGTCGTATTTTTCATCGTAAAGATTTTTCATGTTGGTGAAGGAAATAGACAGCGTCTTGGAAATTATTTCCGCAAGCTGATCCTCGCCCTCAACAAAGACTATATATTCAGCCTTGATACCGTGTCCGATGGAGCGATAAGTAACACCGTTTTTGCGGTATACCTCGGGTGAAACGGAATAAATGATCTCATCACGGACACCGAGACGCGCCTCACCGATCTTGGCAAGCTCCGAGCAAGCGATAATGATACCATTCTCGTCAATAACACCGATGGTGCGATCTATCGTATCCTTCATTTGGTGGATTACGCCTTGAAACAATCTGTTGGACATTTTTATACTCCTGATTCTGATAGTTAGTTGTTTTGTGTATACTGTCCTATATTTTACAATAAAATTTGTAGAATTTCAATAGGTTTTTGAATATTATTTCTAATTTTGTAGCTATTATTTTGTAAATAATTCCGAAACAAAATAAAAATAGGCATTTAAGGCTTATTTTAGCTCAAATTCTTCTGCGATGCAGGCGAGTGCGAATGCGGCTGCGCTCTCTGTTCGGAGTATGCGAGTGCCAAGGCTGACCGAATGCAGTCCCGCTTTCGTAGCGAGTCTTGCCTCGTCGGGAGAAAAGCCGCCTTCGGGCCCTATGACTATTGCAACGCTCTTGGGGGGCGTGGAAAATGAGCAGAGCAGAGTGCCGAGTTTTAATGTATGCTCGTCCTCGTAACAGAAAATGGCAAGTTCCGCGGCTGAAGCTGCAGATAGCATCTTTGTAAATCCCATAACAGGATGTACTTGCGGAATGATTCCTCTGCCGCATTGCTTGGCTGCTTCAAGTGCTATTTTTTCGCGTCTTGAGTTTTTTGCGGCGTCATCCGCCTTGCTTTTTACAATACAGCGTGATGCCTCGAACGGACATATCTCATATGCGCCAAACTCAACGCTTTTTTGGATAGCGGTATCCATTCTGTCCCCCTTAACAAGTGCCTGATAAACGCTTATTTGGCACGGAGACTCGGCAAGAGACGGTGCGCTGGATAATATATTACAAAGCGAGCCGCTGTCGCGAATTTGATCAAGACGGCAAACGTAATCAGTTCCGTTTCCGTCGCAAACCGTTATCAGCTCTCCCACAGCCATGCGCAGAGAACGTGCTATGTGATGGGCGTCCTCTCCGTCTATGGTTATTACATCTTTGTCAAGATCTATATTGTTTTTGTCCACAAAAAAACGGGGCATAATACTCCCTCCGTTTGCAAAATTTAATTAACAGCAATATTATACTATATTATAGGTAAAAAGTCAATCACACAAGGCGATTTCCTCGCTCCCTTTTGGTGAACTTTTTGTGAAGAAATATGTATGCCAAAAAATACTAAAGAACGAAAAGCCCGGCGGGGTGACATAAATCTAAAAGCTTACTTGAGGTATTTTTATATTTATCTTTGTGCTTTTTTACATAGCGAATCATTGTCATTATATCAGGGGGATGGGCGAGGCTAACGAACCAAGCGGTCAAAAGAATTGTGGATACGAACGAAATTTATCCCGAAAGACCGGATGGCGGCAGTTGGAACGCGCAAGGAACACGCTATGTAATGGATTTTAAGTGGGAGAATGATCCGTTCTCAAAGTATGCTTGGGGCGGAGAACGACGTGCAAGACGGTATTAGTTATAGAAGCACCTGAGAACGTGATTAAGTAAAGTTATCGCCGAGAGCAACCGTTTGGTCACTTTCGACGGTATCAGCTAATATGGATAATCAAAGTAAAAAAGAAATCCGAACAGTTACGTCGTAACGAAACAGTTCGGATTTGCTTGTTCTGGTGGAGCATAGGGGATTCAGAACCCAAAGCTCGCGCGTAATGCGGCGGTTCTCGTTCGCGAGTGCTACGCGAGCTATAATCAAATTGCTACGCAATTTGAGAGGGCTTCTCAGTATAGTTCAGGAAAAAGGAAGCATCAGGCAAAGCCTGATGCTTCCTTTTTGGTGGAGCATAGGGGATTCAGAACCCAAAGCTCGCGCGCCATTGTGCGGAATGCGTTAGCAGCAGCTCCGCGAGCTATATTCAAATTGCTACGCAATTTGAGAGGGCTTCTCAGTATTGTTCATCAAAAAGGAAGCATCAGGCAAAGCCTGATGCTTCCTTTTTGGTGGAGCATAGGGGATTCAGAACCCAAAGCTCGCACGCCATTGGGCGGAATGCGTTAGCAACAGCTCCGCGAGCTATATTCAAATTGCTACGCAATTTGAGAGGGCTTCTCAGTATTGTTCAGCAAAAAGGAAGCATCAGACAAAGCCTGATGCTTTCTTTTTGGTGGAGCATAGGGGATTCAGAACCCAAAGCTCGCGCGCCATTGGGCGGAATGCGTTAGCAACAGCTCCGCGAGCTATATTCAAATTGCTACGCAATTTGAGAGGGCTTCTCAGTATTGTTCAGCAAAAAGAAAGCATCAGGCAAAACCTGATGCTTCCTTTTTGGTGGAGCATAGGGGATTCGAACCCCTGACCCCAACACTGCCAGTGTTGTGCGCTCCCAGCTGCGCTAATGCCCCGGATAATATGTATGGTGGAGACGGGGAGGCTCGAACTCTCGACCTCACGGATGTGAACCGTGCGCTCTGACCAACTGAGCTACGCCTCCGCAAACTTTACTTTTATATTATAGCATACGGAAAGAGAAAAATCAATACCTTTTTTGCATTTTACTTAATTTTTAAAAGCCAAGCCGCCATCTCGGGCAGCTTGGCTTTTGAAAATTATTCCTCGATCATTTGTCGTAGTGCCTTGGCAAGCTGGTCGGGGCAAGAAGTGGGCTTAAATCCGCATTTTATACCCTCAAGTCTGGCGATAGCTTCCTCGGGCTTCATACCTTTAGCGAGTGCGGCGACCCCCTGCGTGTTGCCGCTGCATCCGCCCTCGAATTTTACGTTCTCAATAGTGCCGTCGTCGGCGAGTGTTACGGTTATTGAGCGCGAGCAAACGCCGCGCGTCATATATTTTTGAGTTTTCATTTTTCACCTCATATCATTCCGAGCAGCTTGTATCCATCCGCAAGAAGCTCCGAAAGCTCGTCGGCGTTCAGTTTCTTTTGCGAGAGACGGGCAAGCTGATAAATAAAGGAAGCGTAGGTATACGCCTTGCTGTCGGCGGCTACCTCTGTATCGCCGATAAGGTCGATGAGCTTTGTATACAGATGCGATGCAGTGTTGAGCGTCAGCGTGTAGTCAAGCGGGAATGCGGGAAGATCGGCTCCCGGAGTGGCGTACATTCTCATCATATCCTCAAACCTGCGTGACTCCTCGCTCACGGAGAGAAGCGCGGGAACGTCCTCGTTTTTGAGCGTCTCTGCAGATACGGTCAGCTTTTCATCCTTGGCTATCGTGCGGAAAAGTGTCACAATGTTTTCGGGTATCTCGGTCTTTTCGGCGTCGCTCTTTACGGCTGGTGCGATTCCCGAGTCAACGCGTACGAATTTCACGTCACCGCGGTATTGCTCGATGGCGCTCATGTATTGAGTATCAAGCATGAGATCAAAAATAGCGACCTTGATGTTTTCCTTGCTCATCATTGAGATATACTGCGATTGCAGTGCGGTGTCGGTTGCATAGTAGATCACACCCTCATGTGCTTCCTTTGCCGAGTCAAGATACTCGGGGAAGGTCACCGAACTGCCGTCGGTAAGGCGCAGCAGCAGACTGTCCTTTGCGCGGTCATAGAACTTTCTCTCCCGCAGACAAGCATATTCAAGGAAAACTCTGATGTCGGCATACAGCTTTTCGTAATTATCTCTGTCGTTGAGGGCGAGAGAATTCAGCTTATCCGCTACCTTTTTAACGATATATTGAGATATTTTCTTGACGTAGGCATTGTCCTGCAGATAGCTTCTTGATACGTTAAGGGGAAGCTCGGGGCAGTCAAGCGCACCTCGGAGCATGAGCAGATAATCGGGGAGAACTTCCTTTATGTTATCTGCGACGAAAACGTGATTGTAGAACAGCTTTACCTCGCCTTCGAGTGACTGTGCCTCGTTGCGGATGCGCGGGAAATACAAAATACCCTTGAAATTCAGCGGATAGTCCGCGTTTATGTGAATGTGGAACAGCGGATCGTCAGCATCCATGAAAAGCTTGTGATAAAACTCGTTGTATTCTTCATCGGAAATTTCCGACGGGCTTTTTGCCCAAAGGGGAAGAGTGTCGTTTATCTGCTTGCTTTCGTTTTCCTCATCAGCGGACTCAAAGTAAATCGGAACAGGCATGAAAGCACAATATTTGTCCAATATCCCCTTGATTCTGGAAGCATCAAGATATTCGTCCTCGTCATCGGATATGTGCATGATCACGGAAGTGCCGCGGCTCGCTTTGTCAGACGTTGAAATTTCATACTCGCCGCCCTCGTCGCAACTCCAATGAACTGCATCAGCCCCCGTATATGAACGCGTGTGAAGCTCGACTCTGTCGCTTACCATGAACGAGGAATAAAAGCCGAGTCCGAAGTGTCCGATAATGCCGCCTGATTTGTCGCCGTCCTCGTATTTTTCAACGAATTCAAGTGCGCCCGAAAGAGCGATAGAGCAGATGTAGCGCGAAAGCTCATCCTCGGTCATACCGATTCCGTTGTCGCTTACGGTTATCGTGCGCGCATCGCGGTCAATGCTTACTGTTATGCGGAACTCCTTACCGTCCTCAAGCTCGGTGTGACCGAGAGAGGCGAGGCGCTTTAGCTTTGTAACGGCGTCGGAAGCGTTTGAAACGATCTCGCGCAGGAAGATGTCCTTGTCGGAATAAAGCCATTTTTTGATTATCGGGAAAATATGTTGTGTTTCTACGGAAATGCCGCCCTTGCGGCTCGTGTTTTCTGCCATAGCTGACTCCTTTTTTGCTTTTTGTGCGAAACTTTATGTGTATTAAATTATATAGAATTATTCTTTTTCTGTCAAGGATGATATAAAATAATTAAAATAAATTGTCAAAATAATTAAAAAATATGTCACTAATGAAAAAATGTGCTTGCATTCCGGCTGTACTTATGTTATGATTTAAAAGTATAAAGAAAGGGGGGCAAAAATATGGAAAAGATCGTTTTGAATGCCTATGCTAAAATAAATCCCTTTCTTGAGATAACAAGAAAGCGTGCTGACGGATATCACGAGATAGATTCGCTGATGATGTCGCTATCGCTTTGCGATACTCTTACGCTCACGATAAGCGACGGCGGCATCAGCATTACCTCGGATGCGAGCGGCGTTCCTACAGATAAGAGGAATATAGCATACAAGACAGCGCGCCTTCTGCTCGATGCTTCTGCTGATACACGGGGAGTGCATATAGATATACAAAAACGCATACCTACCGAAGCGGGCATGGGAGGCGGAAGCGCCGACGGAGCGGCTGTGCTTGTGGGGCTTAACAAATTGCTTGGCGAGCCGTTTTCCACGGATGAACTTTGCGCTTTTGGTGCGGCCGTCGGCGCGGATATCCCGTTTTGCGTGCGCGGCGGATGCATAAGAGTCGGCGGTATAGGAGACGTTGTCCTCGAACACCTTCCCGTTCCGAAGCTGCACGTGCTTGTCGCGAAGGGCAGAGAGGGAATCTCGACGCCTGCGGCGTATGCCGCGCTGGATTCTCGTTATGCGGATTTTTGCGGTTATTCTCCCAAGGTGCCTGCCGATATTTTGGCTTCTGTAAAAAACGGTGACAAAATAGGCATAGTAGGCGGATTTTACAATATTTTTGAGCAGGCACTTGATGGGTTGGCGCCGAGCGCAAAAGCTTTAAAAGACAGACTTGGCGCTCTGTCGCAGGGGGCGCTTCTCTGCGGAAGCGGTACGGCTGTTTTTGGTGTGTTTGATAACGAAGCGCAAGCGTATGCGGCAAAAGCGCTGTTATCCAAAGATGGTCATGTAAGTTTTGCAGAGGTATGCACCACAATGCCTTGCGGCGTTGAGATCATTTGATATAATAGCAATATTTTTCCAAAAACGGAGTAGTGTTACACATGGACCAGAGCGTTGTTTACCCGACCTGCGGTGACGCGGGGGCAGACATTATTTTGCGAACCGCACTTGATATAGCCGAACACCTTTTGCGAAACGGCAGTGAAATATCTCGTGTTGAGAATACCATTGAGCGCATCTGCACCGCACTCGGAGCAGACCATGTTGAGGCGTTTGTTATACCGTCCCTTATTGCCGCTTCGGTCAGAATGAAGGACGGTGGATATTCCGAACAAATGCGGCATGTGAAAAAAGAGATATCGATGAATCTTTTTCGCGTTGAACAATTGAATACTATCTCCCGCGAACTGTGCTTTGGACACATATCTATCGAGGAGGCGCGTCAGAGGATCGAAGCGGTTAAAAAAGTTAACCCGTACAGTGCCGTTGTAGCCCACATCGGAGCGGCTATATTTATAGCGGGATTTACGCTGTTTTTCGGCGGCACTTGGCTCGACGCGCTGTGCGGTGCGCTTGTAGCCGTAGTAATAAGCATATTGTCATCTGTCGAGGCGCCGTTCACCAAAGGAATGATGAAACCCTTTTCGCTCTCATTTGTGTCGGGCTCTTTATCTGTTTTATTTTGCTTTATCGGGTTGGGCAGAGATGTTGATGCCGTTGCGATAGGAACAATTATGCAGGTCATACCCGGTCTTTCTTTCTGGACGGGCGTTACGGATATGGTTAACGGCAATTTGATTTCGGGCGCATTGCGTTTGCTTCAGGCATTTCTTACCGCAGTTATGATCGCGCTTGGATATGCTATGGCGTTTTTTGTATTTGGAGGGCTTATGTAATGGAACATTATTTTTACATAATGATAGGCTCTTTGCTTGGAGCTATGGGATATGCCCTCATGGTAAAAGCATCTGTAAAATCATTGATCCCAATATTTTTTGTTACTACATTGGGGGCGGCAGTTTATTGCGTCGGCGACTGCCTTGGCTTTTCCGTGTTTGCGGCACACATGGTTTCCGCATTCGTGGTGTGTGCGCTGTCGGAAATAAATGCGCGGTTGTGGAGGATGCCCACGGTTGTTATAATGTTTCCGTCGCTTATCCCCCTTGTACCGGGACGCCCTTTGTATTTTACGGTAAGCAGCATAATCAACAAGGATTATTCGGCGGCGTTTGAAAACGGAGAAACCTCTCTCTTGGTTGCCTCGGGTATAGCGGCGGGAATGATAGTCAGCATGGTAATATTTGCTACTGTGAATACTGTTTTTCTGTACCTTTTCAAAAAAAAGCGTAAAAAGAAAGCATAATATTTCTAACAGAGGATCTTCGGCTCCTCTGTTTTTTTGTAAAAACATAATAATTTTGAATTTATTGTATAAAAACTATTTATTATTTTGAAAAATTATGATATAATAATATGATAATATGTAAAGGTGGTAAAATATGCACACGCGTGACGTAGTTGAAAAAACAAATTCACGGATATTCAAATTGATGAGCATTTATTTGAACCTTGCCCCTGATTATATTGACTCTAAAATGATGGATTCAATGACCGAGGGTGTCGGGACAAAGGCTTCGCTTGAATATTCCTACGCCTCTCTCGTTGCGGCGGCGTGCGGTGTTGATTCATTTGACAATCACGCAGACAGAGAGTTTTTCAGAGATTATTTTCTCCCAATGGTGCATTTGCTTGACGTAACACCGTACCGCGAGGATGCATATTACAAGAATATCCGTTTTCCCGAAGGTAAGTGCGGGAATTGGACGTTTGAGAAACGTGTTTGCCGTGCCTATGAGGCGTTTGTGTTTGATGACCCGATAACGGAGACTGACGGCAGAGTAATACCGCAGATAGGATTTTTTAGGGAGGATTACCCCTATCCCGCAGTTCTTGAAGGCGGGAGAGAGTGGATGACACTAATGCCCAACGAGACCAATACAACAAAGCCCGCGCTCGACGCCGCGCGCGGACGGGTGCTGACCTATGGGCTTGGGCTTGGATATTTTGCCTACATGGCGAGCATCAAAAACGAGGTTAGCTCCGTTACCGTAGTTGAACGAAGCGAGGAGGCTATTGCGCTTTTCAAGGAGCACCTTCTGCCGCAATTTCCCGATCCGTCAAAAGTAACAGTGATCTGCGCTGATGCGTTCGAGTTTGCGGAGCAACAAATGGCGCGCGGTGGATACGATATGGTTTTTACAGACCTTTGGCACGATCCATCGGATGGCGTGGAGCTTTATCTGAAAATGAAAAAATATGAAAACAAACTGCCGAGTGCAGAATTTGTTTATTGGATAGAAAAAACACTCAAGCTATATATGTGAAAGGAAAAACTATGTTAAAAATAAAGGATGTTTCACTCATTGCCGAAAACGTAGCGGGCAGCGGAAGAAGGGCAATACTTGATAACTTAAGCCTTGATATCAAGGACGGAACGCTCGTCGTTCTTACGGGACCTAACGGCGGAGGCAAGACAACGCTTGCAAAAGCTGTTATGGGTATAGCACCGCTTACCTCGGGTACTATTGAGTACAATGGCGTGGATATAACAAATATGTCCATAACCGAGCGTGCGCGTCTCGGCATCAGTTACGGTTTTCAGCAGCCGCCGCGCTTTAAGGGAATGCGCGTACGCGATCTTCTTGAGCTTGCTTCGGGTAAGTCCGATCTTTCGACTATGGACTGTTGCATGTATCTTAACAAGGTCGGTCTTTGCGCCGGGGACTATATTGACCGCGAGGTGGACACCTCTTTGTCAGGCGGCGAGGTTAAGCGTATTGAGATCGCCACAATCCTTGCGAGAAATTCCTCGCTTATGATCTTTGATGAACCCGAGGCAGGAATTGACCTTTGGTCGTTTGCGAAGCTTACCGATACTTTCAGAGATCTTCACAAAAACAGCAATGCGACGATAATAATAATCTCCCATCAGGAGCGTATTATCAACCTTGCGGACGAGATAGTTGTGCTTTCGGGCGGTAAGGTTGAAAAAATAGGCACAAAGGCGGAGGTTTTCCCCTCCATTATCGCCGAGGCTACCCACGGCTGTAAGTATATGAAGAACATTGAAGCGCATTAAGGAGCAAAAATATGAACAAGACAGACCTTAAGCTCCTCCGTGAGATAGCGGATCTCGAACGAGTTCCGCAGGGAGCGTATAATATAAGAAAGGACGGCGAGACCGACAGCCGTTCATCTACGAAAAATATAGTTATCGAGTCTAAAACAGACAAAAACGGAATTGACATCACCATAAAGGACGGCACAGTTAACGAGTCACTGCACATCCCCGTTATCATAACGAAGACGGGACTTTCCGAGCTTGTGTACAACGATTTTCACATCGGAGATAACTGCGACGTGCTTATCATTGCTGGGTGCGGTATTCACAACTCGGGTTGTGAGACCAGCCAGCACGACGGTGTTCATACTTTTTATATCGGCAAAAAGTCCCGCGTCCGCTACGTTGAAAAGCACTATGGTGACGGCGAAGGAACGGGCGAGAGGATAATGAATCCCGAAACCGTTGCATATATTGGCGAAAACTCCTATATGCAGATGGATACTACGCAGATAAAGGGAGTTGACTCCACCAAACGTAAGACCACCATTATTGTTGGCAAGGGGGCAGAGGTAGCAGTTAACGAAAAGCTCCTTACGCACGGAAAGCAGATCGCCGAATCTGAAATGGAAATAGTTCTCGAAGCTGAAGATGCAACGGGTCGTGTGATTTCACGTTCGGTGGCAAAGGACAGCTCCTATCAGGTCTTTTATCCCAAAATGACGGGTAAGGCATCCTGCTTTGGACACGTCGAGTGTGACTCTATCATTATGGACGATGCTAAAATAAGCTCCATTCCTGCGATATGCGCCGAGCATACCGATGCACGGCTCGTTCACGAGGCGGCGATCGGAAAGATAGCAGGTGAACAACTGCTAAAACTGATGACGCTCGGACTTAGCGAAGCCGAGGCAGAGGAAAGAATACTTGAAGGATTTCTTAACTGATGATAAGAAGAGCAGAGAACAAAGATATACCTGTGATAAATCGCCTGCTTCGTCAGGTGCTTGACATTCACGCCGCGGGCAGACCTGATATATTTCGAAGCGGAGTGAAAAAATACACCGACAGCGAGCTTGAGGCACTTATATCGGATGAACGCACTCCAATATTTGTGAATATCCGTGACGGGGAGCTTGTCGGTTATGCCTTCTGCATTTACAGAGAAACCCGAGATAATAATATATTAAAGGACTCCAAGGTGCTTTATATCGACGATCTTTGCGTTGACGAGAATTGCCGCGGAAAGCATATCGGACGAGAGCTTTATGATTTTGTGCTTACACAGGCGCGCAAAGAGGCTTGCGATAGGGTAGAACTTAACGTTTGGACGCTTAATACCGCAGCCATGGGCTTTTACGAGAGATGCGGTATGACGCCGCAGAAGATAATGATGGAAATACAAATTGATAATGAGGAAGATAAATGAATTATTCTGAAATAACCCCATATATTCGCAAAATGGCGGAGAAATCCTCCCAAAACAACGGTATAAGACCTGAAATGTATGCAGAAAATCAGGTATTTCGCGGACTTCGCGACCTTAACGGACGCGGCGTGGTGACCGGACTTACCGAAGTTTCCGATGTCAGAGCTAAAAAGCTTAATGAAAACGGCGAGCTCGTTCCGTGTCCCGGTGAGCTTTACTATCGCGGAATAAATATAAATTCTCTTGTTGACGGATTTTACGGAAAACGCTTTGGTTTTGAGGAAGCGATATATCTTTTGCTCTTTTCAAAGCTTCCTACTCGCGATGAGCTTGACGAGTTCAAGTGGACTCTTGCAAGCTACCGCTCACTGCCGCAGTCTTTTGTACGAGATATGATACTCAAAGCACCCGGTAAGGATATGATGAATATTCTTTCAAGAAGCGTGCTTGCTCTCTATGCTTACGACGATAATCCTGATGATATATCTGTAGAAAATGTTTTAAGACAGAGTTTACAGCTTATTTCCACTTTCCACATGCTTGCTGTCTACGCATATAATTCATATCAGCACTATCACCGCGGAAAGAGTCTTTTTATTCACGTTTCAGACCCGGATGTTTCTATTGCAGAAAATCTCTTGAAGCTTCTTCGTGAGGATAGACAGTATACTCCCCTTGAGGCACAGATACTTGATCTTGCCCTTGTTCTTCATGCGGAGCACGGCGGTGGAAACAATTCGACCTTCACGACCCACGTTGTTACGTCTTCGGGAACAGATACATATGCGGCTATCTCGGCGGCTCTCGGTTCTCTGAAGGGGCCGAGGCATGGCGGAGCAAACGTAAAGGTCGTCAGAATGTTTGATGATATGAAGGCAAGCATCAATACGCGTGACGATGGAGCGATAAGAGACTATCTTGTGAAATTGCTCAATAAGGAAGCCTATGATAAAGCAGGTCTTATTTACGGCATGGGACACGCAGTGTATTCGTTGTCTGATCCGAGATGCGAGATACTAAAGGGCTGTGCTGAAAAGCTCTCTGTTGAAAAAAATTGTCAGGAAGAATATGAGCTTTATCAAAAGGTGGCAAGCTTTGCCCCCGAGATAATAGCGGAAAAGAGAAAGATGTATAAGGGAGTCAGCCCGAACGTTGACTTTTATTCGGGGCTGGTTTACCGTATGCTCGGACTTCCG
Organism: Eubacteriales bacterium; assembly: GCA_045546615.1. Taxonomy (GTDB): domain Bacteria; phylum Bacillota; class Clostridia; order Oscillospirales; family CAG-272; genus CAG-390. The sequence goes on along the minus strand of JAZQDD010000022.1, from coordinate 3,098 downwards.
GACGAGATGTTTACTCCGATATTCGCCGTTTCAAGAATCGTTGGTTGGAGCGCGCACAGAATAGAGGAAATCCAAAATGCAGGAAAAATTATCCGCCCTGCGTACATTAATGTCAAAAATGCGGAAGAATATGTGTCAATAGAAGAAAGATAAATAAAAAAGGAGGGAGGATAAATGGCATTCAGCGCAAAATTTATGAAAAAGCAAATTAAACTCATCGCGCCCAAACTATCCTCCCTTACGCTTGAAGAACAACGAAACTTTCAAGACAGGCTCGGCTCTCTGATGACTAATATGAAGGGGCGAAAAACAAGAATAGAAAGAAAGCATTTCGGCTCTTTTGAGGGAGCGTGGATATACCCATCGGAAACCCGCAGAGAGGGAGTTGTTCTTTATCTGCATGGCGGCGGATACGTTTGCGGTTCGCTCGAATACGCACTTGGATTTGGTTCGGCTTTGGCTGAAAAATGCGGCATGCGGGTGTTTTGTCCTGCATACCGTCTCGCTCCCGAGCATAAAGCCCCTGCCGCCGCGGACGATGCTTTTGAGGCGTATACTTATTTGCTTGAATGCGGTATATCGCCATCGTCCATTATGTTGTGCGGCGAGAGTGCGGGCGGAGGTCTGTGCTATGCGCTGTGCAATAGGCTCATCTCTGCCGCTATTGCGCTTCCTGCCGGAATTATCGCTATTTCTCCGTGGCTTGATCTCACCTTGTCGGGTGACAGCATCGAAAAGAATAAGGATATCGACATTTCCCTTGACAAGCAAACGCTGTCTTTCTTTGTAGAAAGTTATCTCGGAGACGCGCTTGCGCCCGATGACAAGGAGGCGTCTCCGCTTTTTGGAGATGTTTCCGCTATGCCGCCTTCTTTTATATTAGTTGGCTCTGACGAGATACTTCTTGATGATGCGTTGAGGATGCACCAGAAGCTGCGAGCCGCCTCGCGCAGATGCGAGTTGAGCTTGGCAGAGGGAATGTGGCACGCATACCTTTTGTATGATCTTAAAGAGAGCAAGGCGGATTTTGCGGCAATTTGTGACTTTGTTGATTCTCTTGTGCCTACGGGTATTGGCTTGCGCTGGATGAAGCTCGATAATGCGGCAAAAATATATCCTGCCGCCAAAAGGCGTAAGTGGAATAATATGTTTCGGCTTTCAGCCACGATGTCCGAACCCGTTGACAGGGATATTTTGCGCGTTGCCCTCGATGCAACTGTGCGCCGTTTCCCCTCAATTGCCGCGCGGCTTCGCAGGGGGGCGTTTTGGTATTATCTCGAGGAGCTTCGCCGCGCGCCAGAAATTGAGGATGAGCGATCATCTCCGCTTATGTATATGCCATTCGAGAGTATTCGCAAGTGTGCGCTCAGGGTGCTTGTCTACGGCAACAGAATCGCCGTGGAATTTTATCACGCACTTACGGATGGCAGGGGAGGGCTTGTTTTTCTAAAATCATTGGTTGCGGAATACATTGAACGCCGTTATGGTCTTACAGTTCCAAACACCCACGGTATTCTCGACCGCCGTGAAGCGCCTCGTCCCGAGGAACTGCGCGATAGCTTTCTTGATGCTTGCGGCGATGTTTCAAAGAGCCGCGCCGAGCCTAACTCGTATCGAATAGAGGGTGTGCGCGAGAAGGATGAGTTTGTTAACCTGACCACGTTTATAATAGATTCCGATAAGATACGCGATGCCGCCCATGATAGGGGAGTATCGGTTACTGAACTTATCTGTTCCGCTATAATCAAAGCCACCTGCCGCATACAGGATTCTCACGTGGCGCGCCGTAATCAGAAGATGGTAAAGGTGCTTGTGCCGGTTGATCTTCGCCGCCTTTTTGGAAGTGAAACATTGCGGAATTTCTCGCTTTACCTCACCCCCGGAATTGATCCGAGAGTGGGCGAGTGGGAGTTTGATGAGATCTGCCACGTCGTGCATCATCAGATGGCTCTCGGCGTGACAAAAAAGGAAATGACAATGCGCTTGACCAAAAATGTCAAGAGCGAGAAGTCGCTCATCGTCCGTATCATGCCGCTTTTTATCAAAAATTTCGTCATGAAATCGGTTTACGATGCAGTTGGCGAGAAAAAGTCTGTTATGGATCTTTCAAACCTTGGGATCATCCAAGTCCCGAGTGAAATGGAGCAGTATGTCGACAGATTTGATTTCATTATCGGAACTCTGCCGAACACACATGAAAATTGTGCTGTACTTGCGTATAAAGGTAAGACTTATATCAGCTTTACAAGAGATATCCAAAAATCCAATCTTGAGCTTTATTTTTACGAGCAATTGCGCGAAATAGGGATACACGCCAAGGTTGAAAGCAATCGGCGCTGAAAGGAGTATTCATATGTATTGTGTTAAATGCGGTGTTGAGCTTGCAGATACCGAAAAGGTTTGTCCGCTTTGCGGCACGGCGGTATATCATCCGGATATTCCTCGTCCGCACACAGCTCCCACATATCCGCATTTTGTTAAAGGTAAGGAAAATATGCGCCCACAGGGATTACTGTTTATCTTGACTATTCTCGCAATGATGCCGATAGCGATAACTCTTTTTTGCGATCTTCGTCTGACGGGAACTGTCACATGGTCAGGATATGCCGTTGGCGGAATACTCGTGGCTTATTCGATTTTCGTGCTTCCTTTGTGGTTTTCACGTCCTAACCCCGTGGTATTTGTGCCGCTTGACTTCGCGTTACTTGGCTTGCTCCTTCTCTATATAAATTTCGCTACGGGCGGAGAGTGGTTCTTAAGTCTTGCTTTTCCCGCAGTTGGTATTTTGGGAATTATAATTACCGCTATAGTTGCGTTGCTTCGGTATGTCGGAAAAGGAATCCTCTATATCTTTGGAGGCGGATTTATCGCTATAGGCGGATATTGCCTTCTGATCGAGTTCTTTATAAACTTGACGTTTAGCGATAATTTCAAATTCATTTGGTCGCCGTATCCGTTTATATCCTGCCTGTTTGCCGGACTTGCACTGCTTATAATAGCGATATCAAAGCCACTTAGAGAGTCCCTGCACAAAAAACTGTTTATATAAAAAACAACGCATTTTGCCACAAGCAAACCCAAGTTTTTTATATAAAAAT
>JAZQDD010000021.1:0-25727 GCA_045546615.1 Eubacteriales bacterium | reverse complement strand
TGTGTGCTTGTACTTCTTCGTCTGTTGTTCAATTTTCAATGACCTTCGCAGTCCCTCGTGGACAGCTTGTATATAATACCACTTTTATTCCACTTTGTCAATAGGTTTTTTGAAATTTTTTTGATTTTTTTTGGATTTTTTAAATTTTTTTAAATCATGTCTCTAAAATCGTCAAAAAGCTACACAAAACGCCCCGTTTTTCCCTACAAACGTCTGTTTGCGCAAATATTTCTCTTGCTTTTTCTCTTCCTTTATAGTATAATGTATGTGAAATGATCGGGAAAGGAGCTTGCAGATGAAAAAAAGAATACTCACCATCGGTGAGGCGCGCATTGATCTTTGCATGCCTGCCAGCGAGCTTCCGCGCTCCCCTAAAGCTCCAATTATCGCAAAAACGTGCAGTTTCGTTCCGACGGGAAGCGGTGCTAACGCCGCCGCGGCAGTTGCACGGCTCGGCGGAGACAGCGTTCTTTGCGCGAGGGTCGGGCGCGACAGGAACGGAACAGACCTTCGTAAAATTTATGAATATGAAGGAATCGACACGCGATTTGTCACCTCCGACGCCACTCTGCCCACGGGATTTTGCGTGCTGTCGGCAAGCGATGCTGTGTCCAAGCAGATAAAACTTTCGCCCGATGCCAATTCCGCACTCGGCATATCCGACGTCGAGGGGGCTTTTATATGCCGTCCCGACGGCGTTATAGTAAACGTGGATTTTTCCCACAGCACCGTCCTTGCCGCCGCGCGGCTCGCCGCAAAGCGTGATATACCGATTTATCTTGACGGCGGTGCGAGCGTCGCGACCTTCCCGTTTGATGAGATGCCTCCGATAGAAGTTTTTGCCCCCGACGAAAACGAGACGAAGCTCCTGACCGACATCAGCCCCGACACGCCGGAAAAATGCCTAAAGGCGGCTGTTGCCCTTTCGAGAATGATACGCGCACGGTTTTTCGCCATAAAGCTTGGCAACCGCGGCTGTTATATATACGATGGAAAATACTACCATTGTCTACCGGCTTACGACATCAAGGCGAAGGACACCTCCGCCGCAGGCGATGCTTTTGTCGCCGCCCTTGCCCTTGAGCATCTTGAGGGCGGGGATATCGCCCGCGCAGGAAAAATAGCAAACGCGGTCTCGGCGTTGACCGTCAACAGAAAAGGCGCTCTTGTATCCATTCCGCAACGAAAAGACGTTGCAGAATTCATCAAAGAGCGCGCAATAAGACTTTAAGGAGAAGAAATAGTGAGAAGGCTTACGGTTTTTTTTAATCCGACATCCGGCAACGGAAAGGGCGAGGCAGATGCACACCGCCTTGACAACATACACCCCGACTGGGAGATAAACTACGTCCACAAAAACCTCGATACCTCCTTTCACGAAAACATAGCGGAAATCGATGCAGACGAGCCCGTGGTGATTTCGGGCGGCGATGGTACGCTAAACCGCCTTATAAACGAGGTGGACAAGGAAGACCTTGACCACGAGATACTCTACTTCCCCACGGGAAGCGGAAATGATTTCATACACGACCTCGGTATGCCCGCGAATACGCCGCCGTTTTTGCTCAATCCCTACATAGAAAAACTGCCGCGTGTGAGAATTCGCTCAAAGGAATACAAATTCATCAACGGCGCGGGCGCGGGATTTGACGGATATTGCTGTGCCGCAGGTAACAACAAGCGTTCCAGCTCGGAGAAAAAATCAAAAAAACCCATAAATTACACAGCCATTGCCATAAAGGGACTCTTGTTCGCCTTTAAGCCTACGAGCGCGACGATAACGGTTGACGGCGAGGTTCACGAGTACAAGCGCGTGTGGCTCTGCCCCGTAATGAAGGGACGCTTCTTCGGCGGCGGCATGATGGTCGCGCCAAACCAAGACAGACTTGACCCCGAGGGAACGTTGACCGTTGTGGTAGCGCACAGACTGCGCCCCCTGCGAATGCTGACCATCTTCCCATCCATATTCAAGGGACAGCACGTAAAGCACAAAAAATACGTGGAAATTCTCACGGGCAAGACCGTAAAGGTCGAGCTTGACCGCCCCTGCGAGATGCAGATAGACGGCGAGACCGTCAGCGGAGTTAAAAAATACACCGTGTTTTCGGAATAAAAAAGGTAATCATTACAAAAAACAATTTTAAAATAGTTAAAAGCCTCGACAAAGGAATTTCCTTGCGAGGCTTTCTTGTTTAATTATTCCACGCACCAATTTCCGGCATATTTCGTAAGCCGTTCCTTGATTTTGATGAAGTTATCGGTTTCGCGCACTTTATCAAAAACGTTGCTTTCGAGTTTCTTGAGCAGCCGAGCCGCCTCATTTTCCGAAGAAGTAGTACACCAACTACTATGGGGCATACCCCTAAAAACAAGAGATGTGCAATCTTCATTTACCGATGTGATAAATTTAATCGCATGTTCCGCTGCCAAGGAAAGATGATATAACGTTTTTTCGTATTCTTCTTTTTTTGCATAATAAAATGCTTGTTCGCGATGTGTATCAGCAAGATGTACGTTGTAGAATCCAAAATCTCCGTTTTCAAAAAACAAATGCAAAAAAGCAATACGTTTATCACGAAGAACAGCATCCTCCTCCGATGTGTAAGCCATCTCTCCCGAGTCCAACTTGGTCTGCATAAAAAACAACCTATTGGATAGATGTTGAAATAAGTTTGCAGCCTCTCTCTGCTTGGCGGAATATTCTTTATCACCGGAATAAACACTTGTTAGAAGCATCTCTTGTGAAACGCACATAATAGGCATTGATTCCGCCATTTTAACGGCTTCATCCAATCTGCCGGCATCACGATACGAAAAACACAAAATTTGGATTGCCCCACGCCGTTGATAATCTTCCGTGCTTTGCTTAAGAATTTTCTCTCCCCACTTTATTGCTTCATTAAGAAATTTAATATCTCCCGTGGCATCTTTTTGCATAGAAGAAACATACATAAGAGCATAGATAATATCACAATTATCCGGATATTTTTGAAGTCCTTCTTCCAAAATTTTGCGAGCTTTTTCCAAATAACCTCTTCTTGAATATTTATCAGCTTCATCACAAATTTCTTCAACAGCTTCCAGCCTGCGTGTAACGTCTATGCCCAAAAGCTCATCGGAAGTAATATTAAAAAGGTTACACAACGGAAGAATGAGAGAAATATCAGGCATTGCCACATCGGTTTCCCAACGACTAACCGCTTGCGGAGAAATAGACAATATTTCAGCAAGCCGCTCTTGTGTCATATCATATTTTCGACGAAGTTCCTTAATAGTTTTTCCTAAACTCATTCCATAATCCTCCAGACAAATATTTATCAACCGGTTGTGATTATATTATATAACAAAAGTTTATGTTTTTCTATATCTCGTTAATTGAGAAAAAATCAATTTCAAATTGTTTATCGTGCGATAAATAATTGCACCACAACATTCGATGGCGAGCAAGTGCGCATTTGCCGACAAAGAAAAAGCCTCCCTTGTGCAAAGGGAGGTGGCATTTTCGCAAGAAAATGACGGAGGGATTGTCTAAAAAGTGATAATTTTGTTCAAAACAATCCCTCAGTCAGCTTCGCTGACAGGGCAGATTGTCAAGCAAGTGCGCACTTACTCACCACCGACGACGGTTGTGTTATATAAATACTGCACCCCCGAGAGAGCAAATGGCTCTCGGCGACTTTTGTTATCTTTTTCTGTGCATAAACCGAGAGTCTAATCACAAAATAAGATATTGTTATGTTCCTTTATTGGTGCTATAATATAATTGTAAGCTTACGAAAAATAAAAAAGGAGATAATTTTATATGAACTCAACTGTGTTTTCAGAAAATATGAAAAAGTTCAGAGTGGCTAAGAAATACTCACAGGAATACGTTGCCGAAAAGCTTTGCATAACCGCTCAAAGCGTATCAAGATGGGAGTGTGGAAATACCCTGCCCGACGTAATGCTCCTTCCCGAAATCGCCAAGCTTTACGGGGTTATGGTGGATGATCTTTTTAAAAAGCAGTCGGTGGCTTACGATAATTATGCTCAAAGATTATCTGCGCTCTATGAAATAAGCGAAGACCCCGAGGACTTTTTGAGGTGTCGCCTTGAATATCAAAAGCTGATGAAAACAGGTGAACTGTCCTTGTATGATAAATGGAACTATGGCTGGCTCCATAAGGCAATGATGGCATTTTGCAGAGATGAAGCACTCAAATACTTTGACGAAGTCTTAGCCGATAAATCGGACAAAAATTGTTTGCCTTACAGAAGAGCGGCATCTATGAAAATGCATATGCTCTTTTCCATGGGTAAGGGCGAAGAAATTTTGTCAGAGCTGCAACTCGCAATGGATGAAGCGGGCGGCAATCTTGACGAGCGTGAATGGTTTTTGCTAATTGAAGCGTATGAGAACGCGCATCAATACGAAAAAGCGCTTACCGTTTGTGCGGAGGCTCTACAGAAATTCCCGGATAATTGGGAGCTGTGTATCAGCATGGGTGATATCTACTACCGCATGGAAAATTACAATGAGGCAATCGTATGGTTCGAAAAGGCAGGAGAAATCGGAACATATTTCTGCGACGAAAAATATGATATCGCGCTGTGCTATCGAAAACTCGAAAAATTCAAAGAAGCATATCAGGTATATTTAGAGATTGCAGATATTCATCGCAAAAACGGATATGATGTTGAAGCGGAGCAAGCTTTAGGATATGCAAAGGAAATTGAAGATAAAATAAAATAATAACCTTGTTTTTGCATTTGTGTCTACAAATGCAGTGCTTGTCAAGAAAAAAGGATAGAGATTGCACTTTGCTTTCTCTATCCTTTTTCCTGTCGGTAGGTAATGTATTTTATTAAATTTCAAAAACTGTCCTTAAGAACACGCGCCTTACGCATTGAGTCATTTTTTATTTTCTGACAAAGTGCCACATACGCGCGTACTCGCCGTCCTTGTCGCTCTTTACGCTGATGCCCTTTTTAAGCTCTGCGCCCGAAAAACGCTCGCCGCTTATCATATCAACGTAGTCCGCGCTCGCGTCCGCCGCCGAAAGCTTTAGCTTGAACTCGCGCTCGCGCTCGTCGCCCTCGTTTTGCAAGAACGAAAGCAAAAGCTCGCTCGCGTTCGTTTCCTTGTCGGCAAAATAATACGCATATCTGCCGCACGCGGACGGGTCAAGAAGTCTGAAAAACTCACCGCGCAAAATAAGCTCCTCGTAGGTGCGGTACTCCTTTATCTGCTCGGAAATAGTTTTTTTCACTTTATCGCTGACACCGAGAACGTCAAATTCGTATCCGAGAGGCCCGTTCATAGCCACGCGGAAGCGGTAATCGAGCCTTCGCGCGTCCTCGATACATCCCTTGTGGTTGCCGACGTGACAGCTCATGACCGAGGTCGGAAATCCAAAGGTGCTGCCGTGCTGAATGAAGGTCCTGTGAATTGGCGAGGTGTTGTCGCTTGCCCATATCTGCGTGGAATACTTCATCATTCCGAGGTCGTAACGTCCTCCGCCGCCGCTGCAATTTTCTATCATTACGTTCGGGAAATTCTCGTTAAACCACCTAAAGAGGTCGTAAACACCGAGCATATAGCGGTACGCCGCCTCGCCCTGACGCTCGGGCGGGAGCGAGGGAGAATACACCTCGGTCATATTGCGGTTCATATCCCACTTGATATAGTCGATATCCACGTTTCCGAGCGTTTTGGCAAAGGCGCATTTGAGGTAGTCAAGCACCTCGGTGTTTGCCATATCGAGAACGTACTGCGTTCTCGACTCAAGCCGGCGTCTTCCGGGTGCGGCGATAACGTACTCGGGATGCGCCCTGAACAGCTCGCTGTCGGGGTTGACCATTTCGGGCTCTATCCAGATGCCGAATTTTATGCCGTTTCTCTTGACGCGGCGCACAAAGGGCGCAAGCCCGTCGGGAAAGCGGTCGGGATTTGCATACCAATCGCCAAGCCCCGCCTTATCGTTTACGCGCTTGCCAAACCAGCCGTCGTCCATAACGACCATATCCATTCCGCATTTTGCCGCCTCTGCGCCGAAGGCTTCCATACGCTCGGCGTCGATGTTGAAGAAAAACGCTTCCCACGAATTCAGCACGACGGGGCGAAGCGGGAATTTATCGCGCGGCAGGATGTGCGCACGCACAAAGCGGTGCATATTGCGCGATGCGCGTCCGATGCCACCTGCGCTGTACGTCATCACCGCCTCGGGAGATGCAAAGCTTTCGCCCGATTTCAAAAGATAATTAAAGCACTCGTCACCAAGTCCCAAAAGAACGCGGGTGTTGTGCGTCTGGTCGGTCTCGACCTCGCCAAGCCAGCTACCGCTCCAAACGAAGTTGAAAGCGTAAGCCTCACCCCTCTCCTCGGTCGCCTTTTTGTCCGTCACCATCATAAAGGGGCTGAAATGGTGGCTCGACGAGCCGCGACGGCTGAAAACGCGCTGATTTCCGCGCATAAGCGGCTGACGCTGAATATGACGCTCGTGCGCCCACTCGCCGTAAAAGCTTATCATATCGCGCTCGTCGCCGTCGATGTCAAGCGCGAGCGGCATAGCCTTTTCAATGCGAAGGTCGGCTTTTCCGCGATTTTCAAGCACGAAATAGCGCGAGATAACGTCGCTTTCGGGAAAAACGGTGTAGTAAAGGCGCAAAATCGCGCCCGTGACCTCGTCCGTGAGCGTCAGCTCCAGCGTTTCGGTATTCTCGTCAGCATCCGCACAGGGCAAGCCGTCGGGAGAAAATCTTCCCCCAAACTTGCGCATACTCTTGTAAACGAAGTAGGTAACGTCGCTTCCCGTTTCCATACTGCGCAGTTTCAGTGCCGTCGCGCGGAAGTCGCCGCTTCCGAAAAGGGGAAATTCAAGCGCGGTATTGTCGGGATAGAAGCGCTCGTCGGAATAGGTCGCGGAGAAGGACTTGGACTTCTTGACGTACTCAATATCCTGCGTGCCCTTTATCGCGCCGTAGTAGAGATGTATCGGGTATTTGCCGAAAAGCATCTCGAAAACGTACATAGTTCGCTTGGTTTTAAGCGCTACTCTGTTTTTTCTTCTATTTATATAAATTGACATTTTGCTTCCTAAATTATATATTAAACAGTAAACTCCGCCTTAACGTATATCACCTCGTCGGTGGCAAGCGCCTCCTTGACGAGCGCGTCGAAATCGAGCTTTTGCTCCTCGGCAATGACCTTGGGTATTTCGGGGCGCGTCTTGGGGTGGCGGGGGGTGAACACCGTACAGCAATCCTCGTACGGCAAAATTGACGTTTCAAAACTGCCGACCTTGCGTGCGATGGTGACTATTTCTTCCTTATCAAGTCCGATGCAAGGACGGAAAACGGGCATATTCACCGCGTTGTCGGTAACGGCAAGCGCTTGCATCGTCTGCGATGCGACCTGACCCATGCTCTCGCCCGTGATGAGTGCGCCGCACTCGTTTGCGAGCGCAATTTTTTCCGCTATCGCCATCATGTATCTGCGAAGCAGAAGCGTAAAATAATCCTCACAGCACGCGCGGGAAAGCTCCTCTTGAATTTTCGTAACGGAAACGACGTGGAGCTTGATGCTTCCCGCCCACGCGCTGACTATACGCGCAAGCTCGATGACCTTTTCACGCGCCTGAATGCTCGTGTAGGGGAACGCCTCAAAATAAACGGCTTCAAGCTTAACGCCGCGCTTTGCCATCATATATCCCGCGACGGGGGAGTCGATTCCGCCCGAAAGCAGAAGCATACCCTTACCGTTTGAGCCGACGGGCATACCGCCCGCCGCCTTTTCCTGACCTGCGCTGATGTACGCCGCCCTCTCGCGTATCTCGCACTTCACCACCACGTCGGGCGTGTGGACGTTTACGCGAAGGTGGGGAAACGCCGACAGGATCGCCGCGCCAAGCTGTGCGCTGACCTCGCCCGAATCCATCGGAAAGGTCTTATCCGCGCGCTTTGTCTCCACCTTGAAGGTGCGCGCCGCGCCGAGAGCATCGGCAAGGTACTCGACAGACTTTGCCTTGATATCGTCAAAATTCTTTTCGGCAACACCGCAACGGCATATCGCGATAATGCCAAAGGTCATGCTTGCCACGCGGTACGCCGCGTCAAGCACGGCGGCATCGTAATCCGCCTTCGGCTCGATGCGGATGGTGCTTTGGGCGCGGATTATGTCAAAATCTCCGATGCCCGACAGTCTGTATTTAAGCTCACGGCAAAGAAGCGCCTCGAAGGACGCGCGGTTCGCGCCCTTGAGCGCGATCTCGCCGTATTTACAAAGAAAAATCTCTTTCATCTTATTCTTCCTCTGTGTTTTCCTCGTCCTCGGCTATCTCCTCGGCAGCCCCGTCGGGAACGAGCAGAGCCGAAGCCTCGTCAAGTCTGTTTTCGGGAACGAAAAAATCATACCCGAACATCGAAAAGCCCATTACCACGCTTCCCGCGCCGACGCCCTTTTTCTCCTGAACGAGATAGGGTATCTCCGCCGACTCCAAAATGCTCTGGATAAGCGCCCCCTCCGCGTTATCCGCGGCGGTGATAAGAAGCTCGTACTTTACCTCTGTTTCGTTATTTTGCGTTTCCTGCGCACTTTTGCGCTTAAAAAGACCAAACATAACTACCTCACTTAATCCTTATAATAGTTCGGGAAGAGCTTTTCCCACACCTTCATACAGCCGATAGTGTCGGCAATAGACGTGTGCGCAACGCCGTCCCACTCTATCTCAAAGCACGCCATGGCATCCGTCAGGCTTGCGTGCTCGATGTCGGGGCGATGCTCGTGAATATAGCGGACGAACTCGTTAGCACAGCATCTTATCTTGCTTTTCAGCTCCTCGCGCTCCGCCTCGGTGGCGTATATGTACTTGATGTGGCTGTAATCGGTGGAAACGCCGTAAGCTATGATGTTATCCGCCTCGGCAAAGATGCGCTTTATCTCGGGGGTAAGCTCCTCAAGAGTAGCCGCGCCCGCGGTCATTTCGGGGGTTATGCCGTGTATCTTTTCGGTGCGCTTCCACTTTTTCGTGTGCGTGGGGCGCACGAGAGTGTCCATTATCTGCTCGCCGCGTGCGTTGAAAATACTTATTGAGATTATCTCGTCGCGGTCATAAAATCCCGTAAGCTCAAGGTCGAAGAAAAGCACGCGCGCGCGGCTCATACCGTACGCCTTTGCGCGGTGCGCGTCACCCTCGGCACGGCGGACGGCAAGTTCCTCCTCGTAGCACGCACGGCAGAGCTTCTTTTTAAATCTCACGTCCTTGCCGCATTTTACGCAGTTTAGCGGCGCGCGAAGGGACGTGGCTTTGTCGTAAAGATAAACAAGGCTTCTGTCGCGCTTGCGGGCAAAGGCAACGGGCTCTTCAAAAAGGTCAAGGTGCATCGCCGCCATTCTGTCCGCGCTGTAGTAGCCGAATTTCGCCGCGTGGCGCACCGTCATGCGCTGTATCTCGTTGCCCGACGGCAGAGTGAGCGTTTCCGCCTTGATATCGTCACTGCACCAAAGGTCGGGGTCTGCATCCTCGACGCGTGCGGGGTCAAACCAGAGCATCATCGTGCCGTCCTCAAGCTCGGAAAATGCCGAGGGCGTTGCGGCAAGGTGCATAAGAGTAAGATCATTTCTCGTAAGATAATTTTTTGCTTGCGCGTCTCGGCGGCTGATGGGCACAACTACAGCTCCGGAGCGCAGTCTGACACTTTCTTTCATGTCAAGACCTCCGTATTCTTTTAAATTTATTTTGTCTATGCGGCTGCCACACCGCATATATCATTATCTAAATTATAATTATATCATATTATTTTAGATATTACAATAAAAAAAGAAAAAATAAATAGCACATAAAAAAGTGCAAAGTGCAGAGTGCAAAGTGCAAAGTTTCGGAGAATTTCCTCGCTTTGCTCGGAAATTTCCATTAAAATATAAATTTTACTCAATAAATGTGATTTGATGAATATTTTTGATTGCTTTTTGCAAAAGGCAAAAAGCAATCCTATTGAGAAAAAGTGTGCTTTTAGCATATTGCTATGCGTTAAGATGGCGAGGATAGCGCACCCACTTGCGTCATTCCGAAGTCGTGGCGCGTTGTTCCGCGCCGCGACGAGCGAATCTCGCCGTTTTTCCGCAGAAAAACAGCGCTTGATGTTCGCACTAACTGATTTATTAGGGTTTAGCACCAAAAATACGGCTACGAACTATTAAAAAGCGATTGCAAACATAAGGCTCTCCCTAAGGGCGAGGCAAATTGTAAGCGCGAACATTCAGCACATCCCAAGCATACGGCGAGAGTCCGAAAGGGTCAAGTCTGGTGCAAACATCAAGCGCAAAAATTCTGCGAAATTTTTGCGAGATCCGCTCGGCTAAGCACGGAACAGCGTGCTTAGCCTTCGGGATGACGCGAGAGAGTGCGCTATCCCCGCTTTTTTAAGTGAAGTTGCGGCTTTGCCGCAAATTAAGGTAGCTTTTTGCGGTGCAAAAAGCGTTTATAAAACAAAAGCGGAAGAAACGCGAGTTTCTTCCGCTTTTTTCCTTAATATTTGTCCGAAGGGCAAATACATCATTTATCATACGCGAAGCGTATATCATATTTGGCGCAAGCCAAATATATCATTTGAAAACGCTTTGCGTTTTCACCTTTTCTTTTTCTTAACCGAAAAGCCGAACGAGCCAAGCTTTTTGCCAAGCTCAAAATACTCGCCGTGCGAGTACGCGGCAAGGCGCGCGCGGTCAAGGTGAAGTCCGCCCTTCTCATCGAGAAGCGACTCCTCGACACCCACCGCCACCACGTCGGCAAGGAACATATCGTGCGTTCCCTGCGGCAGTACGCTGTACACCTTGCACTCAAGCGACATCGGTGACTGCGCAATTGACGGCGCACCGACCTTGTGCGACGGCTCGGGAGTAAGGGAAAATCTCTTGAATTTATCCACCTTGCGCCCCGTATACACGCCGCAGCTGTCCGCCGCGCGTACCATCGACGAGGGAACGAGGTTTATTACAAATTCACCCGTTTTGCTGATTATTTCGTGCGAATATCTCGACGGGCGAAGCGAAATATACACTCTCGGCGGATGCGTGCAGGTGATGCCGCACCAAGCCACCGTCGCCACGTTGGGACGCTCACCCTCGGCGCACGAGGTGACAAGCACCGCGGGTAGCGGCGAGAGCATTGCGCCGCCCTTCCATTCTATCTTTGCCATATCTTAAAGCGAAACTCCGCCGATAACGGGGACGGCGTAATCGTCAAGCAGACAGACGAGCTTTTCAAATCTCACTCTGTCCGTCTTGCCCTTGCACTCAACGAGAATGACGGCATCCGCGTTCTTTGCAAGCTCAAACTGCGAAAAATCAGAAAGCGCATCTCCGACGGCTGTAACACTAACTCCCGAAAGCTCCGAGAGCCTTTTTGCAAGCTCGGTGCGCACCGCCTCGGCTCTCTTACCCTTGAGACTTCCGACGATGGCGATGCTCTCATAGCTATTTTCGGTCACGTCACGAAGCACGGCATCCTCGGCAAAGTTCATTTTTTGTTTTTTTGATGTACAGCTCTCGCCGTAGAGCTTAACGCCGTACTCGGCGAAATCATCATCATCGACCATAGTGGGCTTGAAAAACTCAACAACCACAACGGCAAACGCCGCTATCACCGCGCCCACGAAGCCGAATATTATCGCATATTTTACCATCGCCTCATACACCGAGCCCTCGGGAGTGATGGACTGCATACCGCCCGAAACGTGCGAGTCAACGGTAGCCGCGCCAAGAGGAGTGCAAACGGCACCCGAGCCGATGTATTCCATCGCCGCACCGCAGAGATATTCACCATAGCAGGCAAGCACGTTCGCGGCAAAAGCCTCATCCTTGGCAGTCACGCTCAACGTGAGCATGGGCGTTCCCGTCACTACCGACGTGGTAAGATATCCGCCAAGGTCGCTCTGCTCAAGCTCCTCGCCCTTTTTCTTGCCGAAAAGCTCCTCGAGCGAAAGCGCATCTTTATCGGCGTCCGTGTCCGCCGCCTCGCTATCCTGCGTATCGGACTCGTCGGGAGTCTCGGGGATATTGTAAAGCTCAATGAGCGCATCAAGCACCTCAACGCGGCAGGAAGGGTTGCCAAGAAGCGCGGCGGCAATCGGAACGGTGGACAATTCCGCCTCTATCGAATCCGTCTGCGAATTGCCGTCGGGAAGTGAGATAAGATACGCACGGCTCGCCGTGTACTCTACGGAGAAGGTTATCTCACCGCTTTCGTCGGACTCCGCCTTTGAAAACGCAAAGCCCGCGCCGAGAAGCGCAAAGACGATAACGCCCACTATCGCGGGGATAATCAGCTTTTTGAGCGAGCAAAGTATACCCTTAAAGGTAAAATATCTAAACATTTGATATTCCTCCGATATTTATTTTAGAGTTTTTTGAAAACATTTTGGCAAACGCATAACAGAAAACGAGAACCACCCAAAACTGAATATAGACCACGAAGGTCAGCCACCCCGTTGCCTCGGCGCGGGGAATGAGGAAGAAGCTCGTAAGACAGTTGAGAATGAATATACGCAAGAAGCGGTTCTTTTTGAACATAGGTATCATACACGCCATAAACGCGCCGAGCGCAAAGCAAAATACTATCATACCGATATAGCCGAAATCCGCATAGGATTCAAGCAAAAACGACGAGCCGTAGCCGTTACCCTCAAGGTAATCGGGGTTTGCGATATACGACATACTGTGCGCAAAGGAATTTCCGTAAATAGCCTTGTGTGCGCTGTTTCCGTCGCCAAGCGGTGCCGTGCCGAGCAAAAATCTTCCTATCGGGCCGTACACAAAATAGTCGATAAATCCGCCGAACGTGTAGCATTTTGCAACCACCGCGGGAAGGGCGGGAAGCGCGAGAAAAGCAAGATTCAAGACGTTAAAGGAAACGCCCTGCTTGTGGAAAAAGTCAAGCGCGAGGTCAAGCACTCCGCCCGAAAAGCCCGTGTCCGAGCGAGTGTAGTTAAGCACTCCGAGAAGGAGCACCGCAACGGGTGCGCCGACGGCAATGCAGGTGCGCTCAAATTTTCCGAGCCAATGGCGCGTACCGCCAAGATAATCGCGGATGATGAAGTATATCCAAGCAAACAGCACCGCAAGCACCGTGGGGTTGCGCGCGCCAAGCAAAAGGTCGGGCGCTGTGGACACGACGTACCCGCCAAGCGCAATGAACGCGGGGAGCTTCGTCGGCATTGTGGCAAGATAAACGCACAAAAAGAACGGCGCAAGCGTGGCTATCGCCCCCACGAAAAAGGGCAATGAGCTTTCATAGCCCGCATACATATCCGAATATCCCGCCGAGCGCAAGCGCGCAAGGCGCTCAAGCCCCTCAAGAAGCGAGAAAGCAAGGGAAGCGTAAAATCCGATAGCCGAGGTCTTTTGCAGAGCCGATGAAAAATCGTCATTCTCTGCTATGAAAAATTCCGCGCTGTGTTCGCGCTCAAACGCGCCGCGCTTGTAGAGCATCTCCTCGGCAAAGCGCGTGCCGAAGTGAATCGCAAGCAAGCCGAAATATATTATCGTAAAGGCGAAAAACATTGCCTCGGGCACGAAATACGCCCAATACTCACCGCGCAAAAGGTCAATGGTGGGACGGCAAAGCAGAAAAACGAAGAACGTCACGTAGAAAAACACACAAACGCTGCGCCGCCTGACTTCCTCAAGCGCGTACTCAAACGCGGCAAAAAAGACGAGCAAACAGGAAATGAGGAGAATATCAAAATTCGCAAACACTCTGCCTATCGCAAACATCCCGACGGACGCTATGACGGCACAGCTGCGCAAAGCCTTAAAGGCTCGCTTGCGAGTTCGCCAAACAGGTCTTTCTATCTTCCCCACCTCCTTTTAAAATTCTGTTTTTATCTTCTTGTTAATATACTCTTGGCATAGCCAAACGCGCCAAAGAGGTGCTTTCGGTCAAATATCAAGGCGATAACGAGCAATACCGCAAACGATGCGGCGGCAACGGCTACGGCGTAGAGCGCCCACGCAAAATATCCGTCCGCGGGTATTTCAACGCGCATGGCAAAGATATACGCCAGCGCAAACGGAACGGCAAAGCGCGCCATACGCGCAAACGTCCGAAGCGGCGAACGGCAGAGAATTCGGCAATTGCTGTATATTACGGTGTCGGGCGTGCGGTAAAGCGATGCAAGCACCGTACCTACGAGAACGCCCACTATTCCAAAACGCCAAACGAGCGCAAGCTCGCCTACGATGCATATCGTAGCCTCGGCAACCGCGCGATACTTCGTCTCGCCGTAATGCCCCTTGGCACAAATGACCGTAGTACCGGGGGTGCGCAGATTGTTGAGAACGCCAACGAGCGCAAAGGGCAAAACGACCTCGGGGCGGATATAATTCGCATCCACCGCGCCCGACATATAAATGCGCTCGAACGGAATTATCATGACCATGGCGGTCATATAAATTCCGTAGGTCATGATGTGGAAAACAAGCTCGTATATCTCGTAAACGCGGTGCAGTTTTTCCCTGTCCTGCGAGAGCATGAGATTTCCCATACCCGCAAGCATCGCAGATGAAACGGTGGACAAAACGGTGTTAAGTCCGTTGAAAACGAGATTGTAAACGTAAAAAACGTTCGACTCGGCAAGTCCGCACACCATAGAAACGATGAGAGTTTGACTGCCGAAAATGACGACCGCCGACACGTGATGCACGATAGCCGCGCCGCGCTTGGAAATGGCGGAAAGTTCGGGCTCTGCCGTCTTATCAAGATAGCGATAATGGCGCGTAACGAAAAAGGTCAGCAGAATTATACGCAACAGATACGTCGTGGCGGCGGCAAGCTGTACCACAACTATACCCAAGCCCAGCTTTATGAGGATGACCGTGAGCGCGGTGCTTAAAACCGAACCCGCTATCTGCGCAAAATTGACAACGTAGAGCCGCTGGTCCGCGGTGAGCAGAGCGCGGTATTTGCCGATCATCCACAGCTCCGAAAATCCCGACAGCGACATTATCAGCACTATCGATGCGACAAAAAAGTAGTCAAGCTCTTCCTCGATAAGAAGCGGATATACCGCCGCCACAAGAATGGAAATGACGGTAAAAACGGCACTTGCGTGGTTGAAAGCTCTGCCAACGGCACGGTAAATGGAGCTTATGCGCCCCTCGTCGCGCTTTTCAAGCGGCTCGTAAAGCGCGACAACGGTGGAATCGGAAATTCCCGAGCCGACGAGAGAAACGTAGCTCACTATCTGCCGCACGGTGTTTACAAGTCCGCTGATCACCGAGCCAAAACGCCCTGTGATAAGCGGCGGAAGAATGATATTTACTATAATATTTACAAATTGATATCCGCAGTTCGAGATAAGATTTATAAGCGCGGATATCGTGCGCGATTCGTTTCTTTTCTTCATCTTACTCCCTCTATCAGCTCATGCCAAAGCGCAAGAACACGCTCCTTTGAGAACTTGTCAATGGAGATTCCCGATTTTTTTGAAAATGAAAGCCGCATCTCATCATTTTCGATAAGAGCGTTGATGCGGCGCGCCATAGCATCCGTATCGTAGGTCGGAATAAGATAACCGTTGACACCGTCCGTGACTATCTCCGCAGGTCCCGTAGGGCAGTCAAAGCTGACGATGGGAAGCCCTGCCGCCTGCGCTTCAAGCAAAACGAGAGGAAGTCCCTCGTAATACGACGGCAAAATGAAGACGGCGTAATTATGATACCGCGCGGCAAGATCGTTTACGTTGCCGCAGAAATTGACGTTTTTTTCAATGCCAAGCTCACGCGCTTGCGCCTCGAGCGCACCTCGGCGGCTTCCGTCGCCGTAGATGTCAAGCTGCCAATCGGGATGAACGCAAAAAACCCCCGCCGCGGCGCGAAGAAGCATGTCCTGCCCCTTGACCGATTCAAGCCTGCCCGCGCTGATAAGGCGCTTTGAGGTGATGTCGTAGCTTGCCAAAATGCTCTCGTCCCTTGTAAACCAATTAGGTATCACGCGCAGTTTTTCGTCAGGCAAGCCGAAGGTGCGCTTGAAATTCTCTTTGTCGCGCTCCGTGAGCGTAACGGTCACGTCGGCTTTTTTTGCGCCGAGCTTTTGGCGATAAAAATGCTTTTTACCGTAGGTCTGATTTTCAAGATTAGAATGCTCGCAATATATAAGCCGCGCTGTCGTGCCGCGCACGCCGTAGGCGGCAACGCCGACCACGCCCGCCGTGATGGAAAACACAAGCTCGATGCCGTTTTCCTTTATATAACGGCGAAGGCGGCGCGCATAGGAGAACAAATGCGCCGTAATGGATGCGGCATTTTTCTGCATATAAGAGAATCGGTAATTGCCCGTAGGAACGAAGCTCTTTTCATCGAAAAGGGAGAGAAGGTGTACTTCGTACGAGGCGCAAAGCTCCTCGCACATACCGATAGCGACACGCTCCGCGCCTCCCGTGAGCGACACGTCGTACACCAGAAATGCAATTTTCTTCATTACTCCTACCTCCGAGCATAAAACTTCATTATATTATACCACAGCAAATGATAAACATCAATACTTATCGACAAAAAAGCCTTGACTTGCCCCGTCTTGCATTGTATAATATTAGTTGCATCTGCCCGTGGCACAGCTGGATAGCGCGTCAGACTCCGACTCTGAAGGCCGCAGGTTCGAATCCTGTCGGGCAGGCCAAAAAATTGTCGTTCAAAGAACGAGAATTTTTTTATCCAAGCCGCAGGTGCAAGCCAAAGGCTTGGCATATCATCGCCGCGCGAAGCGTGGTGTATATCATCAAGGGCGGCGTGCCGCCCTTGTATCTCATCACGCGCCAGCGTGTATCTTCCTGCGGCTTGATGATATCCAGCCCTCTGGGCTGATAATATCCAATGCTTCGCATTGATGATATCCACGGCTTCGCCGTGATTTAGCGCACTGTTTAGCGTAACGCACCGCATTTTCGCGCCGATTTAGGTTCTTAAATCCTGTCGGCTCAGAAAAAGCTCTTGCTTTCTGAGATTTTTATGCTATAATATATCTAACATGTAAATAAATTCCAATTTGATGAATAGAAAACCTACAAAAAGCTCTGCTTCGGCAGGGCTTTTTTGTATCCAATTGGTTGAATTTTGTAAACAATCAAACTGTTTTATTTACTTTTTATGAGGATCATGGTATAATACAACTAATCGATAAACAAGAATTTGATGAGGTGTTATTATGATAAAAAAAGTAAATGAACAAGATATTGTTAATTGCGTGGAAGTAATAAAGAAAAGTTTTATTACAGTAGCTAATGATTTTGGCTTTACTGTTGAAAATGCGCCGAGATTTACAGCATTTGCAACAACAGAAGATCGATTGAAGTGGCATTTACTTGGAGAGCATAGACCGATGTATGCATTTTATGATAAAGACATTATTGTAGGATATTATTCTTTGCTTCTGCAAGACAACAATGAATGCGAGTTGAATAATCTATGTGTGATCCCTTCATATAGGCATCAAGGAATAGGTGCATATCTTCTCGAAAATGCATTTGATGTTGCAAGAGAATTGGGTTGTAAAACGATGAATATAGGTATCGTTGAAGAAAACAAAGTATTAAGAAGATGGTATGAAACATTTGGATTTGTGCATGTCGGCACAAAAAAGTTCGATTTCTTTCCATTTACATGCGGATATATGAAAAAGAATTTGTTCTAACTAATTCAAATTTGCGAGGGTAGTGGAACATGCATTTTACATATTGTCCATATTGTGGCACAGAACTTGTTGGTAAGGAAATTGGTGATGAGGGGATTATTCCATATTGCGAAAAGTGTAGCATTCCTTTGTGGGATATGTTTACCACAAGTGTAATTGCCGCCGTTGTAAATGAATACAGAGAGGTCGCGTTATTACGTCAAAGCTATATTTCAACGACTAAATATGTTTGTGTTGCCGGAATCATGAAAATAGGAGAAACGGCAGAGGATGCGGTGATACGCGAAGTCAAAGAAGAAATTGGTCAAGATGTTGAGAAGCTGGAGTTTATTAGTAGCTATGTGTATGAAAAAAAAGAAATGTTGATGTTGGGATATAAGGCGACTGTAAAAAAACAAGATTTTAAATTGTCCAGAGAAGTGGATTTTGTTGAATGGGTTAAGTATGATAATGCATTATCATTATTAAGAGAGGAAAGCATTGCTTGGAAACTTGTTAAAACCGTGATTGAACAATAATATTCTGTTGAAAGAAATCAATGAATTCAGATTTGTTGAATAGAACTATAAAACAAACTGATAGATACAGTTCAAGGCGATCTGTGCTTTTCTGTTCCTACACTATCAAGAAGTAGCATCTTGAGTTGTAAAATGCTACTATGCATAAAAAGCAATATCTCTCTAAAAACGGTAAAATAAACACAAAAAATATTTAATTTTTGTGCAATTTGTGTATTGTTTTTTTATCTATGTGGAATATAATAATAATGTGGATATTTGTCCACGTTATAAAGTGATAAAAGTAACGCTCTTTATCACCCCAAACAAGCGGATATCCTAAGCCGATAAATTAGGACTTAAAAAAGCGGTTATCCCTTACCGTGAGTAGGGACTTAAAAAAGCGGTTATCTCATACCGTAAGTTGAGACTTAAAAATGGCGGGATGTAATACGTCTCGCCATTCCTCTTATAAAGAAAGGATGCTATGGAAGCTTTAAGAATCTACAAAGTTCATGATTCATATATTCGTTATCTCCATAAGTAGAGATAACAAGGTTCAACACAACAAAAACGCCAAACGCCCATATGTTGGCGTTGTGTTTTCGTTTGGTGGATATAAATATTTTGTTCCAATGGAATCGCCAAAGCCCAATCATGCCAACATAAAATCGGGAAAACATATTTTAAAACTCAAAAATGGCGAGTATGGCATTTTAGGATTTAATAACATGATTCCCGTACATAGAGATGCGTTGATCGAGTATGATATTAATGCTGAACCGGATGAAAAATACAAAAGGTTGTTACAACGCCAAATTGCTGTGTGTAACAGAATCAAGGCGGATATTATTAATCATGCACAAATGACGTACTATGAAGTTGTAAATAAAAAGAACAGTTTTTATGTAAATATTTCATGCGATTTCAAAGTCTTGGAAAGAGCTTGCAAAGCATATAAAAAGGATTATAAATCGAAAGAAAAGCAACCATAAAGAAAATTAGTAAAATTTCAGATCTAATTTCGCGCCGATTTAGGCGCAAAAACAGAAACGGCGTGATACTGCGATAGTATCACGCTGTTTTTGTAATTTTTTGCGGGCAAAACGCTATTATCTTTTTCCCGTTTTTATCTCTCCGTGCTTTTCCTCGTAGGCTTCGATAAGATCGCGAATGAGCACGAGTATTTGACTGTTGGCGCTTCTTCCCTCGTAATCGGCAATTACGTGTAGCTTATCCAACATCTCTTCTTCAATTCTTATTGATAAACTTTTTGTAGCCATAAAAACCTCGTTTTGAATTTATTTTATATTTACTTTACACTTATTTTGTGCTAAAAACAAGGACAGAGAACTCTAAAATTCTCTGTCCTTTCGCTTTAGGTGCATTTTACTTCAACTTAAACGTACCTATCAGCGGATAGTGGTCGGATTTATCATAGACGCTGCATCTGCTTGAAGAGTTACCTACCATGTAGGAAACAGCCTCGAACTTCGACTGATCGCTATAGAAGATATAGTCGATTACGCACTTGCCGCCGGGGAAGGTGTATGCGGTCTCCGCAGAATGCTTGGTTGCCGCATAGGTTGCAAGGCTGTAATACTTGTGCGTATTCTTGATTGCCGTTACAACGCTGCTGTCGGGGCCGCCGTTAAGGTCGCCCGAGAAGATAACGGGATAGTGCGGCATACCTGCGATGATGTTCATCATGATCTTCATCTGCTCTACGCGGACAGATCCTGCGTCGGCATTGTCAAGGTGCGTGCAGACGTAAAGGTAGATAGTACCCGTAGACTTATGATAGAGCATCGTGTAGGTCATTACGCGGATGTAGCCGGAGCCGGTGATCTTCGAGCCGACGGTATCGGGAGTGCTTGAGAGCCACTTCGTTCCGCTCGTAAGCAGAGCGTATTTATCCTTGTTATAGAATATCGGGCTTGCCTCGTTGCCCGAGCCGTAAGTGCCCCAACCCTGTCTGGGCGTTCCAACGTCGCCGTAGGTGCCATTCAGGTTGTCGCGAAGGTAAACGTACCAGCCCGTTCCATTCTGCCATCCTACTTCCTGCAGACCGATGATGTCCGCGCCCGTGCTGAGCAACCACTGCGAGGTCTTTGTCCACCAGGTGTTACCCGTTGCTACGTTGTAGTCAACGAGCTTGAGCTCGGGCGTGGTAAGGGACGTGCTGTAGCTCGTTCCCGCAGACTCGATGGTGTATCTGATGTCCTTTATGGCGGTGACACAGCCTGCGGCCGCGCCGTGAAGAACGTAAAGTCCGAAGGTGTTGGACGAGGAAATTCCAACCTTGGTAGTATCAACTGCCACCCACTGGGACGACTTGTTCATATAGTAGATGGTGGAAACGTAAGCCGTTCCGTTGTACTTAACGTCAAGCTTTATGTTGATATATCCGTTTGCATCAACGTACGCGCTTGCATACGGGAAGTCGGTGCGAGAGCCGGTAGACTTCTCCTCTACGTCATAGAAACCGCGGCGTGCGCGGATATTCTGACCGAGAGATGCTACAAGGTCGGCAGACGCAAAGTTACCATAGAAGGTATTTATGCCGTATGCGCCCGTAACGTACGTGTCGCGTACACAGCCGACGCCCGTGCTTCCTACCTTATTATACATAGCAAACTGAACGGTGTATATCTTGTTGGGATCAAGCTTTTCGCCGCCGAGGTCGATCTGCCAGAATTCATCCTTTGAGTCGGAGTCAGCCGTGAAGATAACGGACGAGCCCGAAATGGTGGGGGCGACGTCTGCGCTCGTATCATAACCCGTAACGAAGGTTACGTTGCCCGTTCCCAGCTGGAGGAAGGGATCTCTTTCCGCACCGCAAACGTTGCAGGTGAGGTCTTCATCGTTATCGTAAACGTGAACGTGGTAGGAGCTGCCCGTGATGAAGTTGTGGTAGAGCATTGCACCCTTCTCCTCGGTGAGAAGTGCGCTGTATCTCTTGCCGTCGGAGTTGTACTCGGTAAGAAGGAGTATCTTATCCTTGACGGCAACGCCCGCGGTCGTGTTGATATTGTTGCCCGCCGCGAGAACGACGTCGATATCGCCCGCAGTGTTAATGAGCGAACCAAGCTCCTCCGGACCCGTAGTGGTGGTATCGCCAAGCGTTCTGTACTCTATGGTAAGAGTATAGTTGTTAGCGGCAAGATAATCCTCAAACGCCTTCTTGATAAGAGCCTCGTATCCATCGCCGATGTAGCGCGCGTTAACACCTACAACGATGCTACCGAAATTAATAGTTCTTGCCTGACCGCAAACGTTACAGCTCGTGTCAAGGTCATCATCATAGGTATGAGTAATGGTGCGTGTAGCTCCGCAAACGTTACAGGACGTGTCGCAAGAGGTGGAGTAAACGTGGGCGGCGGGGGTTCTGGTCGCTCCGCAAACGTTACAGCTTGCATCGCACGCGTTATCATAGGTGTGCGTGATGGTGCGCACCTCACCGCAATGGTTGCAGGTCGTGTCGCAGGAATTATCGTATGTGTGACCGGGGAGGGACGCCTCGCCGCGAACAGCCGCGCCGAGCGAGAGAAGGTCAACGCTGGTGATAAGTCCGTCGCCGTTAACATCGGCAAGTTTAAACAGCGTTCCGCTGTACTCCGCACTCGTCGTGATAGCAGTCCTCAACGCAAGATAGTCCGTTGCCGCAACCGAGCCGTCACCGTCGATATCGCCGATACCCTTCGATGCGCCAACAAAAACACTCATTGCGGGAAGAACCATCATAATAGCAAGTATTATGGAAAGAAGTCTTTTCATTATTCTTTCTCCTCATGAGATTTATTTTAGTTTATTAATTATAGCACTTTTTCCCACCCATGTCAAGGATTTTTGGGCGTTTTGTATATTTTTTACTAATTTTTTTTAATTTTTTTGTCAACATTACTAAACAATCGCTTGCAAAATTCAGTTCCGCAAGAAAACAAGCAATAATTTCGCATAAATATTCGCATAATCGTGAATATTTTTGTGGATTTTGTAAAAAAATCCACAAAAAACGAAAAAATATTCCAAATAGGCTTGACAACGCTATATATAAGGTGTATAATAGCCATTGTAATAAAGAAAAACCCCTCGGGGCTATGGAGGAAAATAAAATGGATAAGAAAAACATCAAAAAAGTAGTTCTTGCATATTCGGGCGGACTTGATACCTCTATCATCATTCCGTGGCTCAAGGAAAACTACAACAACTGCGAGGTAATCGCCGTTTCCGGTAACGTCGGACAGGCTGACGAGCTGGAGGGACTTGAGGAAAAGGCTCTCAAGACAGGCGCATCCAAGCTCTACGTTCTCGACCTCACCGATGACTACGTTGACAACTATATCATCCCTACCATGAAGGCAGGCGCTCTCTACGAGGAATATCTCCTCGGAACGAGCCACGCCCGTCCCTGCATCGCCAAGGCTCTTGCCGAGGTCGCTATCAAAGAGGGCGCTGATGCTATCTGCCACGGTTGCACGGGTAAGGGTAACGATCAGGTAAGATTTGAGCTTACCATCAAGGCTTTCGCTCCCGAAATGCCCATCATCGCTCCTTGGCGTGAGTGGGATATCAAGTCCCGCGAGGAAGAGATCGACTATGCAGAGGCGCACAACGTTCCTCTCAAGATAAACCGTGAGACCAACTACTCCAAGGACAAGAACCTCTGGCACCTTTCCCACGAGGGACTCGACCTTGAGGACACGGGCAACGAGCCTATGTATGAAAAGGAAGGCTTCCTTGAAATGGGCGTTTCCCCCATCAAGGCTCCCGACGCTCCCACCTACGTTGAGCTTGACTTCGTAAAGGGCGTTCCCGTTGCCCTCAACGGCAAGACCATGAGCGCAAAGGAGATCATCCTTGCCCTCAACGAGATCGGCGGTGCTAACGGTATCGGACTTCTTGACATCGTTGAGAACCGTCTGGTCGGCATGAAGTGCCGCGGCGTTTACGAAACTCCCGGCGGAGCTATTCTTTACAAGGCTCACAGCGTGCTTGAGTCCATCTGCCTTGACAAGATGACCATGCACGAAAAGCAGAAGCTCGCTATCACCTTCGGTGAGCTTGTTTACAACGGTCAGTGGTTCACCCCCCTGCGCGAGGCTCTTTCCGCATTCGTGGACAAGACGCAGGAGACCGTTACCGGTAAGGTAAGACTCAAGCTCTACAAGGGCAACATGATAAACGCAGGCGTATGGAGCGATTATTCGCTTTACAGCGAGGAGATCGCAACCTTCGGTGAGAGCGATTACAACCAGAAGGATGCCGAGGGCTTTATCAATCTTTACGGTCTGCCCATCAAGGTTCAGGCTATGGTAAAGGGCAAAAATAACTAAAAACAAATAAGGGCGCCTTCAAGGCGCCCTTTTAGGAGAAAGAAAATGGCAAAAATGTGGGCAGGCAGGACGTCGGGCGTTACCGACAGTCTTGCGGACGAGCTTAATTCATCCATCGGCGTTGACTGCCGAATGTATAAAGAGGATATCACGGGCAGTATGGCGCACGCCGCAATGCTCGGCGCGCAGGGCATAATCACCGCCGAGGAAGCCGATACCCTTATCGGCGGACTTGAGGGAATACTCGCAGACCTTGAGAGCGGCAAGCTCGAAATAGACATGAGCGCAGAGGACATTCACATGTTCGTCGAGCAGGAGCTGACCGCGCGCCTTGGTGACGTGGGCAAGAAGCTCCACACGGCGCGAAGCCGCAACGACCAAGTCGCGCTCGATATGCGTATGTATATGAGGGGAACGTGCGATACTACCGTGGAAAAACTGCGCGGCTTGATATCGACTCTCTGTAATAAGGCGGAGGAATATAAGTCCACCATTATGCCGGGATACACGCACCTGCAAAGAGCACAGCCGATAACGTTCGGCCACCATCTCATGGCTTACGCCATGATGCTCTTGCGCGACGCGGAACGCTTTAGTGACTGCCGCCGCCGCACTAACCGCTCCCCCATCGGTTGCTGTGCGCTCGCAGGCACGACGTATAACACCGACCGCCGCTTTGAGGCGGCGCGACTCGGCTTTGACGGTATTTGCGAAAACAGTCTCGACGGCGTTTCCGACCGTGATTTCTGCCTTGAATACCTCAGCGCGGCATCCATAATGATGATGCACCTCTCCCGCCTTTCCGAGGAGATAGTGCTGTGGTCAAGCTGGGAATTTTCCTTCGTGGAGCTTGACGATGCGTACACTACGGGTTCGTCGATAATGCCGCAGAAGAAAAACTCCGACATGGCGGAGCTTATCCGAGGCAAAACGGGCAGAGTTTACGGCGACCTTATGGCACTGCTCACCACTCTCAAGGGACTGCCGCTTGCGTATAACAAGGATATGCAGGAGGATAAGGAGAGCGTATTCGACGCGTGCGACACGGCACTTCTCTGCCTTGACGTAATGACGCCGATGATAGCGACGATGCGCGCAAAGACCGAAAATATGAAGCGCGCGGCGCAAAAGGGATTTATCAACGCGACCGACCTTGCCGACTATCTCGTGAAAAAGGGAATGCCCTTCCGCACGGCGTACAAACTCTCGGGCGGACTTGTGGCAAAATGCATTCGCGAGGGACGCGTGCTTGAGGAGCTGACGCTTGACGAGTACCGCGCCGAAAGCGAGCTGTTTGACGAGGATGTTTTCGAGGCTATCGACCTTGCCGTTTGCGTGGAAAAACGCATTTCGGAGGGCGGCACGTCCGTGGCATCGGTTGAAAAACAGATAGAGAGCGTGAGGGCTGCTTTGGCTCTTTCGTAAGCGGAGAACATACATATATATAAAAAGGAAGCTTTTTGCAAAACAAAAGGCTTCCTTTTTTGTGTTTAGAGAGAGTTTTCACCGTTTTTTCTTACATTATTCACAAAGTTTAAATATTTTTTCTAAAAAATATTGACATAGTGGAAAAATAATGGTAAAATCATTATATCTGATAAAATCGGAAAAATATCTCTACTGAAAGGAA
Source organism: Eubacteriales bacterium (assembly GCA_045546615.1). GTDB lineage: Bacteria > Bacillota > Clostridia > Oscillospirales > CAG-272 > CAG-390. Next base: position 601 of record JAZQDD010000021.1, on the reverse strand, counting down.
AACAAGATAATGAAGAAGACACTCTCTCTTATTATCGCAATCTCCATGCTTCTCGGCATGATGATTCCCGTTGGAATCTCCGTATCTGCCGAAGGCGAAACCCTTTGCGCTACGTGGGCAGAAGTTGTTGCTGCTGTTGAGGCTGATCCCGCAGCAAAGATCAAGCTGACCGCTGACGTAAGTGCAGACTCTACCATCGCTTCCTTTGCAGGAACGTTCGACGGCGGCGACAAGACCGTTACCACAACTACCACCCTGTTCGCTGCTGTCGCTGACGGCGCGACGATCAAGAACTTCACCATCGCAAGCGAGAACGCAATCGCGGCTACTCCCCTCATGGCAGCAGCAAGCGGCAACGTCACTGTCGAGAAAGTAACCGTTAATGCTGATGTCTCTGCCACCTCTTCTACCGGTGCATTTGTAGGCAAGACGACCGAGGCTTTAACCCTTACCCTTACCAATTGTGTAAACAACGGTGCTATAAGCGGTTCCGCTAACATGGCAGGCTTCATCGGTCAAGCCGCAGCTCCTATTACTGCTACCTTTACCAATTGTGTAAACAACGGTGAGATCACTACCACCGGTTCTCACGTTGGAGGCT
>JAZQDD010000020.1:0-68293 GCA_045546615.1 Eubacteriales bacterium | reverse complement strand
GAAGGAGCCTGCGCCTTTATGGAACAAGCGCTTGTTATATTATGCGCGCACTCTCCTTCCGTCACGGCAAGCCGTGCCACCTCCCTCCGCAGGGAGGCAAACATTGACCGCCGCTTTTTATCGAAGCCGTAGCATACGGCGGTAGTCTATAATGGAAAAGTCGGGTGCAAACATAGGGCGCAAAAATTCTGCGGAATTTTTGCGAGATTCGCTCGTTCTGACTCGAAGTAGCTCGTCAGAACTTCGGAATGACGCGAGGGGGTGCGCTGTTCAATTTTCAATAGGTAGCTTTTGGCGGTGCAAAAAGCATTTTATGAAAGTAAAAGCGGAAGAAACGCGCGTTTCTTCCGCTTTTTTCCTTCATATTTGGCGTAAGCCAAATACATCATTCATCATACGCCGAAGGCGTATATCATATTTGGCGTAAGCCAAATGCATCATTGTGAAATCCCTTGGATTTCACTCCTTCTTTTCGCCTTTAAGCTCTGCAACCTCGTCTAAAAGCGCAGTAATCCTCGCTTCAAGCTCCGCAAGCTGTTGCGCTATCGGGTCGGGGATGTGAACGTGGTCAAGCTCATCCTCCACCTTCTCGCCGCCCTTGCGAACAACGCGTGCGGGAATTCCGACGGCGGTGGTGTTCGCGGGGATCTCCTTTAGAACTACCGCACCTGCGGCGATCTTGACGTTGTCGCCTATCTTGAAAGGTCCAAGCACCTTTGCGCCCGTGCCGACCATGACGTTATTGCCGAGCGTGGGGTGGCGCTTGCCCGTATCCTTGCCCGTACCGCCGAGAGTTACGCCCTGATATATGGTGCAGTGGTCGCCTATCTCGCAGGTCTCACCGATAACAACGCCTGAACCGTGGTCAATAAAGAAATTATGCCCGATAGTTGCTCCGGGATGTATCTCAATACCCGTAAAAAACCTTGCTATCTGGCTGATAGCACGCGCGGAAAAATACTTTTTTCCAAGATAGAGCTTATGTGCCACGCGATACGCCAAAATAGCGTGAACGCCCGAGTAGAGAAGCAATATTTCCGCATTGCTCCTTGCGGCGGGGTCGCGCTCGCGCACGGACGTGACGTTCTCGCGTATCTCATCGGAAACAGCGATAACGGCGTCAGCCGCGGTGTCTATACCCTTTGCTATTTTCTTTGCACCTTTTTTTGCAAGTGCGCATAAATCATCATATTTAATATTAATCATTTATCAAAACTCCTTGATAGCCGCAATATCCTTGCGTGTAAGCTCATACGTCTTGGTCTTGGCATCCTCGTGCCAGATACAGAGAGTACCGTACGCCTCATTATCATAGTTTACGTCCTCAACGTAGTATATGTCAACGTAAATCGCAACTATTCCATCAATGTCGGGAAGCCCGTCGAACACCAATCTGTTGTACGTATAAAGCGTTTTTTCTGCCTTTCCCGCCACGGCAGACTCTATCCTCGTGGTCTTAAGACACTCGTCCTTGTCGTTGTCCGTCTTGTCCTCGGGGGTAAGGTCGGTAAGCACACGCAAAGTAACGTCGTAATAATCTCCGCCCTTTGCAGGGACGGCGGGAAGAGCGTAGTCCTTTGCCAGATGCTCCAGCGTGCTGTCGTTATACCTGAAAACTATCTGCGCCTGATGCGCCGTCGGGAAAATAAGCGAGCTTGTAATTCCGAAATATCCGTAGTTTCCGGGGTCTATGATATTATTGTTTTCGTCGCGTGTCGCCTTTTCGTCGGTGATATCGTTGTGATCGGGCTGATAGAGCGCAAAGCCGTCAAGCTCCCCGCTCTCCGCCGCTTGAGCGTACGCGGAAGAAAGCACCTTGTTTCCCGCGATCACCTGCATATCCTCGGGGTCTCCCGAGGAAAAGATACGCCAGAGAACAAGCACGTTTATAAGCAATATAATGCCCCAAAAGGCACATTTCAAGGTTATTCCAATGATGCGCATTGCCAAAGGCTTTGGCGGCGCATCATACGGCTCCTCCAAATACCCTTCGTCCTCATCTTTGAAAAAATCAGCCATTTTTACTCCTTAATCGGCGAGCTTCATATCGCCGTCCTTGATCCATCCGATCTTGCGGAAGATCTCATTGAACACAACGGACAAAATTGCGGGAAGAACGATGCAAACAAGCACAAGTCCAACCCAAGACATGGCATCCATCTGCGTTCCGTCAATAACTCCGATAGGGCCGACCATTCCGCAAGTACCCATACCTGCGGCAACACCCGAGCATTTGAGCTTGAACACCATCGTGGAGACGGGGCCTGTAACAGCCGCCGCGAGAGTGGGGGCAAGCCATATTATCGGCTTTTTAACGATATTACCCATCTGTAGCATGGAAGTGCCAAGTCCTTGCGACACAACGCCGCCCCATTTGTTATCGCGGAAGCTGGCGGCGGCAAAGCCCACCATCTGCGCACAGCAGCCCGCAACGGCAGCACCGCCCGCAAGCAAGAAGCCCTCCTCAGTTCCGTTCTGTGCCGCAACGGCAAGCGCAGAGCTTGAGAATATCATAGCGCAGATAGCCGCGCTGGAAATGGGAAGCGTAAGGATAACACCCACGACAACGGAAACCACGATACCCATAAGCAAGGGCTGGAAGGTGGTAGCGGTCGCAATAAATACGCCGAGATAGTACATAACGTACGAAACTACGGGGCAAAGCAGCCACGATGCGCCAAAGCCCGCAAGAAGAACTACGACGGGCGTTACGAGAATGTCCACCTTCGTCTTTTTGGAAACGAGTCTGCCTATCTCACACGCGATGATAACGGCGAAAAATGCACCCGCAGGGCCTGCGGAATAGAATATGTTACCCTCGCCCGCGTTAGCGGTAGCCGCCCACTTGAAAATAGCACCGTCCGCAGTAATTACAGCGCCCATGGCATTGGACATTGCGCCGACACCTGCCGCTGAAAAGATAACGAGGGGATCGCAGCCAAGCCTATATGCGATAGCAACGCCGATAGCCATGCCCGTTGCATCCTTCGCGTATTTAGCAATAGTATTAAGGAACTCAAGCTCGGTGTATTTTCCGACAGTGCCGAATATCGTTCCGATAAGGAGCGATGCAAAAAGTCCGAGCGCCATAGCACCCATAGCGTCAATAAAATAGCGTTTGAGATATTTTTTCACTGTGTTCATTTCAACTCTCCTTTACATCTGCCGCAAGCGCGCGCAGACGTTTCATGACGTTATTTTCTCCCCTGCCGAAATAATCGTGCAAAGCAAGATATTCAGCATAGAGCTTGTCATAAATAAGGCTGTTTTCCTCGTTCGGCTCATAGACGGAGCAGACCTTACTTGCGAGCGCCTCGGACGCCGCGTATATGTCGGGATATACACCCGCCGCCACCGACGAATATATCGCGCTTGCAAGCGAGGGGAGATTTGCCGAGGAGACTACCTCAATGCGCAGGCGAAGCACGTCGGCATACATCTGCATCATAAAAGGGTCCTTGCGTGCCATTCCGCCCGCCGCCACGAGAAGCTCGGTGACGATGCCGTGCTTTTTAAAGTTCTCAAAAATAACGCGGGTGGCAAAAGCCGTTGCCTCGATAAGCGCGCGAAGCACGTCCATGGGGCGCGTGCGCAGATTCATTCCAAGCACCATGCCCGAAAGGTCGCTGTCGTTAAGTATGTTTCTGTTGCCGTTCCACCAATCAAGCGCAATAAGACCTGATTCGCCGGGGCGCTTTTGCGCCGCCTCGGCTATCATATAGGCAAGCGGTGAAATGTTCGCCGCGTTTGCCGCTTCCTTTATCTCGGCGCTTGTAAAATTGTTAGCAAACCACGCAAAATGATCGCCCGCACAGCAAAGTCCCGCCTCGTGTCCGTAAAGCGAGGGCGCAACACCGTCAAGCGCACTTCCGCAGATGCCCGAAACGGAAACATTTTCCTCGGAAAGGAAGTAATAGCAATTGGAAGTACCAAAGATACCAACCGTCTTGCCGGGGCGAAGCACTCCCATTGCGGGGGCGGCAACGTGCGCGTCCGGCATAGCAACCGACACAGCCGCGCCCTCGGGAAGTCCGAAATTCTCGGCGGCGGCAGCCGTCACTCTGCCCGCGAGAGAACCTGCCTTGAGAAGCGGCGAGGAGAGCTTGTCCCGCGCGGCAAAGCGAAGGCGCTCGTCAAGCGCGGCAAGGAAATCCTCGGACGGATAGCCGTCCGCCTCGCTGTACTGTGCCTTGTACGCGGCAGTCACGTAACTGCGCACCTGCTTGCCGATAAGATGCGAAACGATAAAGTCACCAGCCTCGATAACGGAATCGCAAGCCTCGTATACCTCGGGAGCGCAATCAAGAAGCTCCCAAAGCTTTGGCAAGGTAAACTCGCTTGAGACCTTACCGCCCATTCGCGCGATCCACGGCTCGCCGCGCTCTGTTGCAAGGGCGCTTATGCGGTCGGCATAGCTCTGCGCGGCGTGGTGCTTCCACAGCTTTGCATAGGCGTGCTTTTCCTTTGAAAAGCGCGGGTCAAAGCAAAGCGGAAGTCCGTTTTCATATACGGGAATAAGTGTGGAGCAGGTAAAATCCACACCCACGCTAACAACGTCTGCCTTGTCCACGCCCGCCTTGGCGATAACCTCGGGCACGACCTGCGATAGGGCGTAGAGGTAGTCGTCAGGATCCTGCAGGGCAAAGTCGGCAGGGAGTATCTCCCCGCTTGCGGGGAGCATTCCGTCGATAACGCCGTGCGGATAATCGCAAACAGCGCAGGCAAGCTCCGCACCCGCGTCCTCACCTACAAGGGAAACGAGGAGCGCACGGCAGGAAAGCGTGCCGAAATCTATTCCGATAGCGTATTTTTTCATGCTTTTTCCTCAATTTAGATATAATTAATTTATTATATACTATTTTTGCGCATTTGTCAAATATTTGCGCAATTTTATTTCAAGACGCGCAATTTATTTGTCGTACCGATGCCATATAAGAAAAAACACATCTTTTTAGTTGACTGTCACGGCAAAATGTGATAATATAAATGTAGATTTCTGTTTGTGAGGTAAAAATGTATTCATACCGTCCGCCACAGGGCAACACGCCTACAAAAGCGCTGACCTTTTCCGCGCTTTTCATTGCCCTGCTGCTCTTTCTCTCGCCTGCGGCAAAGCTCCCCTACACGGGAGCGCTTCAAATGCTTGGACTTGTATTTGCCATGGGTGCTATCATGCTTTGCACACGCTATTTACTGACAGGATACGTATACACCCTTGAGCAAAACGGCGAGGGAGTTGACCTGACCATTGTCGAGGAAAAGGGAAAGGCGCGGCGCACAGTCTGCCGTTTGAGCGTAACCGGCGCGGCTCTGACGCGCGGCGCAAAACTGCCCGATGCCGAAAAAAAGCGGCGCACATATAACTACTGCCCCGCGGCATTCGATAAGAATGCACACTACTTTATCTCCCCCGAGGCGCAGGACGAGGCGGTAAAGATCACCGTTTGCGACGAGTTTCTTATTGCTCTGTTTGCGGCGGGCGCTCACTATATCGACGAGGAATAAAATTATGGAAGAAAATAAAAACAGCGAGAGCGAACGCCGACTGACAAGCGCAGAGAGGCGCGCGCTTTACCAACAGCGCGCCGACGAAAAAAACGCAGCCGCGGCTCTGCGCAAAAACAAAAGAAAGCTCATATTCGCCTCTGCCGCAATATGCGGCGCTCTATTGCTCGTAACAGGCGCGGTGCTTTTGACGCTTTATATAAAAAACACCGTTATCCCCTCAAACAAATACGACGATGCCACAGCACTCTTTAACGCGGGCGAATACCACAAGGCATACGAGCTTTTTTGCGAGCTTGGCGATTTTTCCGATGCTCGTGAGCGTGCCGCCGACGCCGCGCTGAAATACGCGCAAGTGCTTGCGGGCAAGGAGGACATTCTCGTTGCGACCTCGGAGAGTATGCCGTGGTTCTCGCTCGACTCTCAATCGGCAGGCGCTATAAGATTTGACAGCGAACTTTACAAGGGCGGGGCGGACGTATCAGTTCCCGACGTTTTTGACGGCGCACTTGTCACCGCCGTGGGAACAAAAGCATTCAACGGCGCGGATTTTCTGCGCTCGGTAACTCTTCCCGACTCGGTCAGTGTCATTGACGACCGCGCGTTTTCGGGCTGTATCGGACTTGAAGAAATAAATCTGCCCGCAAAGCTCGAAAAGATAAATCAAAACGCATTTTTCGGATGCAAAGCGCTCAAAACCGTCTCCATTCCCGAAGGATGCACGATAATTGAAAACCGTGCCTTTAATAATTGCACCTCACTTGAAAAAATCACGCTTCCCTCTACCCTTGCCGAGATCGGCATTTACGCATTTTCAAATTGCAATGCAATAAAGACCGTCAAATTTGACGGCACGCGAGAAAGACTTTTACAGATATGCTCACCTGAAGGAAATGAATCACTCTTAAAGGAAGGTAATCTACAATGAAAAAACTCTCTGTCCGCACCCTTACCGCATCGGCAATGTTCGCCGCGCTGATATTTGCGGCTACCTGCTTTATTAAGATCCCCCTCCCTGTCGGCTACGTGCACGCGGGAGACGGTCTTGTTTTTCTTGCGGCGGCGTTCTTGCCGCTTCCCTACGCTATGGCGGCATCCGCTATCGGTATGGGGCTTTGCGACCTCATCCTCGGCTACACGCTGTGGATACCCGCAACGGTGCTGACTCGCATCGCCGCAACGGTACTTTTCACACGCAAAACCAAAATATGCAGCCGCCGCAACATCATCGCCGTAATCACTTCAACACTCATCATCTCGGCGGGATATTGGGCATACGAAACGGTCTTCGTCTATCACAGCGCATTCGGCGCGCTGGCGGGAGTGCCGCTTAACGTTGCGCAGAGCGCGCTTGGAGCTGCCGTGTTCATCGCAGTTGGCAAGTTTGCGGACAAAATGAAATCTATCAAAAAATCAGAAGGATAAAAATGAGAATATTAGCTGTTGGCGACGTTGTCGGCGCGGATGCCGTGAGCTTTTTGCGAAAAGAATTACGAAAAAAAATAAACGCCCTCGGCGTAGATCTGACAATAGTGAACGGCGAAAACGCCGCCGATATCAAGGGCATCTCCCGAGATGACGTTTCGGCTCTTTTTGATGCGGGCGCGGACGTGATAACGACGGGGAATCACGCCTTTGGCCAACGCGATTGCTACTCCGCCCTTGACGATGAAAAACGCCTTTTGCGCCCCGATAATTTCCCAGGCGGCGCACCCGGACACGGAAGTGTGATAATTAACGCGGCAGGACAGCGCGTGCTTGTTATGAATCTGCAAGGCAACGTGTCGATGAAGGTCGCGCTCGCCTCGCCATTTTCCGCCGCAGATGCTATTCTGCGCCGCGAGAGTGGCAAGTATGACGTAGCCGTGCTTGATTTTCACGCCGAGGCAACCTCGGAAAAGCAAGCCATGGGCCGTTATCTTGACGGCAGAGTGGACGTTATTTTCGGAACGCACACACACGTTCCTACCGCTGACGAGCGCATATTGCCAAACGGCAGCGGATACATCACCGACGTCGGAATGACGGGCGTTGAGGACAGCATCCTCGGCGCGGCGGCAGAGCCGATCATGGCGCAATTTCTAACGGCTATGCCCGCGCGTTTTCGCGCCGCGCGCGGCAAGGTGCGCGCCAACGCCGTGCTTTTTGAGGTCGCCGCGGGAAAAGGATGCACAAAGGTCGAGAGAATAGTTTTTTAAATCTCCAAGTATAAAATAAGGGGTAGAAACTCGCGTTTCTACCCCTTATTTTATTTATTAGCATACTTTTCAGCATCACGCTGACGTATCTCCGTACGGCGTATCTTTCCGCTGAAGGTCTTGGGAAGCGCATCGACAAACTCGATAATGCGAGGGTACTTGTACGGTGCTGTGTTGGCCTTAACATAGTTCTGAAGCTCCTTTACAAGCTCGTCAGAGGGTGTATATCCCTCGCGCAGAACGACCGTTGCCTTAACAAGGAAGCCGCGCAGAGCGTCGGGAACGCCCGTAACCGCAACCTCCAGCACCGCGGGGTGCTCGATCATTACCGACTCTATCTCGAACGGGCCTATACGGTAACCCGATGATTTGATTATATCATCGTTACGTCCAACGTAGCGGAACATACCCTTTTCATCGCGGTAGGCAATGTCTCCCGTGTGATAGAAGCCGTCGCGGTAGGCGTTTGCAGTCTCCTCCTCGTTGAAATTATAGCTCGAAAGCAGACCGTATGGGCGAGTCGCCATGCTGTCCACACGAACGCATATCTCGCCGTTTACACCGCGCGGACAGGGATTGCAGTCCTCGTCCACTATCTGAACGTCATAACCCGGAACGGGAAGTCCCGCCGCACCCGGTACAGGCTCGGTATACGGCGCGAGCGAGGCAATAATAACGGGAGTTTCGCTCTGTCCGAAGCCCTCGTATATCTTGTGTCCCGTGCGCGTGAGCCATTCGTTATAAATTTCAGGGCCGAGTGCCTCACCCGCCGTGCAACAATGCACGATGGATGAAAGGTCGTACTTTTCAACGTCCTTGAGCAGTATCATGCGGTACATAGTGGGGGGAACACAGAAGGTGGTGACCTTGTATTTTTCCACTATTTTAAGTATATCGTCTCCGTTAAAGCGGTCAAAATCATAGACCATTATCGCGCTTTCGGCAAACCACTGACCGTACATCTTACCCCAGAAAGCCTTCATCCAGCCCGTGTCGGACACGGACAGATGGAGTCCGCCGTCAACACAGCGATGCCAGAAAACACCCGTCATAATATGACCGAGGGGGTAGCGGTAATCGTGGGAAATGAGCTTTGGATATCCCGTAGTTCCCGACGAGAAGCAGAGCATCATCGTCTCGTCGGCAGAGAAATCCGCAAGGTAGTCGGGCTTTTTCCATTCGGCGGGGGTTGATTCGAACTCGGCGTTGAAATCACGCCAGCCGTCGGGTGCGTTGCCGCCGATAACGAACCGGTGTTCGACAGTTTCATACTTGCCCATACCGCCGTCAAAATGCTCGGTACAGCCATCGTCGCAGGAGACTATGACCGCCTTGACCTTTGCGGCGTTACAGCGGTAAACATAGTCCTTTGCCGTGAGCATGGACGTAGCGTGTACCTCAACCGCACCTATCTTGTGAAGTCCGAGGAGCAGATACCAGAAATAGTAATGGCGCTTGAGAACGAGAAGCACTCTGTCGCCGCGACGAATGCCGAGTCCGTAAAGAAACGCGGCGGCACGGTCGGACTCACGCGAAAGCTCGGAGAAGCTTATTATCTTCTCCTCCCAATTCTTTGATACCCAGACCATAGCCGTTTTGTCGGGTTTGGTTCTGCCAAGCTCGTCTATAACGTCATACGCGAAATTAAAGTCATCTGGGCAACTGAACTTCAAGTTCTCCTGCGCATCCTTCAGCGAGGAAAAGCTGTCCCTTGAGCGCCCCAGATATTTTTCATAAATAGCCATTTTACGTCCTTACTTGATAACTATTGCCAAAAACTCTGCGGCAGTGTCGCCCACGGCTTTGAGCGCGTGGGGTGTGGAAGAGTCAAAATACGCGCTGTCTCCCGCCTCAAGAAGATATTCTTCCTCACCTATAAAGAGCTTCATCGCACCCGACACCATATAGTCAAATTCCTGACCGGGGTGGGAGTTGAGGGCGGGGATGGAATCGTTAGGCTCAACGGTAACAAGGAAGGGCTCTGCCTTTTTGTTGCGGAAGGGGAACGCAAGGTGCTTATATTTATACGCGTTGTTACGGTCAACGTTAAAGCCCTGACCTTTTTTAACAACGGTGCAAACTGAAAGAGTTGGCGACGTACCGCTCATAAGATCAAGCACGTCAATACCGAGAACGTTTGCCGCCTCGCAGAGAAAGCTGATCTGAAAATCTCTTTCGCCGCGCTCGTAGGACTGATAGTCTGCGAGCGTTTCGCCAAGCTTTTGCGCCATTTCCTCCTCGGATATCTCGCATATCTCGCGCATATCCTGAAGGCGTGCGGCTATCTCACGAAGCTCTTCGGAATGTGTTTTAGCCATACTACACCTATTATTTAAGCACTTCCGCGCCAAGCTGCAGTGCGCGGATATTGAAATCAAAAAGATTCTGACGCTTTGCGGAAACTACCTTCGACATAGCCGCGGGGATAGTCTCCTCCTTGATAACGCCGCTTCCCTTGATAACGCTTCCAAGCAGTATCATATTGGCGATACCGTCAAAGCCGCGCTCGGTGGAAAGGCGGGTAGCGGGAATATAATGAACGTTTACGTCGGTACGGCGTACCTCTCTGTCAACAAGGGAGGAGTCGATATAAATATCACCGCCGGGAACAACAGAGTCCTCAAATTTATCAAGCGAGGGGCGGTTCATAGCAATAAGCACATCAGGCTCGTTAACAATGGGAGAGCCTACGGGCTCGTCGCTGACGATAACGGAGCAATTGCAAGTTCCGCCGCGCATTTCAGGGCCGTAGGAAGGAAGCCAGCTAAGCTCCTTGCCCTCGATAAGCGCACCGTAAGCGATAAATTTACCAGTGAAAAGCACGCCCTGTCCACCAAAGCCGGCAATAAGAATATTCTTTGTCATAGTCAATACCCCCTATCAGTTTTTGTCGGCGTACTTATCCTTGTATACGCCGAGAGGATAGTAAGGAAGCATATTCTCCTCAAGCCATGCCATAGACTTTTCGGGAGTAAGTCCCCAGTTGGTCGGGCAGGTGGAAACTACCTCGATAAGAGTAAAACCCTTGCCCTCGGTCTGATAAGTAAACGCCTTTTTGATAGCCTTTGCGGCGGCGCGAATGTTCTTTGTGTTGTTGATAGCAACGCGCTCGATATAAGCCGCGCCGTCAAGCTGGGAAAGCATCTCGCTGACCTTTACGGGGTATCCGACGGTGTTAACGTCACGTCCGTAGGGCGAGGTCTGCGTGATCTGACCGGGGAGAGAGGTGGGAGCCATCTGACCGCCCGTCATACCGTAAATTGCGTTGTTTACAAAGATAATGGTGATGTTCTCACCTCTTGCGGCGGCGTGAACAGTCTCCGCAGTACCGATAGCGGCAAGGTCGCCGTCACCCTGATAGGTGAAAACGATGTTCTCGGGGTTAGCACGCTTTACGCCCGTAGCAACGGCGGGAGCGCGTCCGTGAGCCGCCTGAACCATGTCGGTGTTGAAATAATTATAGGAAAATACCGAGCAACCAACCGAGGCAACGCCAATGGTCTTACCCTCGATACCGAGGCTGTCGATAGCCTCTGCAACAAGGCGGTGAATTATACCGTGACCGCAACCGGGGCAATAGTGCATCGGCACGTCAACAAGGGAGTGAGGTCTTTCAAATACAACTGCCATTTTCAGCATCCTCCTTAATTAAGTTTTGCGGCGGCTTCCTCGATAGAGGCAAGCACCTGCTCGGGTGAGGGGATCATACCGCCCGTACGGTTGCAAAGAGTTACGGGGCGGCTGCAACGGATAGCAAGCTCAACATCCTCGATAAGCTGTCCCATGGAAAGCTCAACGGAAATGAACGCACGGCAGGTGGTTGCGAGCTTGTTAAGTGCTGCCTTGGGGAAGGGCCAGAGGGTGATGGGGCGGAACATTCCTGCCTTGATGCCCTTGGCGCGTGCGGCGTTAACGGCGTTACGCGCAACTCTTGCGGCGATGCCGTAGCCAACTACGCAAACGTCGGCATCCTCGGTAAGATACTCCTCGTACATTACCTCGTCAGCCTCGACCTTTGCATATCTTGCGTATCTGTCGATATTCCATCTCTCAAGCTCGTCCGGAGTAAGAGAGAGGGAGTTTATGATATTGTGCTTGCGAGAAAGTCCCGTACCCGTGAGCGCCCAAGGCTTCTCCACCATTTCGGGTGCGGTGTCGGGAAGCTCAACGGGCTCCATCATCTGTCCCATAGTACCGTCTGCCAAAAGCATACAGGGCATACGGTATTTCTCAGCAAGGGCAAAGCCCTGAATGGTCATTTGAGCCATTTCCTGCACGGAGTCGGGAGCGAGAACGAGCATGTGATAGTCACCGTGTCCGCCGCCGCGGGTAGCTTGGAAATAGTCGGACTGGGAGGGCTGGATACCGCCAAGACCCGGGCCGCCGCGCTGAACGTTGACGATGAGTGCGGGCAGGTCGCATCCTGCCATGTAGGAAAGTCCCTCGCTCTTAAGGGATATTCCGGGGGAGGAGGACGAGGTCATAACGCGCACGCCTGCGGAAGCCGCACCGATGACCATATTAACAGCGGAAACTTCGCTTTCAGCCTGAAGGAAAACGCCGCCTATCTTGGGCATACGCTTTGCCATATATGCGGCAATTTCTGTCTGGGGGGTGATGGGGTAACCGAAATAATGGCGGCAGCCTGCGGCGATAGCAGCCTCGGCAATAGCCTCGTTACCTTTCATAAGTACCTTTTCTGCCATTTTCTCTCTCCTTTATTCCTTGATGATCGTAATGACGCAATCGGGGCAGATAAGTGCGCATGAAGCACAGCCTATGCAAGCGGATGCGTCGGTGATGGTGGCAGGGTGATGGCCCTGCGCGTTTATCTTCTCGCTGTCCATAGCGAGCAGCTTTTTGGGGCAGGCGGTAACGCAAAGCCCGCAGCCCTTACATCTGTCGGTTCTGAAGCTGATTTTTACCATTTTTATTTCCCTTTCGGTATGTAAAATTTAACTTATTATATTATTATATATTATAATTCCCGTTAGTTCAACAGTTTTTTGCAAAAAAACGGCTCTATAAAGCCGTTTTTTTACAATTTTATCCGTTAACTATGCCGCCGTGGGCGATTTTATGGGCAAACGGCAGCAAAAGCCCGTCTGCGGGCAGCTCTGCGCTTCTCGTCGCAAGCTCGCCGCACAGATCCTCGCGCGCCATGGTGAACGCCACGGGAATGCCCATAGCCTCACTGACGGCAAGCGCGTAGGGCGTTGCCGACACCACGCTGTCAGCGGTGGTGTTAACACCGAGGGCGGGATTGTTAAGTATCGCCGTAAAAGCCAAGCCGCACGCCGCCTCTATCTCGCGAAGCACCTCTGCGGTGTCCGCGGCATTTCTTGTCAGCGGACGGTAGGGATTGATAACGGCAAGCATATCGTAGCTTCCCTCCTCCTTGAGGGCGGGAACGTAACGTCCGAGCGCAAGTGCGCCGCGGTCATCACCGCCGACGTCGATAATTGAGCGTACGTCTCGCCTTTCAATAAGCGAGTACGCCGCGCCCGGCAGGGCGGGAACGTCGACGTTAGTACCTGCAAAATCCGATGCGACCACCTCCACACCAAGCGAGCGAAGCAGCTCGGCACAGTCGGTCGTACGGAAATACGGATTTACTATATCAAGGTCTGCAAGAGTCAGCCTTTCGTGCGGAAATTTGGCGCGGAGCGCGGCGGCAAACGCTATTGCCGCCGTGCTTTTTCCGCTTCCGTAGTGTCCCGCAAAAAGCGTGACTCTGGCGTTTCTGTTAAGGATCGACTCCATATCAGACGGTCTGTGTCCAGCCCATGGTGTCCTCTACCTTGCCCCACTGGATACCCGTTACGGTATCATAGAGCTTCTGGCTGAGCGGGCCGATAGAGCCGTCACCGATGGTCATTACCTCGTCAACGTAGCGGAGCTTGCCGACGGGAGAGATAACTGCGGCAGTACCCGTTCCGAAAACTTCCTCGAGCGTACCGTTCTTTTGAGCCTCGATAAGCTCGTCAACGGAGATCTTGCGCTCCTCAACGTCAAGTCCCCACGCGCGGCAGAGCGTAAGAACGCTGTCACGGGTGATACCGGGGAGGATAGAGCCGTTGAGCATGGGAGTTACTACCTTGCCGCCGATCTTGAAGAAGATGTTCATCGCGCCAACTTCCTCAATGTACTTTCTCTCAACGCCGTCAAGCCAAAGTACCTGAGAATATCCGTCGTCATGCGCCTTTACCTGAGCCGCGAGGGAGCAAGCGTAGTTACCGCCCGTCTTTGCAAAGCCCATACCGCCGCGAACGGCTCTTACGTAATCGTCCTCGATCCAAATGCCGACGGGCTTGAGTCCGTCAGCGTAGTATGCTCCCGAGGGAGAAAGAATTACGCAGAAAAGGTAGGTCTTTGAGGGGGCAACGCCGAGGAATTCATCAGTACCGATGATGAAGGGGCGGATGTAGAGCGAAGTGCCGTCGTCGGTGGGTATCCAATCCGCATCAACGTCAACGACTGCGCGAACAGCCTCTACGAACATATCCTCGGGAAGCTCGGGGATGCAAAGACGCTTGTTCGAAGCGTTGGTACGGCGGGCGTTCATCTCGGGGCGGAAAAGGCGAACCTTGCCGTCAACTCCGCGATAAGCCTTGAGTCCCTCGAACATCTCCTGACCGTAGTGGAATACCACGCAGGCAGGGGAAAGCTCGATATTGTGGAAAGGCTCGATTCTGGCATCGTGCCAGCCCTTGCCCTCGGTGTAATTCATCATAAACATGTGGTCGGTAAATATCTTGCCAAAGCCGAGAGCCTGACCTTTTGCGGGCTTTGCCTTGGGGGTTGTAGTTCTTGTAATCTTGATTTCCATAGTTTTTCTCCTTAAGTTTTAGGTTAAGTCAATTATATCACATTACAGCGCAAAATGCACTATATTTTTTGAATTTACAAATATTACTGCTTGGAGAGGGGATTTTCTGGGTCTGCTATCATCTCGGCACCCCACTCGCGCATCTTGTATTTGAGTATCTTGCCCGCATCGTTCATCGGGAAGGTCGAGCAGATATGGATGTATCTCGGCACTTTATGGCGAGCCATGCGCTCCAGCGAATACTCGCGAAGTTCCTCAGCGGTGAGAGTTTCGCCGTCCTTCGGAATTACCCAAGCCATACATTCCTCGCCGTATCTCTTGTCGGGAACGCCTACGACCTGAACATCGCTGACCTTGGGGTGCGTAAAGAGGAATTCCTCAAGTTCGCGGGGGTAGATATTCTCTCCGCCGCGGATTATCATATCCTTGAGTCTGCCGGTGATGCGATAGTTTCCGTCAGCATCGCGGCAGGCGATGTCACCCGTATGAAGCCAGCCGTCGCTATCAATTGCCTCACGCGTTGCGCGGGGCATCTTGTAATAGCCCTTCATTATGTTATATCCGCGCGCAACGAACTCACCGTTCTCGCCGTCGGGCAGATCAAGTCCCGTTTCGGGATCGATTATCTTGCACTCAACGTTCGGGAAGGCGTGACCAACAGTGCCTACACGCGCCTCGAGCGGATCGTCAACACAGCTCATAGTACAGCCGGGGGATGCCTCGGTCTGACCGTAGACGCTTATGATCTCGGTCATATTCATCGTCTTTGTTGCGCTGAGCATAAGGTCGGCAGGGCAGTTAGAGCCTGCCATGATGCCCGTACGGACGGACGAAAAATCAGTCTTTGCAAAGTCGGGATGCGACTGCATAGCGATAAACATGGTGGGAACGCCGTTAAATACGGTTATGCGCTCTGCCTGAACGCACGCAAGCGAGGATTTGGGGCTGAAATACGGCATGGGAAGGAGCGTTGCGCCGTGCGTCATTGACGACGTCATTGACAGCACCATTCCGAAGCAATGGAACATCGGCACTTGTATCATCATACGGTCGGCGGTGGAAAGGTCCATTCTGTCGCCTATACATTTGCCGTTATTTACTATATTGCGGTGAGTGAGCATAACGCCCTTGGGGAAGCCCGTAGTTCCCGAGGTGTACTGCATATTCGCCACGTCGTCGGGACGGACTGCGGCGGCACGCCTTGATACTTCCTCGGCGGGAACGCTCTCGCCCATTCGTATAGCATCCTCAAGCGTCACGCCGCCCGCCATCGAAAAACCGACGGTAACGACGTTGCGCAAAAACGGAAGCCGTTTGCAATGAAGCGGCTGACCCGAGGGAGTCGAGGCGATCTCGGGGCAAATCTCGTTGATGATGGCGCGGTAATCGGAATCACGGCAGCTCTCCACCATAACGAGCGTGTGTGTATCGGACTGACGGAAAAGATATTCCGCCTCATGTATCTTGTACGCGGTATTTACGGTAACAAGCACCGCGCCTATCTTGGTAGCCGCCCAGAAGGTGATAAACCACGCGGGGACGTTGGTCGCCCAGATAGCAACGTGATCGCCAACACCAACACCCATAGCGATGAGGGCGCGTGCAAAGCTGTCAACGTCGTCACGGAATTGCGAGTAGGTGCGGGTGTAATCGAGCGTGGTGTACTTGAACGCGAGCTGGTCGGGAAATTCCTCAACCATTTTGTCAAGCACCTGCGGGAAGGTGAGGTCGATAAGCTCGTTTTTCTGCCAAACGAAACGTCCCGTTCTTGAACGGTTTTCGGGCAGGCGTGACATCGACGGCTGGCTTTTGCCGAATTTTTGCATATAACTTACAAAATGAGGCAGAACTATCTCCGCCGCACCGAACTCCTCGATAACGCCCTGCGCGCACTCGTAGCTGATGTATCCGCCGTAGCCGACGGAATCAAGCGCGTCAAGCATTTCCGCAACGGGAAGGTCGCCGTCACCCATCAGGCAGAAGTCCGCATCGCCCGAGGCGTTCTTTACGGAATCGCGGATGTGGACGTGCTTGACGTACGCGCCGAGACGCTGTATGGTAAGCTCGGGGTCCTCGCCGCAATATCTGTACGGATGGTGCATATCCCAAAGTGCGCCAACGTTGTCGGATGCAAAGGAATTGAGAAGCTCGCAAAGACGCGCGGTATCGGCGTAGATGCCAGCGGTCTCAACAAGAAGCGTAACGCCCATATTTACCGAGGTGGGCAGCAGGCGCATTATCATACGGCGCACGGCGGCGTCGGTAGTCTCGCCCTTATCCTCACCAAACGCGTGGATCCTTACAAATCTGCAACGCAGGTCACGCGCGGCGGCAATGCACTCCTCTATCTCATATATCGCCGCATCTATCGCGTCGGGATCGGTAAGAGAGATGTCCGAGAGAGAATCAACACAGGTAACGGTGACTCCGACGTTTGAAAATCTGCGCGCGGTGGTCTTTATATTTTCGGTGGAAAAGGGCTTGCCCGCGCCCGAAAGCTCGGGAGAAGCTATGCCGTGAAGCTCGATACCCTCGATGCCCGCATCACGAAACGCGTCAAAGAGCTTACCCCAGCCGTAGGATTCCCAACCGTTTGTGGAAAGTGAAAGTTTCATTTTGGATAATTCCTTTTATTATTTTGAGTTGTTCTGTTCGTATACTATCTTGTTCAGCGCGCTGACGTAGGCTCTGATGGAAGCGCCGATAATGTCGGTGGAAAGTCCCCTTCCCGAATAGAGCTTACCGTCGTAGCGCAGACGGACGAGCGCATCACCCATCGCACCCTTGCCCTCGGTAACGGAGCTGATGCGGAAATCGTCAAGCTCGTAGCGGTAACCGAGTATCTGCTCGATAGCACGGAAAGCGGCGTCAATAGGGCCGTCACCCGCGCAAAGTCCCGTCATCATCTCACCGTTCTTGTCAAGGGTGATCTGCGCGGTGGCGCTGATGGTATTACCGCTGTTTATAAGGTAAGAAACAAGGTGGTAGGTGGGGGGCACCTGCAAAGCATCGGCGGCAACGATCGCGTCAAGCTCACGTGCGGTAATACTCTTTCTGCCCGTCTTTTCACCGAGGCGGCGAAGAGACTCGTATACCTTTGCTCTGTCGTCCTCGGTCAGGCTGTATCCGATGGCGGCGGCAGCCTCACCAACCGTTATAATATCGGCATCGGTGGGGATCTCCCTATCCTCGTAGGCGGAAACTACGCTCTTTACGCTCTTGCCGTGACGGTCGCCCGAAAGGTGGGAAACTCTGTCGGCGGTGCTGGAGAGCTTTGTGGTGTCGATGCGAAGCGTTACGCCCATCGCATCACCCTTTATCGCAAGGGCGGCGGCAAGGTCGCAAACGGATACTCCGCCGCGGCAGAATACGGTGCTGACCTCGTCAGCTCCCGCCGCGATGGCGGCAAGGGCGGCGGCGTTTGCAAGTCCCATGGCATCGGAGCATTCAACGCCGATGCTGACACCGTCAAGCGCGGCGCGAAGAGATGAAACGATGGCGGCTATCTCATCGGGGAGAGACTCGCCCGATGTGTCGCAAACGGTAATTACCGACGCGCCCGCTTCCGCCGCAGTCTTTGCGGCAGTAATAAGATAGTCAAGCTCGCATCTTGTTGAGTCAAGCGCACGGAATTCGACCTCTGCGCCAAGACTCTTGGCGTATGATACCGTGTCGCTGATGACGGCGATCATCGCCTCGGGCTTTTTATGATATATGTATTCAGCCTGAACGGTGGAAACGGGGAGAGCTACGGAAAGTCTCGGGCTTGTTGCGCCGCCGATGGCAGCCCAAGCCGCATCTATACCCGCCTTATCTGCACTCACGGTGAGGGAAAGCGTGCAATCGTCAAGGATCGCGCTTGCGGTGCGGTAAAGAAGCGCATCGCTCTTTGCCTCCGTCTCGCTGATAGAGCCAAGCTCGATGATGTCAGCCCCTATCCTGCCAAGCATACGAAGCACCTCGAGCTTTTCCTTAAAGGTATAGCCCCCCGCACCCGTGCGGATGGTTGCGTCCGATATTCTGATCCTTCTTGCGTTTGCGTTCATAGTTAGAACCTCTCTTGAAAAAATTTTGATTTTGTGGGATTGCCGTAAAAAACAAAAAACCCCCGAAGCCATTGCTTCAGGGACGATAAAAACCGCGGTACCACCCAAATTGCCGCTTACGCGACCTCCTTTACAAGAGCCTAACAGCTCCCTGCCCTGTAACGGTGGCATCCGTGACACCCTTTCAAATGTCCCACTCGGGAATGAGAGTGCATCGTGACCGCGTACCGACTCACAGCTGCCGTCGGCTCTCTGAAACGCTTTTCACATACACATTTTCCGTCATTGCGTTTGATTTTTGAAATTTACAAAGTCATTTTAACACAGTGAGTTTGCTTTGTCAAGGGGTTTTGAAAAAATTTTCAAAACCCCCGAAAAAAAATCACAATGCCAATCTGCGCACTATCTCGCCCGCCATGACAAGTCCCGCGGCGGCGGGAACGAAGGAGATACTGCCCGGTGCGCGTCCCTCGACGGCAACCTTCGGCGCTATGGGCGGCTCGTCCGACCACACCACCGTAAGTGCGCTTATCCCGCGAGCTTTCAGCTCACGGCGCATCACTCGCGCCAGCGGGCAAACGGACGTCTCGTATATATCCGACACGCGAAAACGCTCGGGATACAGCTTATTTCCCGCGCCCATCGAGGATATCACGCCGACACCCGCCGCGCTTGCGCGGCAGATTATATCCACCTTTGCCGCGACGGTATCTACCGCGTCGGCAACAAAATCATAGGCGGAAAAATCTATCTCGTCCGCATTTTCGGGCAGATAAAACAGCTTTTTCGCCTCTACCTTGCACTCGGGATTTATCAGGGCGATACGCTCCTTTACGACCTCGACCTTCGCTCTGCCGACGGTGGTGGATAGAGCGATTATCTGTCTGTTTATGTTCGAGGGGGCAACGTCGTCACCGTCAATCACCGTTATCGCGCCGACACCCGCGCGGGCAAGCGCCTGGCACAGATGTCCGCCGACACCGCCGACGCCGAAAACGAGAACGCGCGCCTCGGCAAGACGGCGGCAACCGTCCTTGCCCAAAATATATTCCGTTCTTGACGTATCAAGGCTCATTTATGCGCCCTTTCTTATTAAAAGAATTTATCGATGACCTCTGCCTCTGCCTTGGCGATTCTTGCAAGATACTCGTCGCTCCGGAGCATTGCGGAGTCCTCAGGATTGGTGTGGAAGCCGTGCTCAACCAGGAAGGCGCGTACGCATCCCGAATTTGCCGCGCTTCTGATAACGCGGTAGAAATCCTCGTCGGGATTTTCATTTGAACGGCGTATCTTAATGCCGCGGTCAGCGGTATTCATAACGCCGATAACGGCGTCGTTGAGCGCCTTCGCGATGGGGGCGTTGCCCTCAAGGTCCTTGACGGAATAGTAGGTCTCAACGCCGCGTGTGGCTATGTATTCCTCGGGCGGAATGCTCGTAGAGGGGGCGTTTGAATGGAGCGAGATGAACATTACAGCACCTATCTCGCCCGCGATACCGCCGCGCCACATAAGCTCGGGGTCGTCTGTTACCTGCTCACGCGTGAGCTTTACCTCAAAACCGCGAGCCACAAGCTCGTCACGAAGATAAAGCGAGAGCTTATAGTTCTGCGTTCCCTCGTAAAATCCCTCGCGCGTGGTGTGGGGGTTGCCCTTTTCGCCGTGGCCCGCGTCTACTACGATAATTCCTCTTGATTTTTCCATAATATATATCCTTTCATCAATCCGTGACGGAAAGCATTTCCGTCATTATTCTTTTAAGCTCAATATGACCGTCAAGTGCGGGGTCTGCCGCAAGCAGGGCGTGTGCCGACTCGGTAGCCGCGGCGAGGAGTGAAGCGTCACCGCAAAGGTCGGCAAATCTGAATCTCACACCGCCGCTTTGCCGTATGCCGCCGTCCTTGCCGAAAAAGTCACCCGGACCTCGGGATTCAAGGTCTGCCTCGGCAATAGCAAAGCCGTCGTAATTGTCGCGCATCGTCTCAAGCCGCTTGCGCGAGGTGGGGCTGTGCGTGTCGGAGACGAGAACGCAGTATGATTTGCGCGCTCCTCTGCCCACTCTGCCGCGTAGCTGATGGAGCTGTGAGAGTCCGAAGCGTTCCGCATTTTCAACTATCATGAGCGAGGCGTTCGGCACGTTCACGCCGACCTCGATAACGGTGGTGGACACCAGCACGTCGATATCCCCCGCCGAGAACGTGGTCATTATCGCTTCCTTCTCTGCCGCCTTCATCTTGCCGTGGATAAGCGCAACGCTAACGCTCGGCAAAGCCTCGGAAAGCTCCTCGGCGTAAACGGTGGCGGCTTTAAGCGGCGGCTTTTGCTCGATACCGTCCATGCCGATATCCGAAAGCTCCACCTCGCCGCTCGGCGTTGTGTTTTCCTCTATCGCGGGGCAAACCACGTACACCTGACCGCCCTCTGCGGCGGTCTTTTCAATAAATGCATTAAGCCGCCTGCGATAGCTCTCGTCCACCGTAAAGGTGTCCACGCGCTGTCTGCCCGCAGGCATCTCGTCGATTTTTGATATATCAAGGTCACCGTATACGGCAAGCGCAAGCGAACGGGGTATGGGAGTTGCGCTCATGGCGAGAACGTGAACGTTCTGCGCCTTTGCCGCAAGCGCCGCGCGCTGTGCCACGCCGAAGCGGTGCTGTTCGTCCGTCACGACGAGCGAAAGGGACGAAAACTCAACTCCCGACGAAATAAGCGCGTGAGTACCGATAACGATGTCGCACCTGTCCTCGCCCTCGCTTGCGAGTGCGGCGCGGATACGCTTTTTCTCCGCCGCCGTTGTCGCGCCGACGAGAAGCGCACATTTAAGTCCGAGCTTTTCAAAAAGCGGAGATAAGTCCTCGAAATGCTGGCGTGCGAGTATCTCGGTGGGCGCCATAAGCGCGGACTGCCTGCCGTTCAGCGCGGCGATATACATCGCCGCCGCCGCAACTGCGGTCTTGCCGCATCCAACGTCTCCGACGACGATACGGCTCATCGGCACGTCCGTGCGCATATCGGCGGCTATCTCGCTGATAACGCGCTTTTGCGCGCCCGTAAGCTCGTAGCCGAGCAGGGATAACATCGGGGATATATTCTGCTTTTTGCAGGGGAACGCGCCGCTTTTTTTCACCCTCTTATTTTGCATAGCAAGTCCGAGGGAAAAGAAAAACAGCTCGTCAAATATCAGTCTGCGCTTTGCCGCCGCGAGAGCCGAATAGCTTTCGGGCGAGTGTATGTTCCGTATAGCAAAGGCAAGCGTACAAAGTCCGCGCGACGTCCTGACCTCTTCGGGCAGATGGTCAGACAGGTGCGGCAGACAGTACCTCATAGCCTCGGCGGCGTTTGCCGCCACCTGCTTTTGCGTAAGCCCCTCGGAAAGCGGATATACCGCGCAAAAATCGGGGAGTGCGCCCTCTCGCCACGGCTCAAACGCAGGCGAGGTCATAAAATACTTTACGCCGCTGCGTGTTTCCTTGCGCTCCACTACGCCGTAAAAACGCCACTCACTGCCAACGGTGAAGGTCTGCTTTAAATACGGCTGATTAAAAAACGTCAGCTCGCAAGTTCCGCTTTCATCAAACGCGCGGAGCTTTATCACCGTCATTCTCCCGCGCAGCTTTGCCGCACGCGGCTCCGTTCCTATCGTAAGCACGAGCGCGGACTTTCCGCCGCCCGTATAAGACTCGGAAAGCGGTCTTATATCGCCCCTGTTTTCGTAGGCGCGGGGGATGTGGTAAAGAAGCTCCTCAAGCGTTGTAACGCCCGCCTTGGCATAAGCCGCCGCACGCGTAGCACCGACACCCGACAGCACGCTGACGGGCGAGGACGGAGAAATATTACTTTTCATCTTTTCTGCCATTTTACCACCGCCTTTTTTCTAATTATACCACTTATTCCCTCTTTTAGTCAAGTACGGATTTAATATTGACTTGCTCTGTTTTCTGTGATATTATTAAGTTATTAAAACTATTTATGGTGATGTAATGATAGAGATTGGAAACGTCAGACTTCGCCACGGGCTTTTGCTTGCACCGATGGCGGGAGTGACTGACCTGACTATGCGTGCCGTCTGCGCCGAGCATGGGGCGCAATACGCCGTGAGTGAGATGGTCTCGGCAAAGGCGCTCGTTTACGAGCAATCAGGGCGTGCATCCGCCCCCGTAAAAACTGCCGCCCTTTGCAAGATAGACGGCTCTCTCCCCACCGCCGTGCAGATATTCGGCTCGGAGAGCGAGTTTATGGCTGAAGCGGCACGGCTTCTGTCAAGCGGCAATTATCGAGGCTTTTGCGGAATATTGCCCGCCGCAATTGATATAAATATGGGCTGTCCCGTAAAAAAGGTGGTAAGTTGCGGCGAGGGCAGTGCGCTGATGCGCCGTCCCGATAAAATACACGATATCGTCCTTGCCGTTTGCCGCGCGTCCGCCCTTCCCGTGACCGTAAAGCTCCGCGCGGGCTGGGACTTTGACAGCATAAACGCTCCCGAGTGCGCCGCCGCCGCAGAAAGCGCGGGCGCCGCCGCCGTTTGCATCCACGCAAGAACGCGCGAGCAGTTCTACACCCCCGGCATCATGCCCGAGGTTATCCGCCTCGTAAAAGAAAAAGTTAAGATCCCCGTATTCGGCAACGGTGATATCACCTGCGCCGCCGACGCGCTGAAAATGAAAAAGGAAACGGGCTGTGACGGTCTTGCCATCGGCAGAGCCGCCATGGGCAACCCGTGGATATTTGACGAGATAGCCGCCGCCCTCGACGGCAGAGAATACACGCCGCCCACGCGAGAGGAAATAGCCGCGACCGCTATTGACCAGCTCCGCCGCAGTGTTGCCGAAAAAGGCGAGCGCCAAGGCGTGGCAGAGGTCAAGGTCACGCTGTCGCACTACGTCAAGGGACTGCACGGCGCAACACGCGCACGCGCCGAGATAATGGCACAAAGCGATGCCGCCGCGATCGAGGAAGCCTTGCTCCGAGTGCTTTTGCCCTGATTTTAAAATTCACGAAAGGAGGCGAGCCTCTTGAAAACAACAGATAAGCGCCCTGCCGCCGTCAGCGCGGAGATCCTTTCGCGCGCAAAAGATGGAGACGTCGCCGCCTTTGAAGAGATACTCTACGCCTACGAGGGCTACGTTTACGGTCTTGCGCTGTCGCTGACGGCGCACCGCGAGGATGCCGAGGACGTAGCGCAGGACACCTTCTTGAAGCTGTGGCGCTCCCTTCCGCAATATCGGGGAGACGCGCAATCGCTCTACTCCTACGTTTTGCGCATTTGCCGAAACGCCGCGCTCGACGTTCTGCGCCGACGCAAAAGAGCGCCCCTGCCCCTCGTTTACACCGACGAGGACGGCGAGGAAACACCCATGGATGTTCCCGACACCGAGCCAACTCCCGATGAGGATTACATAAGAAACGCCGAGGCGGCGCAGGTTCGCGCGGCTGTCGACGCTCTGCCGCCCGATATGCGCAGAATGATACTTTTGCGCCACATGGCAAACGCCGACTACGCCGAAATAGCAGAGCTGCTCGGCATACCCGAGGGAACGGTGAAAAGCCGACTGCACAGGGCGCGCAAAAAGCTGTGCGAAATACTCGCCAAGCGGAACTTTTCATCCCGCTGAACGTCATAAACGATGAGTAAAACGAAAGGAGGCAAGGCTCTTGGAAATAAAAAACAAAACGGAACGCGGCTGTGAGCAATTTGAACGCTTTGCCTCGTATACCGATAAATATATTGACGGCGAGCTGACCGAAAAAGAGATAAACGAGCTTTTTGACCACGTGGAAAACTGCCCCGAATGCCGCAGGTATCTTGAAATAACCGTAAAGACCGAGGAAGCCGTGGACGTACCCGATATGACTCCGCTCCCCCACGGACTTCACGCGCAAATAATGGCATCGGTAAAAAATGATGCCGCAAAAAACAGGACAAAAGAGTATCACGCACCGAAGATATCGCGCCTTGTTCCGCTTGCCGCCGCATTCCTTTGCATATTCCTTGTTGCGGCATTCTTTATGTCCACTCCTCCGCGCCTGTCGGAGGATAAGGCAACTGCCGAAAACAACATGGCAGGGGATGCTCCGACGGAAAACACCGAGCAGTCCCCGTCCTATGAGGACATGGACCGGCTCCCGCCGCCAAGCACCGCCGCCCCCTCGGACAATGAGCCGTCCCGCCCCGAGACCGACAGCAATACAAGCCCGTCCGAAAAACCATCCGCCGACTCAACATCGGCAAGTGTAAATACCGACGCCGTTTCACCGCTTGACAGCGACGACGTGACCTTTATCATGTTCGGGCTTTGCGCAATATTTGCATTCGCATCCGTTGCGGCGCTCACCGTTTTCGTTTTTGCCGCTAAAAAAAATAATTAGACCAACAAGGAGAAATACCGTGTCTGCTGAACTTAAAATCATGACCTTCAACCTGCGTGTAGACGTCGCGAGCGACGGCGAACATCGCTTTCTTAACCGCCGCGGGACCGTCCTCGCTTGCATTGAAAAGCACTCACCCGATATAATCGGTTTTCAAGAGGCTACCAACCCCATGCGCTCGTATCTGCGCGAGGAGCTGGCGCACCGAGGATACATTACCGTCGGATGCGGCAGAGACGCAAATATGCGCGGCGAATCCGTTATAGTTGCTTACAAACACGAAAACATGGAGCTTTTCTCGCTTGAGAACCGTTGGGTGTCCGGCACACCGCTTATCCCCGGTACACGCTTTGACGGCGACCAAAGCTGTTTTCCGAGGATACACACCGCCCTCGTGCTGAAGCACAAGGAATATGACTCCCCTTTCCTTTTCATCAACACCCACCTCGACCACGAGGGCGCAAACGCCCGCAAGCGCGGCGCGGCGGTGATAAAAAAGAGAATATCCGAGATAGGTCTGCCCTTTATCCTGACGGGAGACATGAATGCCCTGCCCGACTCCGAGGCTATTCGCGCCTTTACCGCCGACAGTCTTTGCGGAGCGGAAGTTACCGACGCAACAAGACTGTGCGGCGGCACGTTCCACGACTTCGGACGGCTGGCTGACCCCATAAAGATAGACTACATCTTTACCAATATGCCGTGCGACGAAAAACGCACCTACGCAGTGGATGAATATGACCGCGGCGGCTTCTTTATTTCCGACCACCTGCCTCTTTGCGCTTTCATCTCGCTACCATAACAAAATTAACCAAAAGTTCACAATTAAGCTCCTTGAGTATGATATAATTAGTTATTATGTTCGATTTTTTCGAATTAGGAGGATTTATTATGTTTAAAAAAGCAACTGCCCTTCTTTTAGCCATTCTCATGGTGTCCCTCACTTTGATCGGCTGTACACCCGCAAACTCTGACGGTTCGGGAACTACCGCCCCCTCAAATACGTCCGAGGGAACGACCGGCCCTTACATTCCCGTAGAGATATCCCCCGAAACACTTGCATCGTACGCAGTTGTGCGCTATGAATACGCCGATAATGAGACCATCGCCCTTGCGCAGAAGGTTCGTAACGCGATCGGTGACGCTTTCGGCTCAAAGCCCGCGCTCAAGGACGACACCCTCGGCAAAAACGAGGAGATCGCTCCCAAGGCATACGAGATACTCGTAGGCTACACAAACCGCCCCGAATCCACCAAGTACAAAGATATGCTGCGCGAGTTTGACTACGCCGTTGCATTTGAAAACGACCGTATCATCATTGTCGGCGGTTGCGACGCGCTCCTTGAAACGGCTGTTGACTACTTTATCGAAAAGTACGTGGTAGCAGGCGCATCCTCCATGGTTCTTAACTCCGCCGCCCCCGATCTTGTCGAGAGCCGCGCGTATATGTTCAAGGACATTTCGATAAACGGTGTTGACATAAAGAATTACAAGATCGTATATCCCAAGACCGCGGATCGCATTACATACTTTACCGCAGTTGCTCTTTCCGACTATATCAATTCCAACCTCGGCTTTGCGTTGGAAGTCGTAGATGACGCCAAAGAGGAATCCGAATACGAGATACTCGTAGGTCTTACAAACCGTACCGTTTCCCAAGAAGCATCCAAGATCTCTCTTGGCGACGATAAATACATACTCTGGCAGACGGACAACAAGATCGTTATGCAGGGCGCGTCCTACTTCGTCGGCGCAGCCGCAAGCGATTTTGTCAATAACTACATCAACGTAAGCGGCTCTAACGTCTCTCTTAACGTAACTAACCTGCCCACCACCGCAAAAGCGGCTTCCTTCACCTTCCCCAAGCCCACCTCCGCTATCCTCATGATTGGTGACGGTATGGGACAGAGCCACATCGATATGACCATAAAGAATCAGGTCATTGATGAGTTTGTAGCAACAAGACTCCCCGTAGTTACCACCTGCAAGACCTACTCTCAATCCGTTATCAACGGCGTAGCGACCTACACCGACTCGGCGGCATCCGCAACCGCGCTCGCAACGGGATACAAGACCAACAACGGCTTCCTCGGAATGCTCCCCACGGGTGACGTGATCCCCAATGTTCGTGAGCTTGCACACTCCCTCGGCTACAACACCGCGGTAGTCACCACCGACGTTATCACGGGCGCAACTCCCTCGGGCTTCCTTTGCCACCACAATGACAGAACCGACTCAAGCATTCTTCAGGGACAGATAGACGCGCTCGTTGCCGAGAACGCCGTAGACTACGTTTGGGGCGCAAATTCAAGCTCCCTGCGCCGTCAGCTCGTTCCCAAAACGCGCAACGCCCTCAGCCAGATATCCGCAAACAACGAAAAGTTCTTTATCATGATCGAGGAAGCGTACATCGACAAGAACTCCCACAGCAACGATCCCGCATCCACCATGTCCTGCGTACAGCGCTACAACGAGTGCATCGCATACTGCATCGCCTTCAC
Organism: Eubacteriales bacterium; assembly: GCA_045546615.1. Taxonomy (GTDB): domain Bacteria; phylum Bacillota; class Clostridia; order Oscillospirales; family CAG-272; genus CAG-390. Next base: position 40,851 of record JAZQDD010000020.1, on the reverse strand, counting down.
GATGCTGCACCCCACCACCGCCCTTATCATAACTGCTGACCACGAGTGCGGCGGTATCTTGGAGAGCGAGGACGGATTCATCTACACCAGCACCAACCACACCAACACCAACGTTCCCCTCTTCGCCCTCGGCGGCGGAGTCAAGGAGTGGATAAACAGTACCTATTCGCTTGAGAACATCGACGTTGCAAAGCACATTGCATCCATCTTCGGCTCAAACGATTTCGGTCAGGCAGGATTTGTTCCCATGCCCACCACCACAGCTCCCGCTGTAACCACCACAGCTCCTACGGAAGAGACCAAATAAGTTAACATAAACATCAAAAATCGGAAAGGATCGTTCCCTTCCGATTTTTGTTTCTCCCCGCTTTTGTAAGCGCATTTTTACAGTTGACAAACGCCCGTTAATATTGTATAATGTTTATAGTTAGCCAATTCCCTACATAAAATAAAATATACGGAGGAAAACTAAAATGGCACAGTTCGACATCCCCAAGACAGCAAAAATTTCCGTTCTCGAAGAACCCCGCAAGATGGTCCTCAAGGAACTTCCCATACCCGAGATAAGCGACGACGAGATACTCGTTAAGGTCGAGGGCTGCGGCATTTGCGGTACTGACGTTCACGAATTCAAGGGCGACCCCTTCGGCTACTGCCCCGTTCAGCTCGGTCACGAAGGTACGGGCACTATCGTTAAGCTCGGCAAAAACATCACCAAGGACTACACGGGCAAGCCCCTTGCAGTCGGTGACAAGATCGTTACAGGTCTTAAGCCCTGCGGCGAGTGCGACGTTTGCAAGTTCAAGCCCGAGATCGTTCACCTTTGCGAGGGCGGCGAGATCTTCGGTCTTATGCCCGGTGAGGCAAACTACTTCAACGGTTGGTTTGGCGAGTATATGAAGGTCAACGCAGGCGGCGTTGTATTCAACGTTTCCGATATGGACCGCGATCTCCGCATCCTCATTGAGCCTGCAGCCGTTATCGTTCACGCTGTTGAGCAGGCAAAGAAGATCTTTGACTTCAAGTTCGATTCCTACGTTCTCGTTCAGGGTTGCGGACCTATCGGACTTCTCCTTCTCGCTATGGTTCGTTGCCTTGGCGTACGCAACATCATCGCTTGCGATATGGATGACAAGCGTCTTGCAATGGCAAAGAGACTCGGCGCGGCTTACACCGTAAACGCAGGTGCTGCTGACGCTACCGAGCAGGTAAAGGCTATCACGGGCGGTCTCGGCGCTGAAATGCTCTTCCAGTGCACCGGCTCTCCCAAGGCTGCTTCCAAGGCATGGAGCTACGTTCGCCGCGGCGGCTCTTACTGCGAGCTTGGCTTCTTCGTAAACAACGGTGACACCACCTACAATCCTCACCTTGACCTTTGCAACAAGGAAGTTAAGGTTATCGGCTCTTGGACGTATCAGGCACAGGATTGGATCCAGTCCTTCTCCTTCCTCAAGGAAGCACAGGACAGAGGTCTGCCCATCACCGATCTTCTCACCCACAAATATCCTCTCGACAAGATGAACGAGGCTATGGAAATGAACATCTCCATGGAAGGTCTCAAGATCGCGTTCGTTGCCGAGGACTGATCTTAAATTAAAGGAGAACCTCAAAAAATGCTTCGTTCCCGAAAGATTTCTCTGATTGCGCTTTTGGCTGTTTGTTGCCTTTTGCTTTCGGCATGCTACCCCAACGGACGTCCGTTTTCGTCAATTGACATACCCGATTTTATTACCGTCAAGGACGTAAGAAAGGACGGCGAGATATACAAGATCGCGGATGGTCAGCAAATAAAGGCATTCGTCGATATGCTAAATAACTGCACCTATGAAAAATTCGACGATGACGATGACACCGACACCGTCTTTAAGCAAAGACAGTTCTACAGAGTCTCTATTGAGGATCAGGTGTACTACATTAACGATGAGGTATCCGAACTCTATATCAACCCCATAGTTAATTCAGGCAGGGAAGGCAGATACAAGATAGTCGATTTCAACAAGGACGTCTTTAACGCGTTCCTTGACGCCGCGTTGGAAGATCCCAACGCACAATAAAAAACACGGTATGTTTCTTCGGAAACATACCGTATTTTTTATATATCATATCATTTCATAAGCTCGTCGGTAAGTCGGATTATCTCGGGCGCGAGCTTTTTGCGTTTTGCCTTAACTACCGCGATGTATATAGGATACGCAAGGCTTGCGAGAATACCGCCGACAACGCCAACCGCAATACCGATAAACATAGCCGTGTTTTGGCTCATCCCCAGAATTTCGGCAAGCTCTGTCATAATAAGGCTCATTCCAAAGCCGAGAAGGAGTGTGCCGATCACACCTAAAATTATCGCAACGGCTTGCGCCGTGTTAGTCACGCTCGCATCAAGGCGGTAAAGGCGTGCCATTTTGTCCTCTGCCTCGGTAGGAGCAGTATATTTATCACGGATGCGTTTAAGCTCTGCCTGCTCCTTGGCGGAGTAGTTATATGAGAAACCGTTTTGTCCGTTATTATCCATTTTGTACCTCTGATTTTAATGTTTTAAGTTTCCTTGTACCCACAACTATCATATATATCGCCGTTGCCACGATGAGCGAAGAGATAACAGCGCCCGTCGCGCCAAGCAGTAATTTTTGCTCAAGTGCCGTCATCGTTCCGTTGCCAAAGGTCGTAAGCATAGTGGCTTCGAGTGTCAGCACCGACACAAGCGCCGCCGCCAAGCTGGTAGCCTTTGAAGCCGAAAAGACGGGGCTGTTATATTTTCTGTATTTTATGACGTTCACAATGGCGATAGTTAATGCCGAAAAGGTGTAAGCCGCCATCGCAATTGCCGTTATCATGTGATGCTCAAACGTCCTGTTCCAATATACCATAAAGAAAATGATAAGGGCAAGCGACAAATTCATCAAAAGAAATACCCACCCGCAAGCGCGGTATTTCACAAGCTCCGTCTCCATCCTCTCCCCCGCCGCATATCTGCGCGTGTGTCTGACCAAAAAGAAGCGCATAGCGGCAAGGCAAATATAGTATGCGCCAAGCGAGTAAAACCAAAAGGTGTGGTGGTAAAATCCAAGCCACAACTGAAAGACCCCATACAAGGAATTCCACACAAGCGAGCCGTAGAGCGACACGTTTACGCGCAGTCGTGTATCGTCAAGCCACGCTCTGGCGTATTTATTTTCGTCCTTGAAGGTCTTAAAAAATTTGATAAGTGTTGGGATCTTAAAGCACCACACCGTCAAGGTGTACGCCGCAAGAACGTAAGATGCGATGGCGATGGGGGAAGTTGTTCCGATAAACACCATAGAGCCGACAAGCAAAACGGTAGCTATGGGAACGAGAATGAGCATAATTGCGATATGGGGAAACAGTAAGGCTTTACCTATCTTCTTCCAATTCATCAGATATTCTCCCAATTTTAACACTAAAGACAGTACCGACGCCCACCGCGCTTTCCACGCCTATCTCACCCTGCATGATATCGACCACGCGCTTGACGAGCGCAAGTCCAAGACCGTTGCCCTGCGTTGCGTGCGAAGTATCAGCCTGATAAAACTTTTCAAAGATATGCTCGCCGACCTCACGGCTCATTCCGCATCCCGTGTCGGCTATTTTGACCGTAGCATACTTGCCGTCTGACGTAAGAGTAAGGCTGACCTTGCCGCCATCTTCGGTAAACTTAAAGGCGTTGGAGAAAAGATTATTCCATACAAGCGAGAGAAGCTCCGCATCGGCTAAAATAAATACTCCCTCGGCTATGTCGGTTTCAATTTCGATATTTTTTCTTTCCCAGATATGCTCAAATTGCAAAAGGCTCTCGCATAGCTGTTCGCCAAGGTCAAATGTGGTGAGGTTTGGGTATATCTGCTGGTTTTCAAGGCGATTGAGCTTGAGAATATTCGTCATCATGTCGGCAAGACGGCGCGAGGAATCGGTAATAACCTTGGCGTACTCGATGCGCTTTTCCTCCGAAAGTTCGGGGGCTTGAAGGAGCGTTCCGTAGTTTTGCATAACCGCAAGCGGCGTTTTCATCTCATGGGATACGTTGGCAATAAAATCCGTGCGGAGCGTTTCAACACCCTTTAGCTCCTCTGCCATCTTGTTGATACATTCGATTATCTCATGAAAACCATCGTCCGTGCCGATTTTTCCGATCTGCTCAACACGAACGTCAAAATCGCCCTCTATCATTTTGGAGGTTGCTTCGCTGATCATCTTCACGGGGCGCTCCACTGTGATTTTACGGCGCAGATAGTCTATAGTTGCCATTACAACACTGATAAGCACCACGTTTACTAACGTGATCTTTGCGGCAAGTGTTATCTCGCTCCGTGTAAACTCTCTGCCGACAGAATCCTGCAAAGCCGAAATAAACAGCATAATACAGCAGGTCGTCACGAAGGCGGCAAGCAGAAAGAAAACGAAAAAGTTGCTGACCGTACTGAATATTTTTCGGTTTATTTTATCCTTTTTCACTTGACCACCGCCTTGTACCCAAGACCGTGGACAGTCTGTATCTCAAAGGATTCGCAATCCGCGAGCTTTGCGCTGTACACGTCAACGGTGCGCGTGCTTGTCTGTGTATCCACGTCCCAAAACTCATCCATCAGCTGTGTGCGGGTAAAGGTCTTTTTCGGATATGACAACAGCTTGTAAAGAAGGTCAAATTCTCTTGCCGTCAAGGGTATCTCCTCGCCGTCAAGCGTTGCGCTTCTCTCGTCGGCGTCCATTATGAAATTACCAACCTCAAGGCGACGGCTTGAGGCGATCTTGGAACGGCGCAAAAGTGCGCCGATGCGCAAAAAAAGCTCGTCAAGGTCGATGGGCTTGGTCATATAATCGTCGATACCGATGCGGAAGCCCCTCTGCTTGGACGCAAAATCGTCACGCGCGGTCATAAACAAAATCGGGATATCGTTGTTTAGCGAGCGCACGGTCTTTGCAAATTCAAACCCGTCGATGTTCGGCATCATAATGTCCGACACGATAAGGTCAAACGTGGTCTTGTACATCTCGTCGTAGGCGCTTTCCGCGTCGAGACAGCCTATCGCCTCATACCCGCTGTTGTTGAGAAAAGAACACACACTGCGGTTGAGATCTCTGTCATCCTCCACGATCAAAATTTTAAACATTTTCTTCCTCCGAAGACTTATTTGCGTTTTTACAATTCATTATAGCACAGAAATGTTAAAGTTTTGTTGCTGTCTTCGTGTTTTTGTAAAAAGGCAACACCAAAATAAGTGTTGCCTTATACTTTCTTATTTTTTCTTTGCCGCATCAATGCGTGCATCGGCTGCCGCTTTGCGCTCGTTCGCCGCCGCAATCTGAGCATCGCGCTCTTCCTGCATTTTTGCCTGTCTTTGAGAGGGTGACATCTTTGCTTCCTCCCAATTTGCTTTTGCCTCTGCTTTTGCTGCGGCAAAGTTTGCCTTGTCGACCTCGTGCTGTGCCTTGGTGCTTTCCTTCATATCAGCGAATGCATTCTTGAAAAATTCCTTGATTCCCATTGTAATTCATCTCCTGTCAGTTATTCATTATCTTTTCGCTGATCTTCAAAATTTCAGCGCCGTACTTTTTCTTGCGATTGCCGAGAATTCTCTTATATATCGGGTAGGTGAGAAGAGCCATACCAAGCCCGACAACACCGATCGCAATACCGGGAACAAGTGCGCTTGTGATACCGATGATGTCACCGATGTCGGTCATAACGAGGCTCATACCGCTACCCATGATGATCGCGGAAATGCTTCCGAAGGTGTAGGCGAATACGTTTGCTGGACGCTTTACCTTTGCGTCAAGCGCGCGGAGCGCGTCAAGCTCGGTGGACTCTTTTTCCATATACTGCGTACGAATTTTCTGTGCCATAAACTGCTGATCGTTTCTGTTCATAATAAATTACCTCTCTGTCTTTGTTTGATTTTGTGCCTTTATTATATCTTTGGGTTGTTTTTGATTTTTTTGTGAAATGTTTGCGTTTTGTTAATCTGCATTTTTTCTGAATTTATATTACAAAAAAGAACCAAGTCCACTTGTGAACTTGGTTCTTTTATTGACTTAAATTATTTTATCAGAACAAAAGCGCGCTGACTCTGTTCCATATCTCGTCCGCGACCTCATCTATCGGACGCGCGGCATTGATTCTTATTATCTTCGCCTCGCCCTCCATTTTTGCAATGTGGTCAAGCGCGTTTTCAAATCGCGCCCTTATCTGCCTTTGCTTATCGTCGGCATCGTATATCTCCTCCGAGGCTCTGTCCGCCTCGCGGCGCGCGCGAGTGACCTCGGGCGGCACGTCAAGATACACTATCGCATCGGGCGCAAGGCGCATGGCGCAGGGACGGTTAAGCTCGTAAATGTCCTCAACGCTGAGCGCATCGCCCGAATTGTACGCCATATTCGAAGGGTAGTATCTGTCGCAGACAATGTGAGTGCCGCGCTCAAGCAACGGGAGCATAAACTCAATATGCTCAATACGGTCGGCAACGTGGAGATACGCCATGCTCATAGGCGCTATCTTCACTCCGCCGTAAAGGGCGGAGCGAATGATTGCGCCAACTATGTTTCGTGAATCGGGTTCGCGCTCAATAAGACAGGGCGCGCCCGTATGCTCGGCTATGCGGCGGCGCAAAAGCTCGGTCTGCGTAGTCTTTCCGCAACCGTCCGTTCCCTCAAAAATTATAAGCTTTCCTCGGGTGGTTTTGTTCTCGGGCATAGCCATGCTCCTTTCACTTAAAAAACAAATTTGAAGGTGTTGCTTCCCTTACGGGGTATCTCATATTCCTCGGGGAGCTTCGGTCCGCAGGAGTACGAGCCGATTCCGCGCATTGCAAGGTCAACGCAAACGTTGACGAAATCGTTCTTCTTCAGCTCGAAATTATGCAGAGTATCGCGAAGCTGTACGGTGGTGTAGGGGTTAACGGAGAAGGAGAAATTCTTGTCCGCTGTCATATCGAAAACGCCCTTTACGCCAAGGTACTTCGATGCATAGTGGCTTCCCGATTCCTGAGGACGGATGTAATTCATATCGTAGTTGTCCTCGGCACAGCTCTCGTAGTAGCCGTAGTCGGTTGCAACGTGCTTGTCGATATAGCTCTCGGTAGGTCCAAAGCCGATGTAAGCGAAGTCGCCGCACGCCTTGTCAACGCCGAACTCGATACCAAAGCGAGCCATATTCTGAATATAGTCAGCTATTTCGTAATCAAGCGCAATTTCAAGCTCATTACCCTTTACCGTGTAGGAGAGCTTGAACTCAACTGCGGGCATAAGGCAGTTTGCGGCAAGACAGCCGACGAAATCATAGCCGTCCGCACGTTTCTCGCAGGAGTAGATATTGGGCTTGCAACGGGGCAGGCGGAATCTCTCGTCGAGCATGGGGGTAAGCTCGCGGTCGTTGTCGATAAATCTCGTTATGTTAAGGTGAATGGGAGTGCGAAGCACTTCCTTGCCATCAGCCTTGATGGAAACAAGCTCACCGGTATGCTCATCGGCAGTGATCTCGATGCTCTTTGCTCTTGCGGTGATCTCGGGCAGAGGAATGTCCTTGATCTCGGAGGTGCGCTTGCCGCCGTATACGGCACGCATCTCAAGCGCGGAGGATTTAGGCTTGCGGTCGGGAGAGAGAATGCCGTCAACGCAGAAGTTGCCGTCATGCTCCGTCTCACCGAAGTCGCCGCCGTAGCAGAAGCCCTTGCCCTTCTTGAAGGCATGGTCTGCCCACTCCCAGATAAATGCGCCGAACATCTCGTCATGCTCGTCTATCATCTTCCAATACGCCGCAAGGTCGCCGCAGCTATTACCCATAGCATGGCTGTACTCGCACATTACGAAGGGGCGGAACTCGTCGGGGTTGTTGAGTATCTTTTCCTCGATCTTGTTAAGGCGGGGATACATATAGCTGACCATATCTACAAGGTCGGTATAGTAATACTTCTTGTCCGCGCAGGTGAAGTTCTCGTAGTGGATGGGACGTGTGGTATCCCTCTCTCTGATGTATTTAGCACCCTCGAAGAAGGACTCACCAAACGAGGACTCGTTACCCATGGACCAGATGATAACGCAGGGACGGTTCTTGTCGCGCTCAACGAGTGCAACCTGACGCTCGGTGATAGCATCTGCGAAGAACTCCATCTCGGCGTACTCGTTCCAAAGCGGAATATCGTATCTGCCGTCACGGCGAGCCGCGCCGTGAGACTCAAGATCTGCCTCGTCCATTACGAAAATACCGTGCTGGTCGCAGAGCTGATAGAACTCGGGACGGTTGGGGTAGTGGGAAGTACGAACGGCGTTTACGTTGAGCCACTTCATCATACGGATATCTTCCATAAGATTATCAAGGCTTACGGTAGCGGCGGTCTTGTAGTTGAAATCGTGGCGGTTTACGCCGCGGAGCTTCGTCTTTTCGCCGTTTACTTTGAACACGCGGTTCTCAATGGTAACGTAGCGGAAACCGACCTTTTCAACTATCTTCTCGCCGTTTGCGCGAAGCACGAGGGTGTAAAGCGTGGGGGCATCCGCGCTCCAGAGCTTAACGTTTCTCGTTGTAAATACAACAGTCTCGCCCGCCTTTGCAACGAGGTGCTGGCGTCCGAAGGTAAGGTCGATGTCAACCTTGCTCTCGTTTATAAATTTCAGCTTACCCGTCTTGCCTCTGACGGTAGTTTCTATCTTATAATCGGTGATATGCGCCTCGGGGCGGCAAAGAATGTAAACGTTGCGGTAAATACCCGAGAAGCGGAACTTGTCCTGACACTCAAGATAGGAAGCAACGCTCCACTTGAGCACCATAACGTCAAGCACATTCTCACCGTCGCGCACAAGGTCGGTAATATCAAACTCGCTGGTTGCGTGAGCTATCTGTGAATATCCCTTGTACTCTCCGTTAACGTAGAGGTAGAAAGAGCAGTCAACGCCCTCGAAATTGAGGTAGTAACGCTCACCCGCCTTCTTTGCAAGCGCAAAGCTGCGGCGATAGTGCCAGCAGGGATTATCATAAGGCATGTGCGGAAGCATTACGGGGAACGGGAAAGAGGAATTTATGTACTGAATATGGTCATAGCCGTGCATCTGCACGCAAGCAGGTACGGGAATAGTTTCGGTAAGCTCCTCGGAAAGTACCGCCTCGGCAACGTTCCTGTGCTGCTTGATAAGCCAAGTACCGTCAAGCGAGATAAAGCGCGAGCTCGTCGCACGATTTACAATGCCGAACTTTGTTCCGACTCTGTCATCTTCAGCAAAAGGGATATAATACGCTCTGTGAGGCTCTGTGCCTATGCGTTCTAATCTTTCGTATTCTTTCATTTCAAAACTCCGTTTATGTTTTTAGATGCCTAAGACACCCTATTATATATTATACCTTATTTTGTATAAAAGTCAAGTTTTTCACATAAAAAAGCAACAGCAGTTGGTGCATTTGCACCAACTGCTGTTGCTTTTATTTCGTATGTGACAAAAACCATTCAAAGAGCGCAGGGTCTGCGTAGGCGTTGAGCCAGCAGTCGTGCTGCACGTCGGGGTACACGGTCAGCTTTGCATTGCCGCCGCGCTTGTTTACGCCGTCGACCATTCTTATGGATTCCGCGATATTCACCGCAGGGTCCTTTGCGCCATGGAACGCCCAAACGCCAACGTCCTTGAGTCTGCCCGTATTCCACGCAACACCGCCGCCGCAAATGGGCGCGATGGCGGCAATGACCTCGGGCATACTGATGCCCATCTGCCACGTGGCGTAACCGCCCATGCTGTTGCCTATGACGTAAAAACGATGCTCGTCGCAATAATCCGACGCAAGAATATCCTTTACAAACGCCTTGAGCGTTTCCCAATAATCATACCACGTGTCAACGCATCTGCACTGCGGCGCAACGCATACGAATGGAAAATCCTCATACTCGCCCGTGATGCGGAAGAACGAATTGGTCTTTATCATCTCAAGATCATCGCCGCGCGTACCCGCACCGTGCAAAAACAGTATGGTCGGGTGCTTGTCGCCCGCCTTGTGTCCCTTGGGATAGCGCACCACGTATTTTAAACTGCCAAATTCCTTTTCTTCAAACATTTTTGCCCTCTGAAAACGATAATTATGTGAGAAGATTCTTCTCGGTTTCGGGATCGAAGAAGTGCATTACCTTGCCCTCGCAAGTAACGTGAATGTACGATCCAAATGTCAGAGAGCTTCTCTGCTCATCGGTAAGAGAAATGGTAGGAATGCGAACGATGAGCTTGTCGCCGTTCTCCTCAACACCGTGCAGGTGAAGCTCACTACCCATCATCTCGTTTACGGTTATCTTGCAGGGGATAGCCGCGCTGTCGTCTTTGTTTGAAAGAACGAAGTGCTCGGGACGAACACCGAGAATGATCTCGCGCGAGGTGATTCCCTTTTCTTTCAGCATATTTGCCTTTGCGCCCGTGACCTCTATCTTTGCACCGTAGGGAGTAACGTAGTACTTGCCGTTCTCGCAAACGAGCTGGGTCTTAAAGGTGTTCATCTTGGGCGCACCGATAAACTCTGCAACGAAGAGGTTGTCGGGCATATCAAATACCTCGGTAGGCGTGCCGACCTGCTGAACGAAGCCGTCCTTCATTATTACGATACGGTCACCGAGAGTCATAGCCTCGGTCTGATCGTGAGTAACGTAGATAAAGGTGGTGTCGATCTTCTGACGGAGCAAAATGATCTCGGCTCTCATCTGGTTACGGAGCTTTGCGTCAAGGTTGGAGAGCGGCTCGTCCATAAGGAATACCTTACTGTCACGAACCATAGCGCGTCCGATAGCAACACGCTGTCTCTGACCGCCCGAAAGAGCGCGGGGCTTTCTCATGAGATATTCGGTAATTCCGAGTATTTCAGCCGCCTGAGTGACCTTTTCGTAAACCACATCCTGCGGAACTTTCTTGAGGCGCAGGCTGAATGCCATATTTTCAAATACCGTAAGGTGCGGATAAAGCGCGTAGTTCTGGAATACCATCGCTATATCACGGTCGCGGGGCTGAAGATCGTTTACAACAACGCCGTCGATCTCGACAGTACCTGCCGAAATGTCCTCAAGACCTGCTATCATACGGAGAGTAGTGGATTTTCCGCATCCCGAAGGACCTACGAAAACGATAAATTCCTTATCAGCAATATCAAGATTGAAGTCCTGAACGGCAACGGTATCCTTGCCGTAGATCTTCTTTACGTTAGTTAATTTTACAGTAGCCATTTTTATCTCCTCTTATCCTTTTACTGCTCCGCCCGTGACGCCCTCAACGTAATACTTCTGCAAGCAGAGGAATACGGTGGTTACGGGAATGGCGACAACAACGCCCGCAGCACAGAACATGGTGTAGTGTGAGTTTACCATAGTTTTAGAAAGCCATTCGAACATACCGACGGCAACGTTCATTCCCGCGCTGTTCTGATGTATCAGATAGCTTGCGAGCATAAAGTCGCCCCAAGGCGCCATAAAGCCCATAAGTATCGTATAAATTACGATGGGCTTTGCAAGCGGCATAATGACCTTGTAGAACACCTGAAAGCGCGTTGCACCGTCAACTCTCGCCGCCTCGTCAAGGCTCTTCGGAATAGTGTCAAAGAAGCCCTTGGAAACGTAGTATCCCATACCGCTGGATGCGCAGTACACAATAATAAGACCGAGAGGTGCCATTTCCTTAATGAGTCCAAAATCCGCGAACACTTTATATATAAGAAGCATCGTAAGGAAGCCGGGGAACATTCCCAGAACGAGCATAGCGTTCATAAGTCCCTTTCTGCCCTTAAATCTGAGTCTGGACAGAACGTAGCTCATTGCAAGCACGAAAATCGTCTGCAAAACGGCGGTGCAAACACCCATAATGCCCGTGTTGATGAACCACTTAAAGAAATCCGTTTCCTTGAAAAGACGGATATAGTTATCAAGTCCGAATTGCTGAGGCCACAGATAGCTCGTCTGTCCCGTTCCCTCGACCTTGAAAGACTCAAGTATCAAGCCGAACAGGGGGAAGAGCCATATAAGAGAAATAAGAATAAGCAATATATATGCGACGGCATTGCCGATCCTGCGGCTTGCCTTTGCGCCAAGCCCCGTCTTTTTTATAGCCTTATTATCTTTTTTCATCACTTGTAATCCTCCTCGTTTCTCGTAGACGGCATTACGTTATATACGATAAGGGACAGCACCGCAACAACGACGAACACGAGAATACCAATGATCGACGCCATATAGTATTTACTCTCTGCGCTGTTCAGCGTCATCTTATACAGCCACGTGATAAGAAGGTCAGTCTCGCAGACCGAAACGCCGCCCGCAGTACCGATGTCGGTATTGATGAGCTGGTTGTTCTGCGTAAGCAGGTAGATAACGTTGAAGTTGTTGAGGTTGTTAACGAAGCTCGTCAGCAGATACGGACCCATAACGAACATCATATAGGGAAGCGTGATCTTTGAATACTGCTTCCAGCCCGTTGCACCGTCAATGCGAGAGGATTCGTAGAGGTCCTGCGGAATATTCATCAGTATTCCCGTAGCCATAAGCATAATGTAGGGGATACCTACCCAGATATTCAGAACTATGAGAAGTATCTTTGAAGATATCGGGTTTTGCCAAAGGGACAACTGATTTGCCGCAACCATCGAGTCGGGAATAAGATTCCATTCAAGCAAGAGCTTACCTATGATACCCGACGAATCAAAGAGCTTCGCAACGTAAAGCAGAGAAACAAACTGGGGAATAGCGATAGTCATTACCAGCACCGTTCTCCAGAGCTTTTTAAGCCTTATGCCCTTTTTGTTTATCAGTATCGCAACGAACATACCAAGGAAGTAGTTTGTAAACGTCGCAAAAAATGCCCACATAAGAGTCCACGAGAGTATCTCGCCAAAGGCAAGACCGATACCGCCCTTACCGAAGTCCAAAAGCTCGTTGAAATGCTCAAGACCTACCCAAGAAAAGAGGTTGGAGTATCCGTCGTGCGCGGCGTCATAGCTCGTAAAGGCGATAAGCACCATGTAAATGATGGGAAGAACCGTGAAAATGAGTATTCCCGCAAGAGGAAGAGCAAGCAAAGTCTTGTGGAACTGGTCGTCAACAAGGGAGCGAAGGTCGTCCTTGCCACTCTTGACCTTTTTGCCCTTTGCGGTAATGTCCATACAGATACGGCACTGCTTGATCTGCATCCGCCATGTGTAAACAAAGGCAATTATGAAAATAACGGTAAGAAGTCCATAGAGAAGTACCTTTACCGAGTCATCGCCCTCCACCTTCTGCGTCATAAAACCAAGAACGGGGTGTTCAACTAAAATATTTCCGCCCTGCACAGTTCCGACAGTTTCGCCGTTTTGGAACCAATTGACCTTTGAGAGCCAATACATACCGCCGCTGGGGACTATCATGTACCCGATAAATACCACCTCAAAAAGCAAAAAGAGGATTCCGCGAAGTATCTGACCGTAGTAGAAGTTACCAAAGCCAAACACAAAAAATGAAAGCTTTACAGCCCAGTTACCCTTTGCAAAGGTGTAAGCAATATCCGAAACGCTGTTCTTGATACCCAAGCCGAAGCCCTTAATGGCTCCGAATATTTTAAGCCCGAGATTTTTGAAGAAAACGGGAATGGCAAAAAGGAACAGCTTTAGCTTATATAAAAGTTTTCCGAACTTATTTAGCTTTAAATAATCTAAATCGTTTAATCTTTTCATAGCCAAAACATAAACCGAGTTTATAAACTCCTTTTTATAATAAGAAAACATTGTCAGGCGATACATAACGACAATTGTTGTCCATGTATTCGGCTAACAATGCCTTTTTTTCGAGATTGGGGAGCTAAGAGCTCCCCAATCTGTAAATGATTCGTTTATGCGGGAATAAGGGTTACGGTGCCGGTCTGTGCGCCGTCCCAAACAAGCTGTACCTTGTAGTTGCCGTCAGCCTCTACAACGCAGTTAGTGGAGCTGTTGAAGCCATCTGCGCCGAAGTTTACGTCCCAAGATGCGCCCTGACGAACCTTGAACTCCTGACCGGCCTTCAGCTCGAGAACTGCAGACTCATAGGTGGTGTCGTTGACCTTGGTCATGGGGAAATCGGTATCCCAGTTGGTACCGCAGATAGCACCGATAACGCCCCAAGCGCTCTTCTGCTCGTCGGTCATGGTAAGAAGACCGTCGATAGCTGCCTTGTACTCGTTAAGAGCAGTCTGGAGGTCAGCGTCGGAAGCTGCTGCCTTAGCGTCAGCGCCGAGAACCTTTGCGATATCCCACCAAGAACCGTGGATCTGGCCCTGGGGAACACCGAACTCGCCCTGCTTAGCAAGAGCTGCGAGGGATACGTTAGCCTGAACTGCGGGGGAAGCCTGAGCTGCCTTGTTGGAGGGACCCCACTGGAAAGACTCGAATCTCTGGCTCTGGCAAGCTTCACCGGTAAGGTACTCAGCAAGAAGAGCAAGAACAGCTGCCTTGTTAACGTCAGTCTGAGGCTTTACACCCATAAGCTTGTTACCGGTGTAGGAGCCGAGGTGGTAATCCTTGCCGTCAACGTTGAAGGAAGGAAGGTCGGTAGCACCGAGGTTTGCGCCGAAGTGAGCTGCTGCTGCCTCTGCGTTCCAGATACCGGTGATAACAACACCTGCATCGGTGAAGATATCAGCGTTGCTGTCGTAGCAAGAGGACTTAGCGAGCTTCTGCATACCCTTCATTGCGGCAAGACCTGCAGCAGAGTTGAAGGTATCGTCAACTGCGTTGAATTTGCCCTCTGCATCCATGGTCCAGTTGGAGTGGCATCCGGTTGCAAAGAAGAAGGAAGCGGTGTACCAAGCGTTCTCAAGAGCGTAACGGAACTTAACATTGTTAGCCTCGCAAGCTGCGATGATCTTCTCAAGGCTCTCAGCATCCTCGTCAGAGATTATGCTCTTGTCATAGTACATAAAGTAACCGTTATCGCTGGTCATAGGATAAGCGTAAAGAGTGCCTGCAACGGTAGCTGCTGCTACGGAGCCTGCATCGTTAGAATTCTTGATGTTATCAGCGATCTTAGAGGGGGGAGCTGCGAGAGCTGCTGCCTGAACAAGACGAGCGAGCTGGTCCTGTGCAAAGCAGTAGATGTCGGGTGCGGTAGCAACGTCGTTAACTACGAGGGAGCCTGCGTCAGCCTCGGTAACACCCTCGATCTGAGCGTTGATAACGATGCCGGGGTTAGCAGCCTCGAAAGCGTCGATCTGTTCCTGGAATTTAGCGGCAACGCCTTCCTTCTCGGAAACCCACATGGTGATGTCGTAAGTACCGGTAAGGTCAACTGCAGGTGCAATGGTGCCACCGGTAGTGGTAGTGTCGCCGTCGCCGGGCTTGGAACAAGCGGTCAGGCATGCTGCGAGCATGAGGACTGACAGCATAAGAGCAAAAAATTTCTTCATTAAAGTTTTCCTCCTGTGATGTAATTTTTTATTCACGCATAAAGCGTCATTGTTATTATACCGAATTTTCAGACTTTTGTCAAGGAGCGTGTCAAAAATTAATCAGATTTATGAACTTTATACAAAACACTTGGTTAATTTTTAAACAAAATCTAAAAGAAAATTGGAATTAATTCTTATATTCTTCAAAAACGGGAAGCTTTCGTCCATCGTAATCGAACATACATTGATTTGCCCATTCGTTGGCGGTGGGCTTGCCCGCCTCACCGATATATTCAAGCGCGGACTCGGATGCCCAGCAAATTCCCTTACGCGGTATCCACAGCGGCTCCCAGTAAAACGCGCCCGCAATGCCGTCGGCACGCGCCCTTGCAAGCAGGTCGCGTATAAAGCGCGCCTGACCGTCGGGCGTAAAGGGGTATTTTTCGGACAAGCCCTTGATATACGCCCTCTCGGCATCAATAATGACGGGGTACGCCTTGCCGTCGATGTAATACGGCTCGTCCGTAAAGCCGTAGCCAAGCTCCATTATCATTATCGGCTTACCGAAACGTCGGCAGGCGCGAAGATTTGCAAAAAGCTCGTCGGGCGTGCCGTGCCAATATGTATAGTATGACGCGCCGATAATGTCGTAATCCACGCCAAATTCGTCCATTTTCGCGTAAAACTCCTGATAAACCGCCGCATCGTTGCTACGCTCAAGGTGGAGTATCAGCTTTGCCTCGGGGCATATCTCGCGGCAGGCGCGCACGCCCGCCTTGACAAGACGGCAGAAATTTTCATAATTTCCGCGTTTGCCGTCCTCCTCGAGCCTACCGTGAGGCCAGAGTATACCGTGGGTTATCTCGTTGCCGACCTGAATATACGCGGGGGCAACGCCGTTCTCTGCGGCGGTGCAAAGGCACTCGCGCGTAAACGAATACACCGCGTCGCACAGCTCGTCAAAACCAAGTCCGCGCCACGCCTTGGGGAGAAGTTGCTTTGCGGGGTCTGCCCAAAAATCGCTGTAATGAAAATCCAGCAGAAGGTCATAACCGCGGCTCTTTGCGAGCTTGCCGAGCTTTACGTAATTATCAATATCACAGTTGCCCGCAAGGTAGGGCGCACCGTCTTCGCCGCGCGGATCGTTCCACACGCGGATGCGCATACAGTTAACGCCGTTGTCCGCAAGCGCGGCAAGCGGGTCTATCTCGCGCTCGCCGTCAAAAAATTTCGCGCCGTGCTCCAGCTCCTCAAGATATGTAGATGCATCTATTCCAAGTATCATAGTTTACCTTCGTTTGTAAAATATTTGATCTCAATTATAATTTTTTCCATCTTATTTTATAATAACGCTGGTCTGCGGGCCTACGGTGAGTATCGTTCCCTCAAGCCTTGCGCCCGAAATGCCGATAGAGTCGCAAACGGCAACGAAATTGATACCCGAAAGCGCCGCACAGCTCGAAAGGTCGACGCTCATCTCCTCGGTAGACGAGGTGTTGTGGAAAAGACCTATCTTGTCTCCGTCATGCTCGATAACGAAGCCGCCGAGATATCTGCTTGAGCAGTCCACAGCCTTGTAATCGCCGCGTGCGATGGCGGGATATTTGTGACGGACAGCGATGAGCTTGCAATAGTAGTTATACATACTGCCCGCATCAGCCGTCTGCTGTGCGACAGTTGTCTTTATCTGATTTTTTTCGGGGTAGGTTGAGCCGACGGGGTCTTTGATCATGTCCTCGTCACCCCAAAGCATAGCAAGACGGCGGTTGGCATCGGTATTCTCGCTTCCGCGCGAGCCGCGCATTCCTATCTCCTCGCCGTAGTAGATAACGGGCGAGCCGGGGCTTAAAAGATAGAGATTTGCCGCCATGCGCATGTGGTTCTCGGTAACGAACGCACCTGCAATTCTATCCATATCGTGATTGGAAAGGAAGGGCATTGCCATTCCGCTTGGATTCTTTGCCGCTATCTTATCCCCAAAGGATTCGATGTATTTTGTATATGTGGTGATGGACGAGCCCTTTGCCGCCGTTGCGACAACACCCTCTGCCTGCGACATAGCGAAATTAAAGCAGTTCATCGCGCCGTAGTAATCAAGTATCTCCGTCTCGCCCGACCAGCACTCGCCAACGCAGTAGATATCGGGCTTTATCGCGCGAAGCTCGCTCATATACCACTTCCAGAACGCAACCGAGCGTGCGGTGTCGCCGTAGTAAATGTACTTGACCGCGTCAAAGCGGAAGCCGTCAACGCCAAGGTCAAGATAGTGCTTGGCGATATCAAGCGTCTGCGCCTTTACCTCGGGATTATCAAAATTCAGCTCGGGCATATCCCCCGAGAAGTTGCACTCCACCCAGCAGTCAGCACCCGCTATCTTCTGATAGGCGATACCGTTCTTTTTCTCCGCCGCAGTTACGCAGGAATAGTAATCGTAATACTTGTTATTCGTATCCCCCGCGGCACGCGCGTTCTTGAACTCGGTGTACCACGCATGCGAGCTTGAAGTGTGATTTATGGCAACGTCAAGTATTATCTTTACGTTGCGGGAATGGCAAAGCTCAATAAGCTCTTTAAGGTCAGCCTGTGTGCCGAAACGCCAATCCACCTGATAGTAATCCTTTGCATCGTACTTGTGGTACGAGGGCGAGGAGAAGATGGGAGAGAGCCATATTCCCTGCACGCCAAGGCTCTTGCCCGAATTTATATTACCGTCATTCAGATAATCAAAACGGTTGATAATACCGCGCAGATCTCCGATGCCGTCGCCGTTCGAGTCGGAGAACGAGCCTACGAATATCTGATAAAAAGTTCTGTAATTATCGTTTATTGTATCTGCTTGCACGGGAAGCTCCTCCTCGGGCTTATCACAGCCCGTAAGCACGCAAGCCGCAAAAAGCATAACCGCCGCTAATAAAAAAGCAATTTTTTTCGTCATTATTCTTCTCCATTTTTATTGTTTTCAATCGTTCCCTCTTACGAGAGCAAAAACCTTCAGGGCCTCTGTCGCCTTTCCGTCGGCGGTAAAAAACGCCTGATTGTCCACGGCACAGCCGCCGTACCACTTTCCCGCATCGGCAGAGTCATACTCCGATGCATAGGAGCTTGCCCAGCCTGCGCCGTACCTCTCCCAAAGGGCGAGATTTTCCCCGTAGCTTCCGCCGCCGACGGATATCCACGTGCCTTCCCAATAAAACACGCCTATTCCACCCGCCGTGTGAGCCACGGTATCTATTACGTCACGCACGAGCTTTGCCTGACCGCTTGTGGTAAAGGAATACCCCTTGACCATGCTGTCAACACCGCCGACGGTGTTTGCGTAATTGTCGCTGTCCCGCATCGTAAACGCATACGAGGTCTCCGCGACCATAACCTTTTTGCCGTACTTTTCGTTTATATCCGAAAGAACGGCGGAGAGATTTTCAAGGCTTCCGTGCCAGAACGGATAGTAGGAAGATGCAAAAACATCGTAATCTACGCCGTAGTATTCGAGGTTTTTACCGTAGCTTTTGTAACTATCGACCTTTTCGGGGTTTGCGAAATGCACCGCCACAAGAGCGTGGGGACATACGTCTCGCACAGCGCGCGCACCCGCCGACATAAGGCGCGTTATTCGCTCCCAGCCGCCAAGCGAGCTTGACTTTTCGCCGCACATTGCGCCGTTGGTCTCGTTGCCTATCTGCACCATTCCAACGTCAACGCCCGCCGTAACAAGCCTTGTAAGACTTTCCTTTGTGTAGGAATACAGCGCATCCGCCTTTTGCTCGATGCTCATTCCCTGCCACGCCTTTGGTGCAATTTGCTTTGCGGGGTCTGCCCAAAAATCCGAATAGTGGAAATTCACAAGCAGTTTAAGCCCCGCCGCGGTTGCGCGTTTGCCTATGTTTACGGCGTTTTCAATATCGCAGTTTCCGCCGCCGTAGCCGTTGCCATTAGCATCAAAAGGATCGTTCCACACTCTGACGCGTATATAATTTATCCCGTTGTCAGCAAGTATACCGTACACGTCGCGCTCTGCGCCGCCGTGGTCATAGTATCTCACCCCCGCCGCCTCAAGCGCGGGAACGCACGAGGCGTCCATTCCGAGGATGAAATCCTCGGAAAGTCCCGCCACCGTGTCAATTTCAAGGCTGTCGGAGTCTACCCTCGCGGTGCTTGGGTGCGGACGCCAATCGGCGTTTATCTTCTTTCCGCCGCAGGAGGCAAGGCACGCGGCACAGAGTAAAAGCAGGGCAAAGCTCCTTACAAACGCCTTCATTTTATCACTTTACAAGAGCGTCGTTTACATATATTCTCACGCCGTAAGGACTAACGCTGACCGAGCCGCTTTCACGCGCTATCACACTGCCGCCCGCAACATTAGAGTCAGCAACGAGATTCCACTCCTCGCCAAGCTCATAGGGGAGAGCTACCTTGTTGGGGTTCATAACCAGAAGCGCCTTGCCGCCGTTTCCGTCATCGAAGCTGACCGCAACGACTCCGCTTCCCTGTGCGTCCTCTTTAATCAGAGTTGCGCCGTCCGAGAAGATGCCAAAGGTCTTTCTCATTTCGATAAGTCCCTTGTAGTAGAGCATCATTTCATACTCGGCGTTGCCTTCCTTCAGCACGGACCAGTTGATATTGTTGACCTCGTCGGAAGATTTATAGCTGTTTTCGTCACCGCCCTTGGTACGGAGCATCTCCTCGCCTGCCTGCCAGAAGGGCATACCCTTGGACGCCAAAATAATAGCTGCGCCAAGACGGTTCATGGCTATTCTCTCCGCGTCGGAAGCGGTGGCGTTGGACAAAAGGAGCTTATCCCACAGGGTGTTGTTGTCGTGCGCGCTCATATAGTTTACGACCATAGCGTTTTCCACAGTCCAGCCCTTGCCGACGCCTACTCCGCCCTTCATGCTGAATATTATCTTTGAAAGGTTTGCGCTGTTCGGTGCGCCGTTTATATAGCCCTGCGCGGTCTTTTCAAACACACTTCCCTTGAGTCCGTCACGCATAACGTCGTTAAACACGGCAATAGAACCTATGGCGTTGCCCGTGGGCTTTACGTTGCTTATCTGTCCTTGATTTGCCTGCGCACTTCCGTCGATGGTTGCGCCCATCGTCCATCCCTCGCCGTATATCAGCGCATTCGGGTTTATCGTGTGCACGGCACTCTCGACCTCTTGCATAGTGGCAAGGTCGTGAAGTCCCATAAGGTCGAAGCGGAAGCCGTCAAGGTTATATTCTTCCATCCAATAGGAAGTGGAATCCACCATGAACTTGCCGTACATATAACGCTCGGAAGCGGTATCGTTTCCGCATCCGCTGGCGGAAGAATTAGCGCCCGAGGCGGTGTATCTGTAATAATAATAAGGAACTATCTTGTTAAAAGAGCTGTTTGCATCGTAGGTGTGGTTATATACAACGTCCATAACAACGCCGATACCCGCCCCGTGCAGAGCCATGACCATCTCTTTGAATTCCTTTATTCTCACCTCGCCGTTGTAGGGGTCGGTGGAATAGCTTCCCTCGGGAACGTTATAGTTCTCGGGGTCGTATCCCCAGTTGAACTGCGGCTCGGCAGATGCCTCGTCCACCGATGCGTAATCGTAAACGGGGAGCAGGTGAACGTGCGTGATGCCGAGATTTTTAAGGTAATCGATACCAATGGGCTGTCCGTGCTCGTTTACAAGTCCCTTTTCGGTAAAGGCAAGGTACTTGCCCTTGTACTGCGAGGTGCTTATCTTGTTGGAAAAATCACGAACGTGTATCTCCCAGATAACAGCCTCGGAATAGCTCGAAACGCTCTTGAGCGAGGAGTCGGACTCCCAGCCCTCGGGGTTGGTGCGTGAAAGGTCAACGACCATTCCTCTCTCACCGTTAACGCCTGCCGCCTTTGCGTAGGGGTCTACCGCCTCCTGCGTGCCGACCGATGTGGTAACGGAGTAGGTGTAGTAAGTGCCGTGTCCGCACTGCTCGGTGTGCGACCAAACGCCCTTGTCGCCCTTTACAAGCTCGACCTGCTTGTACGCATCAACACCGTTGCCCGCGCTAAAGAGATTCAGCACTACCTTTTGCGCGGTAGGCGCCCAGAGCTTGAACACCGTGTTCTCGCCATCGACAACGGCACCAAGGTCGTTGCCGTCGTAGTGATAATTATCCGCAAAATATTTGCTGTCGAAAACGCCCACAGGGACAACAGCCTTTTCGCCGTAGCCTGCGATGGAAACGCGGTAATTGCCCGCAAGATCAAGCGGCTCTGATACCTCTATGTAACCGCTGATAGCACCCGTTCCCATAGTGGAGACGCTCTTTACGGCGACCTCGCGCTCACCGTTGTATACCTTGACCTGATCAAGGCTTGATATCGTCACCTTGGGGGTGACTCTGAACTGTATTCTGTTCTCGTCTGCCATTCCTGCAAGTGAGAATTTCTTAATCATTTCGAGAGTTTTTCCTCCATCGTTACTTGTATATTGATCCTCCACGCCCGATTTCAGATAAATGACAGTTTCGCGTCCGTCAATGACGGCAAATCTGTCCTGATCGAAATCCTTGGTTGCACTGCCCCACGAGCTTCCGCCGGGTTCGGAGCAATCCACACGGACGATGAAGCCAACTTCCTCTACGCCCTCGGGAACGTTTATGACGACCTTGCCGCCGTAGGCGCACTCGTGGAAGGTGTAGCCCTGACCTGCCTTGTCGCCCCACCACATCCAGATGTCGCAATTTTCATATCCGCCCTTATGTGTCCAATAGAGGGTGAGCTGGTTGTATCCGTCCTCAAGCGGGAGAGTAAATTCATCCTTGGGTACAGACGGTGTTTGCGGAGTCGCGGTGGTAGTTTCGCCGCCCGTGGTCGTTTCACCCGACACACCCGTGCCGCCGCACGATGAAAGCATAAAACAAAGCGCCGCCAAAAGCGCCATGATAATAGAGATAATACGCACAGATTTTTTCATGATCTTCTCCTTGTTCGTAATGTTTGTCACATCTATTATAACATCTGCAACGAAAAAAAGCAACAAGTTTTATGAATAATAAGAACCGCGCCGGTTGACTTTATCTGTATGGAATGGTATAATATCGAAAAAAGGAGGCGAAAAAATGGTAAATATTTTATTTGACTGCCCCAATATAGATGATTTTTACGACGAGCTAAAAGAGTATTTTTCTCCGAAAACCAAGGTCGCCGTGGTCGCGTTTTCATTTTACGACAGCGAGGTGTTCGACGCGCCGTCGTGGGAGCGCGTTTTCGGCAGGGGTGTCGGACGGATGTATTTTGAAACCGTCGACTCCTTTCGTCCCTTTGGCGTACGCGAGGAAAACATAACCTTTATAAACTATTTTACGGACACACCCGAGTCCGCAAAGCAAAAGATCCTTATGTCCGACACCGTGTATTTCACGGGCGGACTGCCCGACAGAATGCTGGAGCGCATACGCGAATTTGACCTTTGCGACGTGCTTTTGGCGCACAAGGGCGTAGTAATGGGATACAGCGCGGGAGCTGTGATACAGCTTGACAAATATCACCTTTCCCCCGACGCGGACTACCCCGAGTTCGGATACTACGAGGGTCTGCCCTACCTTTCGGGCTTTGACCTTGAGGTGCATTACGAGCATAGGCAAGAGCAGGACGATGGCATTCGCCGTGCTCGCGCCGAGCGCGGACTGCCAATCTACGTTTTCCATACCCGCGAGGGCGGAATCGTGGTTGAGGACGGTAAAATACGCACCGTCGGTCACGTTGACATTCTCCCTTCGGGCGAGTGATATATTTGCCCAATGGCAAACATGAAGGACAAAAGGTGGTTGAAGCCTCGGCTTCAACCACCTTTTGTCCTTATTTTAAAACAAATGCGAAATATCTATCTCGCCCTCAAACACGTTGTGGCTGGGGCCTGTCATAAGCATACGTCCGCTTTCTTCGTCCCACTCGACAAGAAGCGGCCCGCCTATCTGATGGACGGTCACGCGCCTGTCGCATCTGCCCGTAAGCACGCCCGCAACGGCGGCGGTGCAACAGCCCGTTCCGCATCCGATAGTCTCACCCGTGCCTCGCTCCCACTCACGCATCTTTATCACGTCGCGCGACACAAGCTCGGCAAACGTGACGTTTGTCTTGTTCGGAAAAAGCTCCGTCATATACTCTATCGCCTTGCCGTATTTTTCAACGTCAAGCGAGGCAACGTCGTCAACAAACATCGCAACGTGCGGATTTCCCCACGATACGGCGGTTATGAAAAACTCTCTGTCAAGCACACGAACCCTTTGCTCCACGAACTCGGGAAGTGCCGTGTTTACGGGGATTTTTGACGTGTCAAGGCAGGGCGCACCGATGTCGGCTTTGATATTCGATACAAATCCTCGGTTTTTGTACGGCATCGCCCTCTCGCCGTCCTTCGGCTCTCTGTCCTCGACGGTAAGAGCGAGCTTTTGCATTCCGCCGAGAGTTTCGATAACAAGCTCGGTCTTGTCCGTCAGCGCGTGGTCATAAACGTATTTTCCAACGCTCCTGAGCGCGTTTCCGCACATTTCGCCCTCCGTTCCGTCGGGGTTGAACATCCGCATACGGAAATCGCCCCTCTGCGACGGGCAGATAAGCACCATTCCGTCCGAGCCGATGGCAAAATGACGGTCGCTGACGAACCTCGCAAGTGTGGGAAGATCGCACAGCTCCTCGTTTATGGCGTTAATGTAAACGTAATCGTTTCCAAACGCCTGCATTTTAGTAAATTTCATCGTTTAAGCGTTCATCGCCCTGTCAAGGTCGGCAATTATGTCCTCTGCGTTCTCAATACCCACGGAAAGGCGCAGGAAGCAGTCGGTTATACCGAGAGCGTCCTTGATGTGCTTGGGGGTATCCTCGTGAGTTTGCGTAGTGGGATAGGTGATGAGCGTTTCCGTACCGCCAAGACTCTCCGCAAACATGACCATATCAACGTTTTTGAGTATCTTTTTGACCGTATCAACGCTGTCAACACTAAAGGATATCATACCGCCAAAGCCCGTAGTCTGCTTTTTGGTGATGGCATAGCCCTCGTGATCCTCAAAGCCGACGTAGTAGACCTTTTTGACCTTTTCCTGCGTTCTGAGCCAAGCGGCAACCTTTTTGGCGTTTTCCGTATGCTTGTCCATACGAACGGCAAGCGTTTTGATTCCGCGTATCACAAGCCAGCTGTCCAAGGGAGCAAGCTGACTGCCGTAGGATTTGGTATGCACCCTGATCTTTGCGCAGATGTCAAGATCGTCCTTTACCACAACGATGCCCGAAATGGTATCATTATGACCGCCGAGGTATTTCGTTGAGCTGTGGGTTACAATATCAGCGCCAAGCTCCAGCGGTCTTTGGTAATACGGCGTCAGGAACGTGTTGTCAACAACACACAACGCGCCGATCTCCTTTGCTATCGCGCTGACTGCGGCGATATCCGCAACCTTCATCATCGGGTTTGTGGGCGTTTCAACGTAAAGCATTTTCGTTTCGGGGGTGATAGCCGCCCTTACCGCGTCAAGATCGCCCATGTCAACACAGGTGTGCTTGATACCGTATTTTCCGAAAACGTCATTTATGATTCTGAGCGTTCCGCCGTATATATCGTCGGACATAACGACGTGATCCCCCACGTTGAGCAGGGAGAAAACAGCCATATTTGCCGCCTGTCCGCTTGAAAAGGCAAAGCCCTGCACGCCGCCCTCAAGAATGGCGACGGTGCGCTCCAGCTCCAGCCTTGTGGGGTTTGAAAGACGGCTGTAATCAAAACCCGTGGAGTTTCCAAGCTCGGGGTGGCGGAATGTGGCTGACTGATAGATAGGCATACTTACAGCACCCGTCAACGGCTCGCATCCAAGCGCGCCGTGGACAGCTTTAGACTCAAAATGAAGCTCTTCCTTTGTGCTGAATTCAATATGATTCTTAAAATTTTTCATTCTTTTGTGCCCTCCAAAAAACTTCGGATAAACATAATACCTTGATCGTATTATTTATTTCGACGTTATACGCAAATTAAAGCGCGGCTCAAGGCATTCGAATTACGATTTGGAGATAAGATCGATCAAAATACCTCTCAAGGTCTGCGGATCGCAGTTGCCCTTGAGGTCTTTCATACATCTTCCGAAAAGTGCCATAAGCGCCTTTTCTTTTCCGCCCTTATAGTCAGCAACCGAAGCGGGATCTGCCTCGAGAACGGCTTTTACAACAGACTCGATCTTGGATACGTCGTTTGAAATGATATATCCGTTAGCCTCGGCGTAAGCGTAAGGCTCGATGGATGAGTCGTCAAACATGGCAAAGAGTATTTTCTTGGCATTTGCTCTGCCGACCTTACCCTCTGACACGAGAAGTATCAGGTTTCCGAGAGAATTTCCGCATATATCAAGCATATCATACGTCATTTTTCTGGCGTTCAATATGCTCATAACCTCGGATATCATCCAGTTAGCCGCATCCTTTGCCGACTTGCAAACGCGGTACGCATCCTCAAAGCAGTCGCAAAGCGCAATGCTCTTGGTAAGCTGTGTTGCGTCATATTCGCTAAGTCCGTAATCGCGCATATATCTCTCGAGCTTGACCTCGGGGAATTCGGGGAGAGATGCTTTGACATTCTCAAACCAATCCTCGTCGATCTCTACGGGCATTACGTTGGGATCTGGGAAATAGCGGTAGTCGCCCGCAGTTTCCTTGGTTCTCATGGCGTAGCTTCTCGCCTTGATATCATCCCAGCGTCTGGTCTCCTGACGGAGAACCTCCGTGCCGTTCTCAATAGCGTCGATATGTCTTGCGGTTTCATACTCAATAGCGCGCTTTATAGCCTCTATGGAGTTCATATTCTTTATCTCGGTTCTAACGCCGAGCTTGTCACTGCCCTCGGGACGTACGGAAAGGTTAACGTCGCAACGCATAGTTCCGTGTGCCATTTCGCACTCCGCAACTCTCGCATAACGAAGCAGTGTCTTGAGTCTTTCAAGATAAGCCTCGACCTCCTCTGCGCTTGACAGATCGGGCTGGCTTACTATTTCTATAAGCGGAACGCTCGTGCGGTTGAAGTCAACGTGAGTCGTATCCTCGCGGATGTCGTGAACCAGCTTTCCTGCATCCTCTTCCATGTGGATCTGCTTTATTCTGACGTTTTTTGTTCCTTTTGACGTTTTTATCTCAACGAGTCCGTTTACCGCAACGGGAGCAAACCACTGCGTGGTTTGATACGCGGCGGGAAGATCGGGGTAATAATAGCTCTTCTTGTCAAAGGTTGTAACTCTGTTTATATGGCAATTGAGCATCATACCCGCCTTCATACCGTAGTCAACAACGCTTTTGTTTACTACGGGAAGCATTCCGGGCATTCCGCAGCAGGCGGGACAAACGTGGGTATTGGGGTCAGCGCCGTAAGAATGGGCGGAGCAAGAGCAAAATATCTTTGACTTTGTTGCCAGCTCAACGTGAACCTCAAGTCCTATGACAGTTTCGTATCTCATCTTATCTGCCCTCCTTAATAATTCTCGCTAAATCCAGCAAAGCCTGCTCCGAAAAAGCTCTTCCGATCACCTGAACGCCGCCAGCCACTACTGCGGGCAATCCCGTAATGGACGCAGGTGCGGTATAGTAATTCTCCTCAAAGGAAATATATTTGTTTGCCGCAACGTCCTCTGCCGCATACGACATGGACGAACAGCTCGGCATAATGACCGCGTCGAATTCTTCAAATATCTTGGAAAATTCATCAACAATGACTCTGCGCATTCTCAGGCACTTATCGTATACGCCGTCATAGTTCTCGCTTGAGAGCGTATCAGAGCCAAAGAGTATTGCCGCCTTGAGCAAATCACCGAACGCCTCGGTACGGCTGTTGGTGTAAAGCTCCTCGATATTGGAAAAAGTATTGGAACGGTATCCGTACTTCACGCCGTCGTAACGCGAAACGTTATTGCAAAGCTCCGCGCTCATAAGAACGTTCCACGCGCCCCTTGCCATGGGGATAACGCCGTTATCTACGGAAGTTACCTCAACTCCCTTGCTCTCCATGGCGGCAACTGCCGCGTCGATCTTTTCCTTTACGTCAGCGTCCGCGCCATTCATCATAGAAGAAATGAGCGCGACCTTGCGGACGGGAGCATACTCCGCGCCCTTTTTGACCTTGGCGCAGATATCGTCGGAAAGGCTCGTTCCGTCCTTTTTATCATTTCCTGCCACAACGTCAAGAACGTCACGGCAGACCTCGGCATCTGCGGCAAGAATGCTTACAGTCTCACCCGAGCAAGCAACGGGAACCGTACCGTAGCGGGAAACAGTACCGTAGGTAGCCTTGAGGCTGACAAGTCCGCTTTGGGCGGCGGCGCGTCTGACGCTGCCGTTTACGTCAAGGCAAATTGCCGCTGCGGCATCGCTTGCCTTGATTGCCTCTGCCGCGGCATTTTTGATCTTGCCGTCAGCAACCAAAGCACCCTTATATGAAGTCTCGCCGAGAAGGTCTATGGCGAACTCGCCAACGTCGGCTTTGCCGCCGAGCTGATATCCTGCGGCATTAAGGCGAGTAAGCACCTCTGCCTCAAACAAGCTGTTATATCCGTCAAGCATTTTTGAGCCTGCGGTGGTGGGGCTTCCCACCGTGAGTATCATATCATCGGCAATAATGATCTTTTTTTCTTCCATCATCCCATCCTCCGATCATTCAACGACCTTGGGAACGCACCAATAGCCCTCGTCGGTTTCGGGTGCGCCCTCTTGAAGTGCCTCGCGCGAGAAGTTCTGAACAACTACGTCCTCGCGGACAACCGTCATAATCGGCATAACGTGAACCATGCGTTCCGTGTCGGCGGTATCTATTGTGTTTACCTGCTCCATGTCTCTTTCCCTGCTCTCAAAGAAAGACAGCACGTCGCTCCTTTGCTCTTCCGTGAGCTTGAGCTGATTCAGAAGCTCAAGTCTTCCAAGTGTTTCTTTATTCATAAAAAACTCCTTTTAAAGCGATTAATCTCTTACTTTTATATGAACTTCGCGGAGCTGTTGTTCGGTGACCTCACCGGGTGCGCCCATCATGAGGTCTTGCGCGTTACCGTTAAGCGGGAATGCGATAACGTCGCGGATAGTCTCCTCCTCGGCAATGAGCATTATCATTCTGTCAACGCCGGGAGCCATGCCCGCGTGAGGCGGTGCGCCGTAGGAGAATGCCGTGTAGAGTGCGCCGAATTTCGCCTTGAGGTCGTCCTCGCCGTAGCCCGCGATCTCAAACGCCTTTCTCATTATCTCGGGGTTGTGGTTTCTGACAGCTCCCGAGGATAATTCTACTCCGTTGCAGACGATATCATACTGGTATGCAAAAATTTCAAGAGGATCTTTGTTAAGAAGCGCATCCATTCCGCCCTGAGGCATGGAGAAGGGATTGTGCGTAAAGTCGATCTTGTTAGTCTCGGGATTAAGCTCATACATCGGGAAATCAACGATAAAGCAGAACTCAAACGCATCCTTATTAATAAGACCAAGCTCGTTGGCTATCCAAGTGCGCATTTCGCCCGCAAGCTTGTTGATTACGGAGGCGTTGTCGCTGATGAAGAACAGAGAATCGCCCTCCTTGATTGCGCAAAGCTCGCACAGCTCCTTCTTTTGCTCATCGGTAAGGAACTTTGCGATCGGGCCCTTGAACTCGCCGTCCTCAAGCGTGATATAACCGCAACCAAACTTCATACCTATGCTTCTTGAATAGGTGTCGATAGCTTTCTCAAACGCCTTTTTGCCGTCGCCCTCGCCGTCTCTCTTAACGAGATAATTGGCAACGATACCGCGAACGAGCTTGTTCTTGAAAGGTACGGTTCTGCCGTTTACGGTAAGAAATTCATTTGCGGCAAAGAAGTCCGTAAGATCCTTGATCTCAAGCGGGTTTCTGAGGTCGGGCTTATCCGTTCCGTATTTAAGCATGGACTCGGCAAAAGTTATTCTCTTGAAGGGGGGCTTTGAGACCTTCTTGTTGCTGAACTTGGAGAAAGTATTGTATACAACACTCTCGGCAACCTCGAATACATCCTCCTGCGTTGCGAAGGACATCTCAAAGTCGAGCTGATAGAATTCTCCGGGGGAACGGTCCTGACGCGCGTCCTCGTCACGGAAGCAAGGAGCTATCTGGAAATAGCGGTCAAAGCCCGATACCATAAGCAGCTGCTTGAACTGCTGGGGAGCCTGCGGAAGCGCATAGAACTTGCCCTTGTGCTTACGGCTGGGTACAAGATAGTCGCGCGCGCCCTCAGGAGACGATGCGGTAAGAATGGGAGTTTGTATCTCAACAAAGCCCAGCTCCTCCATCTGCGAACGCAGATAGCTGAGTATCTTTGAACGAAGCACGATATTATCGTGTATCTTTCTGTTTCTCAAGTCAAGATAGCGATATTTAAGTCTTACGTCCTCGCGGGTGGCGGTAGACGCGTCGATATCAAAAGGAAGTCCGAAAAGGCAAGGGCCGAGAACCTCAATGCGGTCAGCCTTTACCTCTACCATTCCCGTTTCGATCTTGGGGTTTACGGTGTCCTCGCTTCTCTCGGTTACAACACCCTCGATAAGCACAACGGTCTCCTTGAGGATACCGTTAAGCATCTTATCATCGGAAAAAACGACCTGCGTAGTTCCGAAATGGTCGCGAAGGTCAACGAAAAGAATACCGCCGTGATCGCGGACCGTATCCATCCATCCCGTCAAAACGACCTTCTGACCGATATGCTCGGGCCTTATTTCATTACAATTATGTGTTCTCAACATTTTTTCTTCCTCCCAAGAAAATATTTAAGCATATTTTTTATAAATTAAAAACAAAAAGCCTTCCGCCCCGCATGGGACGAAAGGCAAGCTTCCGCGATACCACCCAAATTGACCGCCAAGGGCGATCCACTCAACTGCGTCTTTACGCGACGAACGTGCGGTTCTACTCGCCGTAGCTTTCTTCCGCCGACTCCGAAGTGTTTTTCCCATAAGTCTTGTGCCGTGTCTCAGCACCCACGGCTCTCTGTACACAAGATACTCACAGTACTCGCTTCATCACTGTCTTTATTTTGCTTTATTATATCACGTTTTTCAAACGATGTCAACTACAATTTCGAAAAAAACATCTCACACAAACTCATCATTGACGTTTGTTTTATTAATAAAATTGTACAGCTCTTCTGCTCGAAGCCCCAAAGAGCATCCCAAAAGCGTTTTTACATACGCCATTTCGGAGCTTAACCCCCTTATCGGCAGTATTCCGCCGCGCAAAGCGTTTCCCGTGCTTATATACGCTGTTTTGCTGCATGGCTCGATAAAGAGGGGGATGCCGCCCGCCTCGCCGCATTTTTTCTTCAAATACATTATCGAATGCTTGCTGATATCCGTCGATCTGCCGCAAGGATCTGTCGGCACGGTGCTTGAATGATACGTCCCATGCACCACGGCATCCACCCCATCCAACGAATATTTGGAGTAATCTATACCAACGTACGGCGACAGCTTGAGGACGTTTGCGCTTATGCCGTCAAAACGAGCGTCATTAAAAATCATTTGCGCGGATGCGCATCTGCGCCCCGCGTGCGCGGCGTTTTCAAACGCTATCTCTTGCATATCACAGCTGTAAAAATTATCGGAGTGGTTGGCACACTGCAACAAATGCGCGGCATAGTGCAGATACAGCGTTTTTTTCGTCTCGTTGCCCATCGTCTCGTCGTTTCTGTATACCGCATACACGTTTGGCGATATCCCGTTGACTATAAGCTCCACCGCGGCTTTGAAATTATCGTTGCCGTTCGTTCCGGCCTCATTCAGCCCAAGCTGGCTGGAAACGAATATCACAGGAACGCAAATACCCGCAAGCAAAAGCGAAAATAGCGCCGCCGTGTACGCCAGCGTATCAGTACCGTGAAGTATAATGACTCCGTCATAGGATGAGAGATCATACGTCCTCATTTCCCCGATGAGCGTGTTCCAATGGTCGGGCGTAAGATTTTCGCTTAAAATATTCAAGGGGAATTTTGAATCGAATTTGACGCACTCCTTGCTTCTGTACGGCGAAGTGCCGTTTCTGAAATTATCGATTATCAAAGCCCTCGCCGCCAAGGTATCAGCATCGCGCTCTCCCTTGCTGTCGGCAAATGAGCATATCGTACCGCCCGTTAGTATGAGCAAAATATTCTTCTGCATAGATGTCCCCCCGCGCAGGTATTTTACGCCTCTTTCGGCACAAATTCCTACCCACACTTATTTTGATAAATATTATAAAAATTATTCTTGTTTTAACTATATAAACTTCACGCCGAGGACGCTGGCGTTTAAGAAATTTTACGTCAGATACACCGTATATTGCGCAAGTCTGTCATTTTTGTTATATTCCTCATGCTCGCCCGTGTTTCTAACGTGAAAAACCACGCGGTCGCCGTAGACCTCAAAAACCAAAAACTGCACAAGGCGCGGCGTTGCGGTGCAGGGGAAATACTTTTTCTCTGTGCCGCCGCCAAAGCCCTCAAGCCCGTCATTCTCGAAATATTTACCGCCAAAGGGACGAAGTCCGCCCATGTGGACGAATGAATACTCGTACTCCTTACCGCGCGAATCCGCCTCACTCAAATTGCGTCCGAGGGGCTTATTGTCCCCGTCGATGTGCAAAACCGCGCCCGATGAATGCTCCTTGTAGCAGGAATCCTCGCCGTGAACGTGACCGTAGAGGTAAAAGGCGTTTTTGTGTCCGCGGAATATATCGTAAAACAAGCCGCGGTCGCCGTTTATCATCGTTTCGCAAAGATTTCCGTTGTTAAAATAATATATTGCCGACAAATGCCCTACGACAAATACGCATTTATGCCCGTCGGGGTCGATTTCATCGAGCTTATTCTTTACCCAGCGGAGCGTTTCGTCGCTGTAATACCCCTCGTGGGTGTTGAACGCGGTGTCGGGGTGTATATTGATGCCGATAAAGTCAATACCGCCCACAACGTAATGGAACGCACCCCAATACAGCTCATTGGGCTTTTCGCGCGAGGTAAGGATGATCTTTTCGCCGTCGGGAAGCTCACCGAATGCGCCGTCCATAAGATCGTAAAAATCGGTGGTATTATACGGCTCGTTTTCGTCCGTTCCGATGTCGCCGAGTATCATATCGTTGTTGCCCGCAACGTACAGCACCCTGCCGTCCTTGGTGCAGTCCGAAATGCAAGCGTGCATTTTAGCCTTTAAGTCAAGGAAATTCTTTTTCGGCAAAGCGCAGGACTTGTTCCAATGCGGGTAGTCGGACACGTTATCCCCGCCGACTATCGCAATGTCGGCAAGCCCAAACTCCGCCGCGGCAAGCTCCGCGGCTTGGATGAGCGAACGGCGCACCGTGGTGGGATAGTCAAGCATCGCTTGCTGGTTGTGTATGTCCGTAAAGCAAAAGGCTGTAAGTATTTTTTCCATCGCGCTAACCTCTGTTTTCAAGCTTGCAAAAGCAATTTTTTCCTTTTAATTAATTATATCACGCACAGCGCACAGTGTCAATATTTTAGAAAGGGACTGCGCCAATAACGCAGCCCCTTTGACCCTCTGATTTACTTTATTGATAGCGGACTTTGAACCTTTTCTCGCACTTACGACCAACCGTATTTAATGATATAATATATAACGTATCCCCAATTAAAGATGCCGTGAAGGATCGCCCAACCGATAGAGTGCCAGTTTACGTAGGATATGACCATAGCTAAAACCGCGCCAAAGCCGATCCCTTTGCCTGCTTTATTGGTAATATTTTGAATGTGATAATATTTATTTTCCACGCGATTCGTTCTTTTATTGCCGTAAATCAGTTCATCAATGCTT
The DNA here is from genome assembly GCA_045546615.1 of Eubacteriales bacterium. Taxonomy (GTDB): domain Bacteria; phylum Bacillota; class Clostridia; order Oscillospirales; family CAG-272; genus CAG-390. Next base: position 7,718 of record JAZQDD010000020.1, on the reverse strand, counting down.
ACTTCAAGTATGTCCGCAATTTTATGAAGCGTGTCTATATCGGGTTGCGTTTTTCCCGTTTCCCAATTCGAGACCGCTTGTCTTGTAACGTTTAATTTTTCCGCGAGTTCAGATTGGCTAATACCCTTTTGCTCCCTGAAATTTTTAATATTTTTTTCTACCATCGAGAAATCCCCCTTATGTCTTTATCAACATTATAAGAATAATCGGCATAAAAGTCAAGCAACATTATGTTGCTTTCGCTTTTTCCCCCAAAAAGCCTTAAATCAAGGGCTTTTGCGTTGGAAAGCTATTCTTCTGCTCCATTATGCGCTTATAGTTTATTTATCAGAAAGTTGTAAAAATCTTCTGCATAAATGGATTTAGGCATCCTCTCGTGTAATTCCACGATCAGATCTCGCTCGCAAACAGGCTCGGCAATGGTAACGAGCTTCAAATTTTCATTGTGTAGCTTTCCCCACGAATGCTCGGGCCAAAACGCTATTCCCGCGCCCATGCTGATGATATTCTGCACCGCGGTCGGCGAATCGGATTCAAATATGACCTTGGGATAAAATCCTGCTATAGAACAATACCTGCTGCATATAGCACCGAACAAACGGGTGTTGGATAGCATAATAAAGCTTTCGTCCTTTACTGCGCTCAAATCAATAGATGAAACCTCGGCATACTTTGAATCTTTCGGCACTGCAAGGTAAATATTTTCTTTTTTCACAAAACGGCGAGAATATTTGTTTTCAGAATCGCTATTCAAGCCGTTCGTTGTGATCAGTATGTCGCAGTTGCTTTTTGTTTCGTTTTGCTCGAAATCAAAGATAGCCTCGCTGTTCTCCTTTTTGTATTCCATGATCGCATTTATGACAAAGGATGAAGCTGCCAGTATATTAAGTCTTATCTTTTTGGTAAGCGATTGCTTTAATTCCTCGATTTCAACCGCAAGATGGTCAAATTCGGGTATTAACACATCTAACCTCTGCTTCAAATAAACGCCAAACTCGGTTAATGCTACTTTTCTCCCCTCACGCCTGAACAGCGGAACGCCAAGCTCACTTTCAAGTAAATGTATCGCTTGGGTAAGAGACGGTTGGGATATATGTAACACCTCCGAAGCCCGTGTGATATGCTCAAGTCGGGCTGTTGTTTGGAAATATTTCAGCTTTTGTATGTCCATAACTCCTCCATTATATAGGAATAACCTATCATTTTAATAAAAATTATATATTTTACTTTTGCATTTGTCAAGAGTATAATTAAGGTATCTTATCAGGAGGAACAAAAAATGCAGATCTTCGAAATTATTATGCTCCTATGCTTTGGTATGTCTTGGCCCATCTCCGTGTACAAAAGCATAAGCTCAAAATCAACTAAAGGCAAAAGCGTCGTCTTCATCATTGCTATCATAATAGGATATATTTCGGGAATTATCGGAAAGATCGTGAATCATCAATTAAATTACGTAACAGCGCTTTACTTTATCAATTTGATCGTCGTAAGCATCGACCTTGGGCTATACTTTATCAACGCAAGGCGCGAAAAAGCCCTCGCGGCGTAAAAGCAAAAAAGAAAAAGGGGGTGAGTACCAAATGCATTTTTGCATTTGACTCACCCCCTTTTTCTGAGTTATCCCAACAAATTCGAGTCTTACAAAAGGTTCTTTAACTTTTGTATCCTTTAGGCATCGTCACGTTTACCGTCTTGACAACATACCCGCTTGATCCATTCAAAAGCATCTGCGTCAAAAGATTCTTGCTGTCAATAGCCACAAGCGCCTCTCTGAAAGCAAATGAAGGCAGATCAATACCACCATCGTGCCGCATACATATCAGCCGCTCGATTTTGTCATCTCCCCTTTTCTTTTTCTCAATAAGAAACTTCATCGCATTTTCTGCCTCAATTGCGGAATGTATATTCTGAAACGAAATCGAAGCAACCGCTCCCTTGGCGGTAAGAATCACCACAACGTTGCCATCCGAAAGCTTATCTGCCTCTTTGCTTGCCCTGTTTAGAAGCATTTCCCATTGAGCATCGAGGGTATCTCTCCCTTTCTCATTCACCCAACATCCCGATCTGCGCCGCGGAAGAAATTTTTCTAACACCTCTATAAATTCTATAAAACGCTTGTCTGTGCGAATTTTGTCAAAGAGCGGATTTTCATCATAGCCGCCCAAATTGAACACGCATTTTTCAAGCTTATCCATACCGTCAACGACAAGACGAACCGAACTGAGCGCAAAAACAGAACCGCAAAGCACTCCCCCGTCGGGTAATTGATGCAATACCGAAAGATGCTCGGCGGCTAACGCAAACGATGAAAGACTTTCTTCAATGCGCTCATTCACCAAAAGCGCTTCGGCGTATCTCACCTCTGCGATAATTCGCACAAAGATAAAGATATCGTCCACTTGTGTCGAATAAAGGGAAAGCGTATCAAGCGCCGTTTTATATCTTTCAGGGGCACTAAATTCTGTTCCCCGCGCTCTCATATCACCGTGAATACTGTCGGTCAAATAATAAATAGTGTTTTTGATATGCCCGTACAGGATTTTTTGGTTTTGCTCGCTCAATTTTTTGACGTTTTGTTCTCTTGTATATCTTGTCAGCAAAAGCTCATCCCAAAAGTTTGCTCTAATATATTCGGGGAGCCGATATTCGTCTGCCCAACGTGTCAGGTTCTCATCGTCCTCGAAGGCGGCCACGGTGCTTAGCAGAGTCACACGGTCACGCATATTTGATATTCTCAGGCGATCCCGAATCATTTGCCGCGCGTTTTCAATTCGGCTCTCTAAATCATTTAGTATAAACCGTTTATAGGCTTTTATATCCATTAAATGCCGAAAATAGCTGATCAGATAAGGCAACTCCGTATGTGCCAATTCTTCATAAAGCACAAGAATACGAAGTTCATTTTTCACCCTTTCTGATTCATCGTCAATATTTGCCATCTTGCGTTCGAATAACTCTTTTTTCAAGCATTCACTTCGTTGCCCTTCACTCCCCACGATCTCGTCTATAGTTACGTTGAGATACTTTGCAAGCGTCGGTAAAAGAGTAATATCGGGGAAAGCTTGACTGTTTTCCCAACGGCTCACCGCTTGAGGAGAGACAGACAAAAGTATCGCAAGCTCATTTTGAGTATATCCGCTTGCTATACGAAATTTTTTTATATTTTCCGCAATCTGAATTTTCATTTTCTTCCCCTCGGTTGATTTATTTATATTATAGCACACGGTAGAATTTGAATCAAGCAATTTATGAATGATATGCCTCAACCAAAAAGTGATTTATTGACTGCATATAGTTTTTATTGCTTTGGTGAGGAAATTTCGATCAAGGCAGTTGATCTCGGATGATGTGATAAAGCCGCACCCTCAAGCCCAAAAGGGCGTAAAAAAGGTGCTTACTAACGGTTTCTCTTGCCCTCGGAGGACGGCGAAGGGGTGAGCGCGCCGCGCAAGCCGCGCTCGGGGGAGTGGGCGGTTGGGGTGGTAAAGAAAAGGAAAAAGAAAGGGGCTGTCTCAGTTAGATGCAGAAGTCGCGATTTTGCCGTCGTCGGCGTACGAGGGTACGCGTGATGGCAAAAGCGCGGCTAAAAAATACGTATAAAAATCGAAATCCGTGAGGATTTCTACCTAAAAAGACCGCTTCCTTCATCCTTTTGAACGAAAAAAACGGTCTTTTTTTCTTTACTTATTTTTGTATTTTTGTTCTGCGCTAAATGAGACAGCCCCTTGGCCTCATAGTACAAAAAAGCAACTCATATATTTAGTGAAATATTCGGCGTTGCCGAATGTGAAATAATTTTCTTGCGAAAATTGTGAAATATTGCTCCCGATAGTCGCAATGTGAAATGAAATTTGCACGTTCGCGTTAGCGAACATTTCACATTTGCGTAGCAAATATTTCACAGCGAAGCTATTTCACTTGCCCCAAGGGCAAATTTCGTTGAAAAAAGCAGGAGCGCGAGGCTCCTGCTTTTTTCTTAGGTTGCCCCAACAAATTTGAATCTTTTTTAGCCAACACTATTTATCGTAATGTCGCCGTCAACTTTATCACATTTCAGAGAATTGCAAATAACATTTCCTTTAATTCTTACAGCTTCAATGTCTCCCTTTACTGTCACGTCTCCTCCACAGTGAATATCACCCGAAAGATTTCCACCGCAAGTAATTGTGCCGCCTGTATTACAGCCTCCTGACAAAGAGCCTCTGACCGTGATATCTCCACCACTATTACAACCGCCCGACAAATAACCGCCAATAACGGTCTCTGTGCCAGAATTACATCCTCCGGAAACAAGGCCGGAAACATTGATATTCATTCCCGCTTTACAACCGCCGGATATATTCCCATTTACCTCAATATTGCATTCACTCTGCACATTCTTTGCATCTCCAATTATCTCAAAGGTGAATCTATCGACTAAAGAATCATATTGCAGTATTTTTCTTCCTTCGCAAACTACTCCGCGAATAACGCTATCATCCGCCCATGGGAATCCCGCACAGTGGTCGTAATGAATTTCGGTCTTGACCTCTCGTGAAAACAGCTCATCGATGTAGCAACCGAAAATGTCAGCCATTATCGGCAAGAACGTAATATCGGGTGCGGATTTTGCATTTTCCCATTTTGAAACAGATTGGAAAGTAACACCTAACTTTTGTGCAAGCTCATCTTGACTTAAACCGCTTTTCTTTCTATACTTTAAAATATTTGCTGCTAAAACCATATTTGCGTTTTCCATTTTGTCAACTCCTTTCGTTGAATTAATTATATCACATGTAATTCATTTATACAATAAGCCAATGGTTTATATTTTTCAACCTGCGGTTGAAGCAGCAACTTCAAGGCATAAGGGGCAAAAAGGGTGCAATGGTGTAAGATGGGTGCCCCCTCGGGGGACGGGGAGGGGGCGAGCGCGCCGCACGCGCGCGCTCGGGGGAGCGGGCGGCAGGGGTGGAAGAAAGAAGCAGAAGCCCGAGGCTTCTGCTTTTTTCTTGGGGTCATAGTACGAAAATACAACTTCTTTTATTTACGATCTTTTGCTCAATTTCTTAATAATATTCTCATATCGCACATTATTTTTCAAGCATTCATATCTAGATTGACTTGTAAGTCTATGCAACATATCGTCAGTTGTTTTTTCATCCCATAAGCCATGCTCATCGGCAGATATACCGTACATCATAAGCGAAGTATAAGAATCACCATCTTTATATGTATCAAAAGCAATCGCATACTCCGCCGCCTTTTCCAATTTGTCCAATGCAGCTTCATATTGTTTCTCTAAAAGCTGCAAACCGGCTATCACACAATTAATCTCATAAAACTCACGGTTGACTGATAAAAGGTTCTCTCCATAAACAATTTCAAAAATAGATAACGATTTTTCCAAAAGTTCAATTCTTTGTGCCACACTAAAATCGTTTTCCGGATTTTTGTAATTTGGATCAGCTAAGAGATAAATCGTATCCGTCATTGCTCTCAAATACTGTTCAATCCAAAGTCGATACGTTTCGTTTTTCTCGTCATCATCTATCAAATCATATCGCATCATAAGATAAGAGGATGTTTGTATCAAGCCTTTTGGTAATTGCTTGGCAAAATACAATGCTTGTTCTTTGTTAGCCTTTTTCTCAGCATACAAACGACATAATGCCGAAGTAGCTCTGAAACGCAAAATATTATCAACAGACTTTTCTAAAATCTGTTTGTATAGAGAAATGGCCTCGTTAATATTTTCTTCTTTTTTTACATTTTCTCCACTTGTAAGTGCAAATGCCAATTCCCCTACGAGTTCAAAATTGTTAGGAATTTCTTTGCAAGCCAACCGTGCCAAGTCAAGCATTTCTTGATACTTATGATCCCTATAAAATTCTGCTATCATTTGTTTGTAGCTTTCAACAGACTCATTCACACGCGACACATCAATTTCCAGCAATACGTCTGCCGTTACACCAAAAATGTTGGAAAGTGGTCGAAGAAAAGAAATATCAGGCATTGCGGTATCGGTTTCCCAACGACTAACAGCTTGTGGAGAAATCGAGAGCATTTCAGCCAGTTGTTCTTGTGTAATCTCCGCATTTCTACGTAGCCTCTTTATTACTTGACCAAATGACATAATATAATTAACTCCTTATTGAAAATTTTAGGTGGTACCATTCCTGTGATTATATTATATCACAATTTCCAAAAACCGTCCACATCTCGTTAATTGAGAAAAAAACAACGACGAGTTGTTTTAGTGCAGTAGATTATATTGCCGAGGGGTCAAGTCCCGATGGCTCGGAAAAAGTTGCAAAAAAAGAAAGGTCAAAAATATTGCCCTAAAAAACCGAAAAAGCCTTGTAAAACAAGGCTTTTTGGCATAGGTTGCAATTTTGACCTATGAGTTTGAGTTCATAGGATAAAAAAGCAACAAATAAAATCAGCAAAATTCATCCTTATGCTCCATAAAGAAATCAAAATATTTACGCACGTTATCAAGCTCTGTCCACGAACAAACATCTGCGGGATAAGCATCTAAATTATATATTTTCGCATTTTGCATAGATAACAAAATAGGGGAATGCGTAGCAATAACGAACTGACTTTTTGTGGCACGGGCTGTTACGGATATATATTCCGCAAGTTCAATTTGAAACTCTATTGACAGGCTATTTTCCGGCTCATCCAAAAGATATACAGCATCCTCGTCAATACGATCAAAGAAATAGCGCAATGCCGTTTCACCGTTGGAATGCAGATCTATATCTTGCGCCACTTGTTTCTTTATATAAGATGATTGAGAACGTTTGGGAGAAAGAATATCCATCACGTTCTTCCATCTCTCATAATCATCGAGCCCGTTTAATCTCTTGATTTCGGGATTTTGCATCGACTCGCGATGAACCGCAATATAATTTTCAAATAATTCGCTTCGCTGATCATCTATACCGTCATTAATAGAACGCGCCTTTAAGGCATAATCGAAAACGTCGTCACTGGTCAAAACATAACTTCTCTTTGGAACACGAGCAAAATCTATGGAGCACATTTGAACGAATTGATCAAAGAACGGCGCATCATTGAATTCCGAATATCGGACCGCATGTATTTTAGCCGCCAAAATATTAAGCAACGTACTTTTACCGGATCCATTTCCGCCATAGAACATAGTTATCCCATCAAATTGGATTTCCGATAGCTTCTTATCTGGAAATATTTTAAAAGGGTAAAACGTGTGAAAACAAGTTCGTTTTTCCAATTCTATCACCTTGATTTCTGCACGCTCACTCGGCAAAATCAATTTTTTAGCGTAAATCATTGTCCCACCTCCTTTTTAAAAATTATAATATCACAAAATGTGCATGTTGTCAATTAGGTTACAGAGCATGACGTAGGTCCTCACTATCCTTCTACCTATATTATATCAAAAAAGCGTTTTTTCTTCAAATGTGCGAAAATGTCGCGGGTTCAAGTCCGTTAGGTTCGGAAAAAGTTGCAAAAAAACAAAAGGTCAAAAAAACAGCCCTAAAAAACCGAAAAAGCCTTGTTTTACAAGGCTTTTTGGCATAGGTTGCAATTTTGACCTATGAGTTTGGCTCCCCCTGCTGGGTTAGTGAAGCAAAAATGTGCCGGTGGCACGTTTTTGCAAGCGGTGTCCGCCAAAGTGCGAGAAAAGCAAGCGAAGCCCGCAAAGCGAAGATTTTCGACCCACGACGCGGACTGGCGCGAAGCGG
>JAZQDD010000019.1:0-22996 GCA_045546615.1 Eubacteriales bacterium | reverse complement strand
AAAATCGCGGCTAAAAAATACGTATAAAAATCGAAATCCGTGAGGATTTCTACCTAAAAAGACCGCTTTCTTCATCCTTTTGGACGAAAAAAACGGTCTTTTTTTCTTCACTTATTTTTGTATTTTTGTTCTGCGCTAAATGAGACAGCCCCTTTTTCTATCAATAATTAAGCAGAGCCGCTCCGATGATACCTGCATCGTTACCAAGCTGTGCTATTCTTATGTCCGTGGAAGCAACGATGCCTCCGCCATACTGCTTTTCTCTGACGATGGGAACAAGGGGAGCAAGAAGATTCTCTTTTTCATTGGAAACTCCGCCGCCGATAGAAAGCACCTCGGGTTGGAATATGTTTACTATATTAGTAATTCCGCAGGCAAGATAGTAAATATAAGTATCCACCACCTCTTTTGCCGCGGCATCTCCCGCGCGCATAGCGTCAAAGGCGGTTCTGCCGGATATCTTCCCTCTCTTTTCAACCATTTCCGTCATGATTGTCTCTCTGCCTTGCGCCTTGCATTCTTCTATTTTTTCAGACGTCATTCTGATAAGGGCAGTGGCGGAGCTATATGCCTCCCAGCAACCGCATCTGCCACATGAACACTGATGTCCACCCGCGGAAATAACTATATGACCAAGCTCCGCGCCGGCAAAATTAAATCCTGAATATACCTTATTGTCTATGATGATACCGCCGCCGACACCCGTGCCGAGAGTTATCATCACAGAGTTCTTGCTACCTTTAGCCGCACCTGCAACAGCCTCGCCCCATGCGGCGGCATTGGCATCGTTCTCTATACCCATGTTAGAAACAGGGAAACGCTCGCGCAAAAGTTTTACAATGGGGAAATGCTTGAATGGAAGGTTATTTGCATATACGACCTCGCCATTATCCCTATCCGCAATACCCGGAGTAGCTATACCCACAAAAACTACGTCATTTGCGGATATGCCCATCTCCTCCACAAGACGTTGGCAAAGAGCCGCCATATCGTCTACAATAGCCTCGGGCGCACGCTCGGGCATAGTGGGGGTGCTAACTTTTTTTACAATAACCGAATTTTCATCAACAAGTCCGGCCGCAATATTTGTGCCGCCAAGATCTATACCTATTCTATATTTCATTTCAATCTCCTTTTTTATCAGAGAAGATCGTTAAGATATTCTCCGAGTTTTCTGTAATCATCAACTTTTATTGATCCAAAATCAGAAACGAACACAGACTCATCATTGCCGCCCCTGCCGTAGCCATCGCCCACAAAAACCGCCTCGTCATGTGCGATGCCGCGCTCCTCGCAGTAACGCGAAAGCGCATAATATTTGTCATACGGCTTGGGCACCATATCAAACGATGAGGAGCCTCCAACGAACACGACGTATTCAGAAAATACCTCGCACACCTCGTCATATATTTTGTGGCGCTTTGACCTATCGGGGTCAAATGCAAGCTTGTCCTCTATTTTTGCAGCTGTGCCAAGTACCGGGAACGTGACGCATCCGGACGGATGGAACTCCACGCTCTCCCCCGCAAAATCGGTAAAACCGTATTTTTTGCGAAGCATCTCAATTCTCGCCGAAACAGATCCTCTATCGCAAGGTAACACCAAGTCCTGCTCAATAACGGGAGAAGCAGTCTTACTATCATATCTTGCATATTGCAATCCGTAGTTGCCTATTATATCAATAGGATATTCTCTCAATTGCTTATAAATACGCATGCACCGTCCTGCCCCCACAATAAGGAGCGTATATTTTTCAGCAAGACGATCAAGAACCGCACGATTCTCGTCACTTATAGGCGTTTTATGCTGTGTCAACGTACCGTCAAGATCAAATGCCACAAGTTTAACCATATACCATTAAACCTCTTTCACCAAGATACAATTTACAACATTTATTATATATTACCTTTCACCAATTGTCAATACAATGACGAGAAAAAGGGTTGCGCTTTTGACGCAACCCTTTAAATTAAAGATTATTTAGCAATCTTTTCAAATGCAGTGTTAACCTTCTTAACTTGAGCGGTCATGTTTCTACCAAGAATGGTAATGGAGGAAGCAACGCTGGTCTTGTTGCTGCCTATCCACTGACGCCAGCTTGCAAGAGGGCTACCAACGATCTCGTGGTAGATAACTCCGGGATCGATGTAAAGACCACTGGTAAGAGTGTCGAGCATATCAAGAGCGCGGGGGTTCTCGAAATATCTGCCCTTAAGGCACATATCGTAGTATACGGGAGTTACTTCGGTGTAGGAGTAGTATCCCATAAGATCGAGGAACGCACCGATCATCTCAAGCTCTTCAGCAGTCTTTCTGGTATTGGGAACACCAATAACGGAAATCTGGTCGTGAGCCATGGTGTAGTAATCATCCTGCTCGGAGTTGAGCAAAGGCATGGGGAGAATACCGTAGACATCTTCCATACCGGAGAGATACTCGCCCTCAAGCTCCATAAGACGAAGGTGTGCCATTGCAGCAGTACCCTCGGAGAACTTCTTAGCAAGGTCTCCCTGCTCGCTATCGTTACCGTAGCTGGAAACACGCAAAGTTCCTCTGGAGTTATAGATAAGGTCACAGATCTCGCCTATTGCGGAAACGGTGCGGTCTCTGTCTGTCTCTACCTTAAACATGTTGTTCTCATCCTTTACGATGAGCGGAACCTTGAGAGAGCTAAGGTAGGGGTCACAGCCTATGTTATTGTGGTTTACGATGAAACCGTAGGTTGCGTTAGGATCCTGATCAACCTCTGCATCGCAGAAGGTCTCTACGAGGCTTCTCTGGTAAGCCATGGTCCACTCTTTCTTATCTACCTTATCGTAAGGCAGCTCAACCTCGTGGTTGTTAAAGAGAGTCTCATTGAACAGAGTACCGTAAATGAGTCTGTAGGATGAAAGAACCATTGCACCAGTGCAAACATACTGAGCATTACCAATGCTGAGAGCATCGTTAACACCCTGTGACCAGTAAGGCTTTTCAAGATCAAAGTACTGGCTCATGTCGGTAAGGTCAACGAAATGGTTCTCCATAGTTGCAGAAGAGGTGCTGTAAGAGTTACCTACTGCTACGGAGTAATCGTTAAGTCCGGACGAATACTGCTTCTCAACTTCTCCAAGAACCTTGTTCGTTCCACCGGGACCGCTGCTGGAATCCTGTCCAGCATAATAAAAGATGATACCGAGTTTCTTCTGAACGAGGTCGTTGCGCTTCCAAACTGCGTCGGGAATTGCGCTTCCGGTCTCAGCCTCAACGTAGATCTCGTCATTAAACCAGTCGTAGTTGCTGGCAATAACGGTGACAGTCTGATCGGGATAAGTCACGCCATCCGGAACGGCGGGAACAACATCCGAATTGTTTGACGAGGGGTTGGTTGTAACAGGGCCGGTAGTGGTGGAATTTCCATCACCGGTGTCGGCACATGAAACAAGTGCAACTGCCATCATCAAAACTGCCATCATGAGGCATACAAGCTTTGTTGCGTTTTTCATTTTTTCCTCCTGAAAAAATTTGCAAAAGGGCGCAGAACGCCCAAGTGCATTTATTGGTGGTTTTATTATACAATACTGTCACAGATTTGTCAATAGGTAAAAAAGTTTTTTGTGAAAGTTGACAAAAAAACGCGATGTTACGCTTTTAAAGAACAAATTTTTTTGCTCAAAAAATAAAAATGGGGAATAATTTACAAATGGGTATTGAATTTTCATAAAAAATGATATATCATATATTAGAATGTAACTTTGGGAGGCAAAAATGTTCGGCTACGTCAGACCGCACGTTCCCGCGCTTCGCGTGGCAGAATACGAATACTACCGCGCCGTCTACTGCGGTATCTGCAAAGCACACGGCGACGTATGCGGAGCTGTTTCGCGGCTTGCGCTATCCTATGATGCGGTGTTTCTCACGCTTGTGCGCCTTGTTCTGACGGGCGATAACGTATCATTTCGCCGCCGCAGATGCGCCGCCAATCCCATTCTCAAGCGTGCCTGTGCGGAAAAATGCGAGCATACGCGTTACGCCGCCGCCGCAACGTCCTTGCTTACCGCGCTAAAGTTTGATGACGACACTCTCGACGAGAGAGGAATGCGCCGCATTGCCGCACAAATAGGCAGTATAGGCGGCAAAAGTTGGAAAAAAAGAGTGAGAAAAGCATACCCCGACCTCGCAGCGCCCGTAGTTACTGCGTTATCGGAGCTGTACAGCGCGGAAAATGAGGCAAGATCGTCTCCTGCCACCGTCTCTCTTGACAAGTTGGCGTCCATGTTCGGAAAAGTTCTGGCGCTCGTCATATCTTACGGTCTTGCTGACGAGAGCAAGCTGATCGCTGAATCAATAGGTATGCACGTCGGCCGCTGGATATACTGTATTGACGCGCTTGATGATCTTCCAAAGGACTCAAAGCGCAACAGATTCAACCCATTCCGCATAGCGTATTCATCAAACGAGCTGTCAGATGATGAAAAAAAGACAGTTGAGTGCATGTTGACCGCCGAAGCCGGAGCGGCGCTCGCCGCACTCGACCTTGCGGACACAGAAAGAAATTCCGATGCCCGAGCCATACTATACAATATTCTTGGCATAGGATTGCCACGCGTCACTACAGCCGTGCTTGATGGAAGCTACCTCAAGCCGAGGCGTGACGACATAGAAAAAAACGAGGAAAAAAGCCATGTCATATAAAGACCCATACTCCGTCCTCGGAGTCTCCCCTTCCGCAAGCGATGAGGAAATAAAAAAAGCCTACCGCGAGCTTGCAAGAAAATATCACCCCGATAGATACCGCGACAGTGACCTTGCCGATCTTGCTACCGAGAAAATGCAAGAAGTCAACGCGGCATACGAAGAAATACAAAAGCAACGGACGGGCGGAAGCTCATCCTCCGGCTACAGCAATTCCTACAATTACGGCAATTCGGAAAGTGAATACAGCGGGGCGGGTGCCGAGCAATTCAGCACGGTGCGCCGTCTGATCAACGCAGGGGACGTTGCGCGTGCGGATGACATACTGTTACACATGGACGAGAGCCTGCGAGGCGGCGAATGGTACTTTCTGCGCGGATGCGTTTTGGTGCGCAGAGGACAGTATATGGATGCAGGAAGATGCTTTGACATAGCGGTTTCCCGCGATCCGTATAACGCCGAATATCAGAACGCCCGTGATCAGTTACGGCGTCAAATGAATGCATACGGCTCAAACGGTACGTATTCCACCCAACAAAATGTTTGCGCCGGCAATTGCCTTGACTGTTGCTGTCTTTACAGCCTTTGTTGCGGCATGCCCGGCCCTTGCTGCTAACAGCGTTTTTGCTGACAAACTATTTAAAATTTCATCAAGGCGGCTTCGCAAAAAGCCGCCTTGTTATTTTTATCCGTATACTATGCATTAAAAACTGCGGCACACTCCCGAAAGAGCATGCCGCATAAAACGTCCTTAATTTAATAAGGATATTTATTTACTATAGTGTGAAGCACGGAGGGAATCTCCGTTCCGATAACGCAAATAGCATCACACCATTTATGGAAAAGCCGTTCATACAGATCAACGTCGTCGTCAAGTATCAGCATTGCTGCGGTATAATTTACCGCGGCGCTGGCGAAACGATCGCAAAGCGGAAATTCACTATCGAGCGATATTTCCAAGGCGTCGTACGGAGGCTGTTCGGGCAATCCATGAGCTTCTCGGTATAACTTATCAAGGTTTGCCGCCTCGCTGACAAGTGCCGCAATAATACACGGGGCACGTTCGATGTAATCCGAGACAATGGAGTCCACATACGCTTTTTTTGCCTCCTCGCTTCGCTCCGGAAACAGCTCTACGCCCGAAGTTTCGCTGATCTTGACCGTGGTGATCTCCGCCTCTATTCCGTTTGATGCATTCTTGTCGATTTCATTTGAGGATGAACTTGTGGTAGTTCTTTCGCTTTCTTCGTTTGTGGTAGAATCCTTCTCGAAATTATTTGTTTTTGTGCTCTCGCCGCTGGATACAATATCTCTGGAGCTTGCGGAACTTTCTTCGCCTTCCGAGTGAGTTTCCTCACTCTGCGAATTTTCCCCGCTAACGTTTGACGTGCCCGACGCCTGATGAGAGCCGGTTCTCTCTATCTCATCCTCGGAGCTTCCCGTGACTGTTTTGGTATCACTATTTTCCTGATCAATGGTCGTGATAAGCCTTTCGGATGTGGTGGTAACGTTCTCGGCTGAAGTCGGGATCTCGCTGATAAAAAGCTCATCCGTGTTTTCAGCATCCACAGAACCTGTCTGTGTAGTTTTTTCATTAGAAGAACCCGACCTTGTCTCTGAAGATGTGTCGCTTACCGTCTCGGAAGTGGTCGTATTTTGATTATTACTTCCACTACCGCTCTTTGTACCATCGGAGGCAAAGGTCTTGCTTGCCTCATCGGTAATGTTTTCCGTCGCGCTGTTGGTGGTACTCGCATTGTTTTTTGAACATTCCGCGATAACCTCATTTGACGTTGCAGTATCGATAATGCTCTCGCTTTCCGAACCGATAACGCTTTCGGACTTGGTTTCGCTTCGGTTTTCCGTCTTGGTTTCGGTCACCTTAACGGTCTTTGATGCAAGATTAGCCGCCGCCGTAGTCGCCTTTACCATAGAATCGGTATCGGCGGCTATCTTGGCTCTGATGACCAGACTTACGGCTCTGTCGAATATTCGGCTGACTAACATTTATTCCTCCAAAGCGGTCAATCGTTCACGGTGAGGTCAAGAAGTACCATCTCGGCAGGATAAATGACCTTTGCTCCGTAAAGATGCAGTCCCTTAACAGCATCCGCAAATCTCTTTTCGGGGCGGTATGCATCGACCTCGCTGAGCTGTTCCGCGAAAGCGATGGCACGCTTGGTGCGTGCAAGGCACTTGTGAGCGCCGTCTTCCACGGCGATGTTATTGGAAACGTAGATCTTACAGCCTGCGACATTACCGATGCAACCGGTTTCAAGAGTGTTGTCGCTATTGCTTATAGCGATTTTGGACTTGAGAATAAGCGCCGCAACTGCGGGAGACACCTCGATAACGATATCGGCGGGATCGCTTACGTTGTTCTGAAGGAGCTTGGTGCGAGCATCAATGATGTGCTCAATGATATTATCGACCGTAGTATCCTGTTCTGTAATAACAGAGCCTGCCTCATCAAAAAGCGAGAACACGTATCTGTCCGCCTCATTAGCAAGTGCGGATGCCGCTACCTTCATAGCTCCGCTCATAAGCTTGGGGCTGGACTGCGCTCTGTCGATATCGTCGATCTGGAAGTTGAATGCCTTTGCCTGATCAATAACGAGCGTTTTTGAAAAATCGCTCAGCGTTTCGGCGAAAAGCTCAAAATCCGTATTTTTACTATAGTCGAAAACCGTAACGTCGGTAAGTCCACAGATCTTTACTCTGTCGCCCTTGCCCTTGATATCGCCCTCGAAATCGCGGTTACAGTTTGCTACCGCCACGTACTGATTATCAAGAGCGGTGAGAAGATTTTCGCTCCAAACTGTAGAAATGAAATTAGTAATTGCCATTGTTTTTTCCTTTCTTTTGTGGGATATACCCTATTTTTATTTCCAGCGGCGCATCGATTCCATGATGCGCCCGTAATTTTCACGCACCTCGCGGCGCGACATTCCCCTGACCTCGTCAGGTGTGAAAAGCCCGTCGTCAACGGTGCTTATTCTTCCAACCGAGCTTTTCTCGGCTGTTTTTCTTGCCGCCTCTGCTCGCTTTGCCCTGACCTCGCGGCGGCGCATTTCAAGCGCATACGCGGCGGCGGGCGGCACGCCTTGCTTTACCGCTTCGTTAAAGCTGTCAGGCATGGTGTTAAGCTGTGCCGACGGATAAAGGTCCATAAGCTCCGCATATCCCTCGGCAAGCCTTTGTGCCTCGGCGCGAAGCCTTGCGACCTCGGTACGAAGCATTTTAAGCTCTTCCCTCTCGGCAGAAAAATCGCTCTCCTCTGCTTTCTCATCGGGCTGACTCGGCTCGTCATTCTCCGCAATCGGCGACTCGCTTTCAACGTCAAGCTCAAAAGGTGCTTCTGTCCCTTCATCTGTGAAAACTTCCGCCTCTGCGGTTTCATCACAAATCGCTTCCATTAATTCTTCAAGCATTTTCCATCTCCTTTGCAGATCGTTTTTCTCTTGCAGAGAGCAATCCGTATCTGTCCGGCACAAGTCCGTCGGGCAAACGCTCGAGATACTCGCGCAGGTCGATATAGCCTTCCTTTAGCAGATTATCAAGTATTGCCTGCGTGCCCGATACAGAAAAGCGCGAAGAATCCGAAACGTCGATCTTAGCGTGGAGCATAGCGCCGCGAAGCAGATCGGTCCTTATTTTTTCAGCACCGTTTTTCGTACGCAAAACGCTGCCGTCCAGACAATATCCGCAGGTCATATCCGCCCAGATATTTGCCATCTGCTCAAGGCAGATATTAAGCTCGGAGCGTACTCTTTCAAGTGCCTGCATGGAGGATTCGCGCAGAGCTAAAATCGCGCTGGTGTTGTTGGGGTCGACGTTTCCGAGAGAAGCCTCCGTGGCACCCGCGAGCTCCTTGGTCATTGTAACCGCCTTTTCGATAAGCTCAAGGTATCCTTCCTCAAGTGCTCCCGTACCTACTACCTGCACCGCATCGGAAATGTTGCCGCCGCCTACTGCGGCGATAGCCTCACCCACCTGATTTGTCCACTCGGGAATCCTCGTGCGGTCGTAGATGACCTTGGAAAACGCCGTATCCGTCATGTGCTTCATCACCATTGCAAACGCACGGTTGATGTATTTCTGGTTGGCTATCATTCCGCCCACGGCTGAATTGCCGTGGAAGCAGTTCTTGGCACTGCTCCAAGAGAATTTTGCAAGCGGATAAAGCTTGCACGGTGTTACGCTGCGGCGGATAATACAGTTCTTGGTGGATTTTTCAAACACCACAAAGCCGTTTTCCTTCCAAAACTTGATGATAAACGTAACGGGGGCATCCTCCGGCTCGTACTCACATTCCACCGCTGCAAGATCACCTGCCATGGAATCAAGCGAATCCTCGCGACTGTCGGGAGTGATCTTCATCACGTCCTCACGCGCGGCACCGTACGCAAGTGCCTCTGCTCGCAGATCGGCAAGACGGGCTTTACCCGAAATAATGATATGCGCCTGAGATTGAATGTCGGGATCGTTCACGTTTGCGGGAAAGACGTTTACGTTGTCTATCGCACCTGTGAATATATCTCCCTTCCACACGCCGTTTGTGTCGGCATTGGCATCCCATCCGCAGTACACGATACCGTCACCAGTCAGCGCCGCATCGGTCAGCAGACGGTACACGAGAGACTGTAATTTGTCTCTTTCCCATCGGTATGCCGCGTTTTCGGTGAGCATCCTTACGCCCTCGGCTATTGCCGCCGCTTCAGATGCCGACTCGGAGAAAGGCAGATTTTCATCGGTATACGTTATCCTCACCTCTCCTACGGCGGCGGTGGAGATAAGGTTGTCGGTTATGCGGCGAACAACGTTGAATACGGGACGGGGCAGGTCGCCGCTGCCGCCCCTCCATTGATCTCCGCGATAAAATCTTTCGTTTTCACGAACAGTTTCGTAAAGACCGATCTTTTGCTTATATTTGCGGCCTGCCTCATACTGACGCCACGCCTTTGATAAGCTGTTTTTGTTCATTTTTCACCTACTGTTTTCAGATTTTGTTGCGAAGGACTACGGCACAGACGAAGTTTGTCGGATTACCCGAAAAGGTAGTCCTCCGCAGAGCGTTTTCCAAAGCGGAAGCCGCGTGGCGCAAATGCGTCGTCGCTCGGAGGCAGAGCGCGGCTCATAAGCGCATAACGAACCGCCTCGGGAGAATGAGTGAAGCGATGCGGCTCGCCTGATGCATCCTCGGGGCGATTTTTGTCAAAAAGAAGCGCGGGGAGCGATGTGATAAGGTCTTTACAGTCCCGACTTATGTGAAGTCTGGCCTCGCCCCTCTCGTTCTCTGCAAGATACTCTCTGAAAAGCCGCCAGCCTGCCACGCGCCTATCGTCGGCAGGACGCATCGGCGGCATTCCCGCGGTATTCTGCATTACCTCAAAGCCGCTTTTGCCCGAATCCTGACGCCTGTTCCACAAGTCCGGAGAGGCTACGGCGTATTCCACGCGCTCGCCTCGGCAAAGCTCGCTGACGGCACGAGCCGCCTCTGACAAGGTTAGTCCCGAACGGCAGAACTCTCGCTTTATCCATACGCCGCCTTCTCGGTCAAAGCCGCAGATATACGCCGCAAGCATATCGAAGCCATAGTCAAACGCCGCTATGGTAATTGGCGTTTGTGGGATAACGTTTGGCTCGCATACGTGGCGTTCTTCGTCAAATTCCGAGAAAAACTGACCCTCGAAAACATCCCATTTGCCGTAGAGCCATGCATCCCGCAATCGCGGCGGCAGGCTTTCAAGTCTTGAAACGTATTCGGGATCGGCGTTTGTCAGGCTTGCGTTGTCAAACACGGTGGCAGATATGAATGCATAATCGTCTGACCGCTCTCCGCTACGGAAATCTCGGTCGACAAACAGCCGCTTTACCCAACCGTGACCAATACCGCCGGGGTTGCAGGTGAGGTACATACGCCTTGGCATCTCGGACGCACCTCGCAGACACGCCTTGAAAATGGAAAATTGATATTCGCTGAGTTGAGTCGCCTCGTCAATTGCGATGACGTCGTATTCCTGTCCTTGATAGCGCAGGGTGTCGCGCTCCGACGAGCAATAGCCTAAAAAAAGTTTACTGCCGTTTTGAAAGCTGACGCATTTATCCCGTTCGGAATAACTTACCGCATCGCCAAGCTCGGCAAGGAGCCTGTAAAGATGGTTTGAGCGAAGCTCGGGCAGACTTCGTCGCACAAGCAAGGCTTTCAGCCCGCTGTATCTTAAACACATGAGCACCACCTTGCGTCTGAGCGCCCAAGACTTTCCGCCGCCCCTCGCGCCGCCGTAAGCGGTAAATCTCGCTTTTGAGGCAAAGAAATCCTTCTGCCGCGCATTCGGCGCGCCTGCGACCTTTATCTCCGTCTCTGCCATTTACTCGCCGTCAGCATAGGGGTCATGCTCGAAAACAAGTCGAACTCCCGCACTCTCCTCATCCCTTTCGGGCGCTTTGTCGGACAGATACCCAAGCCTTTGCTTGAGATATACCGACAAGACCGATGAGGACATTTTTGAATTTATCGCCTCATCCTCAAGGGCTGTGCATATCTCGCCGTAAAGCGAGGGATGCTCGTCGCGAAGAGCAACTATATCGTTCATTCCGCCGCCGAAATAACGGCAAAAACCCGCAATGTTCGGTATCTTGTCCTCGGCGGTACAATAGTCGATATAGGAAGCAAACAAGTGGGGCAATTCATTCTTATCTACCGTTTGAGCAAGTAGACTCTTTTCTTTTCCGTTGGCTTTATTCATACTTTTTTCAGTTCGGCTGATCCTCTCTTTCCCGCCTGTGCCAAGGGAATTCTACACCCATGCGGCGTCTCAAAGGTATACATACGTCTACATCAGTCTCAAAACATTAAAAAAAGCGCAGAGCTATTGAAAAAACGTTAAAAATCGGATATAATTTAGGAAAAGAAAGGGGGGCGTCATGTATAAACAAAGAAGCATCATAATTTCCGCAAAGCGAGTGCAAACAATTGACTGTGCCGAAAGGATCTCTGCGCTTGATAGCATCTCCTCTCTTTTTGGCGAGGATTACGCCAACCATATAAGAAAAAAGGCCCCCCGCGCTCAAGACGAATCTATCACGGGGGCAATATTGCTTGCCGATATGCTAAAACAGCAAAACATTTACGGCGGCAAGATACTGTTTACTTCATTGGGTAAGCCGTATTTCGATACTGACAAAGCTCACTTTTCCATTTCGCACGACGGCGGTCTTTGCGTTTGCGCACTCTCACAAAACATCAAAATCGGTATAGACCTTATGCGCCTTCCGCCGAGGATTGATGCCGACGGACGCCGCAAACTTGCAACAAGATGCTTTACGCGCGAGGAAGCGCAAAGATTGGCAAGTGAAAACGACTTGGAACTTTTCGCAAGTTTTTGGACACGCCGCGAGGCTATAGGCAAACTCACGGGCGAAGGAGTAAGCGCGTTTTTGAGAAAACCAATTCCCCAAAGCAAATACAGATATGAGGAATTCTGTTTACAGGGCGGCGAGGAGCTCGGATTTGTCACGCTCTGCCACGACGCTTCGGAGCAAACCCAAATATTGACACTCAACTCATCGCTCACGCTGACAAAATATCCTTTGGAGCAGTATTGACTTTTGTCACTATATGTTGTAAAATATACAATAAGATATTATACTCTTTTATCGAGGGGGAAAAATGGCAAGAGGTACTATTACCAAAAAGGTAGTTGTTTCAAATATATTAAAAACTATTGCGGTGCTTATCATCACCGCTCTCATCCTCTGCTCTGCTGCGCTTACCGCACTGTTCGTCATAGCCAGAGGGCCATCAGGCACAGCATCGGGGAGGCTTGCCGCCACACTTGCGGAATCGGGCTCGCTTCTCGGTCCGCTGTTTTACACCAAAGGCGAGCTTGACGCCGCTCTTAACTACTCCGCCCCTGACATTTCCTGCGCAAAAACAAACATGGCAGAAATCACCTCCGCTCCTTCCTTTACGCAAGTATCGGGAGATGAGTGGAAAGGATATATAATAAAGGGAATATCCCCTGCCAACCTTAAACTGACCGCCAATTCGGGTGTGGCAACGAACGCTGCCTTTTCGCTCGGCATCGATCCCATGATAGATGCTTTTTACACAGACGGTGTGCTTAACTACGTTGGCACGACCGAAAGTGTATTTTGCTTTTGCGCCCTTAATTCCGACGGCGTTCTTTTTGCAGGCGGGAGCGATATATACACCGCAGTAAACTCTGATTTTCTGTGGGCTATCGAGGCAAAACGAGTGCTTCTTTCTAATGGCGCGCCCATGACCGGTTTGGGGGGCGGCTACGGATGCCGCGCCGCGATAGGTCAAGCAGCTGATGGAAGTATTATAATAATTTTCGCCGAGGGAGACGGAATATACCCCTCGGGTATTACCTATGACGAGCTTGCCGCCTTGATGTACGAGGCAGGTGCGATCACCGCCGCCGCCATTGATACCGACGGCAACTTTGGCTACGGCGGCGATCAACTTGCCAAAAAATCATCCAAAGACGGTCTGGCAGTATGGGCATTTTCTGAAGGAGGTACGGTAAATGAATAATCTCCCCGAAGAAAAAAATATCACAACCGATTCCGAACAGAAGATGAACGATAAAAATTTTGAAAAGATAAAGGAAATAAAAAAACGCTCTAAAGCGGCAGGAGAGTCAAGCACTGATAAAAAGGCTAAAATTACTCGCGCCGCAGACAAATACGACCCCGAACGCTTTAAAGGGCGCAGACGCCACCCAAGAAACCGTTTTTTCCTGAAATCGATGATAATTTACGTTTCGATAGCCTTTCTCGTTATCGGAGCTGCTGCCTGCATCGGTTGGAAATACGCGCCTCTGCTCTACGGCTCTTCGCCCGATAAATTCGTTGAATCCTTCACGTCAACGACCACGCAAGACGGCTGGAAACAACATTTGCGCATACAGCTCCCAAATACATATCCTAAATACGAGGATGCCGCACTATTGGCATACGAGGTCCTCTCCCCCGAATTTAACGTAGGGGAAGTCACCTATATCAGATACGCCGCACGTCAAGGCGCACCCGAATACGAGCTTTTCTCTGACGGCAAGCCATTCGCTACTATGACCTTGAAAGACGTTTCGGAGGGCGCGTTCAGCCTGCCTGTTTGGGACATAGAAGTTATAGACTTTCACATCTCATTTTTCGAGAACATTAATTTCCGCCATTTGGCAATCACCGTACCCACGGGCGCATCATTGATGATAAACGGCATCGACGCCGTAGAAGGAAACACTTCCGAGGCGGTAGTATATCCCGAGATCTCCCCCGCCGAGGCGCAAAGCGACGTTGCTCCCTGCACAAAACACGTCTTTGACGACATTTACTATCAACCCGAAATATCCGCTACGCTTAACGGTGTTTCTCTTGAGTGTGTAAAAACAAACGAAGAGGAATATTATTTCAAGTACCCGAGCGGCTCCACCCACAGCATAACCGTTACTGCCCCCGCGGGAATGACTGTTCTTGTCGGAGATACCGCTCTCGATGAGAGTTGGGCATCCAAGACACAAATCGACGGTGAACTTGGCGAGCTTGATGACGGCGGAAGCGGAACTTTACCAAAGCTCAACGTATGGACTGTTGAGGGTCTGTTTGCCACTCCTTCGGTGCGCGGCGAGGTCTACGGCAACGCCGTCCCCTTAAAGACCGAAACCGAGTCCGAATACGTATTTACAGTCCCCGCCGAGTGCAAGTACACCATAACGCTGATTCTCCCCGCAGGCGCCGAAGCCACCGTCAACGGTAAGCCCTTGGACGCAACGAGCAAAGCAGCAGAGGGCGCAAGCGCGGAGGAACTTGGAACGGGAATGACGTTTCTTGGCAAATTCGGCGTTACCGAGCTTTCCGTTGTCCCCGACGCCGTACCAGCCTTTGATAAATACGTTATCACAGGATATCTTGCCATGCCTAAGATCACCGCAAAGCTTGGCGACACCGAGCTTGTTGAGGCGGGAGTACGCGTAAACGAGTATGACGTTCTTTGGGAATTCGATTATCCTATTGGTGAAAAGCCTGACGAGGAGCGAATGAATTCCTCGAAAAAATTCGCAAATGCGTATATTGAATACATCTGCGACGGCGGAGCTTGGGATCACCCCGAAAACTCCAAAGCATTCAATGAAAACTACGAAGCCCTCCTCTCATCCATGGTAGAAGGTACGGCAGGGTTTATGGGAATAATGCAGTCCTACGGAGCGGTCTATAAGCTCCCCCCCAGCTCTTCGTACAAGATTGAAAGTATTTCCGTGACAGATGCTATAACCTACACACCTTCGTGTATAAGCACGCAAGTACGATATACATTAAACCGTACCGCAATGCTTAACGGAGAATCCGTTACCGCTACTTACGAGGGCAGTATAATGGTCCTTCAAGTGCTGTATGGCAACGAATGGCGTGTTTGGAGTTTCTTCATCGTTGATGGAATTTCAAATCTCACCTGATCTAAAAACATAAAATGTACCCCAAAAGCAGATGCTTTTGGGGTACATTTTATTCTTCCACTCCCATAAGGGACATAAGACGCTTGTTAAACTCTTCCGCCGTGTTGTAACCCATCTTTTTCTGACGGTTGTTCATAGCGGCTATTTCAAGAATTATGGCAAGGTTTCGTCCCGCGTGAACGGGTATCGTAAGACTTGGCAGGCTGATTCCGAGTATTTCCACACGCTGTTCATCAAGCCCCAATCTGTCATACATCTTGCCCTGCTCCCAAGGCTCAAGATTTACCACAAGGTCTATTTTTTCAGACATTTTTACAGAGCCCATACCGAAAAGGCGGCGCACGTCAACTATACCGATGCCGCGAAGCTCAACGTAGTGACGTATTATCTCCGGTGCCGTGCCGACAACGGATTTTGCCGAAACGCGCTTTATCTCCACCGCATCGTCCGCAATAAGTCGGTGTCCGCGCTTAACAAGCTCTATTGCCGTTTCGCTCTTACCGATACCGCTGTCCCCAAGTAATAATATACCCTCGCCATATACCTCTACAAGAACACCGTGCTGGGTAAGTCTCGGCGCAAGATGAATGTTAAGCGAGGCAATAAGAGCCGCCATGATAGCCGAGGTAGCGTCCGCCGTTCCGAGAAGCGGAACTCCGAACTCACGGCATTTTTCAACTATCTCGTCAAAAGGCTGATGTCCCGCCGTCATCAAAACGGCAACGGGGCGCTTGGCAAGAAATTCCGAAATGCTCACCTTTCGCGCCGCATCATCAAGACGGGAAAGATATCTGTACTCTGCGTTTCCGATAAGCTTTATTCTATCGGTTTTAAAATACTCAAAGAATCCCGCGAGGGCAAGACCGGGACGGTCTATCTCATTACTCGTTACCATTATATTCTCCGCCGAATCGGGAAGATATATAACATTGAGAGAAAACTCTTCTATCAATTTTGCAAGCGATATGCTGTATTTATCCACTTTTTCACTTCCTCAAAAGTATTTATATCAATAGTATACCATACCGAAAGGCTAAAGTGAATAGTATTTTTGATTTTTTATCTGCAATAAAGAAAAAAACTGCATTATATTCACACAAAAGTCACAATTTTTTGCTATTATATAAATTAGATTATTATGCTATTTTGCATTCATATAACACGGAGGATCAATTCATGAAGAAAATATGGCGCATCGCCGCCCTGCTCTTGGCTCTCGCTATCACATTTCCCTGCCTCGTTTCCTGCTCTCTTTCACCCATAGCGGCAACCGAGGAGGAACTCGCCGTTGTCGGCAAGGTAGGAAGCTACGACATACATTACGACGAGCTTCGTTTCCTCACTGTAAATTTCAAGGCGGAGCTTGCGAAAAAATACGGCGATGGCATTTGGGATAACCCCGAGACTGCCGCCAAATACAAGGACGAGCTTAAAACCTTGGTATACGACAGCCTCGCAAGCGATTATTATTCCGTTATGGCACTTGCCGATGACTACTACGTTGGCGGTTCTGAAGCTATGTTTAACGAATCCGCTATACTCGATGCTGTTCAAACAGACGTAGAGGCTACTGCAAAGGAGCAAGGCGGAAACAAGGCATACAAGCAATGGCTCTCCGATAATGCTCTCACGGACAGACTCTACCGCTTCTATACTGCCGCCGATCATTGCGCAAAGGAGCTTTTATTCGTTCTCATCAGCGACCTCGGCATCATCCCGGACGATGACAAGTCGATACAAGAATATATGCACTCCGACAAATTCCTCCGCACTAACCACGTATACATCTCCGACACGAGCGAGAATGGTCTTGCCCTTGCCCAAAAGCTTCGCGCGGAGCTTGCCGCATCAGCCGATCCCGCAACCGACATCATACTGATGAAGGGCAGATATTGCGACGATTGGACTATGACAACCACGCACGGCAAGTATTTTGCAAGATACTCCTCCGACCTGCCCGAGGAATATGAGCTTGCCGCCTTTGACCTTGACGTTGGCGATATCAGCGAAGTTATCACCACCGACAAAGGATATTATTTCATCCTGCGTCTTGAAGTTGAAGAAGGCTATCTTACCGCAAATTTTGACAATTTTAAGGATGACATTCTCGGCTCTGAGTTCAACAAACTTCTTGTTGAATACGCCTCCGAAATGAAATTTACCCCCAACGAATACGGCGCGAGCCTTGACCTTGTGGCTATAAGCTGATGAGATCAATTAGTACAGGAAGACGCCGCGCATACAGGCACAGACATAAAAAGCCCATGAACGGATGGGCAAAATACACTATTGCTGTCATTATAGCGGCTATTTTGATATTCGTTTTCGCCGTCGCGCTCGGTTCAAGGCTTGGAGAAATTGCCGATAACACCGAAAGCATCACGCTCCCCTCCACCACCGCGCCCACGTCTGCACCCAAGATGCCGGTAATTCTTGCGCAGGCGCGCCCGCTATCAATTCCGGAACATACCGACGCTACCACAGCTCCTGACTCAACTGATGAAACCACCGCTCCCGACTCAACTGATGAAACCACCGCTCCTGATACCACAGAGATAACAACGGAAAACACGACCGCCGACGAAAGTCTTGAAAGTCCAAACAACGTCACGATCTCCTATAACGCAGTGTCCGTACTTTTGCGCTCATTCAGCAATGACGGCTCTGCCATTCTTCACTATTCTTCGCCGATCAGCCTGAAATATGCGCTCGCAAGCGACGCGGACGTTGACCTCGGCGCCGCCCTCGCATCTTTTCCCAAGGATGAATACGTCAGCGGAGTTTTTGCACTCTCATTCCCCTCGGCATCTTCCGCCGAAAAGAATCTTTTGCGGGAATATGAATTATCGCTTCTCTGCGAGATAGCATCATACGGAATTGACGAGATAGTTCTTCTCGGTTTTTCTTCCGATCCCGAGGGACTTGCCGAGGCAAATAATTTTGTCATTGAGCTTCTTTCACGAGAGGATGCCACAGGTCTTTCCGTTGGCATAGCGTTAAGCCACGAACTTCTCGAAACCAAGAACGCAAAAGAAGTCTTACGCGCATCGGGCATCACCAAGGCGTTCCTCGCCCTTGACCTATACACCATATCAGTTCCCGAGCTTATGACCGACGAGGATTTCATACGGAACAAGCTGGATAAATGTGCCGATGCTATCTCTACGTACAATATGCGCATTCTTTTAGGGTGCGGAAAATCGCCAAATCTTGAAGCGCAAGTGCGTACCGCGCTCGAAAAAAACATTTACAATATTCAAGAAATACTAAAAACACAGAGGACGGAGAATAACTCTCCGTCCTCTGTGTTTTAATGTATTACGCCCAGCTCATAGTGCGAGGCTTATCTTCCTCCATGACCATGGGAGCAAGGAAGGCAATAGCCTTCTTGAGTCCCTCGTCAATGGTCATTACGCTGTCCTCATGCTCGATGGAGAGCGCTCCATCATAGCCGCACAGACGAAGGTTAGAGATGATATCGCGCCAATACGCGGCGTCGTTACCGAATCCAACGGCTCTGAACACCCACGCTCTGCCAAGCTCGTCGCTGTAATGCTTGGTATCAAGCACACCGTTCTTGGCTGTGTTGTACTTATCTATCTTGGTGTCCTTTGCGTGGAAGTGGTATATCGCGCCTTTAAGCTCACGGATCGCGGCAACGGGATCGATACCCTGCCAGATAAGGTGAGAAGGATCGAGATTTGCACCGAGAACATTACCTATCTTCTCGCCGGCAACCTTTGATACAGCCGCGCGGAGCTTAAGTACGGTTTCAGGGTTGTATACGCAGAATCCGGGGTGCATCTCAAATGCAATATGTTCAACGCCGTGGGAAAGTGCAAATTCAGCGGTTTTTACCCAGTACGGAATCAGCTTTTCGTTCCACTGCCAATCCAGTATAGCAAGGAAATCCTCGGGCCAAGGGCAAGTTACCCAGTTGGGATATTTCGAGCCTTCGGAATCACCGGGGCAACCCGAAAAGCCAACAATCGTCTTGATGCCGAGCTTTTCAGCAAGCAGAACGGCATTTTTGAAGTCCGCGTCATACGCGGCTGCGGTAGCTGCGTCGGGATGGAGGGGGTTGCCGTGGCAAGCCAGAGCAATGATCTCTATACCGTACTTTGCAAACGTTGCCTTGAATGCATCAAGTGCCGCGGAGTCTGCAAGAAGAACAGCGGGATCGCAATGCGCCTTGCCGGGATATCCGCCCGCGCCTACCTCTACTGCCTTGATACCGAGACCGCTGAGAATGGACAGCGACTCGTCAAGCGTTTTAGCGGCGTAAAGATTTTCAAGTACTGCAAGCTTCATAATGCACCTCAAAAATTAAAATCTGTAGATCTCGCCCGTAGCGGCAGAGGTATAGATACCCTCAAGAATTCTTGTAACGGTATATGCCTGCTCGGGAGTTACAAAAGGCTCGGTATCGTTGAGGACAGCCTCAATAAAGAGCCTTGCCTCACGGTCAGCGGGAGTTTCACCTGCCTTACCGTCGTTGTAAGCTGCGCTGTCAGCGGTGAGCTTGGGAATAAAGCGGTACTGTGCGCCGTGGCTTACGCCGTTGATGCGAACGCCGTCGTTCATATCAGCGCCTGCCTTGGTTCCGCAGAATGCGGTGATAGCTTCCTTGGTTTCAAGCATGTTGATAGCCCAAGAGGACTCAAGAACGATAGTCGCACCGTTCTCCATAACTACAAAGCCGAACGCACTATCCTCAACGGTAAACTTGCTTCTGTCCCAAGGACCCCAAGCGTTTGCCTGATCTGCGTCTGCAAGGTCGTTGAGCTTGTGATATGTGGTACCTACGCAATACTTGGGCTTATAGTTGTCAAGGATCCAGAGCGTAAGGTCAAGAGCGTGAGTGCCGATGTCGATGAGGGGACCGCCGCCCTGCTCTTCCTCGTTAAGGAATACGCCCCAAGTGGGAACCATTCTGCGGCGGAGAGCAGTTGCCTTAGCATAGTAGATGTCACCGAAAACGCCGTCCTCTGCCTGAGCCTTGAGCCAGAGAGAGTCAGGGCGGTGGCGGTTCTGATAGCCGATAGAGAGCTTCTTGCCCGTTGCCTTTGCGGCGTCAAGCATCTTTTTAGCCTCTGCGGAGTTGATAGCCATGGGCTTTTCGCACATAACGTGCTTGCCTGCGTTGAGCGCATCAACGGTGATAAAGCTGTGGGAACGGTTGGGGGTAAGAACGTAAACGATATCAACGTCCTTATCCTCGATAACCTTGTGATAATCAGTAGTTATATATTCATCACCCTTACCGAATTTAGCGCGAGCCTTGACAGCGCGCTCCTCAATGATATCGCAGAAAGCGACGATCTTGAGTTTTTCCTGCTTTACGAGGGCGGGAAGATGCTTGTTGGTGGCGATGCCGCCGCATCCGACGATAGCGGCGCGAAGAATAGTATTGTTCATAGTCCTTTTTCTCCTTTACATATAGGAAATTACGGGGATACCCCATTTATATAATGATACCATATATAACTTACAAAATCAATAGTTATCTTGCTAAAAATAGGACATTTTTTGTTACAAAGTACCATTTTATTACCAATTTTGGCAGTCAAACGGAAAACTCTTGCTCATTTCTGTTTATATTCACGCAAACGCCTCCACAACTCGCGTGCTTCGCTCAGTCTGCGGTAAACGGTTCTGTCATCGCAGTGAAGCTCACGCGAAACGTTAATAATGAGATACGTGATATCCTTTGCGTGAAACTGCATTTCGGATGCCAAAAAATAAACGCTCCGCACAGCCTGCGCCGCATCGGACTTTCCCATGGCCTCAAGCAAGCGAAGTGTGTCCCACACCGCCAGAAGGTCGCGCGCAACCTCCTCGGATGAGTTTTTTCTTATGCGGTTTATTACCGCGATCGGGTCGCTTTCCTTATGAAGCCCCAGTCGCGCGAATCTTCTGAACGCGCGTATCTCCTCTTCTCTTTTGTAATCTATTGACATTTTCACCTCCTATGTAGAACATTTGTTCTATATTGTATCACAAAATAATAACTCTGTCAATAGATGATAAGCAAATTCGATTAAATACCGCCCATAATATTTAATATCCGCCCGACCTATGCGGTCGGGCGGATAAAATGATTATTGATTTTCTTAGGGGGCGGTATTCTCCGCTGCCTTGTAGGTAAAGTAGCCGGGATTTTCCGGTCCGCCGTCCACGTGGGCGTAGGTCTTGTCAACGATATTTGCATCGAACTCCGTACCTTTTTCACCTACCAGCAAGGGACACTTGGTAAACATATTAGTAGAATCCACTACATTTTCCGTAGTCCAACCATCACCAACGTAAATGGTTACAAGATCGGGAGAGTTCTGGAACATATAGCACATATCCGTTACCTTGCTGGTATCAAAGGAAGAAAGGTCAATAACTTTCAAGTGGTTTGAGACAGAGTAGCCGGAGTCGGTGCTGAACATTTGGTACATCGTAGTCACATTGCTCGTGTCCCACTTGTCAAGACCTATGATCTCTTCAAGTGCATAACAATATTCAAAGACCTGGTCCATAGTGGTTACATTCTGGGTATCAAAATCAGAAACGTCAATCGTCTTCAATGACGAACAATTATGAAAGATACCGTTCATATCAGTAAGACTCGAGGTGTCCCAACCCGAAATATTGAGAGTTTCCAACGCAGAGCAACGGCTAAACATATGGTACATATCAGTAACGTTGCTGACGTCCCAAGCACCAATCTCAGGCTTTGTGCTGAGATCCAAATAGGTCAAGTTTCTACAGCCGTAGAACATTGATTTCATACTTGTAGCACTGCCGGTATCCCATTTGCTAACGTCAATGGAGCTCAACATCATAGCGTCTTCTAAATCACCACTATCAGAACAAAGGAAGGATTGAAACGTAGTAACCTTGCTAACGTCCCATTCGGAAACATCCAATGAGGTAAGACTCTTACAAGCGTAAAATGTAGCCTGCATGGTTTTAACGTTGCCTACCTGCCAATCGCCCACATCCAATTGAGTCAAAGCAGGGCAGTTATAGAACAAATATGCCAAATTGGTCGCCTTATTCAAGCCCCAACCCGAAACATCCAATGTAGCAAGGTTTGTGCAAGCGTTGAACATCGCATACATATCGGTAACTTCGAGCAATCGCCACGAAGAAGTATTAAGCTCTGTCAGTGCGGTACACTTACTGAAGGCATGTCTAAGATTCTCCACATTACTAACGTCCCAATTGGAAACATCAATATCAGCAAGATTTGAACAATTCTGGAATATTCTTTCCATATTCTTTGCATTTGAGGTTTTCCAACTGCTTGTATATATATCCGTCAGCTTAGAGCAATTGCGAAACATCTCCGCCATAATTTCCGTGCGGCTTACGTTTACGTTGGCGGTATCGACCTTCGTCAAAGCCGTCATATCCTTGAACAGCGCCGTGCTATCCTTGGGTGTATAAATAGTATCATCCGCAAGGACGTAGACGTCATACTTTGAAGTGTCGGTGGTGTTGGGAACGTAGTAGGTATAGACCTCTGTATCCTGCTCAACGCTGGTGAGAGTACCTTCATAGCCTTCAACCTCATCGGCATAGTCCTTGTTAAAACCAAAGGTGACGTTAGCAACCTTTTCAGTGATCTTATTAGCCGCATCAGAGTCATCACCGTTCAAATTATGAAGCGCGGTTTTGAGATCGATTCCCGTTGCAAGAGTAATGTTGTCAAAGGGAAGCTTGTCGCCAAATCCCTCATCAAGTGCCGTATCGGGATCGGTAAAGCCCGCAGACTGAATCCCCTGACCTCTTACAAGAACTTTATAGTCGTTTCCAAATGCCTCTACAGCTTCATTGTCGGCAAGTGA
>JAZQDD010000018.1:0-34402 GCA_045546615.1 Eubacteriales bacterium | reverse complement strand
AAATCGCGGCTAAAAAATACGTATAAAAATCGAAATCCGTGAGGATTTCTACCTAAAAAGATCGCTTTCTTCATCCTTTTGGACGAAAAAAACGGTCTTTTTTTCTTCACTTATTTTTGTATTTTTGTTCTGCGCTAAATCAGCCCCCTTTTCACATATCTTGTTTGTAAGGCATAGTATTTTGCGTACCGACGGGCGGTAATAGCAAGAGGCGAGAATTATATTTCCCTGTTTTTTGTGATGATCAGTGCTTTTACACGCTCACAAAGCTTTATAAATTTCGGATGATCACGGAGCGGTTCAAAATCTTTTCCTTTAAGCACATTATAATAATCGCTGGGAAATATGCAATAGCAAGTACACATACCATCCATTTGAGTTGCCACGAAAATCATTCGTTCTTCGGGGCTGTCGGGATTATTATCACGGTTATCCCATTTCTCTTCGGCGCGCCATTCCATTCCCTCAATAAAACGGCATGACGTTGGCAATGTAACCTCATCTGTAATCATCATTGTATCCTCTAACAGCTTTACTGCCGTTTCTATTTTTGAAAGAGCCTCATCTTGATCACCCGCAGATATTGACCGTACCGCGGATTTAAGTCGGAGTTCAATGCGATCATCTGTCCACATATCAGGGCGATCATCCTTGGCATCACAACGAATTAGCGAAAGCATGCTTTCCATAAATTCATCCGCCGCTTCTTTGTTTTCCTTGCTTTCGCCCCATTTCAAAAGATAGCTTGGGCAAAGCAATGTGCTAAAGGCTTGATATAATTGATATCTGCGCTCAGGCTCGAATTTTTCCGAGTCCCTGCGGCACTGATATCTCCAGAATAATAATGCGCGCTCCGAACAATCAAAGGGTGTCGTATATTTACCCAAAAAGTCTTCCAAATGTTCCTCATCCTCGATTTCCACCATTGTTTGAATTGTGTGCGGATACATAGGACGACGTTCAAGGTATGCTTCCGCTAACAAGCGCACCTCGGGAAGTATTTTGGGATCGCGAAAAGCTCTGCCATTTCCCTCACACCACGGACGCCACGCAGAGTCGCTGTCAAGATAATTCCTTCGTATATCGCGAAGAAGATCTACAATTTTCTCGGCATCATAATCACGCTTTATACACTCGCGCCGAAGCTCGTCAAACGCTTTCACCGCGCGTTTTTCTTTTTCGATTTGCGGCATTCCGAGAAGCTCGTCAACGGTAATGGCAAGCACATCGGCAATAGCGGGGATCAGCTCAAGATCGGGATAGGTCGAGCCGTTTTCCCAACGGCTGACAGACTGATAGGTTACTCCCAACCGTTCGGCAAGGACTTCCTGCGTCAAGTCGTTTTTCTTTCGGAAGTTACGTATATTTTCCCCAATTGCAAGTTTCATTTTTTCCTCCTTGTATAGGTGATTGCTTTGCAAAGCGTTTCTTTTGTCGACGTCTATATTATACAGCACATCATACAGCAATTCAATAACGCATCTTGAGAGAAAAAATATCACTTTGTGTTATGTTCTGCAATAAAAATATCGGTGAGCCGTTGGCTCACCGATATTTTTATTTTACAAGCGCATCAAGCGCACTTGGCACATCGCCGTATTTTTCAAGCGCGGCGGCGGCAGTTTCTCTGCTGACACCCGCAAGCTCCATTATTATTCGCGTTGCGCGCTCCACGAGCTTTTCGTTTGTGGGGCGCACGTTTATCATCAGATTGCCCCGCACCTTGCCCGTTTTTATCATCGCGCCCGTAGAAAGCATATTAAGCACGAGCTTTTGCGCCGTGCCTGCCTTGAGTCTTGTTGAGCCCGATATCACCTCCGGCCCGACAAACGGTGCAATACTTACACGGCAAAGCGCCTCCATCGGAGAGTCGGGGTTACAGGAAAGTCCTATCGGCACAGCGCCTATCTCGGCGGCGCGGCGAAGCGCGCCAAGCACAAACGGCGCTCTGCCCGAGGCGGATATACCTACCACCACGTCGTTTTCCGTTATGCCGTCGGCATCTATGGCGGCGGCGCCTGCCTCGGCGCTGTCCTCCGCCCCCTCGACAGCCTTGAACATCGCGCCGTTACCGCCCGCGATGATTCCGCGCACCAGCTCAAAATCCACACCGAAGGTCGGCGGACACTCTGACGCATCAACAACGCCGAGCCTGCCCGACGTTCCCGCGCCAACGTAGATAAGATGTCCGCCCCTCTCCATGGCGGCGGCAATGATGTCCACCGCCTCGGCTATCTCGGGAAGCACCTCGTCGATAGCGTCCTCAACGCGGCGGTTCTCGCGGTTTATCAGCGTGACCATCTCAAGCGTGGAGAGCTTGTCTATGTTTGCGGTATTCGGGTTTCTTCCCTCTGTCTTTATAAGGTCGTAATTATCTCTCATTTGTCGTTCTCCGGTTCAAAATCCTGAAAGATTGCCGCGTGTCCGCGTGCTCGCACGCGTGCGTAAAGCTCCCTGTCCCTTACCGTCCACGCAAACATCACCGCTCCAAACAGCTTCTCGCACAACGTGACGGAAAGGAGCTTAAACTGCGTGTTATAAGAAATGTAATCGGGGCGCGACAGGACGTTGGTGAGCATTGGCGTGCAAAGCAGCTTTACCGCAAGGCTCGTACCGCCCTCGCAAAAGAAATTGCTTACAAGCTGTCCCCTTATCACGTCGGGACGGTTCTTTTTAAACCACGAAAGCAAAAATGGATTGAAGGACTCAACGCTATACACACCGTCATAAGCATCAAGAAGCTCTGCAACCTTTGGGCAAAGCGAAGTATCGGGACTTGTTCCCTTCAGCTCCACGCACAGCGGCATACTGCGATCAACACCCGCAAGCACATCGGCAAGCGTGGGAACGCCCTCGTCACTTCCGCAAAGACGCACGTCCGCAAGCTCCGAGGCTGTCATTTCCTTCATTTTCCTATCCACGCCGCACACTCTTTTAAGTGTATCATCGTGAAAAACGACCACTCTTCCGTCCGCGTCAAGGCGCACGTCAAGCTCTATTCCATACCCTGCCTTTGTCGCACCGACAAGGGCGGTAAGGCTGTTTTCAACGTCGGTGGTGCGCAAAATACCGCGGTGGGCGTAATCCCCGACAAGGGCGGCGGTCTCCTTGCGCCTGCGCGTGCAAGGCGCAATAAGGAAAAGATAAAGTCCGATAATCAGCAATATCGGTATAAAAATATACAAAATATACATTTTATTAATCCTCTCCCGCAAGTGCCTCAAGCTTATCCTTGGCAATTGGCTTTGAATCGCCGTGGCGCACAAACGCCATGGTGATCAGCGCACCCGCAACGAAAACGGTGGCGTATGGGAAGAGCGCCGTCATACCGAGCTTGTCCATAAACCAACCCGAAACAACGGGGGTGATGGTCTGCGCCGCCATGCTTGCGGTATAGTAAAAGCCCGTATATCTGCCGACGTTTCCGCCGCGCGCAAGCTCCACCACCATTGGGAAGGAGTTTACGTTTATCGTCGCCCAGCCGATACCCGCGAGCGCAAACAACGCCATCATTATGGGCAGTGGCGTGCCGTTGCCGAGGAATGATGCAACGAGGAACGCCGTTCCAAGCATAATAACACCCGCGATAATGGTCTTTTTTCTGCCGAGCTTCGATGCTATGATACCAACGGGAATATAAGCGGCAAGGGCGGCAACGTTAGCAACGAGCAAGGTGCTGTTGTAATCAAGGTTCAAGACGTTGCCTGCATATACGGAATACTTGCTGACAACGGCGTTATATCCCGCATACCACAAAGCAACCGAGGCAAGCAGAAGTATCAGCGAAGCAAGCTCGCCGCGCGAGAGGGCGCGCCCGCCCTCATTTTTTTCACCGTCCGTTTGCTCCTCAATTCCGTACTTGCGGCTTACCTCTTCCATCTCGCGGACAAAGCGGCGCTCGCGCACGGTAAGCATAAAGCCAAACAGGCAAATAAGCATAATGCCCGCAACTGCGCAGAAAAATCCGATATAGCTCATATAGGTGTTTTTGGTAGCACCCGTGCCGAAAATTATACCAAGACCAAGCACGATACTGCCGCCGAGAGTACCCATGAGATTTATTATCGCGTTACCCTTTGAACGCAACGGCTTTGGCGTAACGTCGGGCATCAGCGCGACGGCGGGAGTGCGGAAGGTCGCCATTGACAAAAGCACCGCAAGCAGCACAACTATAAAGATTATGAGAGTTGATGGGTCCTTGCCCGTTATTTCCTGCGAGATGTACGCCCGACGCGCCACCACAACGTACTCGGTGTACTCGTCAGTCGCCTTGCCGTTCTCATCGATAGCGTCGATAGCGGCAAATTCCTCGCGCGTGTAAAGCTCGGAGAGCTTTACGCTCTTCTCCTCGCCGTCGGAGCTTACGTCAAACTCAAGCTCGCCCACGCTGTCGTAAACAATGCATCTCGCCTCGGCGGAATTGATGTCGGAAACCTCTCCGAGCTTTGAAAGCTGTGCGGCATCGACTGCCGACAGCGAGATAAACGCGGTTACGGCAAGAAGCGTTCCCACAAGGATAAAGGGGGTGCGTCTGCCAAGGCGGGATCGGCACTTGTCCGAAATGATACCGAAAAGCGGAAGCAGAACGAGCGCAAAAACGTTATCCGCCGCCATTATCACGCCCGAAAGCGTCTGCGACATACCGAAGCGGTCAGTAAGTATCTTTGGAATTATGGTGTCGTACGCCTGCCAAAACGCGCATATCAGAAAAAACGCAAATCCGACACATATAGTTCTTTTATAATTCAGCTTCATTCTTTATTTCCCCTTTTTCCAAGAATATACGCCGCTTTCAGCACGCCCGCCTGCGTTTTAGCATCGGGAACGTCGCCGCGCACTATCATCTCGCACAGCTCGTCAAGCGGAATTTTGACAGTTTCAAGGAATTCGTCCTCGTCGGGCGAGGTCTCGACAAACTGCAAGCCCTCGGCAAGATACATAAATATCACCTCGTCAAGGATGGCAACCGAGGGGTACAGAGCACCGATGTAGGTGAAGCGCTCCGGCGTTACGCCGACCTCCTCTTTAAGCTCGCGCAGAGCCGCCTCGGCAATGGTCTGCGCGCTATCGCGCTCGCCCGCCTCGAGCTTGCCCGCGGGTATTTCAAGAAGCACGTCCTTGTGCGGATATCTGTACTGGCGGACAAGGATGACCTCGCCCTCGGTAGTAATGGGAACGATGCAAACAGCACCGGGGTGGCGCACTACCTCGCGAAAGGCTTCCTTGCCGTTGGGAAGCGTTATCTCGTCCCTCTCAACACGCATCACCTTGCCGTCAAAGATGACCTCACCGCGCACCTTTTTCTCTTCAAAATCCGAAAAATTCATAAAAATCACCGCCTTATCATATTATGGTAATTATCCAAGATTAGTATACCGCATTTATAGTGATTTGTCAAACATAAATATTGCGCCAAGGGAGCAATATAGTGCAAAGTGCAAAGTGCAAAGTGCAAAGTTGATGAAGCTTTTTGCGCAAGCTAAATATTTCACACGGCGAAGCCGTATTTCACCCGCCGAAGTCGGATTTCACAGAAAACGGCAACGCCGTTTTCCTTGCGTCATTCCGAAGATACGCCGAGCTGCTTCGAGGCGTAGCGAGCGAATCTCGCCGTTTTTCCGCAGACAAACGCCGCTTGATGTTTGCACTGATCGATTTATTAGGGGTTAGCACTAAAATTACGGCTACGTACTATCAAAGGCGATTGTTATATAGGCTCCCTTGTGCAAAGGGAGGCAAATTGTGGGTGCAAACATAGTTTTGAGTGCAAAGTGCAAAATTGAGGAAGCTTTTTGCACCGCAAAAAGCAATTTAGAAAAATAAAATGGGAAGAAACGCGCGCGTTTCTTTCCATTTTGTTAATTTTTGCCGCAATAGTTGACATTTGTATCTTTTAGGCGTATAATTATACACGTATAACATTTCAGGAGGAAAAAATGAAAGCAACAACTAAAATTTTAGCGCTCATCCTTGCGCTTCTCATGTGCGCCTCATGCTTTGTGGCGTGTGACGACGGCGAGGGCGAGACGACCACCGCACCCGACACGAGCGCACCCGACACAACGGCGGCTGGCACAACAGCGGCTAATACTACAGCAGCAAACACAACTGCGGCTAATACCACCGCAACCGACACCACTGCAGCAGACACAACCGCAGCAGATACAACTGCGGAAGATACTACTTTACCGTCCGAAGAGACTACGGTAGCTCCCGAAACCACCAATACGCCAGAGACCACCAAGGCTCCCGAAACTACAAAGGCTCCCGAGACTACAAAGGCTCCAGAGACCACAAAAGCTCCCGAGACCACAAAAGCTCCCGAGACTACAAAGGCTCCCGAGACTACAAAGGCTCCCGAGACCACAAAAGCTCCCGAGACTACAAAGGCTCCCGAGACTACAAAGGCTCCCGAAACCACAAAAGCTCCCGAGACTACAAAGGCTCCCGAGACTACAAAGGCTCCCGAGACCACCGCGCCCCACGTTCACAGCTACGGCGCATGGAAAGAGAGCAAAGCTCCTACCTGCACCACCGCGGGCGAGGAAAAGCGCACCTGCTCCTGCGGCGCGGCTGAAACAAAAACCATCGCCGCAAAGGGACACACCGAGGTTAAAGTTAGCGGAAAAGCCGCAACTTGCACCGAAAAAGGACTATCCGACGGCAAAAAATGCTCCGTCTGCGGCACTGTTACCGTAAAGCAGACCGAGATCGCCGCAAAGGGACACAGCTACGCAAACGGCACTTGCACCGCTTGCGGAGAAACAAAAACAAGCGAAGCTCTTAAATTCAGCCTTGTCGGAGACGGAAAAAGCTATTTTGTTGCCGGTATCGGCTCCTGCACAGACACAGACATAGTTATTCCATCTACATACAATGGCAAGCCCGTTACGGGCATTGCCGATTATGCGTTCGAATATTGCTCCTCGCTCACGAGCATAACCATCCCCGCCGGTATTACGAGCATTGGCGAGGATGCGTTCTGCGAATGCTACTCGCTCACAAGCGTATATATAAGCGACCTTGCGGCTTGGTGTAACAATTCGCTTCAAGGCTCACTTTCATCCCCCTGCTACTATGGCGCCGCCATTTATTTGAATGGTGAAAAGCTTTCCAACCTTGTGATACCCGGTACGATTACTGAAGTCCAACCTTTTACGTTCCACGGTTGTTCCTCAATCACGAGCATAAATATCCACAAGGACGTTACGAAGATTAATGATTATGCCTTTTACTCTTGCCCTTCGCTGACAAGCATCAGCGTTGACGAGCGCAACCCTGTTTACCACAGCGCCGGCAACTGCCTTATTGCAACGGAAAGCAAAACTCTTATTCAGGGATGCGGCACAAGCGTTATCCCCGCTGACGGAAGCGTCATAAGAATTAACAGTTCAGCGTTTGGAGAATGTCCCTCGCTCACGAGTATAGTCATACCCGACAGCGTTTGGGAAATCGACAGTTCCGCGTTTGGCGGTTGCCCCTCACTCGCAAGCATAACGATTGGCGCAAACGTTAAGAGCATTGGCGATTATGCGTTCATATGGTGTCGATCGCTCACGAGCATAAACTACGGCGGAACTATTGCGCAGTGGAATGCTATATCGAAAGGTAGCGATTGGAACACCAACGCCGGCTCATACACCGTACACTGCACGGACGGAGACATTTAAAAGTAAAACGCGCGGCGTTTTACTTGAAGTTGCGGCTTCGCCGCAGTGAAGCGTGCTTCGCACGTGAAGCGCGCCTACGGCGCATGAAGTGTTTGCCTAACGGCAAACGTTAATGTAGCTTTTTGCGCCGCAAAAAGCGTTTAATAAAACAAAAAGTGGTTGAAGCCGAGGCTTCAACTACTTTTTTCCTTAACATTTGCCGTAAGGCAAATATTTCACATTTTGCGCAAGCAAAATATTTCACACGGCGAAGCCGTATTTCACCCGACGAAGTCGGATTTCACTGAAAACACCGCAGGTGTTTTCAATATTCCCTTCTTCCCTCAAACGCGCGGGAAAGGGTGTATTCGTCGGCAAATTCAAGCTCGCCGCCGACGGGAATGCCGTTGGCAATGCGAGTGACCTTTATACCGCAGGGTTTTAAGAGACGCGCGATATACATCGCCGTCGCCTCGCCCTCGGCGGTGGGATTGGTCGCAATAATGACCTCCTCGACCTCGTCACTTGCCGAAATACGCTCGATAAGCTCTCGCAGACGAATATTGTCTGGGGTTATTCCCTGCATGGGCGAGATAAGCCCGTGAAGCACATGATACACGCCCCTGTATTCCCTGACCTTTTCGATAGCAAGCAGAGATTTCGTGTCCTGAACCACGCAAATAACGCTCCTGTCGCGTGTCTCGTCCGCGCACACGGGGCATATATCAAGGTCGGTAAGATTTTGACAAACGGGACAAAAATGTATACTCCGCTTGGCTTCGAGAATAGCGTCGGCAAAACCCGCCGCCGCCTCATCCGTCATATTAAGCACCGAAAAGGCAAGGCGCATAGCCGTGCGCTTTCCAACACCGTCAAGACGGCCGAATTGCTCCGCCAAAAGCTCAAGCGACTTGATACTTCCGGCCATTAAAACGCGCCCTCGGGAATGCCGTATTTAGCGGCAAGTGCGCTCATCTCTGCGGCTGACTCCGCCTCAACTCTGCCGATCGCCTCGTTTACTGCGGCAACGATGATGTCCTCCATCGTTTCGATATCGTCCTCGTCAACTATCTCGGGGGCTATCTTTATCTCGGTAATGCGGCGCTCGCCCGTAATTATGACCTTTACAGCTCCGCCGCCTGCGGCAACCTCGTACTCTCTCGCCTCAAGATCAGCCGCGAGAGCCTCGCGCTCCTCCTGAAACTTCTGTACCTGACGCATCATGGAATTCATGTCCTGCGGGCCTCCGCCCATACCCTTGGGAAGTCTTACTTTCATCGTTTATCTCCTTTTTTATCTTTATCTTTTTATTAAATTCCTGCCAGCTCATCAAGCTCGTCGGCAAGTATCTTTGCATCATTGGGCGCACCGCCCGCCTCGACCTTCTCAAAAACGACGCTGCGCGGCTCTACCGCCCTGTCAAGCGCAAGGGAAAGCGCACTGCAAAACGCCTCCATTTTTTCGGGTGGCGACATCATTATTTTTGTAATGTCCTTTGAATAGCTGACTATTATTCTGCCGCCGTCGTCGGTATACGCA
Organism: Eubacteriales bacterium; assembly: GCA_045546615.1. Taxonomy (GTDB): domain Bacteria; phylum Bacillota; class Clostridia; order Oscillospirales; family CAG-272; genus CAG-390. Next base: position 25,214 of record JAZQDD010000018.1, on the reverse strand, counting down.
CGCTCGGTAGTGAGCAGTGCCGCAACTCCGGGGTTAGTGCCGCGGAAGGTCTCTATCACCTCTGCCCACACGCGCAAGGGGCGCAGAGTGCGCTTTGCTCCGTCTGCGGGCGCAGGTGTCGGCGCAGGCACAGACTCGGGTGTCGGCTGTGGACGCTCCTCGGGCTCGGGCTCGGGTGCTTGCGTGGTAGAGGCAACGCTCACGCCTGCGGCAAGCTTTGCCTCAAGCGCGGCTATTCGGGCAAGAAGCGCGTCGGGGGAAGTTCCAAGCCTCTCGTCGCAAAGTCTGATAAGCGTAAGCTCGGCAACCGTTCGGCGCGATGCGCCGGGGCGTTGCATTGAGGCATACGCCTCATCAAGCAGACGGCTGTGATACATCAGCGACTCACGGCTGAAAGCGGCGGCATCCGTTCGGAGCATTTCCGCCTCGCTGTCCGTAAGGTCAAGATATTTAAGCGCGGACGCCGCCTTCGCGGTGCGGATAACGAGCATATCTCTGTAATACGAGATAAGCTCCTGCCAGAATACCGCAATATCCTTTGCAGATGCGTCTATCTCGGCAATTATCTCAAAGAGCCTTGCCGTATCTTTTGCGGAAATAGCGCGGACTGTCCTTGACATCGACTCACGTCCGCACGAGCCGACAGTTTCGCTGACGGCCTCGGGTGTAACTGCTCGTCCGCCCGCGGCACAAAGCTCAAAAAGGCTGATAGCATCACGCATACCGCCCTGCGCAAGCCGCGCAAGAATGAGAGCCGCCGCGGGGTCGAGAGATATCCCCTCTTCCTTTGCGATGAGGTGCAGTCTTTCGGTCAGAACAGAGGTGGCGATCCTGCGAAAATCGAATCGCTGACACCTTGAAATTATAGTTGCGGGGAGCTTTTGAAGCTCCGTCGTCGCAAGTATGAAAACCACGTGCGCGGGCGGCTCTTCAAGCGTTTTGAGAAGCGCGTTGAACGCCGAGGACGAGAGCATGTGTACCTCGTCGATGATGTAAACGCGGTATTTCATAAAGGTCGGCGTATAGACGACCTCGTCAAGAATATTTCTGATATCGTCGACCTTGTTATTGGATGCGGCGTCCATCTCGAGAATGTCCGTCGTCGCACCCGACGCTATGGTTCGGCAGGCATCGCACTCTCCGCACGGACTGCCGTTTACGGGATGCTCGCAGTTGACTGCGCGCGCAAGTATCTTTGCGCAGGTGGTCTTTCCCGTTCCGCGTGAGCCGCAAAACAGGTATGCATGGCAAAAAAGACCGTTATCGGTCTCATACTTCAATATATCCGTAATATGCTCCTGCCCCACTACCTCGTCAAAGGTCGCAGGCCGCCATTTTCGGTATAATGCCTGATGCATCACACACCTCCCGATGAACCAAACTAAAGACTTGGGCTGTGAAGTAAGACCATACACCCCAAACTTGAACTTTGTCGCCACGCGTTAGTCACGCATTCTGCTCAGGACAGGCTACCTCGCGGCACATCTTGCTAACTGCTTAATGCTGCTTGGTTCCCCACCTGACATGGTTCACAGCGCCCGATTGCGCAAGACCCATCCTTCAACACAGACTGCGTATCGCAGACCGTCACGACGCCGCCCTCATAAGGGGAATGAACCCCCGCTAAAGCGGATTTCGGGTACAGGGCACCGCTAACTCCCCGGCTGGTATGGCCTTATTTCACAGCCCAAACCGCAAAATAAGTTTGCTTTATTATTATATCAAATTTTTCTGCCGTTTGCAATAGCATATCGCAATTTTTTTCAAAATCGAAACGGCACAGTACGGACCGACGGATAAACCCCGTCGGCCCGCATGATTTTTACCAATTATAAATGGGATACTTCGCGCAAAGCTCTGCTACGCCCTCGGCGATAGCTGCCTTCTTTGCGTCGAAATCAAATACGGAATCAGCAATGAAGCTTGCGATCTTTTCCATATCCTCTTCCTTGAAGCCGCGGGTGGTAACTGCGGGAGTACCTACGCGCAGACCCGAGGTAACTGCGGGTTTTCTGGGATCGTTGGGAACTGCGTTCTTGTTAGCGGTGATGTGTACGCTGTCAAGTCTGACCTCAAGATCACGTCCCGTGCAATCGGTGTTAGCAAGGTTGAGGAGCATAAGGTGGTTGTCAGTACCGCCCGTGAGAAGCTCTACTCCGCGTGCGGTAAGACCTGCGGCAAGAGTCTTGGCGTTAGCAACTACCTGCTTCTGATACTCAACGAACTCGGGGCGAAGTGCCTCGCCGAAAGCAACAGCCTTTGCGGCGATGATGTGCATAAGAGGACCGCCCTGCGTGCCGGGGAATATAGCCTTGTCTATCTTCTTTGCGAACTCCTCACGGCAGAGGATCATACCTCCGCGAGGGCCGCGCAGAGTCTTGTGCGTGGTGGTGGTAACAACATGAGCGTGGGGAACGGGGCTGGGATGAAGTCCTGCCGCAACAAGACCTGCGATGTGCGCCATGTCTACCATAAGGTATGCGCCTACCTCGTCAGCAATCTCACGGAATTTAGCAAAATCAATAATTCTGGAATATGCGCTTGCACCAGCAACGATGAGCTTGGGCTTGCACTCAAGAGCCGCCGCACGAACCTTATCATAGTCGATAAGACCGGTATCAGGCTCTACGCCGTAGGAAACGATGTTGAAATACTTACCAGAAATATTTACGGGCAGACCGTGGGAAATGTGTCCGCCGTGGGCAAGATTCATGGAAAGAACGGTGTCACCGGGAGAAACGAGAGCAAAAAATGCGGCAAGGTTTGCGTTAGCACCGCAATGGGGCTGAACGTTTGCGTGTTCCGCACCGAAAAGGCGGCAAGCGCGCTCGCGTGCGATATTCTCTACCTCGTCAACAAACTCACATCCGCCGTAGTAACGGGCTGCGGGATAACCCTCGGCATACTTGTTGGTAAGTACTCCGCCTGCGGCAAGAAGGACTGCCTCGGAAACGATATTCTCGGATGCGATAAGCTCAATGTTGCCCTGCTGACGCTTAAGCTCTCTGCCGCAAGAAGCAGCTACGTCTGCGTCGAACTGGGATAATCTTTCAAAAAACATTTTCAACACTCCCTTGTTTTAAATTTATCCTTGTAATTATAACATAATACACCGCCTTTGTCAACAAAAAAAACGCCCTGTGGGGCATTTCGTATTTATTAACTAAAATATGACAAAAAAACTTGTTTATTTTGGCGTGTTTCATTGTTTTTTCTCTTGACTTTATTTGTATATATAAGTATAATTATAATGGATTTTAATTTGTATGCAAAGGAGGGATCGTATGTTTGAGCAAAACGATAATATCCGCATCGGCATTTTTGGACTGTGGCGCGGCGGCGCATACATAAAATCCCTGCTCCTTATCCCCAACGTGACCGTTACCGCGGTATGCGAGAGAATGACGGAGAGGATCGATAAGAACCTTGAAAAATTCTCCGAGCGCGGGGAGCATCCGCAAGTTTTTTCCGAGCCTGAAGCATTCTTCTCCTCAGGACTCTTTGATGCCGTTATCCTTGCAAACTACCTGCCCGAGCACGCGAAGTACGCAATAAAAGCGCTTCGGCTCGGCATACACGTTCTTTGCGAAACGACCGCCGCGGCAACCATGGCGGATGCCGTTGCCCTCTGCCGAGAGGCGGAAGAGGCGAAAAAGCGCGGCGTGGTTTACATGATGGCTGAAAACTACCCCTACTCGTGCAGTTGCACGGAGCTTCGCAAGCTCTACCGCACGGGCAAGTTCGGCAAGATGATGTTTGCCGAGGGTGAGTATGTTCACCCCATGGACCCCGAAAATTCTTCCTTCTACAACAGCCCCACTATACAGGGCAAATACCATTGGCGGCGTTATCTGCCCGTCACCTACTACTGCTCGCACTCGCTTGCGCCCATCATGTACGCCACGGGTGAGCGACCTACGCGGGTCATGGCGATGACGGCAAAGGACACCACCGAGCATATTTCCGAGTTCAAGCGGCTGCGCGCCGATCTTGTCGGAGTAATGCTCCTTTCCACAGACGGCGGAGCGGTCATCCGTATAAACGGCTCGACCTACTGCCCGCCCGAGGATAATTGGTACAGGATAAGCTGTACCCGCGGCTCTGTCGAGACCGTGCGCGGCGAGCAGACCAAGGTGCGCGTCACATACAACAAATGGGACACGCCCGAGGGCGAGGAGCAGGAGTATTTCTACACTCCCGAATGGACAAAGTATAAGGAAGAGGCAGACTCCACGCGCCACGGCGGCGGCGACTATTTCGTAGTGCGTACCTTTATCGATGCCCTGCGCGGCAACGCCGAGCCGTTCCCCGACGTATACGACTCCTGCTGTATGGCGGCGGTCGGCATTCTCGGCTGGAAGAGCGCACTTGAAGGCAAACCCTACGACCTGCCCGATTTTCGCAACGAGGCAGACCGTAAAAAATGGGAAAATGACCATGACAACCCTTTTCCCGATTTTGAAACAGGTGAGCATTCCCTGCCCTACTCGACTTCTCCCGTAGATGCGGGCGAGGATTGGTAAAAACGAAAATCTCCGCCACGGCGGTGAATATAAAAAGTAAAAAATAAAAAACATTATAAAGAAAGGTGTTTTTCAAATGAGCAATGAGAAAAAGACCGTCCGCTTTGCCATAATCGGCTGCGGACTGATGGGACGCGAATTCGCATGTGCGGCGGCACGCTGGTGTCAGCTTTCCGACCGTTCCATCCCCCGTCCCGAGATCGTCGGAGTATGTGACCTCTCCGAGGATGCAAGAGCTTACTTTACCGATAATTTTGATTCGATAAAGTACAGCACCGCCGACTATCACGAGCTTCTCGAGAAGGACGATATCGACGCCGTTTACTGCGCCGTTCCCCACAACCTTCACAAGAAGTTTTACGTTGACATCATCAACGCAGGTAAGCACCTGATGGCTGAAAAGCCCTTCGGTATCGACCGCGCTGATAATGCCGCTATCCTTGAGGCTATCAAGGCTCATCCCGAGGTCGTTGTTCGTTGCTCGGGCGAATTCCCCTACTTCCCCGGCGCGCAGGAAATGATCCGCTGGATCAGAGAGGGCAACGCGGGCAAGATCATCGAGGTACGCTCCAACTTCCGCCACTCCAGCGATATGGACGTAACCAAGCCCATCAACTGGAAGCGCCGCATCGAGATCAACGGCGAGTACGGATGCATGGGTGACCTTGGTCTGCACGCCGAGCATATCCCCTTCCGCCTTGGCTGGATACCCGAGGACGTTTACGCATACCTTTCCGACATCGTCAAGGAGCGTCCCGACGGCAAGGGCGGCACTGCTCCCTGTCTTACATGGGATAACGCACACCTCGTATGCAATGTTTGCGACGGTGACACCTGCTTCCCCCTCATTATAGAAACCAAGCGTATGTGCCCCGGTGCTACCAACTCTTGGAACATCGAGGTAGACGGACTTAATCAGTCCGCACGCTTCTCCACCGACGATCCCAACGCATTCTTCTACACCGAGCCTCGCGGACGCGAGCAGGCATGGTGCCGCGTTGACGTCGGACACAAGCCCATGATCCCCACCGTTACGGGAAGCATCTTTGAGTTCGGCTTTACCGACTCCATGCTCCAGATGTGGGCGACCTTTATCTGCGAGGTCAGCGGAATCGAAGTTCCTTTCGGTTGCCTGCGCCCCGAGGAAACAGAGCTTTCCCACAGACTTCAGACCGCCGCGCTCATCTCTCACAAGGAGCACCGCGCCGTTAAACTCGAGGAGGTAAAATAAATGTTTAAGGACGTAAAGTATTCTCTTTCCTCTCTTATAGGAAAGTCTTATTTCGAGGGTGTGGCTCGCGCCAACGCCTTCTTCGGCAAAATGAGCTACGACGAGGCTATGGCTATCGCCAACGAGGAGGTCAGCTTCTTTGACGCCGCTACGCAGGCAAAGAACGACTCCCTGCTCGACCTTGTCGGAACTACCGTTATAGAGCCTATGGCTGACGATAACAACGACGGTGCGCCCACCGACTCCTTCCGCAAGGCAGAGGACAAGAACGCATCTCCCCTCGGCGGCTACGGCTGCTTCCGTCTTGGCGAGGACGGCAAGCTCTACCTCATCGGTAAGAGCGAGCATTACCACGCTTCCCTCGGCCACGCGTTTGCAGGCTACAAGCTCATTGACAACGCCCGCAAGCTCGGCGTTCTCAACGCTACCCACAACAATACCCGCGGTTACATAACCCGTCTGCACGAGCGCCGCATCGTTGCCGCCGCAAACGGCATTGCAGACAACGACGACAAGGCTCTTGACGCCGTTATTGCGTCCAAGGAAAAGGGCGTTCTCAACCGTGTTATCAACCTTGAGACCGGCTCTCTTGCTTGCGAGGCAGGCATGAAGATGATGCTCGCACGCTTCTACCACCTCTCTCCCGAGCTTCCCGCGCCCAAGTACGCAGGAAAGACTCCCGTATTCTTCGTTATGGCTGACAAGGCAGGCGGACTTACGGGCAACTACCACGGCACTACCGTTATCGCACAGACTCTGCGCGGTCTTTGGGAGGACTTCCGCGAGAAGGCTGACGGCGCCGAGATGTGGAAGGTCGTTTCCGTTCGTCCCAATGACGTTGAGGACTTCCGCGCAAAACTCGAAAAATACAATAGCGGCAACTACAAGACCGCAGGCTTTATGCACGAGATCATCATGATGAACTACGGCGGAACCAAGCTCGATCCCGAGTATCTCCGCGCAGTTTACGACCTCTGCCACGCTTGCGACACTCCCACCATGGTCGACGAGATCCAGACAGGTATGTGGTACGGAAGCGTATTCCTCTTCCGCCGCTACGGTCTCAATCCCGACTTTGCCGTTATCGGTAAGGGTTTCCCCGGCGGCGAATATCCCGCAAGCCGTATCGTAACCACCGCAGAGTACGATAACCTCAACCAGTTCGGTGCGCTCGTTACCAATGGTCAGGAGGAGCTTGCAGCTCTCGCATACATCATCACCATCAAGTATGTTCAGGAGAACGCCGAGGAGCTTGACCGCATTTCCGACCTCTTTGAGGACGGACTCAAAGCTCTTTGCGTAAAATACCCCAACAAGCTGGTTGCCGCAGACGGACTCGGACTTCTTGCCGCACTGCACTTCCACACCGTTGAGGAAGCCGCAACATTCACAAAGAAGATGCACACCTACTGCATCGACGCATCCGCACAGCTCTACAAGCCCAACTGTGTGCCCGGCGTACTCTTCAAGCCGCCGGTAATCACCACCGAGGCTACCGCTAACAAGATACTCAACGTTATTGACTCCATCCTTGCAGAATAATTTATAAATTAAGGTAAAAAATATGTACTTTTTAGGTATTGACATCGGTTCTACCGCAGTCAAGGCTGCCGTCCTGCGCGTTGGCGCGGACGGCAAGCCTGACGGCGTTATTGGTCGCGGAAGTGCCGATTACCCCACCTACTACCCCGTAGAAAACGGTGTAGAGCAAAACCCCATTGATTGGAACAGAGCCACGGTTTCCGCCATCTGCACCGCCGTTTCGGGCGTTGAAGAGCGTGAAAGACGAAGCATTTCGGGAATCTCCTTCTCCTCGCAGGCAGGAAGCATTTACCCCGCCGATGAGAACGGCAAGCCCCTTCACGATGCGCTTACGTGGATGGACCGCCGCGCCGCAAAGGAAGCCGAGGACGTTGCCGCCGCACTTGGTGCTGACAACATCCGCGATAAATGCGGCTGGCCCGTAGCCCCCACCGATTGCATTTCAAAGCTCCTTTGGCTCTCTCGCAACAAGAGCGAGATATTCAACTCGGCAAAGCATTTTTACACCACCCAGGAATCCGTTACGGGTTATCTTTGCGGTAACTACGTGACCGACCCTACGGGAATGGTGCTGTCACGCCTTTACGACTATAAAAAGGCGGAATATATCCCCGAGGCTTTGGAGCTTCTCGGCATAAGTGCCGAAAAACTGCCCAAGGTCGTTCCCTGCGGCTCGCTTGCGGGAACGCTTCTGCCCGAGGTCGCAGAGCTTTGCGGACTTGAGGCGGGAATACCCGTGTACGTGGGCGCGCATGACCAATACTGCGCATCCCTCGGAAGCGGAGTGACCGAAAACGGTCAGCTCCTTATCGCTACGGGTACCGCGTGGGTAATATTCGGCGTTTCGCCCACACCCATAAGCAATCCCCCCTATCCCGCGCCTTGCACGCACCCCATAAACGGACGCTTCGGCGTTATGAAATCTCTTGCGGGCTGTGGCGGCGCACTCGGCGCGTTTGCCGCTTCCTGCGGCACTACCCCTGCGGCGCTCGATCTTGAGATAGAGATGGAGGGCGCAAACAATAAACGTGCCGCACTTTCCGATTACTTCGTATGTCCCCTGCCCCCCAACCCCGCAATCCCCCACAAGGACGGCGTTTGTGTTCCCATGAGCGTAGCGGAGGGCAAGACACCCGCCGATACCGCACTCGCGGCTATGGAGGGCGCGGCGTTTGAGGCGCGCGCACTCGTAGAGGCGTTTGAGGCGGCAGGCTTCCCCGCGGGCGACGAGATAGTTATCTCGGGCGGAGCTTCAAAGAGCCGTCTGTGGCTTGAGATAGTTGCCGCTGTGTTTGCCGACAGAAAGCTCTATCGCTTGGCAGAACCCGATGCTCCCGCACTTGGCGCGGCAATGCTTGCCGCTACGGGAACGGGCGCGTTTGACGATCTTACCGAGGCGGCAAGTATGCCGCGCCGCATTTTCGTCCCCGCCGACCCCGAGGTAACGGAATATTACAGCAAAAAATATCAAGCCTACCGACGCTACGCGCTGGCAGACTGAAAGGAGATACACTATGTTCGGAATAGACGTAACAGAATATGACCGCAAGGTCTGGCAGGAAAAGCTGTGTGACTTTCTTCCTGACCATCTTATCGATACTCACATGCACCTTTGGGAGCCCGGCACCCGTAAGGTCGGTCTTAAGGGCTGTGTAACATGGACCTCCATCGTTGCCCCCTCCCTCACCTACGAGGATATGAAGGAGACCTACTCCAAGGTATTCCCCGGAAAGACCGTAACACAGGTCCTCACAGGCTCACCGAGCTGTAACCTTCCCGTAGTAAACAAGTACATCCGCGAGTGTGCAGACAAGTACGGACACCGTTCCCTCTACTGCACCAACTGGGACTCCGATGAGGAAGAGATACTCAAGGCTATGATAAACGGATTTTCGGGAATCAAACCCTACCAGAACAATTCTCCCTCATACATCCCCGCAAGCGAAGTACGCATTTTTGACTTCCTTACCCACCGCCAGCTTGAGCTTATGAACAAGATCGGCGGAATCGTGCTTCTCCACATTCCCCGCAACCTCCGTCTGCGCGACCCCATCAACCTCGCACAGATGATGGAGATCGACCAGCGTTACCCCAACGCAAAGGTCATCATTGCTCACGTCGGCAGAGCGTACATCCCCTCCGACGTAGGAGATGCCTTTGAGGTACTCAAAAACACCAAGAACCTCTACTTTGATTTCTCCGCAAACACCTCCGCCTACGCAATGGCAAAGATGTTTGAGGCTGTTGGCACTGACCGCGTAATGTTCGGTACGGATATGCCCTTCACCAAGATGCGTATGTTCCGTATCGAGAAGAACGGCACTTACGTAAACGTAGTTCCGCGCGGAATTTACGGTGACGTTTCGAACGACTCCCACATGGAAGAGTCGGACGATCCCAATATCACCACCTTCGTTTACGAGGAGCTTTTGGCTGTACGCGAGGCGGCAATACAGCTCGGTCTCACCCGCGAGGATATCGAAAAGATTTTCTGCAAGAACGCCGCTGCTTACTTTGACATCAAAATCTAACCCAAAGGAGAAATTAAAATGAATAAGGTTAAAATAGGATTCCTTCCTTTTTATATTAAGCTCTACGACGATATCGGAAGCGGCGCTAAGGCTCGCCCCCGTCTTGAGCCATTCGCAAAGAAGCTCGCTGACCTTATAGAAGAGCGCGGATTTGAGGTTTTCCTCTCCCCCTTCTGCCGTATCGAGTCCGAGTTTGACGCCGCTATCAAGTCCTTTGAAGAGGCAGGATGCTCCGCTATCGTAACCTGGCACGCCGCATACTCCCCCTCTCTTGAGAGCATTGGACCTCTGAGCGCAACCAAGCTCCCCATCGTTGTCCTTGACACCACCGAGACCTTTGACTTCGGCCCCTCCCAGGATCAGGGCGAGATAGCTTACTGTCAGGGTATCCACGGCGTTATGGATATGTGCAATATGCTCCACACCAAGGGCAAGACCTTTGCTATCGCCGCAGGTCATATTGACAATTCCGACGTTATCGACCGCGTTGCGGGCTATCTCCGCGCCGCAGTTGCCGCTACCTCTCTTGCGGGAAGCAAGACCGCAAGCATTGGCGGAAGCTTTGACGGTATGGGCGACTTCCTCGTTCCCGACGCCGATATGCTCTCCCGCTTCGGCGTTGAGGTGGTATACCCCAAGAAGAACGAGTTCGCCGCCCTTATCGAGAGCGTTGACGAGGCTGCAGTTGAGGCCGAAATGGCACTTGACCGCGAGACTTATTATGAGATCGAGCCCGTTGATGAGGAAACCCACCGCCGCACCGTAAAGAACTCTCTTGCGGTCCGCAAGTGGATAAACGATAACGGCATCGATGCCTTCACCGCAAACTTCCGCGAAATAGCAGTTGACACGGGACTTGAAATCATGCCCTTTATGGAAGCTTGCAAGTCCATGGCTCGCGGTATCGGCTATGCGGGCGAGGGCGATGTGCTCACCGCTTCCCTGGTCGGCGCGCTCCTTTCCGCATATGACGAAACCTCCTTTATTGAAATTTTCTGCCCCGACTGGAAGAACGACACTCTTCTTCTTTGCCATATGGGTGAGTACAACCCCAACCTTACCGCGTTCCGTCCCGGTATGAAGGGCATCAAGTTCATCTTTGGCGATACTAAGGATCCCGTCGTTTCCTACGGTTGCTACAAGGCGGGCGAGGCTACCTTTGTCAACCTTTACCGCACAAACGGCGACTTCAAGATGGTCATCTCCCCCGTTACCATGCAAGAAGTCAAAGAGGGAGAGGATCCCAGCTTTGCCGCTTGCCGCGTTCGCGGTTGGATGAAGCCCCGCAAGCCCATCGCGCAGTTCCTTGAGGAGCTTTCTCTGCTCGGCGCAACCCACCACAGTGCGCTCGTTTACGGCGCAACTCCCCGTGAGATGGCTTATTTTGCTCAGCTGCTCCGCATTGAATACGATATTATTTAATTTCAAGGAGATATGAAAAATGCTTGTAAATCTTAACGACGTACTTATCCCTGCCCAGAAGGGCGGTTACGCTGTCGGTCTTTTCAACACCACCGACTCCGATATGCTTGAGGCTGTTATCGCAGCCGCAGAGGAAACTCGCTCCCCCGTTATCATCGGTACTGCCGAGGTTCTTCTTCCCTACGGCGAGCTGAAGCTCATCGCTCCCTCCGTACGCGCCGCCGCAGAGCGTGCGACCGTTCCCGTAGTTATGCACTACGACCACGGTCTTACCGTCGAGAGATGTATCGAGGCACTTGATCTTGGATTTACCTCCATTATGTTTGACGGAAGCGCAGGCGACGAGGCTGAAAACATCGCTCTCACCCGCAAGATGGTTGAGATGGCTCACGCAAAGGGCGCAACCGTTGAGGGCGAGATCGGCCACGTTGGAAACAACGAGGGCGCGGCAGAGTCCGACGGCGATGCAAAGTCCGCATACACCACCCCCGAGCAGGCAAAGGCTTTCGTTGAGGCTACGGGTGTTGACGCTCTCGCAGTTGCTATCGGAACTGCTCACGGCGCATATATCAAAAAGCCCTGCCTTGACCTTGACAGACTTGCAGAGATCCGCGCCACCATCGACACTCCCCTCGTACTTCACGGCGGAAGCGGTCTTTCCGACGATGATTTCCGCAACACCATCAAGGGCGGTATCGCAAAGGTAAACATTTTCACCGACCTCTGCCTTGCAGGTGAGCGTGCAGTACGCCGCGCACTTGACGAGAAGATCGGCTACCTTGAGATGAGAAACATGAAGGTTGCAGAGATCAAGGCTGAAGCAATGAAGAAAATGGTTCTTTTCGGTTGCAACGGAAAGGCGTAATAAAAAAGCAATAAAAAAGGGGCTTTTTGCCCCTTTTTTATTGCTTTTTTTCGCATTATGTGATATAATGATTTTTAACGCAAACTCCAAAAGAGGTGATACCTAACCATGACTCTTGCAAAGCCCCGTTCACGCGCACAAGCAGCGCAAATAGATATGACCGAGGGCAGTATCGTAAAAAAACTTGTCAAATTCACACTTCCCATTCTCGCAGGTAACCTCTTTCAACAACTGTATAATATGGTGGATACCTTCGTTATCGGTCAGACAGGCATCGACGATGCCTACGCCGCCGTTGGAAGCGTAGCCCCCATTATCAACATTCTGATAGGCTTTTTCCTCGGACTTTCAAGCGGCGCGGGAGTAGTTATCTCCCAATACTACGGCGCCAAGAACGAGGACGGAGTGCGCCGCGCGGCACATACCTCGATCGCCATAACGCTCGTTATGGGAGTTTTCATCACGATAGCGGGCGTGCTTTTCACACCGCTGATGGTCGAGCTGATGCTCGGCAAGGACGGAAGCGTTTACCCTTACGCAAAAACCTACCTTATTATATACTTTGCGGGTGTTATCGGTCTTATGGTCTATAACATTGGCGCGGGAATCCTTCGCGCCGTCGGTGACTCGCGCCACCCTTTCTATTTCCTCGTCGTTTCCGCCGTTACGAACATAGTGCTTGACGTGCTGTTCGTTTTCGGCTTCGGTATGGACGTTGACGGCGTAGCACTTGCCACCGTCATTGCGCAATGCCTGTCCGCCGCGCTGACGGTAATAACACTACTTCGCAATGACACGTGGGTTCGTCTCATCCCGCGGCAGATACGCATAGATATGAAGATCTTCCGACAGATCTTTTTCATCGGCTTCCCTGCCGCAGTACAGATGGCACTTACCGCGTTTTCCAACGTATTCGTGCAATCGTACATCGGCGGAGTCGACGGCATACCGCAAAAGGTGGCTCTCGGTGCGTGGACATCGTACTCAAAGATAGACCAGCTTCTCTTCCTGCCCGCGCAGTCACTTGGACTTGCCATAACCACCTTTGTCGGACAAAATCTCGGCAACGGTGATATCAAGAGAGCCAAGCGCGGCACGAACATAGCTTATCTTATGGCAACAGCCGCATCCATCGTGGCAATAATCCCGATAATCTTTTTTGCGGATGGCATCGCACCGTTCTTCAACTCAACCCCCGCGATAGCCGAAAACGCCGCAATGCTTTTGCGCCGTATCACGCCGTTCTATCTTTTCTGTTGCATAAATCAGGTGTACGCCGCCGCCCTTCGCGGTGCGGGACACACCAAAATACCCATGGTGATAATGCTCTCCGCCTTCGTTGGCTTTAGGCAGATATACCTTTTCATCGTCTCAAACTACGTCTCAAACACGCTGATGTGGCTCGGCATGGCGTACCCCGCAGGCTGGGCGCTCAATTCCACCATCGTTTACCTCTACTACCGCTTGTGCAACTTCGGAAAATTCAGAATTACGAAAAAGCAGAGCGAGTCTTGAAGTCGTTTCTAATTTACAATACATATATTCAAGGAGTAAAAAATGAAAGCTGTAATGTACGGAGCCGGTAATATCGGCAGAGGCTTTATTGCAAAGCGCTTCTTCCTTTCAGGAGCGCACACCACCTTTATCGACGTTAACGCCGACCTCGTGGCAGGCATCGCCGCCGCAGGAAGATACCCCATTTATGTTACCAAAGGACGCGAGTACGTTCCCGAGTGGGTTGAAAACGTTACCGCCGTTAACGGCAGAGATTCCGATGCCGTTACCCAGCAGATCGCAGAGTGCGACATCCTCGCTACCGCCCTCGGAGTAAATATTCTCCCCTTTGTTGCTGAAAATCTCGCGCGCGGAATCGCCGCACGCTACGAAAAAGGCGCTCGCCCCCTCAACATCCTCATTTGCGAAAACCTTATCGGTTCGGGCGATTACCTTCGCGGTCTTGTTGCCCCCCACATCAGCGCAGACCTTACCGATTATTTTGAAAACTCCATCGGCTTTGTAAGCGTTTCGGTAGGAATCACCGTTCCCCCCACACCCCAGCGCTTCCTTGACGAAAATCCCCTCGCAGTTTGCACCGACCTTTACAGCGAGCTTCCCGCGGACGCTACGGGCTTCCGCCCCGTCGGCGCTCCCTACCCCGTAATCGACAATCTGCGCCCCTTCTCTCCCTTTGATTTCTACATCCAGCGCAAGCTCCTCATCCATAACATGGGACACGCTACTATGGCGTACCTTGGCTACCTCAAGGGATACGGCTTCATTTACGAGGTTGCAGAGGATGAAAAGATCGACGCTATTCTGCGCCGCGCACTTAACGAGTCCGCATCCGCACTCGCCGCACGCCACGGCGTACCCGAGTCCGAACTTGCTGATTTTGTAGAGCATCTCATCCCCCGCCTTTACAATCCTCTGCTTGAGGACTCCATCTTCCGCGTAGGCAGAGACACCCGCCGCAAGCTCTCCGCAGGCGACAGACTCGGCGGCGCGTACATCGCAGTAAGAGAGCAGGGCAAGACTCCCGCCGCTATTGGTCTCGGCATTGCCGCCGCGCTCCGCTTCGATATGCCCGAGGATGAGATAGGCGTTGAGGTATCCACCTTCGCAAAGGAGAACGGCGTTGCCGCCGCACTCGAAAAGTATTGCTCCATCACCGCCGACGAGGACGTAGCTCTCATCAAGGGCTACTACGATATGCTCGCCAACCCCGATTGGGACGCGCTTATCGCCAAGATCGACGAAAACAAGAACGCATAAAAAAAGTCTGCGCTTTAGAGTCATTCTCTAAAGGACGGTTTTACAAAATACGGCATATCTCCAAAGAGATATGCCGTGTTTTTGTCAGAGAAAGTGACGTTCCGCTTTGCGGAATGTGATTTTCAAAATTTTACTGGATATGTTTACAAAGTGCAAAAACTGTGGTATAATAATTGTGCCAAACAAACTAAATATACAGTACTTGCGGGTATTTTTTCTTTTTGGGATACTTATGCCCTTTTTTGACAATACTCTCTTATGATGAATTTGATAAAATGCAAATTCCGTACATGAGAGAGTATAGTAATATACCCAATCTGTATATGGTTTGTTTGGCGACGACTGGGATTTGCGTTTTTGTGCGCTGATTTCGGTCGGCGCACTTTTTGTATGCTGATAGGAGAATGCATGAGCAAGAATATTAAAAAAAGGGTAATAGATGTTACAGGCGTAGAGCTTACGCCGGGTGAACCTACCGTTTGCCTTGGCAACGGAGAGCAAGGCTTTGAGTGTTGTTGCGACGAGTGCGACTACTATTTGTTTTGCTTTCCCGAATTTGATCCCTTCAAAAAAGAAGTAGATACTGCCGATAATAAAGTTTATATTGAATCATCGCATAAAAAAGGACAACGAACGTAAAAAATCGTCGCTGTCCTTTTTCTATCGGTAAATCACATATTCTATTGATTTTTCAAAAATGTACCGTTTTTTACTCTTCCCACTCGTAATATTCCTTTTTGGGGGCTTCCTCTTCCGTTTCGGAAAGCGATTCCGCTTCATCAAGGCTTTTGGGAACTTGAGGATTTAAAAGCTTTTTGCGCATCACGAGATACGCGATAGCACCAAAGGGAATGATGAGCGAAAGCGCATATCCGCCCGTTGAATAGGTGACAAGCGACGATGGGAAAATGATAAAGCCCAAGCCCGCGGCGGGCATAAAGCCCGTGGGCCCGACACTAAATCCAAGGCTTAAAACACCAAGCAGAATGATGGCGCACCAAAGCCCCTTTTGCCTGAATTTTCGGCGTACACAGTCAACAAACACAAAAGCCGTAAAGCCTATCGTAGCAATTCCGAGTATCAGCACGAGCCATTGAAGCACATTGGCACCCGACATCGAGCCAATAGTTCCCGTCTGAATAGGACTTATAGCAAGACCGCATATTTTTTCCGACCCGCCAACACGCGCAACTCCGACGTAAAAATCAACGCCGTCTGTATCAAATCGGAATGTCGCGCTTTCGGTAGGCTTGCCGTTTTGCTCTGCGTTAGCATAGTCGGTTATGCCTTTATTTTCATAAGAAGAAAAATCTCCCACGTATTCCCTTGCGCCCTTGAAAAACTTTTCAAAGTCCTCGCGCTTGAAATGCTCCCCATCGGTCAGGGCGACGGCTGTTTCAAGGTCGTTTTTTGATAGGGCGTCAACAAACGCGCTCGCCAGCTCCTCGTGCGCAGGTGCACTTATGGGCGTGCCGCCGCCGCAGGAAACAAAGCCAAATGCCGCCAAAATAAGCAATATCGCGGCAAAAACGTGTATTTTTTTCATAAAATTGCCTTTCGTTGGTCTTTTATAGATTGATTATATCATATTTTTGAAAAAATTTCAATATTTTTTGAAAAAAGCTATTGACAAACTGATTTATCTATGATATCATTTTGATATCAGATAAAACTTCAAAGGAGTTAACTATGAAAGAAAAAATTTTGACCACCAAAAAGCACGGTATGTCCGTTCTTATAATCACCCTGCTTCTTGAGCTCGCCTATATTGCCGCCTTCATTTTCGGCGCAACACAGCTCAATACGGAAAACGTCGTCATCGGTGCGGTGATGATGGTAATTTTCGGCATCCTCGCCGCCTTTATCGGTTGGATACCCTTTGTCGGTCTCAAAGTTTTGAAGCCCGAGGAAGCGCTCGTCCTCACCCTTTTCGGTAAGTACGTCGGCACAATAAAGGGCGACGGATTTTACTGGGTGAATCCCTTCTGCACCGCTATAAACCCCGCCGCACAGACCAAGCTCAACCAGAGCGGCGACGTAAAGACCGTCGCATCCACTATTGCGGCAGCAAGTACAGGAGCATCCATAGAAATAGTTTCCAAAAAGCTATCACTTAAAATTATGACCCTCAACAACAGCCGTCAGAAGATAAACGATTGCCTTGGTAACCCCATCGAGATAGGTATCGCGGTAACGTGGCGCATCACCGACACCGCAAAGGCTGTATTTAACGTTGACAACTACAAGGAATTCCTTTCTCTGCAGTGCGACAGCGCCCTGCGTAACATCGTCCGCCTCTATCCCTACGATGTAGCCCCCGGTGTTGACACCACGGGTGACGGCGTTGCCGACGACGGAAGTCTGCGCGGTTCGAGCGAGGTCGTGGCGCAGAGAATACGCGACGAGATACAAGAGCGCGTTGACGAGGCAGGCATCGAGATTATCGAGGCGCGCATCACCTACCTTGCTTACGCCACCGAGATCGCCGCAGTTATGCTCCAGCGTCAGCAAGCATCCGCCATCATCGACGCGCGCAAGATGATAGTCGAGGGTGCAGTCGGTATGGTCGAGATGGCTCTTGACCGTCTGAACGAGGGCGGCAAGGTCGAGCTTGACGAGGAAAGAAAAGCCGCTATGGTG
Source organism: Eubacteriales bacterium (assembly GCA_045546615.1). GTDB lineage: Bacteria > Bacillota > Clostridia > Oscillospirales > CAG-272 > CAG-390. The sequence goes on along the minus strand of JAZQDD010000018.1, from coordinate 7,688 downwards.
TCAAACCTTCTCGTAGTGCTTTGCGGCAACCGCGACGCACAGCCCATAGTAAATTCGGGCAGTCTGTATTAATAAATAAAGGAAAGGCGAAAAATGGGAGAAAACGAAAAAAAGCAAGTGCCGTTGCGCCTTTCAGCCAAGCTCTACAATGCTATCGCCGCGTGGGCGGAGGACGATTTTCGCTCGGTGAACGGGCAGATAGAATATCTCCTGACCGAGTGCGTCCGTCAGCGCAAGAAAAACGGCAAATACGTCTCGGACGAGATAGACAAGCCGCTTGATATCGACATTGAATAAATGTGAGCGCACCGACGCATTTGCGTTTGGTGCGCTCCTACTTTATTGACAATGGGCAAGTTTGGTGGTATAATTAGTAAAACGAAAAAGGAGAACGGGATGTCTATCGCAAGGGTAAAAGAATATTTCAGAAATCACGGCATGGAGGACAGGGTGCTGGAATTTGACGTTTCGAGCGCAACTGTGGAGCTTGCCGCCGAGGCACTTCATTGCGAGCCGTGCCGAATCGCAAAAACGCTCTCTTTCACAGTGGGCGGCAAGGCGATACTCATCGTTATGGCGGGCGACGCAAAGATAAATAACGCAAAATACAAGGCACGCTTTTCGGCAAAGGCAAAGATGCTGACCTTTGACGAGGTGGAGCAAATGATAGGACACGGCGTGGGCGGAGTATGCCCGTTTGCGATAAACGACGGTGTCAGCGTGTATCTTGACGAGTCACTCAAACGCTTTGAGACGGTGTTCCCCGCTTGCGGAAGCGCAAACAGCGCAATAGAGCTGACCATACCCGAGCTTGAGAGATATTCGGGTTTCGAGGAATGGGTGGACGTATGCAAGCTCCCCGAGGAATGCTAAAAATTACGCGCATCAGACGAGTAACGGAATTTTTTTGTTCAAAACCTTGACAAAAGCTCACGTCGGTGGTATAATGTAATGTAAGCAAAATCGAGGTGTAGCGCAGGTGGTAGCGCGCCAGTTTCGGGTACTGGAGGCCGCGAGTTCGAGTCCCGCCACTTCGACCAAAAAAGCAGACACGCTAAAAGCGCGTCTGCTTTTTTGATTGGAGTCGGCACGCCGACTCCAACTCGTCTTGCGTAGCAAGATGCGAGTTCGCATATCCCGCTCGGAGATCGACAAGCTCGCTTGTCAGGCGTAGAGCGTGGATATATTCGCCGTAGGCGAAAATCCCGCCGCCGTTTTGATTTAAGTCAAGAACGAAGAACTCCTCCAAATTGCTTGCAATTTGGACATAGTTCGCGCTATCGCTTGTTTTAGTTCACCGCCACATTATGCGCGAACTGTGAGTTCTGAGTCCCGTTAGTTCGATGCAGCCCACAAAGCGATAATGAATGACAAGTCGCTGCGTTCTGTTCTTGCCCGTTCCCTCAATCGGAAAGACCTCGATCTTATCAATGAGTTCTTGAAGGACAACCTAAATTTGCGCGTATAATTACTGCTTTGCCCTCATTTTCTGCTCGCGCGCAAATATTTCGGCGTTGCGAGCAACGCCGAGCGCTTCGGCGTCTTTCGAATGTAGCAAAGCAAAAGGGGTGGCTCTGCCACCCCTTTTGCTTTGGTGCGCCGGGCAGGACGGAGAGCGCGATACGTCCGAGCGCGGCAAGCGCGTGCGCCAGCACCATAGCGGCGCGGTAGCCGATGCGGTCGATAAAGCCGACCGACAGAAAAGGTCGACCGCAAGCTGAATGGCGAAGTTAAAGGTGACGAGCAGCGTTATCTGCGAAAGCGGTATGCCGTAGGACGAGTGGAACGTCAAAAATAAAAGCGGCGCGAAATTATTTATGATAGCCTGCACGACGTACGCCACAAAGCACGCCGTGACCGTTTTTCCGTATTTTTTATCCACTGTATTTCCTCTATAGTATCTCAAAGCAAGCCAAACGAGCTATTGCCTGAATTATAGCACAACGAGTGGCGGTTTTCAATGATTTTGGTCAAAACGTCGGGCTTTTCGCATAAAAACGCGAGCCGCAAAGCGGCTCGCTTGAAAAAGTTTATTATGATACATTCAAAATCTCAAGACGGTAAGTTTTTCCCTGCTCTATGACACCACGAGCCTTGTCGAGCGCATCTTTGAATTTTTCATCAACCTTAAGTGCGGTTGTATAACAAGTTCCATTGGCGACAACGTAATCTTCAGAATCATAAAGCTTCCAGCCTATTTTGCAATAGTCGCTATAGCTGTTACCCTGTCTGTCATATGTTTTTTTACCTGTAAAATAAAATTTTATATCACTTCCGTTTATTTCATATGTAATGCCCGTAACCTCACACGAGGATGAGATAGCGCCAGACCAAGACCAATAGTAAATAGTTTGGGGAACAGTTGGAAGTTCAACATCCACCGTCCACGGAATTTCTTCAAGTTCTTTGCTTGCCTCGTCTAAAGTAAAGTAGTCGTTATAAACTTTGTAATACAAGGTGCCTGTATTGGTATAGGATTTAGTTACGTCATCGTAATCTATGGTAATTTGCCTTGACGAAGCCTTTTTAATAAGAGTTTTAGAGTACAACGTTTTTCCATTACTATCCACTATTCTAACGTCTACATATGCCGGAACTTTTACGGAATAAGAGGAAGCATCTTTTAATTCAATAAAGATATCGATTTCATCTGACTCTTCATAAACCGAGCCGGACATGGTTTTGATTTTTTTAGACTTTTCAATTTCTTCACTTGTCATATTCAACGTTACAACACCGCATCTTGAACATTTTCCTTCATTATTAACTTCATGTCCCAAAGCAGAAATGTTCTCAACCTTCGTGCTACCGCACAAATTACAGGTGTATTTTTTGTTTCCAACAGCCGTGCAGGTTGCTTTCTTTGTTATAGTTCCCCCGTCGTATACATGTGTGTTAGATTTAGGGATAGATTCAGTTTTCTTGTCATTACATGTCGAACATACTGCATATTTTTCTCCGGCTTTTGCACAGGTAGCTTCTTTGCCTACTGTCCATTTGCCATATTTATGACCTGTAGCAGGGATGGTCTTTGTCTTCTTATCACCGCAGGCGCAGCTTTGTTCTTTAACACCGTCCTTAGTACACGTAGCGGACTTGGATTCTGCCCATTCGCCATATTTATGACCGGTAGCAGGAATGGTCTGTGTCTTCTTGTCGCCACAGACACAGCTTTGTTCTTTAACGCCGTCCTCGGTACACGTAGCGGATTTGGATTCTGCCCATTCGCCATATTTATGGCCCGTGGCAGGAATGGTCTGCGTCTTCTTGTCGCCACAGACACAGCTCTGTTCTTGAATACCATCCTCGGTACACGTGGCGGCTTTTACTACGACCCATTCACCGTAAAAGTGATCCTTTATGGGCAGCTCTCTTGTCTGTGTATCGCCGCAAGAGCATTGTCTTGCCTCTTCACCTGCCGCAGTACAGGTCGCCGCCTTTGTTTCCGCCCATTCGCCATACTGATGCACGTGCGGTTCACTATTGCAAGCGCTAAAAATAAAAACACTTGCAAGCAGAGCAAGACACAAAGGGATAATGGTTTTGATTTTTGTTGACATTTTTCTTCTCCTTTAACGTTTTCACAAATTAAATTACTTTTTTCAAACACACGGTTTTTTCTCTGATCTCAATGTAATATCCGTGTTTTTGGGCTTCCCTTGCAAGTGCCGAATTCTTTTTCAAGTAATAATAATCTTTCGGCAACGGTTTTCCAACACTTTGTTCATATTGACTTTCGGTTAGAGAAAACTCCTGATTCGACTCAAACAAAGGAGTAATTCTTTCAAAATTAAGCTTTGACATATAAAACAGTCCTCCTTTCGCTAATATGTAACACCATTTTAATACAAATATTTACTAAAGTCAATAGTAAATTTCTTTACTTGGTATAATATTTTCAGATATACTGCAAAAGGAACGTTTGAAATGGTAGATTATATAAAAAAAATTCGTGACCTCAGAGAAGATCACGATAAAACTCAACAGCAGATCGCTGATATATTAGGTACCTCGCAAACGATGTATGCAAGATATGAAAGAGGAGCAAATGAACTGCCCATTCGACATTTGATTGTCCTATGCAAATATTACGGAGTAAGTGCGGATTACATTTTAGGATTAGAAAGCAGATAAAAAATAATAGTGCGCGGCAATGGGATCGCCGCGCAATCAAGGCGAAGCCTTGTATATCATCAATTCCGAAGAAATTGTATATTATCAACACGAAGTGTTGTATATCATCATTGCGAAAGAAATACAGACTGCGGCTGATGATATACGCCTTCGGCGATGATATACACGCTATCGCGTGATGATATACCATTGCTTTCGCAATGGATAAAAAATCGACAGGCATAGCCTGTCGATTTTTGGTGCACCGGATGAAAACAAGGTTGAACTGTTTTCGAGTGCTTCGAGACTAACTGTTTCCTCTTTGTTATTACCGTTATATACGATTTTGAAGTGATCGTCGTATACATAAATCGCATTGATGAATGTGTCGATGATTTTTCTTTTGCCGTCTTGCTGAGTAATGTCTATCTTTCGATAGTTGGTAAGAGCCATTCTGTATTCGTCCTGCGTGTAGGTTGGTGACTGAATCTGCTCTTTAATAATGGCATCGCTGATTTCGTTCTTTGATGATTCAAGTTCGCCGAGGCGTTTTACCAATGCCTGAGAGGCAATGCCTTGTTGAATGACATTTACGATGTTTTCTATCTCTTTCTCACGTTCTTTCAACTGCTGTTCCAATTGGGGAAGAACCGTGCTTTCGTTGTACTGTAGATTGTAAAGAAGAGCCGAGAGTTCTTCAATCACAGAATCATTCTTTAAAATCTCCATCGTTTTGTACACGATAAAGTTTTCAAGTTTTTCCTTGTGCATCATTTTCTTGTCGCACTTATGCTTTTTCTGACGGACACAAGCATAATAGCGATGCACCTTTCCTGTGTGGCTTGTACCTGCTTGTGCAACCATCATTGCTCCGCATTTGCCGCAGAACAATTTGGTTGTGAGAAGATAATCATCGTCTGCGGTGTGACGTGCCGGTGCTTTGGAGTTCTTTTTTAATTCACTTTGAACCCTTTCAAAACGATCCTTTTCAATGATCGCGGGAACGCCGTCTTCAATTAATACACCCGAATGATTGTATTCGCCTATGTACGTGCGATTGGAGAGAATATAGCGTACTGCATTATAGCGAAGCGGTTTGCCATTGGTACGCGTGATGTTCTTTTCTTCTAAATAACGGTGAATCTCTTTGACCGTTTTACCGTCGTAAGCCATATCAAAGATTTCACGAACAACATCTGCGGCAAGTGGATCAATCTCCAACTTTTGGGTTTGCTTGTTGACGACATAACCGAAAGGAACCGTACCACCGTTCCAAACACCTTTCAGTGCATTCTCGGTAAGACCTCGTTTAACTTTTTCAGCAAGTTCTACTGAATAGTATTCTGCGTAGCCTTCAAGTAAAGATTCCAGCAAGATGCCTTCTGCGCCTTCAGAAATGGTTTCTTTGGCAGATACCACACGCACACGGTTCTTTTTGAGAAGTGCTTTATAGTGTGCCGAGTCATAGCGGTTACGTGCAAAGCGGTCCAGTTTCCATACGATCACCACATCAAAGTTGCACTTGTAACTGTCTTTTATCATCCGTTGAAACTCAGGACGATTATCTGTTTTGGCAGACAGTGCGCGGTCTATATAGGTATTAACAACGGTCATTTCGTTGTATTTGGCAAACTCCATACATTCACGAAGTTGTCCGTCTATGCTTTCTTCACGCTGATTGTCTGATGAATATCGAGCGTAAATTACGGCTTTCAATAGTATCACCTGCCTCTATTAATGTAATATTTTTTAATCAAATCCGGATATTCACTTCCAACCAAACGGTATTTATCTGGAATATCATTTGAATCTCCAAATCTGTAAAACATAGAATTTATGTCGTTGCCATATGGACGAAACTCCGGCTTGATAATCAGTTTTGATAATCCATTAAAATCATCTTGCGCATATAATTTTGGAATCATCTTTTCTATGGCACTGCGGTAAGTGTTTTTGATTTCAATAACTTTTCGATTTATCATAATTGGATCAGATAAACCTAATTGGATACACCATTCTCTTAATGGGTTATCAATATATAGGGATTCAAAGTGTGTTTTTACATTTTCTAATGTGCTCTTATTTACAGAAAACATAATCCCTTTGCACTGTACAAATTGACGGTAGTTGAGCTTTTTAACATCAAAGTCATCAAGTTCAATTTGCCACTGTTCGTTTTCGTAGTCATATATGCCATCATCGATAAGCATAAGACAATACTCGGGGGATATTGGCATGGTTACAATCAATCCAGCGCAGTCTACACCGATACCACCATGTTTATAGGATAAATTGGAAATGCTCACAGGGTGATCAGAACAGATAAACACTTCACTTTTGGAGTGCAATATTACTAGGCGTAAATCATCGAAATGACTCAAATTCTCTTCAACAAAAGTCATATCTTCTATTGCTATTTCGGTACGATCGTAGTCTTTTACTCGATTATCAGCAAATATTTTTGCATCGAGAGGAGAAATTTCCAACCCTTCTTTTTTTGCAACCAAAGGTATGATTTTGGTGTAAATATCCGACATTATATTGCAGTTTCTGTCAATTGCTTTTTCTGTCCTCATGTGTTGAACGAGAATAAATCTTTTGACTGAATTTTTCTGTTCTATTGACAGGGGTGTTCCTTCGAGAATTAGGCGAAATATTGGGGCGATTTCTATTTCGTGTTTTGCAAGCCAATTTTCCCAAGTACCATCTTTGCCATATAGATAATCTGTATAACAATGATCTTTATACGGTACGGCTTGATCAATAATTCTATTTTTCAGGACTTGAAACAAATAGAATTTGTTTTGGTCGTTTGTAAAATTCCTTAAAACGCATTGTGGAACATAGTGCTGTTTCTTATGTTCTGGCATAATTATTTACCTCACGTATGTTCTTCCATTAACTGTACAAGCATCTTTTTGAGCTTGGCATTGGCGGGAGATGTTGGGTCAAAGCAGAACTCTATGAAGTCGTTGATGCTTGCATCAGAGGGGAGGGAAGGGCTGCTCTGTTCGTACAGATGGCCTTTCGGATCATCAGTTCTGCCGAAGATATAGTCAAGAGACACCTCAAAAGTTTCTGCGTACCAGAACAGCTTGTCCAAAGAGACATCCACTATGCCTTGCTCATATCTTCCAATCGTTGCCTGAGTCGATCCGCACATCTCTGCGATCTGTTGTTGAGAGTAGCGGTTTGATATACGTAGTTCTCTCAGTCGTTTACCAATAATTTTCGTCATGAAAATACACCTCACTTTTTGTATATAGACATTATAACACAAATAAAGTATAAAGTCAATGCAAACAAAGATTATGTAAACAAAATATGTGTTAAATTTTCGTGACGAAAATTAATGAAGTCTTATTTACAAGTTTTCAACGGATATTAGGTTTTTGTTTCTCTACGTAATAAATATCCACCCGCATAGGGGGTTTTTTTTCATTTTCGGGCATAGCCCTAACCAATACTGGCTACGCACAAGTGCGTTTTTAAGTTGGCCTGCCAGCCATGCAAGTTTTACTTACTACCCATAAATGGGTCCCGCGGGTCGAACATACTTAATTGGTCACTTTCTT
>JAZQDD010000017.1:0-4348 GCA_045546615.1 Eubacteriales bacterium | reverse complement strand
ACAACACAGGTTATCAATAAAAGCTTGAAGGTCTTTTTTACACGGTCGGTATTTTTCGCACCGTAGTTGTAGCTGGAGATGGGCTGTGCGCCCTGAGCAATGCCCTGCATGGGAAGCATTGCAAACTGCATCACGCTGGTGAGGATCGTCATTGCTCCCACGGCAATGTCGCCGCCGTATTTTAGAAGCGAGGAATTAAAGCAGACCGAGATCACGCTTTCGCTGCTTTGCATAATGAATGCGGAAAGACCCAACGCAACGCACGGGAAAACAAGCTTTCCGTTAATGCGCATATTCCTGCGTTGAAGCTTTAAGTAGGTCTTCTTTCCTCGCAGGAAGCTGAAAACCCAAACACAAGAGATCGCCTGAGAAATGATGGTTGCCAGTGCCGCGCCCTTAACGCCGAGATCACAGCCGAAAATAAAAATGGGGTCAAGAATAATGTTACTGACCGCACCGATGAGCACCGTCATCATGCCAACCTTGGCAAAACCCTGGGCGGTGATGAATGCGCCCATACCGAGGGTAAGCTGAACGAAGATCGTGCCGATGGCGTAGATGTTCATATAGTCGGTGGCATAACCGATAGTATTCTTGCTTGCGCCGAACATCAAAAGCAGATCCTCATTCCAGATCAGCAGTACAGCGGTCAAAATTGCGGAGATAAAGAGCTGAAGTGTAAAACAGCCGCCCAAAATCTTTTCGGCAGATTCGTTATCGCCTTTGCCCATATAGATGGATGCCCTTGGTGCGCCGCCGGAGCTGATAAGAGCCGCAAAGGCGGATATGATCATAATGATAGGCATACATACACCAACGCCTGTCAGAGCCAGACTGCCGTCCCCGGGCATATGACCGATGTAAATGCGGTCAACGATGTTGTAAAGCATATTAATAAGCTGAGCCACCACCGTGGGAAGCGCAAGCTTAAACAGCAGCTTTCCGATCGGTGCCGTACCCAGCATCTCTTTATTGTCGTGCAATTTTAATCACCTACGAATATATTATTAAATCAAAAAGAATAATAAAACATTTGGCATTAAACATCAATCGGCGAATTGTTAATTTTGTGCGGTTGGAATTATTTTGGAAACAAAAGAATCTCTTTTTTAAGTTTGATGGCATAATCAAGGGCGGTTTTGGTTCCGCTTTTGCGCTTAGACGGCGCATAAGACTCATCGAAATATACAATGCAAAAACGGCTACGGTTTATCATTTCGATATTGCGTTCTACATACACCGCCTTGCCGGCATCAATAAGCTTTTCGGGATAGTAGGTATCCTCGTAGCTTTCCAAGAGATAGGCTTTATAGTCATCGTTGATGATAGGAAACTCTGCCCGTACATAAATGCGGTTTATGTGCGGGTATTTATCTTTTATTTGGGACACTACTTCGAGGCAAAGATCGTTAAAACGGCTTTTACTGCCGAAAAGAAAGGTGTCCGCATTTTCATTCACAACAAGACTTTCAATCGTCTTGTATAGTTTGGCTTTTAGTTCATCGGTTTCATTAATTGTTCTATGTCCAAAGAAGCAGCAGGTGTTATTCGGCACATCATCACCTCCCAAGATACTATAAATTTGTTTTTTGCCTTTTTAATATTTATAGTATATACGCTTTTGTTATCAATATCAATAGTCTGTGGAATATTAAAAATAATATCAATAGACTATATATAGAGGTGATTATATGAGCGAGCTGACTAAAATAGTTGGGCAACGCATTCGCAATTACAGAACAAAGCTTGGTTTAAGTCAAGAAAAATTAGCGGAGCTGTCGGGCTGCCATCCTACCTATATCGGTCAATTGGAACGTGGAGAGAAAAACGCAACAATAGAAAGCGTAGAAAAAATTACCACTTCATTAAATATATCTTTATCCAAGCTTTTTGAAAATTTGGGTGTAGCAACCACCGATGAGCGCAATATCCCCTTGGAATGCTATGAATTTTTATTAACTAAAACACGAGCAGAACAAGAGCAAATTATAAAAATCCTATTTGAAATGGACAAATATAAAAGTAACTAGGTATCTTCGTAGCTTTCCAAAAGATAGGCTTTATACTCGTCGCTGATAATCGGAAACTCTGCCCGCACATAAACTCGCTTTATGTGCGGGTATTTTCTTTTTATTTGGGACATTGTTTCAAGGCAAAGGTCATTAAAACGGCTTTTGCTGCCGATTAAAAGTAAATAATTCATCAATTATTATAAACAATCATTTACTTAAAGTAAAGGATTTTGCAATTCAATCTTATAATAAAATCGCCCGTTTTTCGGTAGAATATATGCATAAAGAAAAAGGGGCGACACGATGAAAACGGAATTTCCCGATAAATACATCACTCTAGGCTTGAAAATTGCATATTACAGAAGAAAAGCAGGATATACTCAAGAATATTTTGCTGAGCTTATCGGTAAAAGTGTAAGTTTTGTCGGTCAGGTTGAAGGCACGGGTACTGTCCGCGGCGTTTCGCTTGAGACATTATTCAAAATCGCACAAGTGTTAAACATATCTCCCTCAAAATTGTTGGAAGAAGATTGATCTTATGGCTGTTAAAAGTGTTTCGATTAGAATTGAAGAGGAAATGTTGAACAAAATCGCTTATATTGCCGATTACGAGGGCAGAAGCGTAAACAGTCAGGTGCTTGTTTTGATAAGGGAAAATATAAAAGCATTTGAAGACGCTAACGGTTCAATCGACGGCAATATAACCCCTTCATCTAACGTAAAACCCACTCGTAAATAAAAGCAAAACTCTCTGTCACACCGGGCAGAGAGTTTTTTTGTCGGGGTCCCCGCAAAACTGTAGTTTTGTGGGGAGTTCTTGTATGGGGCCCCCGAAAAGTTGAAAACTTTTTGGGGAGTAATTTACTTGCCAAAGTAAAGCTCCTTTTTCATCTTATGGGTACACACTTCGGAATAGCTGACTTGCCGCTTTTCATATAGTGTAGTATCAACTTTTTGGAGGTTTTATATGGCAGAAAACAACGAGCCTAAAACCGTTTGCGTTAGTGTTTTCAAAAGCGGCGAAAGCACTACCACCGAGCGCGAATTCACTGACAAGTGGATCGAGCTTATCAATACTTTAGAAAGAAGCAAGAGCGGAAACTTTTGCGAAAAAGCGTGACTGTAGGCAAAAACTATCGTACAATAGGAACGGAAACAGCTTGTTCTGTCTCAAAAGGAGAAAAAACAAGAATATGAAAGTAGCTATTTATTGCCGCTTATCCGAAGAAGATAGAAACAAGCAACTTGTTACCGACGACTCGGGCAGTATCCAGAACCAAAAAGCGATGCTGGTGCAATACTCTCTCGAACAGGGGTGGGAGATCTACTGTATCTATAGCGACGATGATTACGCCGGTGCGGACAGACGCCGACCGGAGTTCAACCGCCTACTGCAGGACGCCGAAGCGAGAAAATTTGATATTATCCTCTGCAAGACACAATCCCGTTTCACCCGTGAGCTGGAGCTGGTGGAAAAGTACATCCACGGTTTGTTCCCCATTTGGGGAATCCGCTTTGTCAGCATCGTGGACAATGCCGACACCGACAACAAGGGCAATAAGAAATCCCGACAGATCAACGGACTTGTGAACGAATGGTACTTGGAGGATATGTCCGACAACATCCGCAGCGTTCTGAAAAACAGACGGGAAAACGGATTCCATATCGGCGCTTTTGCCCTTTACGGGTACAAAAAAGACCCCGATCAAAAGGGGCATCTGATCATCGACGAGGAAGCCGCCGCTGTTGTCCGTGAGGTATTCACTCTCTTTTCGCAAGGCTACGGAAAAACCGCGATCGCCCGTATGCTCAATGACCGAGGCATCCCCAATCCAACCGAATATAAGCGTCTTAAGGGATTGCGCTACAAACAGCCCGCCGCCAAGAACAGCACTCTGTGGAAGTACTTTGCGATTTCCGATATGCTGGTCAACGAGATCTACATCGGCAATATGGTGCAGGGCAAATATGGTAGCATTTCCTACAAGACCAAGCAGAACAAGCCTCGCCCCAAAAGTCAATGGTACATCGTTGAGGGAACTCACGAACCCATCATCGACCGCGAGCTTTGGGACAGGGTGCAAAAGATGATAAAGGAACGGGCAAAGCCTTTTGACGTTGGCACTATCGGTCTGTTTGCAAGGAAGGCTCGTTGCGCCAACTGCGGGTATGTGATGCGCTCCTCTAAGAATCGGGGCAAGCACTATCTGCAATGCTCCAACCGTCACGTGGCGAAGGATGCCTGCATCGGCTCCTTTATCTCGGTTGACAAATTGGAGCAGATGGTCATTGACGAGCTGAACCGCCTTTCCGAGGAGTATCTGAACAAGGACGAT
>JAZQDD010000016.1:0-4725 GCA_045546615.1 Eubacteriales bacterium | reverse complement strand
GTTGCTACCATACCGACACTCACTCACGAAATGTATCTGAAGCTTGAGGATTTTCTGAAAGCAAAGGATAACCCCGCACTGCTCCCTATACAGATCGCATACTACACAGGACTTCGCATTGGTGAGGTCTGTGGATTGACTTGGCAAGACGTAAATCTTGAAAAGCAGTACCTTACGGTACGCCGCAGTATACGCTACAACAACGCAAGGCACAAAACCGAGATAGGGGCTACCAAACGTAGGAAAGTCCGCACGGTGGACTTCTGTGACACCCTGGCAGAGATTCTGCGCACAGCCAAACTTGAACAGCACAAAAACCGATTCAAATACGGCGAACTCTTTTGCCTCAACTACTACATTGAGGTTAAGGAGAAAGACCGTACATACTATGAGGTCTATACGCTACCGAGAAACGAGAAGATTCCCGATGGCTACAAGGAAATATCCTTTGTATGCTTAAGACCTGACGGCGCGTATGAATCGCCAAGCACGATCGGTATTATGTGCAAACGGGCAAGCAAAAAGGTAGAGGGACTCGAAGGGTTTCATTTCCACCAACTGCGTCACACATTCACGAGCAATCTGCTCTCCAATGGAGCAGCACCGAAGGATGTGCAGGAACTTTTAGGTCACTCTGATGTCAGTACCACGATGAATGTCTACGCTCACTCTACAAGAGAGGCGAAGCGTACCTCCGCACGACTGCTCGATAAGGTAGTTAGCGGTTAGATATAAAAAGTTTCCCTTATTTTCGCTCATAAGGGCAAAAACAAGGGAAAATACATAACAGTTGAGTTTGTAATCAACGAAAAACCCAGTAATATCAAGGGTTTTTAGAGTATAGTACAGTTATTGTCTGATAAATTCCAATTTATCGAACGGGCACGCATAGCCAAAACAGACACCTTTTGTTCGTTTTACCCTTGTTTAGACACCTTTTAACTCGTTTAAGGCAAAAAGCCGAGAGTGTTAGAGCTGTGCTCTAAAGGACAGTTTTCAGAAATACGGCATATCTCGAAAGAGGGATGCCGTATTTTCGCATTTGTGGGTACAAACGCAGTGTTTGTCAGGAAAATTGACAAGTCATAGACGAAAAGAAAGAAAAGGCTCCCTTTAACGCAAGGGAGTCTTTTAGTGTACCATATTTATCACTAAATTGAAATTCGTCGATAAAGTCAATATATTTTATTGTAAAAATTCAAATTAAACTTTTGATAAAAATGTAACTCCCAAGCCAAATGTGCATATTGCTATTCCAAAAAAGATAATTGCTTTAGCAAAAAAATCAAAAGCACCAATGCAATTCTCATCATTATCCAAATATGAAATGCGTGGGAATGCTTTGAGATAAATCACCCAAGAGCTATTTGGTATTTTGTGTGGCTTTCTCCAAAAATCAAAAACGCAAATATAAATTTTGTTATGTACATTATATAGATACTTCGATTTTGTTAAATGCTTTATGGTGAAAGCAACTCTTGGAGGGCCATCATATTTTCCCATACCGGTCCAAACTGCGACATCTTTTTTGTATTTACTACTGCACAGTTTGCCAAGTGTCCTGCCTGTTTTGTGTGGTAATTTTTCAAATATCAAATAAGCACAAAAATATAATCCCGATATCAATAATAAAACACCACCAAGAATAAAAAAGCATATTCCTGTTATTTTCATAATGTTCTCCTCTTAATTGTGCTTGAATTTGATATTAATGATAGAATCAATTTCAAGTTTATCAATTGGTTTTTCAACCTACGTCATTATATCACAAAGATTTTAAAATGTAAATAGAGCGGCTGATGATATACAAGGCTTCGCCTTGATTTGTTGGCGAAAGTATGGTATAATAACGACGGAAAGGCGGTGGGGCAATGAAGAATCTTGTTGTTAATACTCGATGTATATTTTTTCTTCTCATTTTTGTTGTACTGATTGCCGTTGGAGTATGCACTATTGACGAAGAAATTGCAATTTCTGTTTCCATCATCATTATTGGATGCTTTTTGTTTTTGGGGTACGCAATCGCTTTTCCTATTTGCTGTGTAATAGATTCGCAAGGAATTGCTGTATATTATGTGTTTGGGCTTGTTAAGAAAAAAGCAACTTGGAATGCACTAAAGTACGTGGAAGATCATCACTCAAAAAGCGGAGTGTTGCCTTGGTCGAGAGAGTACCAAATTTCTTATTTTAAAACAAAATTTCCTCTATGGGAAAAGGCGTGTATTCCAAAAAACAAGAAGTCAGTTCGATTGGTTGAAAAGTATTATAGAAGGACTGTTGAAAAATACGGTTAAAAGCGGATAAGTTTTGTCTGCTGTCCAACTGCCGAAATTTCGGCATTTTTTTTCGTACAAGCAAAAAACGGCGGGGCGGGGAATAGAATTGAACAACATTCACAATACAATTCAGGAGGAAAAATGTTTAACATACTAACCTTGATCTCCCGCTTGCTCCACGTAATGCTCGGCGTTGGCACGCCCAATAGTTTTCCGCCCCCGCTTGATGCGGATGAAGAGCGCGATGCGTTTCTCCGCGCCGCCGATGGCGACGCCTCGGCGCGCGAGAAGCTGATAGTACACAACCTGCGCCTCGTTTCCCACATCGTGCGCAAGTATTATTCCGCCTCTCCGGATCAAGAGGAGCTGGTCTCCATCGGCACGCTTGGGCTTATTAAGGCTGTTGACAGCTTTAACGTTACGCACGGCGCACGATTTGCCACATACGCCGCCAAATGCATACAAAACGAGATACTGATGAGTTTTCGCCAGCAGAAAAAACAGCGCGGGGAAGTATCTATGAGTGAGGCTATAGATTTTGACCGCGAAGGAAATCCGCTGACCTATGAGGATATTATCAGCACGGATGAAAATATGGCAGAGGAGCTTGACCGCCGCCTTATGGGGGAGCGTGCAATGCACTATGTGCGCGCGTGCCTTGGCGAGCGCGAACGGCAAGTGGTCGTGCTTCGATATGGGCTTGGGGGCGGTGAGGCGATGACACAAAGGGAGACGGCGCAATATCTTGGAATATCCCGTTCCTACGTCAGCCGAATAGAAAAAGCCGCCCTCGAAAAGCTCGCGGCGGCTTTTGGTATAAAACATGATTAGCTTGCCAAAACGTGTGCGGAAGTGTGAAAATATAGAATCGTTATGATTTTATCCCTCAACACTTACCGTAGCGGCTCTGTCACCGAGAATGATTACGTTTGCTGAAGAAATGGAGCAGGGCATTACGGTTGATAGCGTTGTGCCGTTTATCTTGGCTGCGAGAGTTTTTCCCTGTGTCAGAGAGAGGGATTTGGTAGTTCCGATGGTTGAAAAATTCTGACAATGTGTCGACTCGCCCGACATTCCGCCGCGCGGCATGACTGCCACTACCGCGCCTCCGCTGTATTTGTAGCCTCCCTCGGTGTCGATTGCGGAGTTGCCCGCGGAATTGCTGATTACAATTGTTTCGCCGCCCGAAAATGCGATTCCGCTGTACGTGCTTCGGCTGTTGGAATCAAGTCCGTCGCCGCGGGCGCACACATACACGTTTCCGTCAAGTATCGAGATACCCGTGCCGCTTGTCGCAACCGCGTTGAAGCCGTCATCCGAGGAAGTTACAGAAACCTTTCCGCCAGCCACCTTAATGGTCGCGCCCTCAAGCCCTTCGTAGCTGTTCGTTACCGTTACACTTCCGCCGTTAAGCTCCAGCGCACCATCGGCATGGATGCCGTCGTCGTTGCTATATAGGATAAGCGTGCCGCCGTTTACGCTGACAGCTCCGAGGGGAGATTGACCGTTTTCGAGTGTTGCCTCTGCCGTTGCGTGTATGGCATCGTCATACGCCTTGATATTTACGTTTCCTGCGTTTACGGTGATGGAATTGCCCGCCTTTATGCCCTTGGCGGAGTGGTCGCCCTTGTCGGGGTTTCCGCCGCCCATGCCGCCGTGACCGCCCATGCCGCCGGGTCCTCCCATGTTGCCTTGATAGGTGGCGTAATTGGTCCAGCTGAGAGACAGCTCGCCGCCGTAGCTTTCCGAAATCGCGATCGTGTCGTAGCTGTCATTGAGAGATTTGTACGGAGTGCAGGCATAGTAATTTGCATCCTGTCCTTGTTCTTGCCCGCTATCGTACATATAAATTGCGAGCTTTTGATAGCCTGCTTTCTTTTCAAACTGATAATAATAGTACGTTGCTTGGTTGGGACGGGGGCGTCCGGGTTTTCCGCCGCCACCCGATGATATGGTTTCATACGAGTCGCTGACATTCACCCAGAGAATGTCGCTGTCGCTGTTGTAATACTTGACGGAGTATTTGTAGCCTGTTTTGGCGGTGCGCAGATAGTATTTACCGTCAGCGGTTGCCGTTACTTCCTGGGATGAGGATGAGTATTTATCGGTGTATATGGAAAGTGCGGTCGTTTCATCGTCAATTACAACGTCGTATGCGGCGTCAATGGCGTCACACGCCGCGCCTATGGTGTGCGTACCGCCACTTATGCTTATCGTTCCGCGCTGATTTCCCTTATCGGAAACGCCGCTGTTGGTAGTTTTTATGCCGTCGCCCTGTTTTGCCACGAGCTGTGTTACACCGCCCGTGATGCTTACGCTGTCGTTGCCCTTGAGCGCGTTGTCAAGGCAGATGACGTTTAGCGTAAGATTTTTTACGTCGAGGTCGTCTTTGGAGTGTATTCCGTTGTTGTTTTCCGAAACGACGTTAAGCGTACCTTTGCCCGCTATT
>JAZQDD010000015.1:0-20865 GCA_045546615.1 Eubacteriales bacterium | reverse complement strand
AAGGCGCTATCCCTATATACCCGCATGGGATCTGAATCTTTACGCAACTATAAAATGAAAAAAATCGGTGTACACCGATTTTTTTCATTTTATAGTTGCGTAAAGATTCAGATCCCATGCGGGTATATAGGGATAGCGCCTTACGTAGAGTTTGTAGTCGGGGCAAAGCTTATGTATCTGCAATATAAGCTCATGAAGATCCTCGGTGCGATGATAGAGCGAAACGAGGAGGTCGGGGTGATGCTTGCGGATAACGGATGCACTGCCTTCGATAGCCTCGCGCTCGCTTCCCTCAACGTCATATTTTATAAAGTCTATGCTGCCTTTTGCACATACCTCGTCTACTGTGAGCGCGCGTACTTCGGCGCGCCTTTTTGAGTTTTTCTCACACAGCCCCGAATTGCGATTTCCGCTGTCATCAAAATAAATAAGACCGTTTTCGTTCCACGCGGCGGCGTTTATTGCATCGACTCGCGGCTCGCCCTCGGCGTATGCGGACAGCTTGCGGTAGTTTCGTCTGTCAGGCTCAAAGGCAAATATCTTTTCTATGTTCGGACACAGCTCGATAAGCTCGCGTGCCGTGTCGCCGTCGTATGCACCGAGATCTACAGCCATGCGGTAAGAGTCAAGGTGAAGTATCTTTTGCATAACCTCGGCTCTGTCGTCTGCGGTTTTCATCAGAACGTCAAGCCGTCCCGTTTTTCTGAATTCAATAACACCCTCAAGCACCTCTCTTGAACGCTCATCTGCAAGAACTGAGAGGGCTTCTTCTATATCTTTTTGATTATCCACATAGTATTCCTCGCAAAAGAGCGTTTCGCCGCGCACGGGAACATCGGGGACGTAGGTTTCGCATTCATCCGCTATTGCGGCGATCTGTGCCATCACATCAGGCAGAGCCGAGGCAAATGACACTAAAACGATGATGTTTTTTGCACCGTATTTTTCTTTGATCGCAGAAAAGCTTAAGACTGTCTTATCGTGAAATTTCTGTCCTCGGACAAATCCGTCGCTTGCGAAAAAATCCGCAACAACAATACCGTATCTTTCGCATACCGCAAGTATTTTGTCAGCTCCGTTACCCATTCCGTACATAACTACGGTCTTATACGAGGCGGCAAGCTTTTTCCATAAGTCCATTTTTGATCTCCGATTTTTGTTTTTTTTATTATATCACAGTTCTTTTGATAAATCCATAGCTTCTTGTCATAATTTTTTTAAGTCCTACATATCAATTAACAAAAGAAATCAGCAAAAAGCGGAGGGTTGTCCAATGACAGACACAAGCATATACAAAGACATAGCCGAGAGAACGGGCGGAAATGTTTATATCGGGGTGGTCGGCCCTGTGCGTACGGGAAAGTCTACCTTTATCAAAAGATTTATGGAATCTCTCGTGCTTCCAAACATAGCAGAGGGATATAACCGTGACCGTGCGCGTGATGAGCTTCCCCAAAGCGCGGCGGGAAAAACGGTAATGACCACCGAGCCCAAGTTCATCCCCGACGAGGCGGTGGAGATAAATCCGGGCGGCGCGGGCAGACTGCGTGTAAGAATGATAGACTGCGTGGGGTACGTAGTTCCCGAGGCACTCGGAATACTTGAAGAGGGGCAGCCTCGCCTCGTGCGTACGCCATGGAGCGATGAGCCTGTTCCGTTTGTCGAGGCGGCGGAGGAAGGCACTCGTAAGGTCATACGCGAGCATTCAACCGTCGGCATGGTCATAACGGGCGACGGAAGCATAGGCGAGATATCGCGCGAGGCGTACGTCGAGGCAGAGGAGAGGGTCATACGCGAGCTTGGTGAGCTTGGTAAACCCTTTGCCGTTATACTTAATTCCGCGCATCCGTCAAGCGATGCCGCAATAGCTCTCGGGCACGAGCTTGAAGAGAAATACGGCGTTCCCGTTGCGCTTGTCAGCTGTCTTGAGCTTGATGCGGAGGACATCAGAAACATACTCGGCATGATACTCAACGAGTTCCCGATAACGGAGGTAAATATTGACCTTCCTAAATGGATGACAAGTCTTGGAGAGGATCACGAAATACGCACGTCCATAGCATCGAGCATTCGCGAGTGCGCGGCAAAAGCCAAAAAGATAGGAGATATTGAGGAAGCGTTTTCAGCTCTCGCTGAAAACGAATATATTGACAGTATTGAGATAAACAATGTGGATCTTGGCACGGGATGCGCTCGGATAAGCGTGAAGATGCGCGAGGGGCTTTACTACGAAGTGCTTGGCGAGATGAGTGGGTTTGAGATATCCGGAGAATCAGACCTTTTGCCATTGCTTTGCGACCTTGCGAGGGTAAAGCGCGAGTATGACAGAGTCGCCGAGGCTCTTGCGGCTGTCGAGGAGCGCGGATACGGTATTGTTATGCCGAGCGTTGAAGAACTTCATCTCGAAGAACCTGAAATGGTTCGCCACAGCGCAGGCTACGGTGTTAAGCTGCGCGCGTCGGCGCAATCCATACACATGATACGCGCGAATATCGAAACGGAGATAAACCCCGTCGTCGGTACGGAGCAACAGTCCGAGGACCTTGTAAAATACCTGCTTCGCGAGTTTGAGGAGTCGCCCGCCGAGATCTGGGACTCAAACATTTTTGGCAAATCTCTATACGAGCTTGTAAACGAAGGGCTTCACGCAAAGCTTGAGCATATGCCCGACGACGCGAGAACGAAGCTTTCCGAAACGCTGGAACGCATCATCAACGAAGGTAGCGGCGGACTTATTTGTATTATACTGTAAAAGAAGCGGACGAAAAGCGGTTTTAGAAAAAACACGTTATAACTTATTATGGGTTATAGCGTGTTTTTTGTATAAGAATAATTAAATGACTCAACTGACTCAACCGCAGGTTGTTTTTCTTCTAATGTTGCGTTATTGAAATATCCAATTTCGTGTGATATACTTTAATTAGTGAAGCGCATCACAATAAAAATTGGAGGTTTCTTATGACCAATATCAATATAGGCAACAAGATACGAGAACTCAGAAAAAAGAAAGGGATTACGCAAGAAACTCTTGCCTCTGTGCTTTCTGTTTCTCCGCAGGCGGTAAGCAAATGGGAAAGTGGTCTGACATATCCAGATATGGAAATAATACCGGTTATCGCAGGATATTTCGAGGTTTCTATGGATATTCTCTTTGATTACGATGTTCGTGAAATGAAAGCAAAGATTCAAAAGATTATTGATGATGCTTGGGATTATTTCTTTGACGATACCCAAAAGTATATTGAAATCATGAAAGATGCTTTGCAGGAATATCCGGGTAATGAAGAATTGCTTACAGCGCTTGTGGACGCATACGAATACAATTTGCGCGACAAGGGAGATACTTCGCGCTTGGATGAAATGATTGAACTCTCTCAAAAAATCATTACAGAGAGCAACGATTTTATTAGAGTCTGCAACGTAAAAGATATTCAAGCAGCAGCGTATCTCAAAAAAGGCGAATATCAAAAAGCAAAATCTGTATTGGAATCCCTTCCTCGTGAATATGATCTTCGCGACTGGGCATTTGCTTTTCGCTTATCCGGGAGGGACAAACTGGACGGAGCGACTATGTCGAGATGCCATCATCTGCAAAGCTTATACCAAGCTTGTATGGAGGAAGGAAATGCATGGTTTTTCATGGATCAGCATCCCGATGTTAAGTTCCGCGATTACACACCCGACGACTATATTCCCGAAGCAATGAAATGCTATCAAAAAGGACTTCGCGTTCTTACAACTTTTCTCTTGAATGATTATTACAATGATCCTGCGGATCAATATCTTTGGGAAGGTATGCAGACATTCCATTGGAGTTTTCTTCTGTGCATCGCCGCTTGTTATAAAAAACTTGGTAATGCCAAGGAATGTGAAAAATATATTGCAGAAGCATACCACCTCATATCTGTTGTATGGAAGGATTTTGAGGAGAACAAAAAATACTATATGGATCCTTTTTATAAGTATCTTGAAAAATACGATCTTGCAGAGTATATCAAGTAATCCTCGCCCCGCCTTGCGCGGGGCTTTTCTTTGTTTTAGAGTAATTCGCATATTTGTGATATAATAAACTCAACGAAGCGTTTAGATTCCTCATTTTTAAGTCGCTTCAGTTATTGTACAGTATGTGATATAATTAAAATACGGTACCGATATGAACTATTAACGGAGGTGTGATTATGGCAATGACCATGGGGCAAATTATAAAGAATCTACGCAAGGGGCGAGGGTTTACACAAGAAGAACTCGCGGAGCGATTAGGTGTTACGTATCAAGCAATTTCAAAATGGGAAAACGATTCCGGAATGCCGGACATTTCTCAGATCGTGCCATTGGCAACAATTTTTGATGTAAGTACGGATTTTCTTTTTGGCATAGACCACACAACCGAAACAGAAGATGCGCTCAGGATAGTCTCAACTGCAAACAGCATACAAGAATATGGCAAACTTGACACATATCTAAAAGCGTACGATGTTTTGCTGGACGGTCTGAAAAAATATCCAAACAATTATATAATTACGTATCATTGTATGAACTTGGGGTTTTCTCTTTCATCGCCGGATAACGGGTGGATATATGCTAAAGACCGTGCTGAACTAATAATGCCCGAAACTATCAGACAGGCTAATTTTATTATCACGAATTCAAAGAATATCTCGGAGGTTCTTTGGGCGCGACAAAATTTAGTTTTCTTATATAGCGCGAACAAAAAATTCGACTTAGCAACGGCCGAAGCTCGCAATTTTCCCGTTAGAACAGATTTTACACTATATTCCACTATGGCAATCGTGAATGAATATATGGGCAATTATGAGCGCGAAGCAACTTATTTGTGTAGTGATATTGATTATTCGCTTCAAGCTTTTGCAAATAATGTCGCTCGTTTGGGGAAAGCATATTACAACACTGGGAACTACACCGATGCCATTGAAGTTTATGAAAGATTTTTTGCAGTTATAAAAGCTATCTTTAAGGATGAATGTCCTCCACCGTATCACGATTTTGATTCTGGAGATTGTTATTTATTACTCGCGAAATCGTATCTTGCTATTGGCGCGAAGGATAAGGCTATAGATGCAGTCGAAAACTCTGTCATGTATTATGTTGATCTCTTGAACAAAGAAACGGACGATGAAAATTGCTACTCTCTTGTTGTTTGTTCTCCGATTGTGAAAAAGCGTGAATTTAAGGAACGAATTTGTAAGGATATCATAAAAAAGAAGCTGCAAAGCAAGCTATCCGATAAATGCATTGAGGCGCTTAATCAAAATACTCGTTTTGTCAAACTCCTTGATATAGTGAACAGCATTACAGAATAGTTTAATCCTCGCCACGCCTGTACGAGATAACAAGACAAAGAACGGCTTTCTCACGTGCTTTGTGCCCCTAAAAAGAAATGCAATTCATGCACCTGCGGTGTATGAATTGCATTTCTTTTGGATCAAAAAACTTGTCTGAGGCGAAAGCCCCGTTTTTATTTCAATATAAGACTAATAACGAGAAGATGAACAGGATAAAAGGCGTAGAAGGAATACTGATATATTTTTCTGTAAACCTTGTTTTCCGTTTCAAAGCCTCTTTTTCCGTTATAAAGCGCGATAAAGATACAGCTCACGGCGGCAAAGCCCTGCTGAATCTGCCATTTTTGCGGCGGAGCAAGCGTGAAAAGAGCGTCGAAATATCCGCGCATCGCAAATATCACGCATATCGTGCAATACGCAAGAGCTTGCATTTTCTCCGTCGCGTACACGCTGACAAGATAAAAGAGATATATAAGCCCCACGCCCCACGCCCCGTAGTCGCAGGATATCAACTCCGCGGCAGCGCCAAAAGCCAATGGGGAGAGAATAACGGGCAAAATATCGGATGAAAAACGCTCCTTTAGCTTATCAAAGCATATAATGGAACAAAGCCCGAGAAAGAGTGTAAAAAATACGTTTTGGTTTGCGGTGTGTGTCAGATCCCCAAAAAAGCAAAAGTCGAATATAGGCTCGGATATTATTCCAAATGCGAGAAGTCGAATAGCGTATTTTACAGGATTGCCGCTCTTTTTAAATCCATTGGCAATCAGAAAGGCGAAGATGGGAAAAGCTATTCTGCCAATAATGCGTAGCTCCGTGTAGCCAAGGTGATACCCGATGTGATCAAGGCACATAGTTACGCAGGCTATTATTTTGAGAATGAGCCGACTCATCTTTCAACGAAGATCAAATTTCCGTTCTCGTCCAGATCAACTATTGCAAGCGAATGAAGATTTATGCCTGCCTTGCGAATGCGCGTTCCGCCGGGCTGAAACGCTTTTTCAATGCAGATTCCCGCGCCGACAGTCTCTGCGCCTGCTTGATGCACGATATCGGCAAGTCCGCGCAGAGCCTCTCCGTCCGCAAGGAAATCATCTATGATAAGCACGCGGTCGTTTTTGGAAATGAATTTCTTGTCCACTCTGACCTCAAAAACAGTCCCCTTCGTAAACGAACGGACAAGCGAGGAATAGGTTTCACCCGTAACGTTTTTGGATTGCGATTTCTTTGCAAAAACCACGTCAACGCCAAAATAACGCGCCGCGAGACACGCGATTCCAATACCTGATGCCTCAACCGTAAGAATTACAGAGGGATTTGTATCCTTGAATATATTGTAAAACTCCTCACCGATCTTATCGATAAGATTTATATCCATGCGATGGTTCAGAAAACTCGAGACTATTACAACTCCGCCGGGCTTTATCTCGCCGTCATTTATGATTTTTTGTTTCAGAAGTTCCATTTTACACCTCAAAAAATATTATGAACATAATTATACACGAAAAGTT
Source organism: Eubacteriales bacterium (assembly GCA_045546615.1). Lineage (GTDB taxonomy): Bacteria > Bacillota > Clostridia > Oscillospirales > CAG-272 > CAG-390. The sequence goes on along the minus strand of JAZQDD010000015.1, from coordinate 14,051 downwards.
ATAAAAGGTAAATAGAAATGTAAAAAATTATATTGAAAAACGTAGATTTTTGTGTTAAAATATATTAAATTAAATTTACCTTGGAGGCAAAACTATGTCAACAAGCAAAAAAACAAATAGCGCAATGGCTTTTAAAATCGCTTTTCGCGGATATAGCAAGGAGTCGGTAAACGAATATATTGCAACAGCAAATGCCCAAAGGGAGCAGGAGGCGTCCGAGCTGAAAGCGGAGATCGAAGCTATGAGAGATGCCGCTGATGCGGCAAAAAGCGATAAGGAGCGCGCTGTTTCTAAAATTTCACAGCTCGAGCTTGAGAGGGATGCGGCGGTATCAAAACTCGATGACATTGAGAAAAAGCTAAAAGAAGCTATTGCCAAAATCGATGAATACGAACAAGAAATAGAAATACTCAAAAATAAGATCGAGATGAGCACTAATACGGAAAACGACCGTAACAAGCGTGCGTCTGCCGTGTTGAACGATGCTATGTCAGTATCGGAAAACCTCATCTCATCTGCCCGACGCGAGGCACGGGAGATAAAACGGCAGGCAGAATTGGAACTTGAGCTTGCACGCGGAGCTGTAAGAAAAAGTGCCAATGACGCGATGCAGGATATCAATAGAATGATAGATAATGCTGCCGAGGAGGCTTCGGCTGAAATCTCTTCCGCGGCGCAAGAAGCCGAGGATGCGGCTGCGAGAATGAACGGTGAAATAGCAGAGAAGAGCAATAAGGTAGTTAACAAAGTTTCCCATATCAGATCCGTGCTGGGGGCGGATGTTGAAAACAGGATCGCTCAAATGAGCTTTGATGAGCAGATACTTACCAAAACGCCCGTCACACCAAAGCAGAGTGAATCAAAAGTCCCTCCTTCATCAAAACACCCCAAGCCCGCAAAAAGTTCTGTTTCGCAACAAACCAAAAAGGGCTTTGCTCTATCTTCTGTATTCGGGTTTAAAAAATAAATGAACATAGGCGAAAAAATAAAGGACCTTAGACGAGCCAAACGCATGACTCAGGCAGAGCTTGCGGGGGAAATGATTACTCGAAATATGCTCAGCCGAATCGAAAACGGAAGTGCGCTTCCATCTGTTCCGACGCTCGTGTATCTTGCCCAAAAGCTTGGAACTCCCGCAGGATATTTGCTGTCAGAGCGAGATAGTGACTTTTATTATTTAAAGATGAACGCGATGCCTGATATTCTTCGCGCATACAACAATGGGGAGCATGAGATATGCAGGGATATGTGCCGAAATTTGGGCGGTGAGGATGATGAGATAACTTTCCTTATCTCTCTATCTTCTTGCGGAATGGCAAAGGATGCCTTTTCGCGCGGCGATCTTCGGGAGGCTTGCGAGCTTTTTGATGAGGTCTGCCGACTTTGCGATTCCACCTCTTACCCAACAGATCAAATAAAAGCCTCCGCCCTCGCACATCTTGAGTTTATTAATAAAATTTCCCCTTCGTTCTATTCAGAGCAACTTCCCGTAAACGATGGCGGTTTTAAAAACTCGGATGATCCTTTTGGGAGGTATTGTGTGTTAATGAAGGCGTTTGAGGAAGAGCCGGTGATAGCCGAAATCCTTGCTAAAGCATATCTCACAAGAAGTAAGGATGCTGACGGTCATGATGCGGTGTATTTAGCACATATAAACGCAAAATTGTCTATGAAAGACCGTGATTACCGCGAGGCCGCTCGAATACTCAAGTCAACACTCTCTGACGGTGTGGACATGCCATCTCCGGTAATGTACTTTATATTTGACGACCTTGAAAAAGCGTGCAAAGAGCTTCTGGATTACAAGGGGGCGTATGAATATTCAAACGGAAAGATCGCGCTGATGGAGAAGTTTTTGAGATGAGAGAGGGAGTGCGCGTGAAAATTTCGGCTTTTATAGCTTTGCTTTTGCTTGTGTCTAGCATTCTTTTGGGCTGCTCAAGCTATTCGCAATCGCACGCGGATACGGAGTTTTACGGCGGCGAGGAGCTGTCGCCCGAGGCGATAGACAGCATTGCGGATTCTATCTACGCGGCGCAAACGGAGAAATATCCCACGGAGACTGATAGATTTGGTTGGGAAAAAGTTTTTTGGATAGATGGCGGAACGGTTTGGCACGTTAGCCGCCAATGCGCAAGCGTCAAAAAGGCTACTGTCGTACACGAGGGAAGACGCGAGGATGCTCTCGCGGCAGGCAAGGAACGCCCCTGCTCGGTATGCTCCGATGATGCTGAATAAAATTTATCTAAATAAACACAACCGCCGAGAGCGACTGAAGCGTTACTCTCGGCGATTTTGTTGTAGACTGATTTACATTTTCATGATATAATTCTATAAACGAATGCATCCAAATTCAAAAATGCCACACTATATGGATGAAAGGAGGCGAGAAAATGCAAGGAACGAACGCAATGCGTGATCGGCTGATCAATGAATTTGCCGAAAACTATATAGAGAAGCTGTTTTACTTTTGCTTGAAAAAGACGGGAAATCATATTGAAGCGGAAGATCTGACACAGGATATCGCATTTCAGATCATTACAGCTTTGAATAAAGGTACGATTCCTACAAGTTTTTCGGCGTGGGTATGGCAGATTGCGCGTAATCGTTATTCGGCATGGGCTAAAGAAAAGCATAATCGAAACGAATCGGTAACCGGTTCCGATATCGGCGATTATGAAATAGAGGACGAGAGTGAAAATATCCTTGATGAAATGATACGTACAGAGCAAATGGCTCTGCTTCGGCGTGAGCTGGCGTTCATCAAAAGCGATTATCGTAACATCGTCGTTGCCTATTACATAGAAAACAAAAATATTCGTGAAATTGCAGAATCGCTCTCGCTTCCCACAAACACGGTAAAGTCTCGACTTCTCCGTGCAAGACAAATTTTGAAAGAAGGTATGGATATGGCAAGAGAATTTGGAAAGCTTAGTTATAACCCCGAAAACGTTGCGTTTGTTATGAATGGAATGGTAGGAAAAAGCGGTGAACCATGGAATTATATTTCACGTTCGCTCTGCAAAAACATTCTGCTTGCAGCTTATAGAACCCCCTCTACAGCAGAAGAGTTGGCAATGGAGGTCGGAGTAGCTCTTCCGTATATGGAAGAAGAACTATCGACACTTGTGGAAGCCACCTTAATGAAGAAAAATGGGAATCGATACGAAACAAATATCTTCATTGTAAGTGCAGAAGCACAGGAAAAGATTTACGCACATTTGCACGGAATTACCCCAGAACTTACAAAAGCTGTAATAGAAGCTATGGAATATGATATCAAGTGGCAAAACGATAATTATCCGAAATGGCATGAGGGATATCAGCAGTTTGAGGATATGAAATGGGCGCTTCTTATGACAGAAACGGATGCTATAAATTCCTACACGCTAAAACCATTTAATAAAAATGTATCAGATTTTTCTAATATAGGTCCTTGGGGACATACTCTTCGTCCCAACGGTGGAGAATGGGATCTTCTCGGCATGGAAAATTATCACGGCAACAAGCCGGATTTTGTTGGACTTAGCGGTTGTGTCTCAAATCCGGATGAGAAAGATCTGCCGGAAATTGGCTTCCGCCAATACAAGTTTAAATTCGGCGGAATTGAAGATAGAACGCCTCCGTTTCTTAATTATGCAGACGGTCAAGCAATGGTGGCAGTTGCCAATGGTAATGGTGCAGAGGTAGACAAGGCTATTCTAAAAAGATTGGAATCCTATGGATATATCAAAAGCGTAGATGAGGGATATGTTCCGACTATTATGGTTATGTATAGGGACAAGTCGCGAAAAATGCCTCAGGATGTACGCCAAGAGTTTGAGGAACTTCGTTGTAAAGCAACAGAGATTGCTACACGACATTATTTGTTCTGCCGCGAGCAGATCTATAAAGAGATTCCAAACTTTTTGAAAGAAGAAGAATTCCAAATTGATCACGCTTGTGCAAACATTTTTTCAATACGCGGCGCGGTTCTTGAAGAGGCCATCAAACAGGGGTATTTGACATTTGATAAGAATAATGACAAACAGATGTTGGGGGCTTATTTAGTGATATAATATTTCACCGCCGAGCGCATCCGTTGGGACGCGCTCGGCGGTGTTATATAATATAAAATTTATTTCAACCATCAATAGAAAAAGTTTGTTTGCTTCAACAAATCAGTTATTGAATGCTCTCTGTTGAAGTGGTATAATGTAATTGTTAAAAAAGGGGGGCGTTTATGAATATCGGTAAAATTATAACTGACAGGCGAAAAGCGCTTGGATTAACTCAACAGGCACTGGCAGAAAAGTTGAACATATCCTTTCAAGCTGTTTCAAAATGGGAAAATGGTACCTCCTATCCCGATGTTACGATTCTTCCCAAACTTGCGGCTGTCCTAAAAGTTTCTATAGACTCCTTACTTGGCTATCCTTCGCAATCATTAACCGAATATGATAAATGGTATAATTCGGAAGGCTATTATTGGGGCTTGTCACCCAATAATCTTTGCTATGAAATCATGCGTCTCAAGCCGCCTATTAAACCATATAAAGTGCTTGATATTGGATGCGGTGAGGGCAAGGATGCTGTTTTTCTCGCAAGAAACGGATATAATGTAACTGCCTTTGATATTTCGGATCAAGGCTTATCTAAGGCACGCGAACTTGCCGATCACTGCGGCGTTAAAGTGGATTTTTTCAAAGCAGATATACGTAACTTTAGACTTGAAACGGATTTTGATATTATTTTTTCAAGCGGAGTATTTCATTATATTCCTCAAGAACAACGCAGTAACATCATAGAAAGTCTTAAAAAGCATACCACATCAAATGGTATAAACGTTATAAATGTTTTTGTAAGAAAGCCCTTTATTCCGTTTCCGCCTGATATTGAAGAAAGCGAACTCGCGGCAGGCGACTGGAAATCCGGAGAATTATTTATGTATTACCACGATTGGCTGTTCCGCAAGAATGAAGAACGAATTTTTGATTGTAACAGCAGTGGAGTCCCACATAAGCATTGTATGGATGTTATGGCTGCAGAGAAATATTAAACTAAAAGAGATCGGTTTTATGAATTTACCGCCGAGAGCAACACTTGAGCTGCTCTCGGCATTTTCGTTATAGACTAATTCACAATTTTATGATATAATTTTATTAAAACAGCGAATCATCCATATTTTTCTGCAACTAATAGGGTGAAAACAGCCGATGACGGCAGAAAGGAGGAACCTCTATGATCGGATTTGACAAGGATTTTGAGAAGCAGTGCGGTGAATATTTGGAATACCTCTATCGTCTTGCTGAGAAGCAGTACAACGACTGTACGGATATTGATACTTTGGTACAGGACACACTTACCGTACTTATCGTAAAAATCAGCCAAGGTGAAAACGTAGAATATCCCAAGGGATTTTTATCTGCTGTGCTGAAAAACAAATATAACGCTTGGCTTCGTGAAAAGTACAAGGCAGAGTACGTGAAATACTCAGACGGTGCTATCAGCGAGACCTACAACGAATTCGAGGAAAAAGAAGAAGCTGAGCGCAAGACCGAGGAATACGAATCGGTACGCCGCGAGATCGGTCGATTGATCCGTATTTACCGTGAGGTAACGGTGCGTCACTACGTTCACGGACAAACGGTTGAACAGATTTCAAAAGAGCTTGGTATTCCGCGCGGAACGGTATTATCCCGTCTTTCCACGGCGCGAGATCAGATCAAAGAGGGACTTGAAAATATGGAAAAGTATTCGCAGATCAGTTATGAACCTAAAACCGCCTCCATTGGTATATGGGGTAACGGTGGGCTTAATGGAGAGCCGTTCTCGCTCATGCGCTCGGATATTGAAGCTAATATTTTGAATTTGGCATATGAAAATCCCGTTTCGGTGCGTGGTATTGCCGATACGATGGGTATGCCCAGCGCATATATTGAGCCTATCATTGATGTTTTGATTCAAGGTGAGCTGATGGGCAGAACTTCGGGAGGGCTTGTCTACACCCGTTGCTTCGTGCAAAGATACGAGGATGCCTTTGGTGATATCCCAGCGCAAGAAAAGCTTGCCGATAGATATGCTTCTCGTGTTTGGGAGATCGTTTGGAAACACCTTGAACCTCTGACACAACGTGATGACTTTGCGGAGATGTCCGACAAGCAAAAAGCAACGATGCTTTTGTTTGTGATGAATCAGATGTTACATGATGTTTTGCGCAAGAGCCGTCCCGATTCGGAACATACTCCTAAACAGCCGCCCGAGCGTCCCGATGCTGGAAGATGGCTTGCGACCGTTACCGTATATGAGCATAATCAAAAGCGAGATAACCCCTATGATGGATCCGGTCCCGTATACGTTGGCTACAGCGCTAATAATGACGGCAAGTTTGACTGTCAGATGTTCGATTGCCAATCGCTTTTCGGTGAGGCGCATTGGGCATACAATCAGTTCAAATACAGATGCTCTCTGCAAAGCATACTGCGTTTTTACGCTTCCTTCCTGCCTTGCGATGTAAAGACCGACAATCAGCTTCTTTACGAGCTGATTCCCGAATTTGAAAAGCTTTGTATCTTGAAGCGCGGTGCAGACGGCGAGATCAAGCTTGATATCCCTGCGTTGCCCTTTACCGAAGTGACCAAGCATTGGAATCCCGTTTGCGAAGCAATCAAGAAGGAGCTTTTCGAGCTGCTTTCCGAAGATCTGCGCAAACTTTGGTCAAAGACCAAGAACCGCGTTCCCAAGCACGTGGATGAATCAGAATATTTCGTACACGCAGGGGCTATGGGGGCATATGTAAAAGCGCAGCTTCTTGCCATTGTGAATCAAAATCTTTTGCCATATCCTGTTGTGGTTGGCAAAACACCACTGATCTATATTGCTTACCGAAAGAAGGATATGTAAATGGAATTTTGGTATGCACTGATAGGCATTGTTGCCCTTATTGTATTCTTTCCGTATATCCGTTGCTTTTTCAAGCGGCTGAAATGCGCGTACAAGATCAAAAGGCTTTGCCGCGCAAAAGAATACAAAATTTACTCGACACACCTGCTTGGATTTCTTGGAAGTAAGCACGCAAAGAAATGCGACTTTTACATCGAAACCGCAAACGAAGTGTTTGCGCTTAAATTGTTCGGTATGCCAAGACGGCGAAGCGTATTGATATTCAAGGAAAACGGAGAATATTTTATCAGGCGTTTTATCGGATTTTCCTCGTACGGTTCTGCAATACGGTATCCTATCGACGGCAGATCCCGCCGCTTGCCGCAATACGATTTTAGATATAAATACAGAGACGAATGGGAGATCAAAACGCCAAGGCATATCCTTTTGGTCAATCCTGTTTCGATGGAGTTCAAACGTCAACCGCAGCACGGCAGCGAGGTAACCGTAGGCGCGGGCGAAATCGTAAACGGTATGGAGATCGATTCCTTACCTCGACTTTTAGGAGATTTGGAGAGTGCTATATGATGAACGCACCGCGATTGCTAAATAACCGCAATACCGATTTGCCGAGATCGCTTTTTTCGGACCTTCAGCTTGATAAGATTTTAAGCGCACAAGCGATAGCTATATTAAAGCATCCATGCGAACCGAGCGAGATCGTACGCCGTAACGAGCTGTTCCTTCTGCTTGACAAGAGTGAGAACGCGGCACGTCTGGAGAATACGCTTTCCGCCTTGTGCGCAACCGAGAGGGCGTTGCTTTTATACAAGGATGCAAAGCTTCCGCTTGATACGTATTACCGCCAAGCAGAAGTGCTTGAAGCCTATATCGCTTCGTGCGAAGCCTTAGCTTCAATGCGCGGTATGGGAAGTCTGTTTGCCGACGTGGCGGAGTACTTTTCATCCGAGGAAAAGCAAAAGCTACTTTCCGAAATGACGGATTCTGCGCGTAAAATAAGAATTCTGCTTCAAAAAATGAACGCAGGTCTTTTGTCGTTTTCCGATAAGAATTGGCTCACGCCCGATTATGATGCCGTAAGCGAAATAGACAGCATTTCCGGATGTGCAAAGAGCCTTGGATTTGCCGTTCCTGCGAAGAAAGCGCAAAATACCAAAATCAATCTTTCTTTGTCTGACGCAGTTTGCCATCTTTATTCGGACAAGGTTGCACAGATCGAAGCTGAGATTACCAAATATGCCGACGTTGATTTTTATGAACCGACTGCATATATCCCCGAGATCAAATTCTTTTTGGAGATGCATGGTTTGTTACAGCGTGCTAACAAGATCAGTGTTCCATACTGTATTGCAAGGATTTCTCAAACACCTCAATACATAGCAAAAGAACTTTACGATGTTTCTCTTTTAGCAAAAAACTGTGAAACCATCATTCCAAACGATGCAGATTTCACCGAAAATGAGCCGTTCTGCTTTTTGCTTGGTGCAAACGGCGGTGGTAAAACGACTTATCTCCGCGCACTCGGAGTCAATCTGATCTTCTTTCTTGCTGGCTGTCCCGTATTTGCAAAGGAAGCTGAAATATATCCGTTCGATATCGTCCTTTCGCATTTTCCGAGGGATGAGCGTTTTGACAATACCGGCAGACTTGATGAGGAACGAAAACGCACCGAGGAAATGTTGAACACTGCGCAGAATAAGGTAGCGTTTCTGTTCTTTAACGAAACCTTCAGCGGCACCGATGACAAGCGTGGATTTGATTTGCTTATTGACACCGTTGCCAAAATCGCGGAAAGCAAACATTTTGGTTTGTACGTTACCCACTTCCACGAGGTTATGTCCCTTGACTTTCCGGTGCTTTCGGCAGAGGTGGATTCAACGGACGAGAACAAACGCACATTCCATATCGTACGTTCAAAAGGAAGCTCGTCATCTTACGCTGTTGATATTCTTAAAAAATACGGACTTGATAAGAATTCTTTAGAGGCAAGGAGGTGCGGTAATGGCAATTAGTATTTTGTATTTGAACGAACGCATATCCAAAGCCGAGCCAATATCCGAAAGGATTTTGTATCACCTATCTCTTGACCGTTCCTTCTCACATATTTGTGCCGACGTCAAGAAGCGTGAATATTTTCTTTCCGTGGTGTCGGATCTGACCAACGATCAAAATGAAATTCTGTACCGTCAAGCGATTATTAAGGATTTCGAAAACAATCCCACTTTGCTTGAACAGCTCATATCGTTATCCACACGCTTCGAGGAACTGCGGATCACGCAAAAGACGGCAGGAAAGGATGAATTTCGTCTGAATGCAACGGGCACTGCTTCTTCCGCAACAGCTAAAAATATCCTGCAAGCGCAAGCACTTTGCCTAAAGCGCGCCTTGCTGTTCATCAAGGCATATGGCGAGCTTTTAGAGAAATATGAATTGAAATCCGAAGGATTAAAAAGTCTGTATTCCTCTTGCAAGGAAATATATGAATGTCCCGATTTCACCAAACTGATCACTTTCTGCTCCAAGTATGAAAATTTCAGTGCAGGCGGATATTGGGATTTCAAGTTTGCCATGAATGATGAGGGGCGTATTGAATCTTATGAGCTGATCGATCACAGATATATTCACGTGACAGATTCGGAGCTAAAAAAGAAAGGCTTTTCACTTTTCAAGAAAACAGAAGAAGCAACTTATCCTTGCCAGAGATTATCTCCACCAAAGGACGACCTTTACGAACGCCTTGCTATTTCCGCTTTGTCCGATCTTTCGGGTGCGTTCGCAAAAATCTCGGAACAAGTATTTGTAAAATACGGCTTGATCGGTCGTGAGTTGGTCTTTTATGATGTGGCACTCAAATATGTGCAGACTTTGACGGAGAAGAACGTGCCTGTTTGCTATCCAACGTTCACGGAAGATCAAAGTATCTGCGTCAAAAATCTATATGACCTTTATCTGTTGATGACAAAGCCTTATCCGTCCGACGTTATTCCCAACGATTTCGCGCTTCTGCAAAACGGTGGACTCTTGGTATTCGGCGGCAACGGAAGCGGTAAGACGGTTTATCTGCGCTCGGTGGGAACGATGCAAGTCCTCGCGCAAGCGGGATTGCCCATTACGTGTGAAAGCGCAAAGATCACGCCGTTTTCACAGCTTGCAACGGAGTTTTCAGAGGCGGAAAAGGAGTTCTGCGAGGGCAACGACGCCGGACGCTTCGAGCAAGAGGTGCGTGAGCTTGCGGCAATAGTGGATACCTTAAAAGAAGGCTCGCTTGTTTTCCTCAACGAAACCTTCCAAAGCACCGCCTACGCCGAGGGCGCAGAAGGCTTGTATCACCTGCTGAAACATTTTTCAGCCCTCAATATCCGTTGGATATTGGTGTCGCACCTGCGTCAGCTTGAAGAAATGCTTGACGGCGACGAAGCAACAGTCTTGCATACGTCAGACGGCTACAAAATAAATTGATAAAACACACCGCCGAGAGCGACAAAATCACTCTCGGCGGTGTGTTTTTAGGCTTTACGTACCGTGAAATCAGCAGTCCGCAAGCACCGTGCGATTTTGCTATTGAATTATGAGCGAGAGTGGTATATAATATCTTTAAAGCATGCAGAAAAATGTTTTTCGGCAATTATCGAGCGTGTGGCGCAAATTAGACCTTTAAATATAGCAAATTCTCGCATTTCGGGAGAGATTCCTTCATTTGAGGGTGGTATTCCTTGTCGCGAAATGGTAGAATCATAGCAACGAACACCCCGAATGAAAGGAAAGATCATGGAAAAGAAAACAATAGGCAAATTTATATCAGCCTTGCGCAAAGCAAACGGCATGACGCAAAAGGAGCTTGGCGATAAGCTTTTCGTTTCGGATAAAACGGTAAGCCGCTGGGAGCGCGACGAATGCACTCCCGAGCTATCCCTGATACCTTCGATAGCGGATATCTTTGGTATTACCGTCGACGAGCTTTTGCGCGGAGAGCGCAACAATCCCGAACGTGCCGAAGCGCGTTCCGAGGAAGAGGCGAGCAGATTAAAGGCAAAGAGCGATAGACAATTTAAGCTGATACTCGACAGGAATAGTCGCAAATATAAAAATTTAACGCTTATTTCTTTCGGTATTACCGTTCTCGGTTTAATTGTCGCTATGATAATAAACCTCGGCTTTTCAAAGGGCTTGATCGCCTTCTGCATTGCCGCCGCGTTCTTCGGTGCGAGTGAGATATGTCAGATATGCTTCGCCATTAACGCTCGAGTTGTGATCGATGATGACAATGACGAGCATTTTGAAAAAATAACGAATGCCAACACGGGGGTAACGAGAGCCGCAATAGTGGTTTCCTTTTTTAACCTTTTGGCTTTCGCGTTTTGCCTGCCGCTCGTTACGCTTATCGACGGGGCAAATTTCGGCTTGGCGTTTGAGTCATGGCTTAGCTACGGTGCTATGTATTCTGCGATCGCATTCGTAATTGCGTATATAGTATACGAGCTGATCCTCAGAAATCTGCTGTGCAAGCGAGAGTTGATAGCTCTTTCCGAACGGGAGCGAGGCATCGTAAGGTACAACAATAAGATGTTAAAGATCTCGATTGCGATTTTTGCGGGTATTTTTGCGCTTGTCTTTATAACGGGCTTTGTGTCAAACAGGCTAACGTTCGAACGTGAATGGGAATTTTATAACTGGGAGGATTTCAAGGAATTCGTTGAGGCGGATTACAGGATATGGTACGAGGATACGTATGTAATGAGCGTGCATGTAGACGAGAATGGAATTTCAAGCGTTACACTTCCCATACTTCCCGAGGACGGGGAGCCGTCCGATACAGAAAAGGGCGAAGAAGAGTATTATCCCAATAAAGAACATGCAGAATATCGCAACAGCCGAGGCGAGCTTATATTTGAATATTATTATAATCCGGAGCTGTACAAGGATATTCAATTTACGGAAACGGAAAGCGGCGAGATAGAGCGCATAACGGTGATAGAGGAGTATGTAGGAGCGGATAATAACTATTTGCCAGCAACCTTGTTTGCCATTGATCTTGTGCTTCCGTTGGGATTTTATGTGCTAACGACTACCAAAAATAAGAAAAAGCATAGTAACGCCTGATTGCGAAATTAAGCATTTTGTAATGACATAACAACACCGCCGAGAGTAACCGTTTGGTCGCTCTCGGCGATTTCGTTATAGACTAATTTATAAATTTATGATATAATTTTATAAAATCACCTATCCAAATTGGTATTGATGCACTATAAGGGTGTAATCATGATTGCAACGCTGAAGAAAGGAGGAGAAAAACTTGGACGAGAACAAAATCATCCCATATATCGAACCGATATTTCGTTTCTGTTGTAAAAGACTATCAAATCGTTATGATGCTGAGGATCTTGCGAGTGAGATAATTTGTCATATTCTTGAAGGAATGAACAAGTATCAAATTGAATCGCTTGACGCTTGGGTTTGGCGAATCGCACATAACCGATATGCGCGCTTCATTGACGCTCGAAATAAAAATCAAATCGTATTGTCGTGCGAAGACGAACTCTTTGATATTGCTGATTACTCCGATATTGATGAAGACAACACACAAGAGCAATATGAAATGGTATTTCGGTATTTACATACGTTATCTTCCGAGTACAGGAATATTTTTGTAGACTACTACATTGGAGAATTACCGGTCAGAAGTCTTGCAAAAAAGTATTCACTTCCCGAAACCACAATCAAATGGCGTCTGAATGTAGGACGCCAAAAAATCAGAGATAGGATAGGAGAAGACAAAATGGATAAGGTGTTTCAAAGAATCAATTGGAATACGATGGTATGCAATGGTCATGCAAATACGCATCAATATTTATCCTCGCAAATTGCACGGGCAATCTGTCTTGCGGCTTACGAGAAACCTTTGACAGTAGAGGAAATCAGTATGAGCACGGGTGTCCCCACCATGTATATCGAGGATGAGATTCCTCGCCTTGAATACGGAGATGCTATCTGCAAGATTGGCAACAAATACATAACTAATTTCATTATTTTCCGCTTGAAAGACAGAAAGCAGACCGAGGATGTTTCCGCGTCGATAGTCAATATGATTGCAGATAAATTCGAAGCGATTTTGAAAGAAACGGAAGTTAAAATCAGCACGATTAATTTTTACGGCAACAATTTTGGCATAGGCAGACTTGGTTATATCATCGTTCCATATCTGCTCAGACGAAAAATTAGGAATGTAAAAAACAAACGCTTAAAGCTGAAAAACGGTCCATATCCTCCGAGAAAGGATGGCGGTTATGGTTGGTTTATCGTCGAAGAAACCGTAGATGAAACCGAAAACTGCGCTGAATACAATTCCGGTTGTAACGTAGCAATTGATGAAAACAATCCATCGCCGCAAATCTACTATTACTGGATCAGTAAGTATTTTGATTATAATGTTTATCATAACAATGGGACACGATGGATGTGTAAAACAGGGGCAGCTCAAAACATTGAAAACGGAATGATATCTAAAGATGTCCTTACTGACGAAGATGCTGCGCACTTCCTTGAAAACAATTTGATCAAGCTTTCTGATGGCGATTATTATCTTAACATCCCTTATTTCACGGAGGAACAGTTCGCAAAATTTGTTTCGCTGTTTGATATGACCGATGAAAAGGTAAATGATCTTCTTGCTGAATGGATTATGGCAGTGCGCAAGAATTTTGAAAGCTTTGTGCCAAAGCATCTGCACGATCAAATCAATCAATGGGTAAATTGTTATCTATATCAGATTATCGGATATGTTACCGATGAATTGATTCGTAGAGGTCTGTTGGATAAACCCGATTTTGAAAAGCCTTTGACGAACGGAGTGTTCTGCGTCGAAGGAAAAAGCATCAACCCATAAATAATTTTACCGCCGAGAGCGATAAAATCGCTCTCGGCGGTATTTCCTTACACATATATTATACCACAAAAACGCAAAAAAGTCAAGTCTTGTATTTGCATTTTTACTGTGCTATAATAAGTAACTCTCAAAAAACGGCGTAAGGAAGGGTGAAAGCTTGAAGAAAAACGGTTTTGGTGACGTACTCGCGTCCTTTGTTTATTCGGTAAAGCAAGCGGTGAAATATTTTCGCGGTGTTCTTGTCTGCGACGCGATATTGACGGTCTGCGGAAATCTCATTGTATTT
>JAZQDD010000014.1:0-26084 GCA_045546615.1 Eubacteriales bacterium | reverse complement strand
TCTGCGGAATTTTTGCGAGATTCGCTCGTTCTGACTCGAAGTAGCTCGTCAGAACTTCGGAATGACGCGAAGGGTGCGCTGTTCAATTTTCAATAGGTAGCTTTTTGCGGAGCAAAAAGCAATTTATAAAAGCAAAAACGGTCAGAGCGCGGCTCTGACCGTTTTTTTCCCTCATGTTTGCCAACGGCAAACACATCATTCATCATACGCCAAAGGCGTATATCATATTTGCCGCAAGGCAAATATATCATTTGCACTTAAACTTCCGCAAAAAACTCCACTTCCTCGCCGTCGGGGCCTTTGACGAAGGCTATGCGGATGGACATGGGGGCAGGTCTTGCCGTGGGAATGTCCACGGTCTTTGGCGGAGTCAGCGCGGTAGCGCCCGCCTCGAGCGCGGCGGCGTAGGATGCGTCAACGTCCTCCGACGCAAGCGCAAGGTGCAGCCACTTTCCGCGCGGCGGAAACTCGTCGCCGCCGTTTGCGAATATTTCAAGGCGAGTGCCGTCGCCTATGTCAAGCATAACGGTGCGCCCCGTACCCTCGCCCCATTCTGCGACCTGACGCATACCGATAGCGGTATAAAAGGCGAGCGTTTTTTCAATATCAGAGGATTTCAGCGCGATGTGATGAAGCTTCATTTTTCTCTCCTTTTCGCTTTATGATTACATTATAAATGCAAAATCGCCCCTTGTCAATGCTTGTGTTGTGTGAATTTTTACTGAAAAATGCAACGAAATACTTAAAAATACCAATATTTTATGATATAATATAGAAAAACTGTTAAGAAGGTATTACTTTTGAGTGCCAAGCATAATTTTTTCTACCGCTTTTTTCGTCCGCTTGCTACGCTTTTCGTAAAGCTGAAATTCGGCTATAAATACGAAAAGGCAAAGGGACTTCCCGAAAAATACATAGTTCTTTCAAACCACGTTACCGACTACGACCTTGTGTTCGTGGCGGCGAGCTTTCCGCGCCCTATGTACTTTTTCGGCAGCGAGCATATCGCGCGTTGGAAGCGGCTTTACGCTTTTTTGAAATTCTGTTTTGACCCGATAATGCGCCCGAAGGGGGCGTCCGCCGCCGCTTCCGTTATGGCGGTCCTTCGCCGCGTGCGCGGCGGTGCGAGCGTTTGCATCTTCCCCGAGGGGGTGCGCTCGTGGGACGGCGAGCCATGCCCCATTCCGCCGTCAACGGCGGCTCTGGTCAAGGGCGCGAAATGCGGTCTTGTCACCTATAAAATAGAGGGTGGATATTTCGCAAGCCCGATGTGGAGCAAAAAAACGCGGCGCGGCGCGGTGCGCGGCGCACCCGTGCGCGTTTACACCGCAGATGAGCTTTCCGCCATGACGAATGATGAGGTCTACGCCGCAATAGTGCGCGATCTGTCGGTCAGCGCGTACGATGCACAGCTTGCCGCGCCGAAGCGTTACGCCTCTTGCCATCTTGCCGAGGGGCTTGAAAATCTCGTTTTCATCTGTCCCGATTGCGGTGCGCGTGACAGCTTTTCATCCGAGGGCGATACGGCAAGGTGCAAGAAATGCTCCTGCGAGATAAAATACGACGAGTACGGAATGCTTTCGGGTACGCGCTTTGACACCGTGCGCGCGCTTTCCGATTGGCAAAAGGAGCGTGTGGCGTATGATGCCGCAAGCGGTGCGGAATATACCGCCGAGAGTGCGTCGCTCTTTTCCATCGACACGGAGCATAACGTGACTCCCGTCTGCACGGGCAAGGTAAGGCTTAACGCAACCGAACTCTCCGTTGGAGATTTTTGCGTAAGCACCGATGAGATAAAGGGCTTTTCCATGCGCGGAAAGAGAGCGATACTTTTTACCGCTAACAAGGGATATTACGAGATCATTCCCGATGAGGGTTGTAACTCGCTTAAATTTTATCTTTTTTATGAGGCGTGTTGCGTGACACGCGAGGATGAAAGGAAGGTATGATATGGATTATTCATCAGCCAATACCGCGCTTTGGTCGCCGATAATACAGATAGGTATTATTGCGGTTTTCGTGCTTGGGGCAAATGTATTGAGGCGCAAGCTCCGC
This sequence comes from Eubacteriales bacterium, assembly GCA_045546615.1. Lineage (GTDB taxonomy): Bacteria > Bacillota > Clostridia > Oscillospirales > CAG-272 > CAG-390. The sequence continues at coordinate 24,029 of JAZQDD010000014.1, read as the reverse complement.
TTTATCCGAAGCACGATGATACCCACCGCCGTGCTTGCGGGCTTTATACTGCTTGCCCTGCGCCAGCTCGGCATTGTTTCGCTTTCGTCGGCGTTTCTTGAAACCGTGACCTATCACGCTCTTGCACTTGGTTTTATTGCAATGGCACTTCGCATACCGTCCGACGAGGGCGGTGTCGGCGCAAGGGAAGGAAGCGTCTCGGGCGCGCTCATCGTCAGCACGTATCTCGTTCAGGGACTTGCGGGACTTTTTATATCCATAACGCTTGCGCATACCGTGCTACCGAGCTTTTTTGACGCCGGCGGAATACTGCTTGCGCTTGCCTACGGTCAAGGTCCCGGTCAGGCGAACAACGTCGGCGCGACGTACGAGGCACTTGGGTTTGCGGGCGGAAAGACCTTTGGACTTTCCCTTGCCGCCGCGGGATACCTTTGCGCCTGCATCGTTGGCGTGATATTTATAAACGTGCTTAAAAGGCGCGGCGCTCTCGACGGCAAGATAAGAGATGAAGTCTCCGGCTCTGTTTCGATAGATACGTTTCAAAGCAAGGACGAGATACCGATCGCATCGTCCGTTGACAAGCTCAGCGTGCAGGTCGCGCTCGTGTTTGGCGTGTATTTGCTCACTTACCTTGTTACTCTCGGCATCACCACGCTTTTGCAGGCGATATCTCCCGGTCTTGCCGCAACCGTTTCCACCTTGCTTTGGGGCTTTAACTTCATTATAGGCTCGATGGTTGCCGCCGCTGTCGGTGTGGTCATCAAAAAACTGCGCCGCGCCAAGATAATGAACCGTCAGTATCAGAACAATTATCTGCTCAGCAGAATTTCGGGACTTGCCTTTGACCTTATGATAGTTTCGGCTATCGCAAGCATTGAGATAAACGACCTTGAGGGGCTGTGGCTGCCCTTTGTCATTATGGCTGTAACGGGCGGTATCGTGACATTTATATATCTCTACGCTATGAGCAAAAAGCTCTACAAAAACTATTTTTACGAGGGCTTTTTGTCAATGTACGGAATGCTTACGGGAACTATCTCGTCGGGCGTTTTGCTGTTGCGCGAGATCGACCCTGAAATGGAAACTCCCGCATCCTCGAATCTCGTTACGGGAAGCTCGTTCGGAATAATATTCGGAGCTCCCATGCTTCTCGTTATCAGCTACGCGGGAACGGGAGATGCGCAGGCGCTTATCTCCTGCGGAATACTTGCGGTTTACCTTGCCGCGCTGCTCGGGTATATAGCTCTCGTGGGCAAAAATAAGAAAAAATGATTTGTGAGCTTTGTCCGCACCGTTGCGGCGTTGACAGAAGGCAAGCGCGCGGCGTTTGCGGCGCACCCGAGACGATAAGGGTGAGCCGCGTGTCGCGGCACGCGTACGAGGAGCCTTGCATCAGCGGCTCGCGCGGCTCGGGAACGGTTTTCTTTTCGGGCTGTGTACTTTCCTGCGTTTTTTGCCAGAATCAGCCCATCAGCCGCGGCATTATCGGTGAGGATATTAGCGTGCGCCGACTCTCCGCGCTGTTTTTGGAGCTTCAAGAGGCGGGCGTGCATAACGTAAATCTCGTTACACCCACGCAGTATACGGACAAGATATGTGAGGCACTTGCCGCCGTCAAGGGGGAGCTTCGTATTCCCGTGGTGTGGAACAGCGGCGGCTATGAGCGCCCCGAAACGCTCCGCCTGACTCGCGGACTTGTGGATATTTATATGCCCGATTTCAAGTATGTGAGCCGTGAGCTGTCTTTGCGATATTCGGGTGCGGCGGACTACGCCGAGCGCACTGCCGAGGCGATAGCGTTTATGTACGAAATGCTTGGACGTGCGGTATTTGACGATGATGACATCATGCGGCGCGGAGTGCTTGTCCGCCATCTCGTGCTTCCCGCTTGCAGAAGGGATTCCGAGGCTGTTCTTCGCCGCCTTGCCGAAATAGTGCCGCCCTCGGATATAGTGCTTGGGCTTATGAGCCAATACACGCCGAGTTTTTATATGGGCGGGGAGAAGAATCTTCGCCGCCGTGTTACGACCTTTGAGTACGAGAGCGTGCGAAAGGTCGCGCTGGAGCTTGGTTTTGAGGGGTATATGCAGTCGCCGATGTCCGCAACCGCCGAATTTACGCCGAAATTTACGAATGATTTAAAAATAGAGCTTTGACGAGCCATTCCGCGTGAGGAATGGCTCGTCGTTTGTAAAAAATTCAAAAAAATAACACAGTTAATCTATTGCCACGGGGCGAGCGATGTGATATAATATACTCGGTATATAATTACTTTAAGAAAGGATATTTTCAGAATGAGACCTTCCGAACTTCTTGCTAACATTAAAAAGGGCGAGCTTTTTGCAAATGCAAATATTACCCGTAATCCCGCAGAGCGCTTTGGCGCGCTTCTTGAGGAATTCATTGACCGCTATGGCGATGACCGCGACGTAAATCTTTTCTCCGTTCCCGGCAGAAGTGAGCTGGCGGGTAACCACACAGACCACAACCACGGCAGAGTTATCGCCTGCTCGGTAGACCTTGATATAGTAGCCGTCGTTGCGGCACGCTCCGACAGCACCGTTCGCATCAAGAGTGAGGGCTTCCCCGAGGACGTGGTCGACATAAACGACTACACAACTCCCCGCGAGGACAGATTTGGCAACTCCGATTCCCTTATCGCGGGCGTAGCCGACGGTTTCCGCAAGCGCGGACTTGCCGTAGGCGGATTTGATGCCGTTACCTCCTCAAACGTGCTTAAAGGCTCGGGAATTTCATCCTCTGCCGCATTCGAGGATATGGTAGGCACTATTATGTCTCATCTTTACTGCGACGGCAGCGTGGATTTCGTTACCATCGCTATGATCTCGCAGTACGCCGAGAACGCATTCTTCGGCAAGCCCTGCGGACTTATGGATCAGGTAGCGTGCGCCGCAGGCGGCGTCGTTGCTATTGATTTTGCAGACCCCACCGCCCCCGTTGTTGAGAAGATCAACTTTGACCTTACGGGCAAGGGCTACCGCCTCTGCATCGTTAACACGGGCGGAAACCACGCCGACCTCACCCCCGACTATGCCGCAGTTCCCGCAGAGATGAAGTCGGTAGCAAAGGCATTTGGTCACGATGTGCTTCGTGAGTGTGACGAGGATGCGCTCATTGCCGCTATCCCCACTCTGCGTACCACGGTTGGCGACCGCGCTATTCTCCGCGCGCTTCACTTCATGGCTGAAAACCGCCGCGTTTACGAGATGAAGCAGGCTCTCCTTGCCGATGATTTTCAGGCGTATTTCAACGGCGTAATGGCATCGGGACTTTCTTCCTTCTGCTATCTGCAAAACGTTTATACTATCAAGAACATAGCCGAGCAGGGACTTTCCCTCGCTCTCAACCTCAGCGAGAGATATCTCAAGGCTTGCAAGCGTCCCACCGCGTTCCGTGTTCACGGCGGCGGCTTTGCGGGCACTATCCACTCTTACGTTCCCGATGAGGACGTTGAGGGATATCGCGTTCTCATGGACAGCGTATTTGGCGAGGGCGCATGTCATATACTCAGCATCAGACCCGAGGGTGCTGTAAAGCTCCTCTGATAAGGAAAAATGAGCAAAAAAAGAAAGAAAAGATCGGCTCGCCAAAAGAGTCTTACCCCAACGCAAGAGCTCGTCAAGATTCTCAAGGGCTTTAATTGGAAGCTGGCGCTTTTGCTTTTAGTAGGTTGCCTTGCGTCCTCCGTGCTTTATTTTCTCCTGTCGGGATACAGGATATCTCTGTACGTGCTTTTCTTCTACATTATTGCGGATTGCGCTGTAATACTTTCCTTTTTCATTTATAACAGGGGCTTTGTTGATAAGGATGCAACGCTCGAAAATCTCCCCGACACAATGACACCCCAAGAAAAGCAGGATTACATAGATTCTATTGCCCTGCGCCGCAAGAAAAGCCGTTGGATGCCGATAACGATAGTCATCCTCTCCTTCCCGTTGATGCTTGACACGCTTAATATATTCGTGCTTAATGGAATTTTCGGATGGGAGCTGCTTTGATGTGCTCTGAAATTTTATTTGGCACGCTCTATTCCGGTTCAAAGGGGAATTGCACGCTTGTCCGCATGGGCGGCACGACGATCCTTGTTGATGCGGGCAGATCGGCACGCTATCTGTGCGCCAAGCTCGGCGCGTGCGGTATAACGCCCGACGGTGTGGATGCCGTGTTCGTTACGCACTCGCACGGAGACCACACCTCTGCCCTTGCAACCTTTACAAAGAAATACGGTATACCCGTTCACGCCGCGGGACACGTAGCCCGTGAGATATCACATCTTTGCGCCGAGGGGACGCTCGTTGAGCATCCCCTGCGCTTTCGTGAGACGGTGGGCGGTATCACCGTTTCCTCGTTCGTTACAAGCCACGATACGTACGAGTCCGTCGGTTATCGCTTTGAGTGTGACGGACACGTGCTTGGCGTTGCTACTGACCTTGGCGTTGTTACCGATGAGGTAAAGCGCGGACTTTGCGGTTGTTGTGCCGCAGTTATAGAATCAAATCACGATGAGGGAATGTTAATGGCAGGCCCCTATCCTCCCGAACTTAAACGCAGGATACTATCCGCGAACGGACATCTTTCAAACGAGGCTTGCGCCTCGTTTGCCGATTATCTTGCGTCGGAGGGTGCGACCTCGCTTTTGCTTGCTCACATCTCCGAGGTGAATAATTCGCCCGAGCTTGCGCTCGCTGTATGTGAGAGTACGCTTTGCGCCTCTCACCGCGACGTAGCGATAGATGCCGCACACCCCGATGAACCCGTGCTTTTGCAGGTGGACTGATGATAAACCTTAAAATAATAGCCGTAGGAAATCTCAAGGACAGGTATCTTACCGAGGCGTGTGCAGAGTATGCCAAAAGGCTCTCGGGCTTTTGCCGTCCCGAAATAACGGAGCTTAAGGAGGCAAGGCTCTCCGACGCACCCACGGACGGCGAAATTGCCGCCGCGCTCGATGATGAGGCGGAAAGGATACTTGCCGCAATACCGCCGCGCGCCTTTACGGTTGCGCTTGCAGTAGAGGGGCAGAGTATGTCCTCTGAAAAGCTGGCGGCGCGTATAGAGGCGGAGCTTCAAACTCATTCGTCTTTGTGTTTTATTATCGGAAGCTCTTATGGGCTTTCGCCCCGTGTGAAAAAGGCGGCAGATATGCGCCTTTCTCTTTCGGAGCTTACATTCCCACACCGACTTTTTCGAGTAATGCTTCTTGAATCGATATACCGTTCCTTTACGATAATAAAGGGAACTCGCTACCATAAATAAAGGAGTGATACATTGAAAAACAAGCTTACCGCAAGGGCGCTTGCAACACATATCACAACGATAGTTGCCTTTGCGTTGATTTGTGCTTTCATGCTGACAACTGCAGCAGATCTTCTTGCTGCGCAGGAGCAGCTTCCCGCCCCGCTTGTGCCCGATACAACGGAAATTATACAGAATGACCCCGATCTGACTCTACCGCCCGACGTCAGCGAAACGGGTGAGTCATCGTCACCAAACGGCGACGAAACCACCGTGACACCGTTGCCCGAGGACACCACGATACCTCCGCAAGGGGATGATACCGTGGCGTTTATTTCTCTTGACGACGCTATAAAAGACGGCTGGCTCATAAGCTGGAAGGATTATGACGGCTCGATGCAGCTTGCCGAGATAAAACTTGACTCCATTTATGACAGGCAGTATTCTGACAGAACCAAGCTCGTCAGCGAGCTTGTACCGTTGCGGTACAGCGACGGCGGAATAATGTTTGAATCTTACGTGACAAATACCGTTTCCCGCGCTGTTGTAGAGCTTTATATGGGATACATTATCGTTGACCTTGGCATTACGCCGTCGGCGATGTCCGTATTCCCCGACCCCGTCACGGGTGAGGCTGTGTTCCACGAAAACGTTTTTACGCTTGGAATATATTCATCTTACGGAGAGCTGATAGGAAAGTATTATATGCCCGATATCGTACCCGCATATCATAGGGATCTTTCCGATAGACCTTTGTTTATCAAGGATGAAAAGTACTATTATCTCAATACGGAAACAGGATTTTTCGTAGAATCTGATTTTAATATCGATACCGACGGCAGGGGACTTGCCTTTGATTACAATCCCGATTACGGTAAGAGTACAAGTTCGCTCAAAAAGTATCACACGCTGCAAGAGATCACCATGAAATATAAAATGGACACCAAGGATCAATACACGAGATCAGGTGTGGATTACCGCATAGCGCGTGAGCTTTACGAGCAGTTCCCCGATTATGCCGAGAATATTGAAAAAGCAGGAACTAACCCCGCGTTTTCGGTATTTCTTGCAAAAGCCAAGCGAGAGATAGCGCTTGAAAACGCAGCACAGCAAAGCAAACCTCCGGAAACGACGCTCGCACCCGAAACAACGCTCGCACCCGAAACAACGCTCGCGCCCGAAACAACGCTTGCGCCCGAAACTACGCTTGCGCCCGAAACAACTCTCGCGCCCGAGACAACTCTCGCGCCCGAGACAACGCTTGCGCCCGAAACTACGCTCGCGCCCGAGACAACGCTCGCGCCCGAAACTACGCTCGCGCCCGAGACAACGCCCGCGCCCGAGACAACGCCCGCGCCCGAGACAACGCCCGCGCCCGAAACGACACTCGCGCCCGAGACGACACTCGCGCCCGAGACAACGCCCGCGCCCGAGACAACGCCCGCGCCCGAGACAACGCCCGCGCCCGAGACAACGCCCGCGCCCGAGACGACACTCGCGCCCGAGACAACGCCCGCGCCCGAGACGACACTCGCGCCCGAAACGACGCTCGCCCCCGAGACAATGCCCGCGCCCGAAACGACGCTCGCACCCGAGACAACGCCCGCGCCCGAGACTTCTGAAGAAAGTGTAGCAGAAAACACCGAGGTCGTAGAAGCGCCGGTCATAAATTCTTCGGTCACTGCGCAAAGCACTGTGCCTGCATCAACGGTCGCTCCGCAGACCGCATCGCCCGTCACTACAAAACCCGTGACCACGTCCCCCGTGACTACAGCTCCCAAGCCCACAAAGCCTGCGACAACTAAAATAGAAGTTGTCAAAAAATATACCGCATACCGTTTCGCATACGGAAATACCGCACCCGCCATCAACACCTCGTATACCTATTCCGCAAACAGATATACCACGCAGTATCAGTATCAAACGCTCTCTTGGCCAACTAATTATCAGTATGCCAAGGCGTTTAATTACAGCGACGGACGTGCTGTTACCATTGATGATAACGGTTTTCTGCGCATTATCAACACCTCGGGCGGAACTGTGGCATTTAAGTTTCACAGCTACAAGGGTGCTGCGGATATGGGTAATACCTATTTTATTCAGTACTATTCCGAGCCTTTCTACAAGGACATTTCACAGTTAGGACATTACTATTATGATGAGGGATATATCCGCGTGCGTTTCCTTGAACGCAGATATCATTCGTTCAACAATTTCCAATCGGACGAGGATATTCTCCTTGACAAGAACGGAAAAGAGTACGAGCTTCCCTTCGGATATAATCTTGTTTCGTATTCCGACGGCGTTATCCTCGTTGAAAAGGACGGAAGATACGGATATTACAGCGTAAACGGACATTGGATAGCACAGCCCGTTTACACCTATGCACAGCCCTTTGTGGAGGGAATCGGCGTTATTGGATATAAGAACGGAGCAGTAGGCGCCGTTGATAAAAACGGCAACGTTGTTATTCCATTTATATACAATTCCATTACCAATTCCTCAAGCGGAATCTTCGCTTGTTACAGCGAAACCAATGGTTGGAAGCTGCTTGCAAAGGTAGCAAAGTAAAACAAAAAAGCACTTCGTCGAAGTGCTTTTTTGTTTTAATGATTAGGCGTTCTTGGGCTCAAAAGCATCCTTGAGGACGGCGAGGCGAGCTTTGGCTTCGCTTTCGGTATTAGCCTTGATGGAATAGTAGAATTTGCATTTCGGTTCAGTTCCGCTGGGACGGACGGCTACCCAACCGTTCTCGAAAATGAAGCGGAGAAGGTCAGATGCGGGATAACCCATTGCTTGAGTTTCATCGGAAAGATAGTCCTCTACGCGCAGAACGGGCATTCCGCCGACTTCCTTGGGGGAATTTTTGCGCAGGTTTGAGATAAGTGCGGCAATTTTTGCGCTTCCGTCAAGTCCCTTGAAATAGAAGTTGGACTGCGTATCAAGGAAGAAGCCGTATTTTGCGTGAATTGCATCAAGCGCATCAACAAGCGACATGCCAAGGCGCTTGTAGTATGCGGCAGCCTCGCAAAGCATCAGCGATGCTTGTACACCGTCCTTATCTCTTACGAAATCAGCGATAAGGCAGCCGTAGCTTTCCTCATAACCGAAGATGAAGGTAGCATCGTGCTTTGCGTTATGGAGAGCTATGCGCTCGCCGATATATTTGAAGCCTGTGAGAGTCTTTTCAATTTTTACGCCGTACGCATCGCAGATATACTCACCGATATCGGATGTAACGAGAGTCGTAACAGCGAAGGGGTTTTCGGGCATGGAGTCCATTGCCGTGCGGCGGGAAAGGATATATTCAAGCAGGATGGCGGCGGACTGGTTGCCCGTGATGAGTTGCATCTCGCCGTTTTTGCGTCTTGCGGCAACGCCAAGTCTGTCACAGTCGGGGTCGGTGGTGATAACGATGTCGGCGTTTACCTCGTCCGCAATGCGAAGAGCGTCGATATAAGCATCGGGGGACTCGGGGTTGGGGTTTTTCGTGCCCTTGAAATCTCCGTCAGGCTCGCATTGAGAGAGGACGGGTACTACGTCGTAGCCGCATTCGGTAAGCGCGCGGCGAACAGGGATATTACCCGTGCCGTGCTGGGGGGAGTATACTACGCGCAGAGCCTTTGCCGCCTCGGTATCATGAGAGAGCGCAATGTTGCAAACTCTAAGGCAATATTCATCGTCAAGATCGGGGGGGAGTATACGGATAAGGTCGCCCGCTTCCTCAAGAGTAAGGCAGGGGACGGTCAGCGGATTTTCAATAGCCGCAATGTTTTTGATAACGATATCGCTTTGAGCGATGTCAAGCTGACAGCCGTCGGAGTTATATATCTTGTAGCCGTTGTATTCGGGCGGGTTGTGCGATGCGGTTATCATAACTCCGCCTGCCGCGCCGATGCGGCGTACGGCAAAAGAGAGCATGGGGGTGGGGCGCAGGGAGTCAAAGAGATACGCTCTTACGCCTGCGGCGGCAAATACGCCCGCGGTAATGAGGGCGAATTCGCGCGAGTATCTGCGGTTGTCGTGGGAGATAACTACTCCGCGTTCTGCCGCATCGGGAGCGGATGCCGCAACGTAAGCGGCAAATCCCGCGCTTGCTCTGCCAACGGTGTATATATTCATTCTTCCTATGCCTGCGCCGAGGATGCCGCGCATTCCGCCCGTACCAAACTCAAGGGGTGCGGCAAATCTCTCTGCTATGGCATTTTCATCGTTCTTTATTTTTTCAAGCTCGGCTTTAACGTCTGCGGAAATTCCATCTGCGTTCAACCAACGCTTGTACTCGTTCATATAATCCTTATTTTGCATAATGCCCTCCGTTGGGATATTTTTACTAATATATTATAATAGAAAATTGATGAAAAGTCAATATATAATGCAATGTTATACAAAAAAGTTTGCGAATATTCAATAGGTTGACAAAAAAGAAGTTCTGTGGTAAAATATATTGTAATGTGAGTGGAGGTCGAGAAATGAAAACGAAAATAGCAGTTTTGCTTTCATTGTTGCTCGTTGTTGCAACGCTTTTTTCATCCTGCGCCGAGGAAAGCGCACAAAAGCAATTTACAAGCGGAAATTTTAGTATAACTCTTGATGAGAGCTTTGATATGGAAAATATCGACCGCGGAGATGCGGCGTTTGTTTCACCGCGGCTTTGCGTATATTATATCAACGATAAGAACAAGTATCTGGGCAAGCACATAGAGAATTTTGACAAATACTGTGAGCTGGTGGCAGAAATGAACTCCTTGACAAAGGGGGACGTTGTAACTGACGGAGAGCTTGTATACGTTGTCTATGACGACAAGGTAATTACTTCGGAATATAAGGTGGCAACGTTCCTTTTTGAAGTCGGCGGTGAGTTTTCGCGCGTGGAATTCGTGTGCGAGGCGGCACAGCTTGAGGCGCGCATGGAGCAGATTCTTTCCTATGCTCGCACCATAACAATTAAGGAAAATACGCAGGACAGCACCGCTGCTGCGCAGTGAATTGTGTGATACAAAATATTGCCAAGGCATTTCGTTGCCTTGGCAATATTTATTTCTTTTTCGCAAATATAAACGCTGTTGCTAAAAGACAAACAGGCATTGACGCGCATATCAAGAGATATGGGGAGAGCGTTACGGGGAGAAGAGTGAAAATGTAGTTTGCTCCATTAAAGGCAACGTGCAGTACGATTGCGGGGACGGTGGAGCGGTATTTAAGATACACAGCCCCGAGCGCAACAGCGCAAAATGCTGAATAGAGCATCCATATAGGACTGCCGTGGAACGCGCCGAAAATAATAGCGGATGCCGCAATCGCTGCCGACGGCGGCAGGAGTGTAGCCAGAGTTCCGAGTACGGCTCTGCGGAATAACAGCTCCTCAAGCACGGGTGCGACAATGACCGTGTCAAGAACGATGTTGGCGGCGAGCGCCGACAGAGGGGCGGATGCCGACGTGTAAGCGGCAGTAAGCTCGCTTGGTAAAAGAGCGATAACGGACGTGCAGAATGCATTCAGCCCCAAGCCGAGAAAAAGGCAGGCGGCGCAATCGGGCGCGGGGGATTTGTTTATGTCCCATAGCTCGCAAAGCTCCTTTGCCAAAGCCTTTTTGGGCGTTTGCTTTTTATACGTCAGATAAAAGATGCTTATTGACAGCGCGAGCGCAAGAATAATGAGCCTGCGTACCCAAGAGGATAGCCCGAGCAGTGAAAGGGAAACGTCGGAAATTATATATGCGGACAGTATCAACAAGAGTGTAAATACTTCTGTCATTTATTTTACATAATCCATGATATCTATGTTCAGCATGGGAAGCAAACGGGTGAGCAATACGCGGTAGCGCATATAGGAGTGATAGCGAAGTCCCTCAGCGGCAAGCTCGGGGGAAACGCCGATCTCCTCAAGCGTGGTCGCACATCCTGCGCGCTTCATCATTGACTCAAGCTCGTCAGCATCGGGAAGGTAGCGATAGATAAGCTCGCGTATTTCGCCCCAAGAAGCCTCGAGCTTTTCGGGAGCTACCTTTTCGGTAATTGTGGGGGAGTTGAGTTTTACTACATCGGGTATCTGGTCGGGCGAAAAATGCTTGTATACTTCTTCAAAATCTGTCGGGTCTGCCTTGGCGCTTACGGCTGTCAGCGAGTTGGCAAGCTTGCGGTATGCGCGCACGAGAATAAGGGTGGCAACGCCTACCTTTCTGCCGTGAAGCTCGGGGTAGATACCGCGGGCGAGCTTGTAGCACTCCCAATAGTGCGAAACGACGTGTTCCGCACCCGATGCGGGACGTGAACAGCCGGCCAGCTTCATTGCGACGCCCGAAAGCACGAGAGCCTCGGCAACTGCGCCTGCCGCTTCCTCATCCTCTGCCATTATTTTGTCTGTCAGCGCAAAGATTCGGGCGAGGGCGTCAAGCGTTACATCCGCGATAGCGTCGCAGTAGTATTCGCCCGTAAGGATGTTTGACATTTTCCATTCCATAATACCAAGGCATTTAGCGACCATATCACCGTAGCCTGCCGCTTTGAGAATGGCTGGGGCGGCGGCGAGTATTCTCGTGTCCGCGATTATAACGTCGGGCTGTTCTGCCTGCCACGAGGTCTTGAAATTGTTCTCTATTATGGGTGCGGTGTCGGATGCAAAGCCGTCCATCGAGGGGGCGGTGGCGAAAATGCAGAATTTCTTTTTCTTTCTGAACGCGCTAACACGGCAGATGTCGTTGAGCGAGCCTGTGCCGACGGAGATGATAGCGTCCACGTCATCGGCAAGCGCTTCTACCTCGCGCACCTGCTCCACACGGGCGTAGAGCATATTTTCGTATACTTGGCGTTTTATCTCAAAGCCTGCGTCGGCAAGAACGGAGCAAAGTCCGTATTTTTCGGCGGCGGCAAGAGTATTTTCATCGGCAACGAGGAGCAGACGGTTGCCAAAGTCAAAGCGGCGGAGAATTTCTCCCGTTTTTTCGGTGGCGTTGCCCGATATTTCAACATGCTTTGTATAAACACTGTGTTTTTTACCGCAGGGACAGTTTTCAAGCGATTTGACAAGCTCTTGCAGATCCATAGTATTACCTCACAAGATATTTATGGATTAATTATAGCATAGGAAAAATTAAAAGTCAACATTTGCTTGACAGTTGTGCCGAGGTTGGATATAATAATATCAATAAAAGAAACAGTCCTCAACCGCGAGCCGCGCACGCTTGTTTTCCAATGGGGTGCGGCTCATAGTAAGTGCGCCTTTTGTTGGATCGCTGCCTCCGAGCGCATCCGCGGCGGCGCGGAGTGAGCGTGCCGACGCACTTTCCGCACATGGCAAGCTGATGCCCGCGTCACATATAATGGCGGCAAGACTTTTGGGATAGTTCTCGCTTTTTTGGCGGTTGATGAGCATGGCGCATACAGCAAGGCGCAGGGTGTACGAGCCGTCGGGTGCTACCGTGTCGGCGGCGAGCGCTAAAAGGAGCGTATCCCTCTCTTTGTTTGCCGATACGGGTATGACGGTAAACTGCAGGAGCGACAAGGTTAGTATCAGGATGAGTATCTTTTTCATTTTCAGACCTTTTTTAATTATTATAAGCAAGATCAATCAAAAAATCAGGTGAAATATATGGTTTACAGTGTTGTTGTCAAAGAAAATACTTTTCGCGTGCTTACCGAGCCCGTGGATGATGCAAGCGGTTTGATTACAAATTTTATAGAGAGGGCAGCGTTTGCGCCTACCGAGTATGAGACCGTTTGCGACGGAACTCTGACGGTGGAGGGAAGCAAAGTCATCCTTGGTTACTCGCCTACGGATCAGATATTGATCGAGTTGAGCTTTACACTCGAGGAGCCGAAGCTCATTACCCTGCAAAGAGTTTCGGAAAATATGCCGCCGCTTACGCTCGTTCTGGAGGAGGGCGTTCGCCACGTTTGCCTTTGCAAAAACAGAACGGCAGCCATCGAGATGATGACGCGCGCGCAGAGGATAGATAACACGTTTTTGCGCAACGGACGTGTTGAGATGGACTATACCGTTGAGGTCAACGGCATCCGCGCGGAAAAAACGAGAATGATGATAAGCCTTGTAAAAAAAGAACAGCCCCGCTGATGCGGAGCTGTTCGTTTTTTAGTATCAGCCGTAGATCTCGATCTCGGAGATGGACAAAATGTTTGCGTAAGAGTTGGTAACACCTATCTGGATGCAATCAACGTCAGCAGCCTCGAAATCGCCAAGGGCGAAGGAGGTCGTTTCGTTGTAGGGCTGATATCCCTCGCCGTTAAAGGACGTGAGAATGCGCCATGAGGTAGTACCGTCGGCATTCTTCGTGCCGCCGAGAACGTCAAAGGCGATCTCGTTCTGGTTTTCAAGGAATATACCAAAGCCGCTTATATTAGTGGTAGCGTAGAAATCGATACCGATGAGGGCGCAATACTTTGCGGTCTCGTCGGAACCGTCCTCAACGAGAACGCCGTGAGGAGTATAGCGGTTTTCAACGTCCTTGAGATTCCAGTAGAATACCGTACCGTCAGTAGTGATAACGGCATCGCGGAAGCTATCGTATATGGTAGCCGTGCCGTGCGCACCGCCGTATCCAATATGTCCCCAGTCGGAGCTGCCCTTGAGCTTGTGGATGTGAGTTCCGTGCTCGGACTTGAGATATTCGGTTACGTTTGAAAATCCTGCGGATTCATACATTTCGGGAGTTACGACAAGGAGATTCTTGCGGGTGTTGGTAGCCTCGGTATCTACCTTGATGTTTTCCTGACAGAAGGAGCAAGTTTTAATCTCGAATCCCGAAAGGTTGGAAGCTCCGGGGTATGTAGCAAGAGCTTCGCCCGTGCAAACGTGATCGCCAAAGTTTCCGCTTGAATCTTCAACATAATCGTACTGGGTGAAATCGCAATGCTTGCAGGTTCTTGTCTTTATGGCAAGACCTGTGCAGGTGTATTTGCCGCTTGCCTCCCAATCGTTCATCTTTACGTGGCGGCATGAGCCGTCAACGTTGGTGACCTGCGCATCAGCGGCAGTAGTATCGGGTGCGGTGGTGGTGTTATTATCAGTTACGGGGGGAGTATCTTCTCCGTTACAAGATGCAAAGCAGGGGAGAAGAAGCGCAAGAACAAGAATCAGCGCAATAGATGTGATTTTTTTCATGTTTTCTCCTTGACTTTATATTAGTTTCCGTAAACCTCAAGCTCGGAAATGTAGATGTTGGGCTGTATTGCGGAAATAACGCCGATCTGGATGCAATCAACGGTGATCTCGTCGAAATCAGCGTAGTAGTAGCCCGTGTCCTCGTTGTAGGTCATATACTTGCTTGCATCATCAACGCCGCCAAGCACGGTCCATGTGATAGTGCCGTCCTCGTTCGTTTTACCGCCGAGAAGGTCAAAGGTCATCTCGGGAACGGGGTTTACAAAGATGGAGAAACCGCTTACGGTAATGGGAGTGGCTATTTCGTATCCGATAAGGGAGCAGTACTTGCCCTCGGGTGATTCTTCAGCGTCGGGAGTGTACTTGGTGTCTACGTCCTTGATGTTCCAATAGAGGATGGTTGCGCTTGCATCGGTTGCGGAAGCGTCACGCTCGCCGTTAAGGAGAGCAGCCATACCGTGAATAGCGGTAAAGCCCTTTCTGCCCCATCCGCTGCTGCTCTTATACTTTACGTTGCTATGACCGCCGCTTATGTACGCCTTTACGTCATCAACGCCTGCTGCTGCGAGCATATCTGCGGAGATGAGGAATTGGTTCTTGCGAGTGTTGGTGGCATCGGTCTTTACAATAATGTTCTCCTGACAGAAGGAGCAAGCCTTTACCTCAAAGGCATCCGTGTTGGCAGAGCCGGGGAAGGAGGAGAGAGCCTCGCCCTCGAAAACGTGGTCGCCAAAGTTTCCGCTTGAATCTTCAGCGTAATCGTACTGGATGAAATCGCAGTGCTTGCAGGTTCTGGTAGAAATGGCAAGACCGGTGCAGGTATATTTGCCGCTTACTGCCCAGTCATTCATCTTTGCGTGGCGGCAAGAACCGTCGACGTTGGTGACCTGCGCATCAGCCGCTGTGGTGTCGGGTGCGGTGGTGGTGTTGTCGGTTACGGGGGGCGTATCTTCTCCGTTACAAGCCGCAAAGCAGGGGAGAAGAAGCGCAAGAACAAGAATCAGTGCGATAGATGTGATTTTTTTCATGTTTTTCTCCTTAATAGCATTATTTTTGGGGGATTATCTTTTCAATACCGCCCATGTAGGGACGGAGAGCGACGGGGATGTTTACGCTGCCATCAGCGCAAAGGTTGTTCTCAAAGAAAGCAATGAGCATTCTGGGGGGAGCAACAACGGTGTTGTTAAGGGTGTGGGCAAAGTATTTCTGTCCGCCCTCGCCCTGCACGCGTATCTTGAGTCTGCGTGCCTGTGCGTCACCGAGGTTGGAGCAGCTTCCGACCTCAAAATACTTCTTCTGGCGGGGAGACCAAGCCTCAACGTCGATGCTCTTAACCTTCAGGTCAGCAAGGTCGCCAGAGCAGCATTCGAGCGTGCGTACGGGGATATCAAGGCTGCGGAAAAGGTCAACGGTGTTCTGCCAGAGCTTATCAAACCACATGGGGCTTTCATCAGGACGGCATACAACTATCATTTCCTGCTTTTCAAACTGGTGGATACGGTAAACGCCGCGCTCCTCTATGCCGTGCGCACCCTTTTCCTTACGGAAGCAGGGGGAGTAGCTCGTCAGAGTATAGGGGAGAGCTTCCTCGGGGTTTATCGTGTCGATGAACTTACCTATCATGGAATGCTCACTCGTACCGATAAGGTAAAGGTCCTCGCCCTCTATCTTGTACATCATGGACTCCATCTCCGCAAAGCTCATAACGCCCGTTACAACGTCGGAACGGATCATGAAGGGGGGGATGCAGTAGGTAAATCCGCGGTCTATCATAAAATCGCGTGCGTATGAGATAACGGCGGAGTGGATGCGTGCAACGTCACCCATAAGGTAGTAAAAGCCGTTTCCTGCGACGCGGCGTGCGGCGTCAAGGTCAATACCGCAGAAGCGCTCAAAAATATCGGTGTGGTAGGGTATCTCAAACTCGGGAACTGCGGGCTCACCGTACTTCTGAACCTCGACGTTTTCGCTGTCGTCCTTACCGATCGGAACGCTGGGGTCGATGATGTTTGGAATGACCATCATGATCTTGCGGATCTTTTCCTCATATTCAGGCTCAAGAGCCTCAAGCTCGGCAAGGCGGGCAGAGGAGGCGGCGACCTGCGCCTTTACCTCGGCGGCTTCGTCACGCTTGCCCTGCGCCATAAGCGCGCCTATCTGCTTTGACAGACGGTTTTTTTCTGCGCGAAGGTCGTTTGCTTCGCTGATCGTGCGGCGGTTTTCAGCATCAAGAGCTATCACCTCGTCAACGAGGGGGAGCTTATGATCCTGAAATTTGTTGCGGATATTTTGTTTTACGATTTCGGGATTTTCCCTTAAAAATTTCAAATCAAGCATAAGATTTTTTCTCCATGTATTTTATATATGTAGATTATAGCATATCAACACAAAAAAGTCAAAGGATTTTTAATCGCAATCTACCATTGCGGCGAATTTTTTAGCCTTTTCAAACGCCAAACGCATAAATCCTTCATAATCAAGATGCTCGTATATGCGGTGGGTATCTCTGTTCGGCTTTGAATTGCGTGTCAGCTCAAAGGTGAGGGGAGCTGTGAAGTTTGCGCGTTTGAGGCGGTTGGCAATACCCTGCCAATCGGCAACGCCGTCAAAGGGCATAAGGTGGGAGTCATCGTGCCAGGTCATCTCGTTGGGGTCAGTCATGCCCATATTGTCGTCAAGATGCGTGCATACAAGGCGGTCGCCGTAGACGGCGGGAACGTCCATTGAGAAATTGTAGCACATCTCGTGTCCCGTGTCCCAGCAGTAGCCGAGGGCGGCGTGCGTGCCAAGCTCACGCTTGATAAGTTCAAGATATTCAAAGCCCTCAACGTTTTCAAAAGCAACGGTAACGCCGCATTTTTGCGCCTCGTCAAGAAGCGTGCCGAAGCGCTCTATGCCAAGCGGAGTGGGGGTGTGCTTGTCCATACCGATTATGGGATGCACAACGGCTATCGGAACATTGCCCTCGGCGCAGTCGCGCACGCAGTTTACGAGCATCTTAATGAAATCGTCGCCTGCCTTGCCCTCGTCCCAAACGACGTCAATGCCGCGGAAAGGTGCGTGTATGGATTGATATATCAATCCGCAATCGGCAATAAGGCGTGCGGTCTTGGGGATGTCCGAGCCGACCTGCCAAGTGGTAAAGCAACCGTCAAAGCCGATCTCGGCAAGCAGGGGTATCTCGTCCTTCATTTTCAGACCGAAGCCTGCGTCAACGTCAATACAAATTTTGTGTTTCATTTTCTTCTCCTTACTGTGCTTTTTGTTCTGCCAGCCATTCCTCAAAGCAGATGCCGCGGCTCATTATCTCGGTGGCTATATCTACGCCGACGTAGCGGTAGTGCCACGGCTCGTATATAATGCCCGTGGTACTTGTTTTGTCGGCGGGATAGCGCAGGATAAAGCCGTATTTGTGACAATTATCAATAAGCCATTGTTGGCGTATTTTCGTTTTTTGCGCGTCAAGGTTATAGTGCGCGGAGCAACAAACTATATCAACGGCAAGACCGAGATGATGCTCGCTCGTGCCGGGGATAGCTACTTCCTTTGCGGCGAGGGCGTACGCCTCGTCATCGCTGATATTGGGCTTTGCAGCCTTTATCTTGTTTATTTTTTTGTTGAAAAGTCCTTCCTGATATTCTTGAGTACGGAAGCCCGAGCATACAAGCGGCTTTCCCGAGCATTTGTCGGAAACGGTGGGGTTTGCCGCGTAGCAGTCGGCAAGCATTTTTTTGAGAGGTTCGATTATCCTCGAATCTATTTTGATATTGCTTCTTACCGTAACAAGCTCGATCGTGTCAATGTATTCAAGAGAGAGCTTGTTCCATGGATTTACAAGCGTGAGATACCAAGCGTCAAGGTCGTATTTCGGCGCGGACGGTTTGGGGGCGGTAGTGACTGGTGCGGTCGTTACCGGTGCAGTGGTCACCGGTGCGGTGGTCACCGGTGCGGTGGTAACAGGTGCAGTTGTCACGGGTGCGGTCGTTACAGGTGCAGTTGTCACGGGTGCAGTCGTCACGGGTAAGGTCGTGTTCGGCATGGCGGTGTCGGGTGCAGTTGTGTCGGGCTTTTGGGTTGGCTCGTTTTCGATTACTGACGAGGTGTCGGGGGATTCGGTGGTGTCGCCGCCGTCACGGAGCAATTGAACGCCGAGCATTACGGCGGCTCCGATAAGGCATACAGCCAAAAGTACGATGAAAAAGCGCATTGCCTGCGCAGCGGAGCTGTTTTTCATTTCGCTCATTTCGACTTCTCCTTTTTACTCGATATCTATACGTAATTAGCATACCACATTTTCGCTGATAATTCAAGGAGATTTTTCAATTTATTGGGAGCAAGAGAAAAGGGGCTGTCTCAGTTAGATGCAGAAGTCGCGATTTTGCCGTCGTCGGCGTACGAGGGTACGCCAGAGGGCAAAATCGCGGCTAAAAAATACGTATAAAAATCGAAATCCGTGAGGATTTCTACCTAAAAAGATTGCTTTCTTCATCCTTTTGGACGAAAAAAACGGTCTTTTTTTCTTCACTTATTTTTGTATTTTTGTTCTGCGCTAAATGAGACAGCCCCTTTGTGTTTGTTTGTGTCAGAATTTCATAAAGCAGGCGCGTTCGAGGTCTGCATCGTTGGGGGCGTGCAGGGATATCATCCTCTCGCCCTCAAGCGTGGTAAAGAGCATTGCGTGTCCACCGCTGAAGTTGTAAAGCCCCTCGCGGTGCGTCCACTTTCCGCGGATGGAGTCGCTCTCGGCAATAAATATCTGATATTTTTTGTTGCCTATGCTCGACCACATCAGCTTCAGCACGCCGTCCTCGGTGAACAAAAACGGACCGTCGGTGATGTATTTTCCGCTTCCCGTACCCTTTATCTCGGAGACGTTCGGGTTATCCGAGGCACGGAACAGCATAAAGGGTTCTTCAACGGGGCGCGAGAGGTCGTTTGCCATCTTCACAGCCCAGATCTCGCCGTTTTTTATCTGTGTCCACTCGTGGCAGAATACCATATACGGCTCGCCATTTTCAATATAGAGCGTACCGTCAAGGCATTCCCAATCCTCGGGAGTCCTTGCCGCGTCGGAAACGGGGACGAACTCGCCGTCTGGAGTGTCGCACACGAATATCTGCGTCGCGCGGTGCGCCGTGTCGCTTTTCATACTACCGAAAAGGTAGTATTTTCCGCCGTAAAAATGCACCTCTGCCGCCCAATAGTCGCGCGTTGCCCAAAGTCCGAGCTTTTCTCCGTCAACGACGGTCTTCGGTTCTTCAAAGGTTTCAAGGTCATAGCTCTTGTAGACGGAAAATGAACTTCTTGCCGCAAGACTGCCCTCGTTCAGCGCGGTAGTGCCGTACATATAGTAGCAGTTGTTTTCGCGGTCGGTGAGTATAAACGGATCGCGTATGCGGATGTCTTCTTTTTTAAGCATGGTTATTCTTCTTGATGTTGCAGTTTATGTCAAAAATGTATATCTTCGCCGTTTTTCAAGCGGTCGCGGAACTCCGCGGTGGCACAGAAAAGAACGTCGCCCGCGGAATTGATGGCGGTTTCAAGGGAATCCTGAACAACGCCTACTACAAAGCCGATGCCAACCATTTGCATAGCTATGTCAGAGCTTACTCCAAGCAGGGAGCAAGCCATGGGAACAAGGAGCAGCGAGCCGCCCGCAACGCCCGATGCGCCGCAAGCGCCAAGCGTTGCCACAAAGCTCAACAGTATCGCCAGAAGAATGTTTACGGAAAGCCCCTGTGAAAAGGCGGCTGTAAGTGACAATACCGTGATAGTAATTGCCGCACCGTCCATGTTGATGGTTGCGCCAAGGGGAATTGCTACGGAATAGTATTCCTTGTCAAGCCCGAGCTTTTCGCACAGAGCCATATTTACGGGGATATTTGCCGCAGAGCTGCGGGTAAAGAATGCGGTAAGTCCCGATTCGCGCAGACAGCGGAAAACGAGGGGGTAGGGATTGCGGCGCAGAGAAATAGCCACGAGCAAGGGGTCTACCACGAGTGCTACCAAAAGCATACAGCCGACCAGAACGCAAAGCAATTTGCCGTACTGGGCAAAAATATTCATGCCGTATTCGCTGACGGACGAGAAAACCAGTCCCATAATGCCGAAGGGTGCAAACTGGATAACCCAGCCGACGGCGGTAGAGGTAGCTACGGAAATGTCGTTAAGAACCTCCTTGGTCTTGTCGCTTGCAATCTTGCGCACGGCAAGTCCAAATATAATAGCCCATGTCAGAATGCCTACGTAATTACCGTTTATCATGGCTGATATGGGGTTTGATACCATATTGTTCAAAAGAGTCGAAAATACCTCGCCAAGTCCCATGGGAGTTGCATCCTGGCTGATACCGGTCAAAGAGACGGTCACGGGGAAAATGTACATAGCAAACACGGCGCACACAGCCGCTAAGAGCGTGGACGTAAGGTAGAAGATTATTACGGTGCTAAACCGTTTTCCGATTCCTTTGGCGGCGCTTGAGAGAGAAGCTATTACCAAAACGAAAACGAGTATCGGTGCAATCGATTTGAGAGCGCCGACAAAGAGATTTCCCAGCACGGATATAAAGGCGGCTTGTGGCAAAAGCAGTCCAAGACAAACGCCGAACGCAAGTCCGATGGCTATGCGCAGTATCAGTGGGGAGCTGACGTAAAGGCTTAGTATTTTTTTCATAAATATCTCCTTTTATCGCATTTTTGCGGTATTGACACATTATACCATAATTCTACCAAAATGTAAAGAGAAACAGAGCGAAAAAAGCAGATAGGCTGTTGACTTACCTGCTTTTGTGTTTTATGTGCGTTTTGGATGGCGCTGTTTTTCTTTCGCAAAATCCTTTTCTGCCGAATTTCCGATTTTATTATAGCATTTTCGCGGCTGAAAATCAACGGTAAACGGAAAACTCAACCAATGCTCGGATTTTGCGGGGAAGGGAGGTGATGCAAAAAAGACACCCGGGGGTGTCTTTCGGTTTAGATGATATCTAAATCAATGTGTATCTATAAATTCTTTTAACGCTTGAAGTAATGTATCCTTTTTATAAACAACAAAATCGTTCAGAGCGCTCATCTTATTTAATGCAATTTTACCACGTGCTTTTTCTAAATTTTTTTGAGAGTAGAAAAAAACAACTTGTTTGCACTCGCGTTCTTTTATATTGTTGTGAAAATCATTAAGAACGAAAGCTTTTGTTTCTTCCACAGATAAGCAAGTTTCGATATCGTCAATATCTTGGTTACTATCGTCCTCCATTTTTTCTTCGTCCTCTTCTGCGGGATAAAATGTGAATGTATTTGTTTCCGGATCAAAGAAAAATGGCTCGGTAAAATCCAGTAGAATATCCTTATATATGAAATATCCATGCATACCATATTCCTCACCCCGCTTGAAATACTGAATTGGCAACTCATTTTCTTTTATGATGGAGTAAGGGATATTGTCAATGTGAAAGGGATCTAAAAAATTAAATTTGTGTGGGAAATCCTTTTGATATTGTGAGTGCGTATATTTGTAGTAACTAAAGGGTATAGTGATAAATTTGAAAATTAAAACGAATAGAGCAACAGGGATAGCAATAGGGATAAAAATAAAAAGACATATACATGCAAGTAACTGCGACCCAAAAGAATCCTTGAATTTCATTTAATTACCGCCTTTCCGATTTTATTATAGCATTTTCGCGGCTGAAAATCAACGGCAAGCGGCAAATTCAACCAATGCTCACATTTTGCGGGGAAGGCGGGAAATGCGAACCTAGTCCCAAGCCGCACGCGGCTTGGGACTAGGTGAGAAACCGCGGTGACGCGGACAAAAACGAAGCAGATGATATCAGGCATTCTAAAAAAGTTATCCGCATCAAAGGTTAGCTCCCTTGATGCGGAGTTTTATGTGATTATTATGTTATATTATTTCCATTTTCCCATTGATTCGCGACGTTCTTGCTCTTTTCTATCCGCTTCATCCTTAACGCGATCTTGCTTTTTATCTTGCGCATTTTTAATTATGCGAGGAATCAACACCAATACAAACGTAAACAGAATTCTCAAAATCGTTACAGAAAGTGCCGAAGAAAGAGCTGTATAAAAACTCTTGGCAAAAAACGCAAGCGGTATATAAAGCGGAATGGAAGCGCAGAAGATGAAAGCGGAAAGCGCAAATTCCTTCTTGTATTCATCGCTATTTGTATCGAGGTTATCGTCTCTTCGCGAACGTAAAAAAGCAATAAATAATTTGTTTCTTCCCAACACGAAGAGATTACCCTGTTCTTTATTCACAAAGGCAATAATAGCATAAACGGAAGAACAAATACCAAATACCAATGCCGGAGCAGAATTAAATGAAATTGCGGCATTTTCATTTAAGATTACAGGCAAAACAGAGACAATTAAAATTACAACGGACAAGAAAATGAATATAAGCTTATTGAATTTCATGTTTACACCGCCTTTCCAAGTTTATTATAGCACGCCGTCAGCTTGAAAACAAGAGGAAAAGGAAAATTCAACCAATGCTCGGATTTTGCGGGTGTGGGCGGCTACTGGGATATTCACACTTCGTGCGAAGATTCGCACGCTCTACGCCTTGCAAGCGAGCTTGCAGATCTCCGAGCGGCGAATGCGAACCTAGTTCCGCATCGCTTCGCTCGCGGAGCGAGCTTCGAAGCGACGGTGCCGCTGCCAACGCAAAAAGGACACCTTCGGGTGTCCTTTTTGCGTTGCGATAAACGAGCGAAAAGGTCAACTTGGGTAGGTAAAACTGAAAAAAGGTCAAGCCTTATAGTAATTGTCCCTTAAGATGCTATAGCAGACCATATCCTGCGCCTTGCCGTCATATCTTTTGACGGATTGATATAATGTGATTTCATATTCGAACCCACATTTTTCTATGATTCTTTTGGAACGTAGATTTTCTGAATAGTGGAACGCTGATAACAAGTCGATTTTCAACTCGTCAAAGGAATAGCGTATTATTCTTTTGACCGCTTCTGTCATAATTCCTTTTCCCCAATAGAGCGGAGACAGAACAAAGCTTATGGCTTTAGCATAATATTTGCCTCGATTGTTATCGGGATTCAACTTTATTGCTCCGATAACTTTGTCTTCTGATTTTAAAACAATAGCCCAATGATTTTCTTGCATCATATATTCATCCAATGCTTTACGAGCCTCTTCTCTACTTATATGAGGCTTCCACCCCGCCATTGATCCAACTCGTTCATCCGAGGAATATTCATAAAGATCATCTAAGTCATCTGCTAACCACGGTCGTAGAATAAGTCTTTCTGTTTGCATAGAGTTCATTGCGTATTTTCCTTCAATGTTTTACAGCTCGCAATCAATATTCGCCTGATACGACCGCAAAGATTTCTGTGGCTTTTATATGTTTTTTCATCAATACTACTTGTGTTGAATAACAACTGTAACCAACCTTCTGTCTCGCTACATTCTTTGAGAGCTATTTCGAACTTTGAAAGCATATCCGCTTTACTCTGTCCGTAATTTGCTTCCCGAATATTTGCATAAACGCTGCTTGAGCTTTTGCGGATTTGGAAAAGAGTGTTGGACGGAGCGGTTATGTTTTGACAAAGTAATTCTATATCGGTCGCAAGCTGCTCCGAATAAATCAGTAAATAATTTTTAGCCATATTATCACTC
>JAZQDD010000013.1:0-95176 GCA_045546615.1 Eubacteriales bacterium | reverse complement strand
GAGATCGGATGTGCATCGAAAACCATATAAACCTTGCGTTCAGCATACCGCAGGCGATACGAAGACAATCCGATAAATATAAGTGTTCATCATAATAATCGCCTCCTTTGGCTGAATTTGTAATTTGATTACGCTAATAGTATAGCATATTTTCGGTTGATTGTCAATCAGACTTTGGAAAGTTTTCGTCAACCATTGGTTTAAACAAAATTAAAAACCGCGCGGTCGAAGCCGCGCGGAAATTCGGTATTAATAATCCTCGCCGTCCTTGTCGTCGTCGGCAACCTGAGTCTCCTCGAACTCTTCCTTGCCTGCGCCGCAAAGAGGGCATACCCAATCGGCAGGAAGATCCTCAAATTCAGTATTGGGATCTATTCCGCTATCAGGGCATCCCTCGGATGCCTTATATTCATAACCACAAAGATTGCATACATAAATAACCATTTTACCCTCCGAAAATATAAAGTAAATATCTGATTTCGCGGCGGCAAATAACGTTCGCTACCACGTTAAAAATCGTTCACTAATAATATAATCAAAAACCCTGCACTTGTCAATATCTAAATCAAATATATTTCAAATTTTTTTTAGATTTTTTTCGTCAAAAAAACTTGTTTTCTCACTTACTCGATCAGTGATACATCAAGTATGGGCGAATATCATTTTTGAAGCGCTCAAGATCAGCCCTCTCGCAAGCTATGACCTCGTCGGGATCGAATCGTTCTCGGGACGTAAGTGTATCCTTCCCGTATCGCTGGCATATCCCCATTTCATTCCAAGTAAACTCGGGGTATTCGCGCATCGCCGCGAGCAGGTGCAGCCCACACCTGTGAGGGCTGTAGATTGCCCTGTTCGTTATATTTATCTGTACCCCCTCACACACCTCGCCCGCGTGCTTGCAAAACGTAGGGGTAAAATACGCGCGGCTGAAGAAAACCCCATCAAGACCGCGCGAATTCATGTGATCCGCGAGTTCTTTTGAACTGACAAACGGCGCTCCGACAATGTCAAACGGACGCGTGGTTCCCCGCCCTTCGGAAACATTGGTAGATTCAAAAATACAAGTCCCGATATAGTTTATAGCGCAACTGACCGACGGGATATTCGGTGATGGGTTGTACCACGGCAGGTCCGTCATATCGGCGTATACTTTCCTCTCCCATCCTCTCACGCGAAGCACATAAAGCTCACAACCGATCTTCTTTTTATCATTTATATACGTAGCAAACTCGCCAACCGTCATGGAGTAACGCACGGGCAGTGCGTATTTACCGATAAAACTTGAAAACCTATCCTCATCAAGCACCGCGCCCTCAATGGCGTCCATGCTTGCGCTTATGGGGTTGGGGCGATCAAGCACGAGAACGGGGATGCCGCGTACGGCACATTCTTGCATAATATGGGTAAGGCTGTAAATATAGGTGTAAAAGCGAGCGCCAACATCCGCGATATCATATATTACGATATCGCAAAGGGACAGCGCCTTATCGATCTCGGGATTTTTGCCGCCGCCTATATCATATACGGAACATCCCGTTTCCGTGTCAACATGCGTGCCTCCCCATCCACCCGCTTGATGCACGGAATGGATTCCATGCTCGGGGGCAAAAAGCACCGTAAGATTATATTTTTCTGCAAGCTTTACATAGGTCGGAACGCCAAATTTATCAACGCCCGAGGCGGACGTCATAAGTCCGCAACGCTTTCCGCGCAAAAGCCCATCCGCTTCGCCGAGCATATCAGCTCCGCAAAGCACGGTATATATATTTCTGTGCATATCTTTCTCCTTAATTTTCAAAAGCGGTGTCCGTGGACACCGCTTTGGGTTTATTTCTGTGCGGGGAGCTTACGAGCGGTCTTTCCTGCCTCCTTGGGGGAGATGTCACCAGCCCTGGTAAGCGCCATCTTTGTCAGCATAGGTCCGACAAGCTCATAAATAAGAACTCCGAAGAGAACTATATTTCTGATAACCGATCCTCTGCCCACGTCGGATTTTGCTACCGTCATAGCCATTCCGAGAGCAACGCCCGCTTGCGGCAGAAGCGTTATGCCGAGGTTCTTGACGATATTTCCGTCACAGTTAGTCATTTTCGCGCTTATACTTGCACCAAAATACTTACCTGCAGAGCGCGAAATAATATAGATAACTCCTATACCTATAACAACGATATCGGACAAAATGCTAAGATCAAGCTCCGCGCCGCTTATTACAAAGAAAAGGATAAACAAGGGGTACGTCCATTTGTCCGTTCTGTCCATGATCTCGGGGGAAAAATCGCAAACATTGCAAAAAACGGTAGCGAGCATCATGCACACGAGCAAGGTGGAAAAATGAACATGAACGCCGCCCACCTCAAACTGAAGCTGAGAAAGGGCAACGGTAAGAATAACAGCAGTCACCGCCAGAGAAAGGCGCTTTGAATTAGAGTGAAAGAAACGCTCCGCAAAAGAGAACAAAAAGCCCATAACCAGACCGAGAAGCAATGAGCCGATGATCTCAACAAGAGGCTCGACCGCAATGGAAACAACGTCAACTTGGGACGTAGTCAAAGCTCTTGCTACACCGAAGGAGACGGAAAATACGATGAGTCCCACGGCATCATCGAGGGCAACGACAGGAAGCAAAAGATCAGTCAGCTTACCCTTCGCCTTATACTGTCTGACGACCATCAGAGTTGCGGCGGGGGCTGTGGCAGAGGCAATCGCTCCGAGAATGATTGCCGTGGATATCGGAAGCTTATCTCCGATCACGAAATGAACACCGATAAGAACCGCATCAACGACAAGCGTTGTAAAGACGGCTTGGAAAATACCGATGACAAGCGCCTGCTTTCCAATGTGCTTGAGCTCGGAAAGCCTGAATTCGTTACCTATAGCAAAAGCAATAAAGCCGAGAGCAACGTCGCTGATTATTCCAAGATGTTCAACCGCTTCAAGGCTAATGAAGCCAAGTCCCTCAATCCCCAGTGCGCCAAGGCAAAACGGACCTACGAGTATACCGGATATAAGATAACCCGTTACCGCAGGCAAGTTGAGCACTTTCATAAGTCTTGACATAGCAAGACCTACTGCGAGGGCAATAGAGATACAAAGTAAGATTTCCATGAAAAAGATTCCTTTTTTGTTTTATTTAATACCTACAAATAATAGCACTTATAAAGGCTCATGTCAAGAAAAAAAGAAAAAATATCAAGTTTTTTCTTCTATTTTTTTTATAACGCTTTACATTTTTGAGTTTATATGCTAAAATTAGGAAAAATGCACGGAGGATCGATAATGAAGCTTTCATTTGACCAATTAAAAAGTATAAGCTTTGGCGCGGCTCGCATCGAGGAATGCGCCGAAGGTGTTAATTTTTTCAGATTTACAAACGAGCAGGAGGAAATGTACAGAAACGGCACAAGAGCTGATTTTTATAAAAAATGTCTCTCCAGCGCGGGCATTTCTTTTGAATTTGATACAAACAGTGAAAACCTTACCCTCGGCGTATGCGAAGCACCTGGATCGTCGAGAAATTACTTTACGTTCAGCGTTTTCTCGAACAACGAGCGCATAGGTGAGCTTACTGAAAACTTCTGCCACAGTTGCAAGAAGATCGCCGTTAAAAAGTATTTTTCTCTCGGCGAGGGCAAAAAGCATATAAAGATCATATTCCCTTGGTCTGCAAAGAGCTGTATTACGGAGCTTTGTCTTGACGACGGTGCGGAGATAACTCCCTACACGAAGTCCCTCAAGATGCTTATTTTCGGTGACTCCATCACACAGGGCTACAATGCAGTAAAGCCCGAAAACTCATACGCTACACAGCTTGCGGCGGCACTTGATGCAGACGCTGTAAACAAGGGCATCGGCGGAGAGTTCTTCCACCCTGAACTTGCCGCTATGCGCGACGATTTCGACCCCGATATAATCACCGTTGCATACGGAACCAACGACTGGAATGCGCGCGGAAAAGACAAATTCCTTGACACATCCCGCCGCTTTTACGAAAACCTTATCGCGCTTTACCCTAATGCCCGCATTTTCGCGCTCGCTCCCATTTGGCGCGGTGACCACAAAGAATCCCGCGACGTCGGTTCTTTCAAAAACGTAGGCAGACAGTTTGAGGCTCTCGCCGAGGAGCTTGGCCACATCACCGTTATTGATTGCTTTAGCTTTGTTCCTTTCGATCCCGAATGCTTCTCTGACAAGTTCCTGCACCCCAACGACCTCGGATTTTTGCACTATGGCAGAAATCTTGCCGACGCCATCAAGAAGGAGCTTGAAAAATAATAAAATTATCCCCACGAAAGTGGGGATTTTTTAATTAAAGGTATTGACAAAATAGCAAAAGCGTGTTATAATCTGTAAAGTGTTTTGCTTTACACCAACTCGGAGGCACAAAAATGTTTGAAAAGCAGGTTGAGATAGGATATCTCCTTGATTTTTACGGCGAGCTTTTAACGGAGCGCCGCCGTACACTGCTTGATATGTATTACAATGAGGATATGTCGCTGTCCGAAATATCCGCCGCGCTCTCTATAACACGGCAAGGTGCAAGGGAGCTTATAAAAAAGGCGGGTGACGAACTTTTGCAGTATGAGGAAAAGCTCGGTGCGGCAAGAAAATTCCGAGTAATAGAGTCATGTGCCCAAAAAGCGGAACAGCTCGTTGATGAGGGTGAAGCCAAAGAACTAATACGCCTTATAAGGCGAGAAATAAAAAGCTGAAAACAAGTTTTTGATAAAGGAGGTAAACGGTCATGTTCCAAAGTCTTAGCGATAAATTGTCCGCTGCCTTCAAACGCTTCAAAAGCAAAGGTAAACTCACCGAGGCTGACGTTCGCGCAGGTATGCGCGAAATAAAGCTTGCTCTTCTTGAAGCTGATGTAAATTTTAAGGTAGTTCGCGAATTTGTCAAAACAGTAACCGAGCGTGCGGTTGGCTCTGACGTTCTTGAGTCACTCCTCCCCGCTCAACAGATAGTTAAAATAGTCAATGAGGAGCTTACCGCTATAATGGGCGGCAGTCAGTCAAAGCTCCAGATAGCATCGCAGCCCCCGACAGTGGTCATGATGGTCGGTCTTCAGGGCGCAGGTAAGACAACACACGCCGCCAAGCTCGCTTCCATGTATAAAAAGCAAGGAAAGCGTCCTCTGCTCGTTGCGTGCGATATTTACCGCCCCGCCGCCATAAAACAGCTCCAGATACTTGGCGAAGCAACGGGAATTCCCGTTTTCACACTTGGTAACGATAAATCCCCCGTCCTCATCGCTACGGAAGCGATGAAGTACGCAAAAGATAATTTCTGCGATATGGTGTTTATCGATACCGCAGGACGCCTCCACATAGACGAGGTGCTGATGGATGAGCTTTGTTCCATCAAGGAAAAGACAAATCCTACGGAAATTCTGCTTACCGTAGACGCCATGATCGGTCAGGACGCCGTAAACGTTGCCGAGAAGTTTAACGAGCTTCTTGATATCACGGGTGTTATCCTTACAAAGCTTGACGGCGACACTCGCGGAGGTGCTGCACTGTCCGTCAGATACGTCACGGGCAAGCCCATCAAATTCATCGGAACGGGTGAAAAGATCGATGCAATAGAGCCATTCCACCCCGACCGAATGGCAAGCCGAATCCTCGGCATGGGCGACGTTCTCTCGCTTATAGAAAAGGCTGAACAAGCCTATGACGAGAAAAAAGCGGCAGAGCTTGAAAAGAAGATGAGGGATCAATCGTTTACCCTCGACGATTATCTTGAGCAATTTGCTCAAATAAAGAAGATGGGCAGTCTCGATCAGATACTTGGCATGATGCCCGGTATGAACTCCTCTGCCTTAAAAAACGCACAGATCGATGAGAAAGCTCTCGGAAAGGTTGAGGCGGTCATAAAGTCAATGACGCCTAAAGAAAGAGCCAAGCCCGATATAATCAACCACTCACGCAAGAAGCGCATCGCCGCGGGAAGCGGCACTTCCATTGAGGAAGTAAACCGTCTGCTGAAGCAATTTGAACAAACCAAAAAGATGATGAAGCAGTTCGCAGGCGCAGGACGCGGAAAAAAACGTATGAAATTTCCTTTCTAAAGGATTTCAATAAAATTTATAACCAAACATAAAGGAGAATAAAGAAAATGGTTAAAATGAGACTCAGAAGAGACGGCGCAAAAAAGAGCCCCTTCTATCGTGTAATCGTAGCAGATGAGCGTTCCCCCAGAAACGGCAGATTTATCGACGAGATCGGTTACTACAACCCCCTCGCAGCTAACGAGCTTAAGATCGATGCCGACAAAGCTAAAGCTTGGATTGCAAACGGTGTTCAGCCCACTGAGACTGTTAAGGCTCTTCTCAAGAAGGCCGGCATCACCGAGTAATTCGAGGAAGCGATATGAATCTCGAAAAGCTTTTGCTTGATATCGTGTCCGCTATCGTTGATACTCCCGATCAGATCAGCATCACCCGCAACGAAGATGCCAACAGCATCGAGCTTGTTTTGAAGGTTGCTGAAGAGGAGATGGGTATGGTAATCGGCCGTCACGGCAAGATTGCCAAGGCGATACGCACGGTCATCAAGGCCGCATCCGCAGGTTCCGGCAAAAAGGTTACCGTGGATATCCAATAATAGCGGTAAAAAGGGCCGAAGCATTTATGCCTCTGCCCTTTTTTCATTGAAAGGTACTAAAATGAACGCAAAAGGCTCTTCCCTGCTTCTTATCAAAAAATCCGCAAACAAAAGCGCAGTGGATCTCGCAAGTTTTTTAAGAGGCATCACAGATTCGTGGAACTCAAAAGGAATGCTCGCCACTTTTTCCTTTAAAGCAAGTGAAAAAAGCATTGAAGATGCGCGCTCGTCCTTCGCCATAGCCGCCGAAGCTATATCTGCTTACGCAGACCTTTTCGGTCGGTATGCAGCCGAAGCCGCATCCCTTGAAGAAAACGAGCCGTATTCCGACGAGCGACTTTACGTTGCGTGTGCAAACATATCCTCGCTTGCGATGGACGTTATCGCTGACTCGGTAACCGCGCTCGGATTTGACGGCGGCGAATGCTCGATTACAAAAGCCGCAAAAATTATTAACGATTTTTTATTAAAAGTAGAAGCGTTTGAAAAAATCACCGATTGAATTACATTTGATCGGTGATTTTTTTATAGTTAAAATTACCAGTAGAAAATTTTCATGCGCTTTATAAAGCTCGGACTTTTAACAAATAATAATTGCGCAAACACTTTATTAGGAGATAAAGATGATGAATATCAGAAAATGCGCAATAATAGGATGCGGAAACGTAGGAGCAACCTCGGCATACGCCCTTATGCACAGCAGACTTTTTTCAGAAATAGTGCTTATTGACGTAAATAAAGAAAAGGCACACGGCGAGGCGGCAGATCTCATGCACGGTGTGCCATTCAATGCGCCCATGGAAATATACGCAGGAGATTACCGAGATATTTCGGATGCGGCTCTCATAATCATTACAGCGGGAGCAAGCCAAAGCGATGGAGAAACACGCCTCGACCTCGTTCATCGCAACGTGAGAGTGTTCTCGTCCATCGTAGACAATATATCGCGTGTCGGTTTTGACGGTATTTTACTTGTCGTGACAAATCCCGTAGACGTGCTGACCTACGTGACGCTTGCAAGGTCTGCTCTTCCCGTAAACCGTGTTATAGGTTCGGGGACTGTGCTTGATACCGCAAGGCTAAAACAGCTCGTTGGCGACAAGCTTGGTGTCGACAGCAGAAACGTGCATACTTTTATAATCGGCGAGCATGGAGACAGTGAGGTTGCTGTCTGGAGCAGCGCTAACGTATCGGGTGTAGACCTTTGTTGCTTTTGCCGAGAATGTGCGCAAGGGTGCGACATCTCGGAATTTGGCGGTATTTTTGAAAACGTACGGGATGCCGCATATCGAATTATAGCGGCAAAGGGCGCGACCTACTACGCGATTGCCGAGTCGGTAAAAAAAATAGCCTCTGCCATAGTCAGAGACGAGCATACAATACTCCCCGTTTCCACTCTTGCTGACGGGCACTACGGAATTGAAGGGGTATGCCTTGGACTTCCCTGCATTATCGGACGGCGCGGAATAGAGCAGGTTTTGGAAATTCCGCTAAACGAGGATGAGGAAAACAAACTGCGTGCATCTGCCAAAGCCTTAAAAGGCGTGATAGACGAGTTGGAAGTAAAAATATAAAAATTGCAAATACCCCGATGAATTAATGCTTCATCGGGGTATTGTTGTCTATTATAACGGACGCTCCATATAACCGCAAGTAAATGGAAAGAAATCAAATTTTTGTGTTCCAATATGCTTAAAGTTAAAGGATTCATACCATTTTTTGAGTATTTGATTTTCTTCAACAATGCCTATGTTCATCTTTGAGCATCCCGATTTTTTTGCCGTTTCAAATGAATGAAATAGCAATTTTTCACCTATTTTTTGATGCCTGAATCGAGGCAATACGCATAAATTATTAAGTTCGCATTCACCGTTTTTTTGCAGTGACAATGAATAATATCCTACAATCATATTGTCAATAACAAAGGCATACATGGGGCGTTTTTCGTCATTTAATTGCCATGCTAAACGTTGCTCCGTTGTCGCAAAAGCAGTAAAGCGAGGCGCATTTTCCACCGTAAAGCCAAACTCGTTGGCAACAGTCAAAAAACTCTCCTTGATTACATGCACACATTCTTTAATATCGTTATCTTTCACAGCTTGTATCATATATTTATCATCCTTTTTTACATAAGTATTTTAACAAGAGACTCCTTATCAACGCCCATGGCTTCAAAAATGCTCTGCCCTGCATTTGGGGTAACGAAAGCATTTTCAACAGCTCGCACGGATATGTCATTAGTACAACCGAGCCTACGCAAGGCATCCGAGAGATTCATCGCAAAGCCGCCCTGCATGATCTCTTCCTCGGCGATAAGAACTTTTGCTCCGCTTGGAAGCACCTGCATTATTTCAGCGGCAAGCGCATTGTAAGGCGCGATATACTCGCAAAGTACTACACCGCAAAAAACGCCTTTCTCTGCTAAAGCATTTCTCGCATCAAGAGCCGTTGATGCCATTCTGCCGTGGATGATAATAACTCTGTCGGTATTTTCCTCAACAAAGGCTGTACGAATACCTATACAAGTCTCCTCTTTGCCCTCATAAAACGCCTTTACCACACGCTCGTCCTCGACTCCGTTGGGATAACGAATTGCGGCGGGCGCATCAAGCGCGAGAGCTTCAGTCATCGCACGGCGAAGAGCGCCGTAGGTGGCGGGAGTATAAATTTTAAGGTCAGGAATTCCCGACAAAAACGAAACGTCAAACGTGCCGTGGTGTGTAGCGCCGTCGCCGGAGTTAAGACCCGCGCGATCAATACAGAAAAGCACGGGCAAGCCCTGAAGCGCAACGTCATGCAAAATGTTATCGTACGCGCGTTGTAAAAAAGTAGAATATATGGCGCAAATCGGGCGCATTCCGTCAGCCGCGAGACCTGCGGCAAAGGTGACGGCGTGCTCCTCGGCAATACCTACGTCAAAAAATCTATCGGGAAATTCGTTTTCAAACCTTGTCAGTCCCGTTCCTTGACTCATAGCGGCAGTTATCGCGCAGATCCTCTCGTCATTTGTTGCAAACTCACAAATGATATCTCCAAACGCGGAAGAAAAACCGCCCGCAGGCTTGCTTCCTTTGGGAGAGACGGAATGAAATCTGTTCGGCTCTGTCTCTGCCGGAGCATAGCCTTTTCCTTTTTTCGTTTTAAGATGGACAACTGCGCTTCCGCCGCATTTTTTCGCCTCGCGGAGAAGATTTTCGACGTCCTCCAGATTATTTCCGTCAACGGGGCCAAGGTAATAAAGACCAAGATTTTCAAAATAATTAGAGCCGTACAGAAGATTTTTAAGCGATTTTTTAATACCAATCGCAAGCGAAACAAGCGCATTGCCCATGAGAGGTATCTTTTTTAAAAATCCGCGTGTCGCCGCTTTGGTGCGAAAATATCCCGGTCGCATACGGATCTTTGAAATGCTTTTGGCAAAGCCGCCTATGTTTTTAGAGATGGACATCTCATTTTCATTGATAACTACGATAAGCCGAAGTCCGCTATGTTCGTCGCAATTGTTGAGCGCCTCATGTATCATACCGCCCGTAAATGCTCCGTCCCCGACGACGGCGATGGCGTAGTTTTCACCATTTTTTATTCTCTGCGCTTCCGCAATGCCGAGGGCGGCTGAAATCGAAGTAGAGCTATGCCCCGCTCCAAACGGGTCATGCACGCTTTCGCTTCTTTTGGTGAATCCCGAAAGACCGCCCGACGTGCGTAACGTATCAAACTGTTCACGGCGACCTGTAAGAATCTTATGCACATAGCTTTGATGCCCCACATCCCACACGATCTTGTCGCTTGGACTATCAAAAACACGGTGAAGTGCAAGAGTCAATTCAACGACTCCGAGATTTGAGGCGAGATGCCCGCCCGTTACGCAAACCTTGTCTATGAGAAATTCCCTTATCTCGCTCGCAAGCTGTTCCGCTTGAGCTGTGGTAAGCGCCTTGACATCACTCGGAGAGTTCACAGTCTCCAAAATCGGATATTTTTTATCCTGCATTTTATACTCCAAAATATTTTCCTCGAGCGAGGAAGTTTATGATCACTCTGCGTCAAAGCCGAGATCGTCGAGAAGCTCTACGGTCTTTGCTACATCTGCCTCGTTCACTGCCACAGTTTTCGCGCCAAGGTCGATATCTGCTGTAATGTTTTCGGCATCAAGTGCTTTTTTTATGCGGTTTACGCAATTGATACAATGCATATCGGGTACTTTAAGTGTTTTCATTTTTAGTCTCCTTGAATTATAGTTTTATTCTTCCAAGCCTCAGGGCGTTTCCTACTACAAAAAGCGAGCTAAGGCTCATAGCAAGTCCGCCAAGCATTGGAGTAAGTGTAATGCCGAGGGGATAAAGCATACCTGCGGCAACAGGGATGGCAAGAATATTGTATATAAATGCCCAAAATAGATTTTGTCTGATGTTTCGTATAGTTTTTTTGCCAAGCATAATAGCACGGCAAACGTCCTCCGTATCACTACGCATAAGCACGATGTCGGCAGAATCGATCGCTATATCGCTACCGTTTCCGATAGCAACGCCTATATCCGCCTCGGTGAGTGCGGGGGCATCGTTAATACCGTCGCCTATCATCATAACGGTCTCGCCGTCACGCTTATAACGCGATACGACATCTGCTTTTTCGGTTGGAAGCACGTCTGATATGACCTCGTCAATGCCTGCCGTTTTTGCTATTGCATTAGCCGAGGCAGAATTGTCACCCGTCAAAAGAACCGTTTTTACTCCCATACTGCGCAGGCGTGCGACGGTCTGCGGTGCGTTAGGCTTTATCGTATCCGAAACTGCGGATATTCCAATAATAACACCGTCGAGAGAGATGCAAATCACTGTTTTGCCCATTTCGCAAAGCGAGAAAATCATTTCACTTACGGCTGATATATCTATATTTTCGCTCTCCATAAGCTTCGGGTTACCCGCCAGCAAGCGTTTTCCGTCTTCTGTTACGGCACAAACGCCAAGCCCTGTAAGAACACGCATATTGTGCAATGATATATCAGCGTGAATGCCGCTTGCGTCTCCCCATTCGACAACAGCACGTGCTATCGGGTGGTCAGAAAGCCGTTCGAGGCTGTAAAGCATAGCCGCAAGCTCGCTTTTACTTACGTCCCCGAATGGAACAAGGTCGGTAAGGGACGGTTTTCCCTCTGTTATCGTTCCCGTTTTATCAAACACGGCAACCGTTGTGCGGTGGGTTATCTCAAGCGCCTCACCGCTTCTGATAAGCACGCCGTACTGTGCGCCGAGTCCCGTTGCGACCATTATAGCGGTAGGAGTTGCAAGCCCCATTGCGCACGGGCAAGCGATAACAAGGACGGATGTAAATATTTTTACGGCAAACGAAATATTACCATTGATAAGAAGCCATGCAAGTCCCGCGAGCGTCGAAATGGCAATGACCACGGGAACAAACACACCTGCAACGCGGTCAGCGGTCTTTGAGATAGGCGCTTTTTTGCCCTGCGCATCCTCAACAAATTTAACGATCTTCGCAAGCGTTGTATCGCTTCCCGTGTGAGTTACGCAAACGTATATCACACCGTCCGAAAGCACGCTTCCGCCTATTACTCGCTCGCCCACCGTTTTTTCAACGGGAAGACTCTCGCCCGTGATCATAGCTTCATTGATGCTTCCTGCACCGCTTATTATCTCACCGTCAAGCGGAATATGCTCCCCCGCCCTAACGATAAGAACATCTCCGACACGCACGTCGCTTATGGGTAGAGTTTTTTCGGTGTCACCCACTACTACGTTTGCGGTGTCCGGGGAAAGACTCATCAGCTTTGTGATGGCGGATCTTGTTTTTTCGCCGCTTCTCGCCTCAAGGTATTTTCCGACTGAAACCAGCGTGACAACGGTTGCCGCCGCCTCAAAATACAGTTGATGCACAAGGTGGGGATAGTCCGCAATAAGGAAGGTTATGACAAGGCTATATGAAAACGATGCCGCAGAGCTGATCGCTACGAGCGTATTCATATTAGGACTTCCGTGCAGGAGCGAACCAATACCGCCAATAAAATAATCCTTTCCTATAACGAGTACGGGAATGGCAAGAATGAGCTGTAAAAGCGCAAAATTTTGCGGATGCGTTTCCGGAGCAAAGATGTTTGGAATCGGAAAATCCGAAAACATCATGTGCCCCATTGAAACGCACATAAGCAAAGCCGCAAAGACAGCAGATATTATAAGACCGCGTCTTTTTTGCTTGAGTTTCTTTTCGCCATCGTCATTTTCGACCGCTTTGCTTTGTTCCTTTTTTTCTTCAAGGTGAAGCTTGGCTGAAAAGCCAGCCTTTTCGACCTTGTTTATTATCATTTCTTGAGTTGTTTGCGACTCGTCATAAACTATGGTGAGCCGCGCAAGCGTGAGATTCACCTCGCTACGCTCAACTCCGGGTAGCTTGCGTGTTACGCGCTCCACGGCCGCGGAGCAAGCCGCGCAATGCATACCTCCTATATCGTATACTTCTTCTCTCATAACCATACCTTCTTCAATAGAGTTAGTCAAGACTAATTATACATTCGTTTTCTTTAAATGTCAATGTGATTTTTATGGTAGAATTCTGTGGCAAATTTGACGATTGCCATAGCATCGGGAGCGTATTTGTCTGCTCCTATACGCGCCGCATACTCCTCCGTCAACACTGCACCGCCCACAACTACTTTGACATCGGGCAAAGCCTCGCGTAGAGCTTTAATGCTCCTCTCCATAGCGGGAACGGTGGTTGTCATCAATGCAGAAAGTCCAACAACACCCGCCCCCGTTTCTCTTGCGGCGGCAACAATTGTGTCGGCAGGTACGTCTCGTCCAAGATCGATAACCTCAAAACCATAACTGCGAAGCATTACGCAAACGATATTTTTGCCTATATCGTGGACATCGCCCTCTACGGTAGCCATAATGACTTTTCCCGCATTTACATTCTCTCCGCCCTGTGCAAGAATACGCTCCGAAACTATTCCGAGAGCGGCAACTGCTGCATCGGCGCAGGAGAGAAGCCCCGGCAGGAATATTCTTCCCGCTTCAAACTCCCGTCCCGCCTCTTCAAGTGCGGGAACTATTTTTGTATCTATTACGGCTTTGGGGGAGATATTATTACATTCCTCTATCGCAAGCGCGACAGCACGGCTCTTCATACCTCCGTATATTGCACCGGTTAGGTCATCGCCTCGCGCCTTAACGACCGTAGCGGCATTCAGGTGCTCTCCAAGTCTGTCAAGCGCGCCGCCGTCGTTGACACTCTCCCCTCTCGCAACGCTCATCATAGAAGCGGAATTGGGGTTAAGTATAGCTGCTGAAAGCCCTGCGGCTATAGCGGCGGTGAGAAAATCGGTGTTTACCTTGTCTCTATCGGGCAGACCGAATGAGATATTTGACACACCAAGCGAAGTAGCAACACCGAGCTCTTCTTTTATCATTTTAACCGCACCAAGTGTTTTTTGGGCGGCAAGAGGATCTGCTCCGAGCGTAAGTGTCAGAGGATCTATGAGTATATCCTCCTTGGGAATTCCGTATTCTGCCGCTTTTTCGACAATGCGTTTTGCTATCTCAAATCTTCCGCTTGCGCTGTCGGGTATACCGCTTTCATCAAGCGTAAGAGCGACTATCATTCCTCCGTATTTGGCGGCAAGGGGGAGTATTGCAGACATAGACGCTTCGCTTCCGTTAACGGAATTTATAAGCGCCTTTCCGTGATATCTGCGAAGAGCCGCCTCCATTGCCGCAGGAAGCGCGGTATCGATCTGCAAGGGAAGGTCGCATACCGACTGAATGCGCTCAACGGTTTCGGTGAGCATGGCGCACTCGTCTATCTCCGGTAAACCAACGTTTACATCAAGTATATCCGCACCAGCCGCCGCCTGCGTATGCGCCTCATTCACGGCGTAATCAACGTCACCTCGGCGGAGCGCATCCTTGAATTTTGGCTTACCAGTGGGGTTTATTCTTTCACCGATTATTGTAAGTCTATCTCCGCCAAGCTCACAAATACGAGAGGCAGAGGTAACTATCGAACGCTTTACGATATTGCGCTGTGCAACAGAAATCCCAGCCACCTTTTTAGCAAGGCAAGCAATATATTCGGGCGTAGTTCCGCAACATCCGCCAAGGAGCGACGCTCCCGCCTTTGCCATATCAAGCATTACATTGGCAAATTCATCAGCCGAAACGTCATATACGGTCTTTCCCTCGTCATCCGTGCGAGGAAGCCCCGCATTGGGGTTTACCGCGATAGGCAATAACGTTTCCGAGGCAATAGTGGGAAGGATTTTTAACATTTCACGAGGGCCGAGAGAGCAGTTCATGCCTATCGCATCAGCACCAAGCCCCGATAAAACCGTTGAAACCACACTTGCGTCAGAACCCGTGAAAAGTCTGCCGTCCGCACCGTAAACGTTTGTTATAACAACGGGAAGATCACAGTTTTCCTTTACGGCAAGAAGCGCGGCGCGGGCTTCGGCAATATCCCCGAAGGTTTCAAGAAGAACGAGATCCGCCCCCGCCTTGCCTGCATTTACGGTTCGCGCGAACGCAGAAACGGCATCCTCAAAATCTATCCTGTCCTCTCCGTCTCCGACGAGCTTTCCGAGAGGTCCTATGTCAAGCGCTACAAACACAGGCTTACTCGCCGCATCTGCCGCCTTGCGAGCGCACGCGACAGCCGCGCCGACGAGCTGTTCAACGCTATATTTGCCGCCATCGGGAAAACGAAGCGCGTTTGCGCCAAAGCTATTGGTTTTTATTATATCAGCTCCTGCGGCGATATACTCTTTATGAAGAGCGATAATATCATCGGCGCGGTCAACACACCACACCTCGGGCTTTTCGCCCGCAGTAAGTCCGCGGGACTGAAGCATTGTGCCGTATGCACCATCAAATATCAGTATGCGCGTGCCTAATAATTCTTTAAAATTTGATTTCATTATAATTTACCCGAAAACAGCTCTGCGCCGAAATAATTTGAAAGTGACGTGCCTATTTCTATTGCGGCCTCGGGGCTGTTCATTGAATACAGATGTATGAATTTAAATCCGTGGTTATAAAGGTCAGCTATCTGAAGCGTTGCAAAATCCAAGCCGAATCGACGCATTGCGATGGGATCGTCTGCGTACTTTTCAGCGCAACACTTCATAGTGTCGGGGATGACCGAGCCTGAAAGACTCTCGATCCTGCCGAACTGCTTAATGCTCGTTATGGGCATGATTCCTGCTGTAATGGGGACGTTGATCCCCTTGGCAAGTGCTTTTTCATAAAAGCGGTAAAAAACGGAATTATCGAGGAAAAGCTGTGTCGTGAGGAAATCGCACCCCATATCGACCTTCATTTTGAGAAAATCAAGGTCTTTCTCCATCGATTCAGCTTCGGGGTGTCCCTCAGGATAGCAAGCGCCGCCAATACAAAAATCGCCATATTCCTTTATATAAGAAACAAGGTCGCTTGCGTGCTTAAAATGCCAATTTTCAGGCTCTTCGCCCTCGGGCATATCTCCTCGAAGAGCAAGCACGTTCTCAATCCCCGCAGCTCTCATAAGGTCAAGACGTTCCTTTATATTCTCAACGCTCGATCCAACACAAGTAAGGTGGTGTACAACGGGAACGCTGTACTTCTTTTCAATATTTTCAGCAATTGGCAGAGTAAATTTTGAGCCCGTTCCGCCCGCACCATATGTAACGCTCATATAAGCGGGAGCGATGGCGGCAAGGTTTTCGGTGGCGACCCTTACCTTTTCAAACGAATCACTCGTTTTAGGCGGAAACACTTCTATTGATAGTGTTTTCTTATTTCTCGCAAAAATTTCGCTTACTTTCATATCCATAAACTCCTCATTAAAGGTTTATTATACCAAGTGTAGCTTTTAATTTAAGGATGCGATAAACTGATTCATCTATCCTTTCCTCGGTTATTTCACCGTTGTGTACAGCCTTTATTATTGCCTCGATCTGCTCGGGGTAAGATGTACAACAAAGCATATCGTTACCCGACGTAACCGCCATAACTGCGGCAGACTCATCGCCCACGAAGCGAGTGATTCCGCCCATGTCAAGCGAATCGGTCATGATAACTCCTCTGAATCCCAGCTCCTCTCTGATGAGCTTATGAGCCGCAGGAGAGAGGGACTCGGGCGTGGTGGGATCGATTCCCTTGACAATATTGTGCGCGACCATGATTATTCCCGCCCCTGCTTCAATTCCTGCGCGGAAGGGAAAAATATCCGCCTTCATAAAATCCTCAAGACTTCTGTCATCATGGGCAACAAACTGATGCGTATCAACGTTGTCACCGTACCCCGGAAAATGCTTTATAGAGCAGCCAAGATGGCTTTCGTTCATCTGCTTTACAACCGCCGCAACGTATTTGCAGGTCGTTTCCACATCCTGCCCGAGCGTTCTGTGATGAATATAGTTTTCGGGACTGTAAGTCATATCGCACACGGGGGCAAAGTTTAAATTGAAACCAAGGTCAAGTAAAAACTCCGCCTTTTCCTTGGTATCCGCAACACATCTGTCAATACCGCCCTCGGCGTAAAGCGCGGACGGCGACTTGAAAGCCTCGTGGCGAAACTGCGGATAGCGCGATATTCTGCAAACTCTTCCGCCTTCCTCATCGACAGCCATAAAAAGCGGTATTTTTGATTTTGCCTGCTGTGCTTTGACGTCAGTGCGGATACTTTCCGGAGTTTCATTCTCAAAATTCTCCGCGTACCAGGTAAAACCGCCAAGGTGGTATTTTTCAACAGCCTCGCTTCTGTTGTATCTTCCGTCAGTTGGATATCTGACGATAAACATCTGACCAACCTTTTCGCGAAGCGTCATATTTGAAATAATACCTTTTATTTTTTCATACATATTGTCAATCCCCCACAAAAACAAGCTTCATAGCAAAGGACATCTTACCGTCAGGCACAACCGATCCTTTGTATATCAGCGAATCAGGCGTGAGCGCGCGTTCCATTTTGAAGCGCGCCCCCTCGGTAAGCTCCGATATAAACCACACCTCAAGTCTCGCAAGGTCACCAAGCCTTCCGCGTTCATCATTCGTCATCGCATCGTAAACATACTCACCGTAGTGAGTGTTATTTACGTGTCCCACGCCGTCTATCATACTCGGGCGCACTCTGCGCTCTTCGACAAGTTCAAAGCTCTCCTTGCAAATAAATCTGCGGTTTATCTCAAGCAGACACTCGCCGCTTCCGATGTCGGCAAGGGCTATCTTTGACCTATCCATGCAAAGCTTTCTGTCCTCGGTAAAAAAGAGTGCGGACAGCGTTGCGCCAACACAGAGCTGCTCTCCGTTCTCATCAAGTATTTCAAAATCGCGTCTGAAATACGGCGGAGTCGTTTGAGAATGCCACGTGCGGGCTGTGAGCTTCATATTCGGACTTATACGGCGCTTTATCTCAAGCGCCATATAAAGCAGTATCCATGAGAGTCCGTGCTTTTCCATAAAAGCCTTTTCCCCCATCTCAATGCTGTCAAGATGCTCCTCGATCATATTTATCACCATTCGCTGATATGCGCTCGGAACAAGATCTCCCGCGGCGTTGTACATTGAAATGTCGATATGAATATCGTGAAGCATTTCTTTTTCGTTAATTTCCATTATAATCCTTAAAACAAATCAAACATTGATATTTGGTCAGTCTCGGAGAGTCCGTCAAACGCACCGTTGGCGCGAAGGATCTCCATTACCGATTTATTGACCTTTGCACGCTCCCTTACGTCTTCTACGGAGAAGAAAGGCTCCTCATCCCTCGCCTGCGCTATGCTGATAGCGGCGTTAACGCCAAGTCCGGGCAGCGAGCTGAGCGGCATTCTAATACCGCCGCCTTCGGGCAAAAACTCCTTTGCATCGGAATATTTAAGGCTGACGGGCAAGAATCTGATACCGCGCATTATCGCCTCGTTAGCAAGCTGAAGCGCGGAGAAGGTCGCCTTATCCTTTTGCGTGGCATCCTTTCCAAGTCCCTCTATCCTTTGCATTTCTGCAAGCATATATTCACGCCCCCTTGATACTATCTGACCGTCAAAGCCATCGGGCGCAACGGTAAGAATAGCGCAATAAAAGGCAACCGGCTCATGCACCTTGTACCACGCAAGGCGGATCGCCGACATAACGTATGCGGCGGCGTGCGCCTTCGGGAACATATACTTTATCTTCTGCAAAGAATCTATGTACCATTGCGGAACACCGACGGCATGCATTGCATCCTGCATTTCATCGGGAATTCTGATTCCTTTTTTATTCTTACGGACAAATTCCATTATCTTAAACGACAATAGCTTATCAACACCGTAGCGAATAAGGTCAAGCATGATACCGTCACGCGTTCCGACAACCTCGGAAATAGTACAAACACCGTCCTTGATAAGATCCTGCGCGTTACCAAGCCACACGTCCGTACCGTGCGTAAGCCCCGATATCTGCATAAGGTCGGCAAAGTTTTTGGGCTTTGCATCAACAAGCACGCCTTGAATAAAGTTCGTGCCCATTTCAGGAAGTCCGAGAGTTCCGACAGACAGACCAAGCATTTTGGTCTTGCGATCCTCCCTGTCCATCTGCGGAATTCCAAGTGAATCCGTTGACTCGAATATAGCGTAAACGCTTGGATCATTCATCGCTACGTCCATTACCGAGATGCCGCTGTACTTTTCAAGCATCTTATACTTTGTCGGAATATCGTGTCCAAGCTCATCAAGCTTGAGTATGGTGTCGTGGAGATACGAGAAAGCAAAGTGAGTCGTTACGATATCGGACTTGGGATCGTCTGCGGGGTGTTGAACGGGGGTAAAATCATATACCTCATACTCCCTCGGCACAACTATGATACCGCCGGGATGCTGTCCCGTGGTGCGTTTAACGCCCATACAGCAGTTGATGATGCGGTCTATCTCCGCGCGGCAAAGGGAGCGTCCCTTGCCCTCATAGTACTTCATTACGAAGCCGAAGGCGGTCTTGTCCGCAAGTGTTCCAAGCGTCCCCGCGCGGAAAACGTTCTCTGCACCGAAAAGTTCCTCGGTAAATTTATGCACCTTACCCTGAACGTCGCCAGAAAAGTTAAGGTCAATATCAGGGGACTTGTCGCCCTTAAATCCCAAGAAAGTCTCAAAGGGAATGTCCTGTCCGTCCTGTTCGAGCTTTTCACCGCAAACAGGGCAATAAGCCGTAGGCAGATCAAATCCCGAGCCTACGCAATTGGGGTTTGAAAAATCATTATATTGACATTTTTTGCAGTAATAATGCGGAGGAAGCGGATTTACCTCGGATATACCCGCCATCGTAGCAACGAAGGACGAGCCTACCGAGCCTCGCGAGCCAACGAGATATCCCTGACTTTCGCTGTATTTTACAAGTCGCTCCGCAATTATGTAAAGCACCGCAAAGCCATGCTTGATAATAGATTCAAGCTCGGTCTCAAGGCGGTTTTTTACAAGTTCGGGAAGATCATCGCCATACATTGCGCGCGCCCTTGCCCAGCATTTTTCACGAAGCTCCTCGTCAGAGCCTTCAATATGCGGGGTGAACGTACCCGGTGGTATGGGGCGTATGCGCTCAACGCTGTCGGCTATATCGTTTGAGTTTTTAACAACTATCTCATACGCCTTATCAGCTCCGAGATATGAGAACTCCTCAAGCATTTGGTCAGTAGTTCGCCAGAATATCGGAGTCGGCTTGTCCGCATCCTTGAATTTCATTCCCGCAAGAAGTATCCTGCGGTATATTTCATCTTCGGGATCAACAAAATGCGCATCCGAGGTTGCGACAACGGGCTTGCCGAGCTTTTCGCCAAGGGCGCATATCTTTCGGTTGATATCGCGCAAAGCCTCGTCGCTCTCAACAGTTCCCTCTGCTACAAGGTATCCGTCATTTGCAATCGGCTGTACTTCAAGGTAGTCGTAATACGACGCGATATCCTCAAGCTCTGTGTCCGATTTGCTGTCAAGTATCGCGGAATAAAGCTCGCCCGCGGAGCAAGCAGAGCCGATAATAAGTCCCTCTCGGTACTTATCGAGCTGTGTTTTTGGAATACGGGGATTTCGGTGATAATAGTTAAGATAACTCATGGAAATAAGGCGGTAAAGGTTTTTTAGTCCCGTCTTATTCTTAACGAGTATTATCAGATGATATGG
Organism: Eubacteriales bacterium; assembly: GCA_045546615.1. GTDB lineage: Bacteria > Bacillota > Clostridia > Oscillospirales > CAG-272 > CAG-390. Next base: position 74,443 of record JAZQDD010000013.1, on the reverse strand, counting down.
TTTTAGTTTAAGCGGATCGGCGTTGGCTTGAACCTCGCGCGCCATATCTGTGAAGGTGTTAAGCTCAAACTTGCGCATCTTTTCGACCATGCAGAAATATATTTCCGCAAGGATCGCCGCATCATCAACGGCACGGTGGTGATGGAAGTCGGCAAGTCCGAAATACTTTGCCACAACATCAAGTTTGTGGCTTTTAAGGTCGGTATTCAAAAAGCGCGAAAGTCCTACCGTATCAAGATACGGATTTTTAAATTCATATCCAAGCCTTGCGCATTCAGCACGGATAAAGCTCGTATCAAAGTCCGCGTTGTGCGCAACGAGCAGACAGCCATCAATAAAATCAAGGAATTTCGGTAGGATCTCCTCGATTTTCGGAGCGCCCGCCACGTCCTCGTTTGTAATCGACGTAAGGTTGGTGATCTCCTCGGAGATCGGCGTTTCGGGGTCGACGAAGGTCGAAAAACGATCTATAACCTTGCCGTCCTTGACCTTGACAGCGCCGATTTCGATGATTTTACAAGTCTTTGCGGAAAGTCCCGTTGTTTCAAGGTCAAAAATAACAGCTTCCCTGTCAAAATCGCCATCGTACTTACCGTAAAGGGGGCTCGCGGTGTCATTTACGAAATATGCCTCCATTCCGTAGATGACCTTGAAACGTTCATCCTCGGGTATCTCGCAATCTCTGCCGTATATTTTTTCAAGCGTGAGCATTGCATCGGGAAAGCCCTGAACATTTCCATGGTCTGTAATGGCTACCGCGCGATGCCCCCATTTCATTGCAGTCTTTATTGCCACATCGGGAGCTATAAGGGCATCCATGGCAGACATATTAGTGTGCAGGTGAAGCTCCACTCGTTTTTCCGGTGCTTTGTCCTTGCGTGCGAATTTTTTGATTACCGCAAATGACTTGGGCTCAAGATACATATCTCCCGATTTTACGTCCTTTTTAACGTCGCCGTATGCCGCAAGGCATTTACCGTTCGGGAACTGCCCCGCTATCTCTCCCGCTTCCTCCTCGGAGCAGAATGGGAATCGCACGAGCATCGTGGCGTTTGAGTCAAACAAACCAAACGTTACAAGGAATTTGCCTTTGAATCTATCCTCGCTCTTGCAATTGCAAACCGTGCCGAGTATAACGGCATTGCGTTTGCCCATGCGTATCGTGGAAATCGAGTCGGGGGTTATCTTAAATTCCTCTCCGTAGAAATATTCGGGGGCGGATATATCAAAGCTCGTCGAGCCTATCGCACAAACTCCGTCCTCAATTATCGCAATTGCGTTTTCGTCGTAAGGCGACCACAGTCTTTCAAGGTCGGGTTTGTCGTCCGCCGCGCTATTCTCGCTTTCGTCATCAGCGCGTTGAGTTTCTCTTGTGTCATAGCTTTCAAGCGCTTGCTTGCATTTTTTATCAAGCTCCGCCTTGAAGCTTTTGGCGGCTTCGCTCTCAAAATAAGAAAGTGCGTCGTCGCTCTCCTTTATTTCTACCTTGACGGAAAGCCCAAACTCGCTCTTTATTATTTTGGACATAAGAGACTCCGTTTTTCCCAGCATGAGAAAATCAACTCCGCCCTGTCCAAAGCGAATGGTTATACTGATAGCATCGCCCGACAGCGAATACTCACAACCCGTGAAAAATCCACGCGCGAGACCGCCGACTCTTTCCGTTTCGGCAATAAGCTCTTTTATATAATCGTAGCTAAAAAGCGTCTGCGGATATTTTGGCATAAAGCGCACGAGGTACTGTCCCTCGTATGCATCTCGTATCCCCTCCTCGGTCTCGTAAATGACCGATTTAGGCACGATCGTGTCCATTGAGATATCTATCTCAAAGAACTCACGCCGCTCATTTGAGCGGCGCACGGTGTATTCGCGAACCGAATCAAGAAAATCACCGCATCTGCCCTCGGGGGAATATTTAGTAAAAAGCTCTCGTAAGGTTTTCATTATATTCTAAAAGCCAAACGCTTACTTAATAAAATTCTCCTTTATATAGGAAATAAGCGTTGGAATTATCTCATCCTCATTGATTTTTTTAATCGTCTCGCCATGCGCAAAAAGTAAAGCCTCGCCCTTGCCGCCGGCTATGCCGACGTCTGCCTCTCTTGCCTCACCGGGGCCGTTTACAACGCATCCCATAAGCGCGACCTTTATCGGCAGGTGTGTAAGCTCCTCTGCTCTCGCGGCATCCTCAAACGCCGCCACAAGCGGCACAAGGTCTATCTTAGTTCTGCCGCAGGTGGGACAGGAAACGATGTCCATACCCTCATATCCATCGCATCCGAGAGCGCGAAGAATATCCTTGGCGGCTCTCACTTCCTCGGTTGGATCTTCGGTGAGCGATATCCGCACCGTGTCACCAATGCCGTAGCCAATGAGCGCTCCCAGCGCGGCGGCATTTTTGATAATACCCATCCTTGCGCTTCCCGCCTCGGTCACGCCGATGTGCAGCGGATAATCGCACCGTTCAGCCACGTATCTGCACGCGGCTATGGCTGATGAAACGTCGGATGATTTTACCGAAATGACTATATCGTTAAAATCGAATTTATTGAGCAGGCGTATATGTCCCTCCGCACTTTCAAAAAGTGCTTCCGGGGTTGGTGCGCCATATTTCTCAAGCAAATGCTTTTCAAGTGAGCCGCCGTTAACACCTATCCTTATGGGGATATTTTTCTCACGGCATGCCGCGCACACGGCGCGCACCCTCTCCTCGTCTCCGATATTTCCCGGATTTATGCGTATCTTGTCAACGCCGTACTCGGCACATTTTAGTGCTATTCTATAATCAAAATGAATATCCGCAACAAGTGGCATTTCAGGCACATAGTTTTTTATATACCTTACCGTTTCAGCCGCCTCTACGTCAGGAACTGCTATACGAACGATATCGCATCCCGCATTTTTAAGAGCGAGTATCTGCCCTACGGTAGCCTTGGCATCATGGGTATCCGTATTTGTCATAGACTGCACGGAAATTTTTGCTCCGCCGCCTATTTTCACGTTACCTACCATAACGCCCCTTGTACTTCTGCGAATCATTTTTTCTCTCCTTTGAAAACTAAAATAGATTTATTATATCCTTTACTCCGACAAGGATTATCAAGCCAAGCAATAACATTACGAAAACGGCGTTGATATATCCCTCAAGCTCTCGGTTAAGGTGCTTGCCCGTTACGGCTTCAATAATGAGGAAGAAGAGCCTACCGCCGTCAAGTCCCGGTATGGGCAGAAAATTCATTACTCCGAGATTTATCGAAAGCAGAGCCAAAAGATATATAAGATTCTGTATCGGAAAATCGCTTCTTGTTGCTTCTCCGACCACCTCGGCAACGCCTATCGGCCCCGATACGCTCTGCAAGCCAAAGCGTCCCGTGAAGATCCCTTTGAGCGAATCCCACACCATTTTCACAGTGGAAACGGAACGCCAGAAGGAATGGTAGATAATGTTTCCAAAGCTCTTTTCAGCCGCTACAACATAAAAATCGTACTGACCGAATTTTGCTCCCGAATCCTCAAACGTGGAAAATGACACATCATCAAGAACAACAGTCTTGCCATCTCTGATAACAGTTATATCAATGGGCTTATATCCTTGGTTCATTATCTCGTAGGTAAGCTCATTTCCCGTGTGGACTCTTGTTGAGCCGACCTTGATAACTTCGTCTCCCTCCATGAGTAGAGCGTTACTGACAGCGCCCTCCTTGGCAAAGCTGTGTATCTCTGTGGATGCAAGCTTTGCCCCCATAGAAACAAGAATGGTCATGCAAAGAAAACCAACAACAAGGTTTACCGCAGGGCCTGCAAAAACGGTGGATATCCTGCGCCAAACGTTTTTCTTGAGAAAGGAATTGGGGTCATCAGACTCACTATCCTCTCCTTCCATACTGACGTATCCGCCGATTGGCAACGCGCGAATGGAATAGCGGATACCGCTTTTCTTTGAAACACGCGAGAATATCTTTGGCCCCATACCTATCGCAAACTCATTTACGGTGATACCGTTGAGCCTTGCTATGAGAAAATGTCCTCCCTCGTGCAGTGTAACAAGCACGCCAAAGAGGAAAAGAGTTAAAATCAAATAAACGATCGTCATCAATAAAATACCTTTCGGTGTTTATTTTGCGTCTATAAAAGCAGCAGCCCTGCGCCGTGCCTCGCCGTCACACTCCATTATATCCTCAAAAGATGTACAATTGCGTGCGTTCGGCATATCATCACACACTCGGCAAAGTGTATCAAATATACCGAGAAAAGAAAGCTTACCATCAATAAAGCGTTCTACCGCAACGTCATTAGCGGCGTGAAGAACGGCAGGCGAAGCGCCTCCTGCGGCAAAAGCCGCTTTTGCAAGCTTCAAAGGAATGAACGTGTCCTCGTCAGGAGTTGCAAAAGTGAGACTGCCAAACTTTGTAAGGTCAAGTCTGTCTATCACGGCTTGCCGTCTTATTGGTGCTTCCACGCCGTACTGTACGCACAGGCGCATATCAGGCACGGAGAGCTGTGCTATTACGGAATTATCGCAATACTCCACCATAGAATGTATGACACTCTCACGATGAACTATTACATCTATCTTATCTGCGGGAACGTCAAAAAGATGCGCCGCTTCGATAAGTTCAAAACCTTTATTCATAAGAGTGGCGCTGTCGATAGTTATCTTTGCGCCCATCTTCCACGTCGGGTGAGCGAGCGCCTGCGCCACCGTTATGGCAGCAAGCTCCTCGCGCTTTTTGCCAAAGAACGGCCCACCGGATGCGGTAAGAATGAGTCTTTTGATTTCGTTTTTATTTCCGCTTCTGAGGCATTGTGCTATTGCGCAATGCTCACTATCAACGGGCGAAATGGTAAGCCCTTTTGCCGCCGCGCGGCGCATAACTATCTCGCCTGCTATAACGAGCGACTCCTTGTTTGCAAGAGCAAGGCTCATTCCCGCTTCAATGACGGCGAGTGTGGGTTCAAGTCCCGACATACCGAGAATCGAGTTCACAGCAACGTCAGCCTTGGTTTCTGATATCATCTGACAAATGCCGCCAATACCGGAGTAAACTTTTATTTTGGTGTCTGCAAGCCTGATTTTCAGCTCCTCTGCCGCCCTTGCATCAGACATGGCGGCGGCCGTAACACCAAATTCTCTTGCCTGTGACTCAACGAGCGCAACGTTGGTATTGGCACACACGGCCTTCACATCATAGCCTTGCGCGCGCGCAACATCTATTGCCTGAAGCCCTACAGAACCGGTAGAACCAAGTATAATAACTGATTTTTTGTTTTCCATATTCATCACAGCAGGTCTACAAAAGATTCAATGGTAAGGAGTATTACCGCAACAGCAAGCGCGGAATCAAATCTATCAAGAACTCCGCCGTGGCCGGGGAATATCTTTCCATAGTCCTTGATACCGCGGCTACGTTTGATCGCGGAGAACATAAGATCTCCGATCTGCGAAACTACCGCAGCAAGAAGTCCGCCGATGATAAGCGGGATATAATTAACGCTTACATCTGCGCCGATGAGGTCAAGTATCACACCATAGACAACAAACGCAACTGCGCAAAACAGCGTACCGCCTATTGCACCCTCAACCGTCTTTTTAGGACTTATCTCGGGAATGAGCTTATGCTTTCCGAAAAGCATTCCCGTAAAATAAGCGAATATATCGGTTATCCACGCGCCGATGAAAATAAACATATAAACGTATTTTCCCGTGCTTTCTATATCTCTCAAAAGCACAATAGCGGCAAATGCCACGGCAACGTAAACGCAAGCCGTTCCGGCGCCACCCGCTTGTTCAAGAGTCACCTTACCTTTTGAGAAGGTGTAAGCCGCCATCATCCACAAAAAGCAAACGCCTATCGCAACGAATGCATATTGCATAAACTGACCATCTGTAATATATCTTGCGCCTAACGGTAACGCCAGTGCAAGAATATATGCGGGAATGGATACAGCTATATTTTTCTCAAGTCCGAGACAATGGAGCATCTCGTACTCACCCGCAAAGGCGAAGAGTGCTATCATTATCACAAAAAGCGGTGTATGCGAAAAAATCAGGGTGGGAATAAGAATGGCAGTCAACACTGCACCCGTTATTATCCTTGTTTTCATCGTTTAGACCTTTCCGAAACGTCTCTTTCTTTTGTAAAATTCCTCAACCGCGAGGTCTACCTCGTCAGGCCCCATATCGGGCCAAAGTGTGTCCGTGAAATAAAACTCGGAATATGCGGACTGCCACATCAAAAAATTTGAAAGCCGCATCTCCCCTGCCGTTCTGACAATGAGGTCGGGGTCAGGCGCACCTGCGGTATACAGCGAACGGCTGATATCCTCCTCGCTTATCTGTGTATGTCCATCTTTTATAAGTTTGTTACAGGCGTGAACTATTTCAGCTCTGCCGCCGTAATTTAGCGCAACGTCAAGCAGAAGTCCTTTATCCTTTGTCATTTCCTCAACGTTTGCTATTTTCCTTTTCATCGTATCGTCAAAAGGCGTCATATCTCCCACAAAGCGTAAGCGCACATCATACTCATTCATATTTTCGGCGCATTCGTCGATGTATTTATCCAGAAGTTCGATTATCGAATCTATCTCGCCTTGAGGTCTGCCCCAATTCTCCGTTGAAAAGGCATATACGGTAACGTGCTTTATTCCAATCTTGCCGCAGTAATCGACAACCTTGCGAAACGCTTTCGCGCCGTATTTGTGTCCGACGCTCCTTGGCATGCCGCGTTTTTTAGCCCATCTTCCGTTGCCGTCCATAATGAAGGCAATGTGGCAGAGCCTTTCATCAACGGTCTTTATACTACTCTTACTGTTCATAACAAAGCGCTCCCCTTGGGAAATATTGTGTATCGGGGCAGGTGTGTGACCTGCCCCGATCAAAAAATATTAGCTACGGTCAGATACTCATTATAGCCTTGGACTTCTTGTCGGTGACCTCGTCCACAAGCTTGATGTACTTATCTGTCATATCTTGAACAGACTTCTCGGATGCCTTCTGCTCATCCTCGGTCATCTCGCCATCCTTCTTCAGTTTCTTGCACTGCTCGTTTGCATCACGGCGAATGTTTCTTACGACCACTTTAGCATCCTCGCCGCTCCTTTGTATCTGCTTTACGATCTCCTTACGGCGTTCCTCAGTGGGCTGGGGGAATACAAGACGGATAACTCTGCCGTCGTTGGCGGGAGTAATGCCGATATCCGAAGCGAGTATCGCCTTTTCGATAGCCTTAAGGGTAGATGGATCAAAGGGGGTGATGGTAACGGTCTTGGCATCTGTAGCCTTAACGTCTGCCATAGTGTTTACGGGAGTCGGTGCGCCGTAATACTCAAAATTGATCTTGTTTATAAGCGTGGGGTTCGCCTGACCTGCACGGATATTGGCAAGGTTTGCTTCGTAAGCGGCGAGAGTTTTTTGCATTTTTTCTTCGTAAGGCTTGACATCGAGTTTCATAACTGTATCCTCCAAAAAGTTGTATTTTAATTTAATTTTTACTTTGTAATAGCCGTGCCGCGGCTCTCACCGCTGATAGCACGCAGAATATCATTGGTATCGCTAAGCTTAAAGGCAAATGCCTCGGGGCCGAATTCAGAACCCATTGCAGAAGCGGTAAGGTCTATTCCCTTGAGATTCATTCTCATCATTTCGCTATACGAAACGCTTTCAAGGAAATTTGCCGCACCGAGCCTCGGATCACTGTCATAAATACCATCAATATTCTTGGCAAGCAAGAATACGTCTGCCTTTATCTCAATAGCGCGAAGGATGCCCGCCGTATCAGTCGAGAAATAGGGGCTGCCTGTTCCGCCCGCAAAAATAACTATTTTACCGTCAGAAAGCGCTTCATTCGCTCTGTCTGTGGTGTAATGCTCCGCGTATGGCTCCATCATTGTAGAAGTCAACACAAGTGCTTTTCCACCCGCGCGGATTATCGCATCCTTTGCGGCGAGGGAGTTTATAACGGTGGCGAGCATTCCCATTCGGTCTGCCGTCACCCTGTCCATATCACCGCCGCTTCTTCCGCGCCAGATATTTCCCGCACCAAAGATAACTGCTACCTCAACGCCGGACTCAACTGCCTCAATGAGAGTTTTGGCAATGCGATCAAGAAAATCAAAATCGATTATACCGTTTTCACCGGAGATAGCCTCACCGGAAAGTTTCAGCAAAATTCTTTTATATTTACTCTTTATCATGATCCGATCCTTTCGTATTATATTACTTTATATATTTTATAATATTTTAAGCGATTTGTAAACACTAATTTTAAATTTTTGGCGATTTTTGTACAAAAAATCGCCGCCAAAGCATTTTTTTTGCTTTGGCGGCTGTATTTTTATTATTTGCCGGTGAGTTTAGCAATCTCTTCTGCGAAATTGTCCTCTCTCTTTTCGATGCCTTCACCCTTCTCGTAAAGAACGAAGTCAACAACCTTAACGGATGCGCCGAGTTCCTTGGATGCTACATCGATGTACTTGCCAACGGAAAGATCATCGTCAAGAATGTAGGACTGATCAAGCAGACATGCTGCCTCGTAGAACTTGCCCATTCTACCGAGAACTATCTTCTCGAGAATGTTGTCGGGCTTACCTGCGTTCTTAGGATCGTTCTTAAGAGCTGCAACTTGAATGTTCTTCTCTTCCTCGAGAACTGCTGCGGGAACGTCCTCGCGGCTTACGTAGGTGGGAGGGCTTCCTGCTGCGATCTGGAGAGCGATGTTCTTGGAGAGCTTCGCGAAAGCATCAGAAGTGGTATCAGCATCGGTCTCAAAACGAACGATAACGCCTGCTACACCATTTCCGTGTACGTAAGTGCTGGTGATACCCTCTTTGATAACAAAGCGGCGGATGCTGATCTTTTCACCGATGGTGAAGATCATTTCCTTGAGCTTTGCATCAACGGTAACGCCGCCGCAATCAGCGGCAAGAAGCTCGTCAATGTTGGCGGGCTTGCTGGCAACGATAACCTCAAGAAGAGTGTTAACGAATGCGCGGAAAGTCTCGTTCTTTGCAACGAAGTCAGTCTCGGAGTTAACCTCGATCATAGCGGTAGTAGTTCCATTCTTAAGGATAGCAACAACACCGTCAGCGGCGATTCTGCCTTCCTTCTTAGCGGCAACTGCAAGTCCTCTTTCGCGAAGGATCTTCAGAGCCTTATCCATATCGCCATCAGCCTCAACAAGTGCTTTCTTGCACTCCATCATACCGATACCGGTCTTTGCGCGAAGCTCGGCAACGTCTTTTGCGGTAATATTAGCCATTTTATTTCTCCTGTGAATTTATTTTAATTACTCTGCGTCAGCCTCAGCAGCCTCTACTGCTTCCTCTGCCTCGGGAGCGGTCTGCTCACCCTGATTGCCCTCGATAACAGCATCAGCGAGAACGTGGGAGATGAGCTTGATAGCGCGAATAGCGTCATCGTTACCGGGAATGATGTAATCAGCATCATCGGGATCGCAGTTGGTATCAACGATAGCAACAACGGGGATACCGAGCTTCTTAGCTTCCTTAACGGCATTAGCTTCCTTCTTGGGGTCAACGATGAAAACAGCAGCAGGAAGTTCGGTCATGGTTCTGATACCGCCGTAGTTCTTCTCGAGGTCGAGCATTTCCTTCTGGCGTGCGGCAGCTTCCTTCTTGGGGAGCATATCGAACGTTCCGTCCTCGCTCATCTTAGCAAGGCTGTTAAGACGACTGATGGACTTCTTGATGGTCTTGAAGTTGGTCATCATTCCGCCGGGCCAACGTACGTTAACGTAGTACATGCCGCATCTCTCTGCCTCTTCCTTGATGGCGTCGGCAGCCTGCTTCTTGGTGCCTACAAAAAGAACGTTCTTACCGGAAGCCGCTACGTCACGAATGAACATATAAGCCTCCTCAAACTTCTTAACGGTCTTCTGAAGGTCGATGATGTAGATACCGTTTCTCTCGGTGTAGATGTACTCCTGCATTTTAGGGTTCCATCTTCTTGTGTGGTGTCCGAAATGGACGCCTGCTTCAAGCAGCTGCTTGATGGTGATAACTGACATTTTAATGTCCTCCTTTTTGGTTTTTCCACCACGGTGAAAAAGAGACCGACCTGCCGCGCGGCAGGCACCGTGACCCCTGCGGTCACCGTGTGTGTTTTTTATTGCGCCGTCCACCATTAAGTCCGACGCAAACATTGGGATTATACCACAATATTTACAATATTGCAAGATACTTTTTGCGTGTTAACAAAAAATTTACATTTTGAAAAAGCCGTCACTGTCTCCCGAGCGTTTTTTTTCATCGGAAAGTGCGCAAAGCTCCCCCTCGGGCACTCTTACAAGCACGGCATCTTCACCGATGCATTCGATCCTGCACCATGGAATCACATACATAGAATCTTTACCAAAGCAAAAAAGTCCGCGCTCCTTCCCTACGAGCAAAGCGCATATTTTTCCGTCACAAGCGTCAAACTCAATGTCGCACACGTTGCCGAGCACAACACCTCCGCAAAGATTTATTACGTCCTTTTCCCTAAGGCACGCCGTGTTCATTCTCTTCACCGTATCACCTCCACAAGAATTATATGGCGGCAATACAAATATTAGGCTTGATCCTTAATAAAACCTGACTTTACAGCTCCGCTTATCAGTTTTTGAGCAAACAGCAGAACTGCGGCGGTGAAGAGCGCACTTACGGGTGCGCAAAGCATAACCAGCTTGTGCGCCGAAGCCAAGCCGAAGAATATTGAAATGAGCGATAACATTGCAGACGGCGCGGTGAAATATGCAATAGTATATGGGATTACACACACGAGTGAATTTACAATGGCATAAACTACAAACGGAGTTCCGAAAACTTTGGCACGTGATTTGTAAAGAGAAACGCCGAGAACCGATAGCTGAACAAAGCAAACGGTGGGCAAAGCATACGAAGCGTATGATTCCGTCCATAATACCCCGTTTGCGGCAAGGATCATACCTATACCGCTTGTTGCCGAGCCGACAAAAAGACCTCCGCATACAGAAAGCAGACGGGATATCACATCCGTCTTTTCATTAGTTTGAGGCACATTGTATCTCGGCGTCGGAGCATTCGCCGCACCGGCAAGAACGCACACAGCGGCAATATCGCCAAACAGCCCCGTCAACAAAATCAACGGAACGGACGGCACAGCCGTCGGCAAGCCGGAGACGACGGGCAACAGGGCAAACACCGCTCTGAACGCGGCGCAGGTGGTAAAATATTCTCCGCAGGCTTTTAGCCTTGCTTTGGCGTTTCGCGTCGCACTTACGATGGCAAAAAACATTCCGAACCCGCTTTTTTTATTATTGCGGTCCGCCGATCTTACGGCGGCAGATGCGGAAAGACGCGCTGAATCGGGAGACTCGCCATCGATTGAAATAGCAGAAGTATTCGGAGCAACATCGCGCAGATCAAACGAATCAAGCACTATTGCCGCAGACTTTGCGCCCTTTTCGGCAAGGACACGGGATATTTCCGCAGTACCTTTTTTACCAAATCCAACAAAAACCGAGCAGGAAGCGACGAGCTGTTCCATGTTCGCGCCGTCGGGAAATTGGCTCGCTATAGCGATACCGCCGTCTGCGAATGAAGGATCAGCTATACCGCATGATTGAGCCGCAAAAACGCTTTCCTCATTTTCTTCGGGCATAATGAAGATAGGGCGCACTCCTACGCTTCTGAGTGCATCAACAGACGCTTTGTTGTGTTCGGGAACAGCGATACCAACGGCAATGATCCCCTCAAACACCATTCCCTCTGATGATGATACTGTTGATGCAATAGTATACGGAGACAGACCGAGACTGCGATACTTGTTAAACTCCGCCACAGCCTTCAGCGCCGTGGGCTGATCCAGCGGCTTGATATCGCCCTTTGACGAACGGTATTTGCGGCAATTACGTATCAATGCCGCATTCTGCGCGCAGGAAATTATTTCTTTGCTGACGGGGGCTGTCTTTTCATCAATAACAACGGCGGAAAATGCGCCTGCGGATGGGAAATCAATACGAGGAGTAGAACTTTTTCCCTCGCTTATATTCCATTTGCGGCTTATCCCCATGCTTTTTACATAAGCGGAAAAAGCATCCGCATCCGCGATGGGCGCATTTGCCCTCATAAGTTCTGCGGCGGCGATCAATTTATCAAGCTTCTCGGCAAGCGGCTTCATTGCCCCCGATGTCAAAGAACCTCTCTTGTCCGCACCGTTCCAAAAAATACGGCGAATATGCCGCTCCGTATCGAGAACTGCTGATTCGCATAGTATAAGCAAAGTATCCGTCTGCGCGAGCGCATCAGATCTTGAGGCGATGGCAATACGCGCCCCGTCCTCGATTTCGGACAGACTGCCCAAAACTATGCTTTCTGCGGCAGAGGCAGAAATTTCACTGAATGATGTAAGCGACAGAGCGACAGCAAGAAAAAACACACTTACTATACCGAGCCCATCCTGCGGCTGGCAAACCGTACCGATTATGGTAATGGGCAATACCGCTATGAGCATAGCCGTGGCAAAGCCGCGACCGCGCTTCGAGAACGCAACAACCGACGGCGGCATTGGCTCGTCAGGTGTAAGCGGTATCCCCGAATCGATCATGGCCGCGCGAGTATCCTTTCCGATAGCAACGACTAAAGCCTTGCATTTACCCGAGACGATCGTAGAGCCTGCGTATATCATGTTATCATAGCTCTCGCGCTCGTCAGAGTCGCCATACACGGTGTTGGCATTTTTTTCGAGCACTCGCGCGCGGCGTTTTGCCGTTGCCACATCGGTAAAATACTCAATTGTTTTAAGGTGAGACGAGCGAATGAGTCGGCAATCCGCGGGAACTACGTCACCACGTAAAAGAATGATCACGTCTCCGACTGAAATATCGCGAGAATCAGCAGTTCTAACATTGCCCTCTGACAGCAGATTCACCGTAGGGAGCATTTTCTCCGCAAGGCGAAAGAGCTTGATGCGAGATGAAAATTTCATATATCCCGCAATCATGCATGCCGTCAAAAGCACCGCGAGCGCCATCGCTGACTCGCGCAATTCTCCGACAAGCATAGACACAACGGCGGTGATAAAAAATATCATAACCGCCGCATCCGTCATAGTTGACATAACGCATTCACGAATATCCGCGCGCGGCAAAAGAAAGACCGATTCTCTGCGCTTGCGCGGCGGTCGCTTCTTCTCTGATGTGCGTCCCAGCGAAATATCTGTATTCAGTTTTCGTGCCGCCTCCTCGGCGGTAAAACGCTGCCAAGACTCCATTTTGATTCCTTAAAATTTAATTACATTCTACTTTTATTGCGCCCTCAAAAACAGACACCTTTACGTTTGTTATCTGTTTACCATAGCCCGAGATGATCTCGTTCGCGATCTTATCCTCGATCTCGCGGCTGATGAAACGGCGCATATTGCGCGCGCCGTACTTGACTGAATAGGAGCTTTCAGCCACAAGCTCGGCGGCGGGGCGCGTGAAGGTCAGTGCTATGCCCTTATCTCTTAAAACACCCGCAAGGTCAGAAAGCATAATTGCGGCGATCTCCGTAAAGTTTTCGCGAGACAGCGCATTGAAGGTTATGACTTCGTCAACACGGTTCACAAATTCAGGGCGTAAAAACGAAAGCAGAGCCTTTTCGGTCTTGTTCTTCTCCGCTTCCTTGGCGGATGCAGTAAAGCCGAGTGCGGCGGCAGAGCCTGTTGAGCCTGCGTTTGTGGTCATAACGATGACTGTATTTTCAAAGTTTACGGTACGTCCCTGCGCATCTGTTATTCTGCCGTCATCAAGTATCTGGAGCAGGATGTTAAGCACGTCGGGATGGGCTTTTTCTATTTCGTCAAACAAAACCACGGAATAAGGTCTGCGCCTGATCTTTTCGGTAAGCTGACCTGCCTCATCGTAGCCGACGTATCCGGGGGGCGATCCGATGAGCCTTGACACCGTGTGCTTTTCCATAAACTCCGACATATCAAAGCGAATAAGCGTTTCGGGGGTACTGAAAAGGTCTGCCGCAAGCACCTTTACAAGCTCGGTCTTACCAACGCCCGTAGGCCCTGCAAAAATAAACGAAACAGGCTTTCTCTTATAGGAAATGCCAGCGCGGCTGCGTTTGATGGCACGGCTGACGGCATCTACCGCCGCATCCTGTCCAACAATACGCGCTTTCAATCTTTCGTCAAGGCGGTTTATTCTCTCAAACTCGTTTTCCTTAATGGAAGTGGCTGGAATTCCCGTCCATATCTCTATAACGCCGGCAAGATTTTCCAGAGTCATTACGACCTTGTTGCCATCGGATTCAAGCAAAGCAAGGCGGTCGGAAAGCGAAAGCTCCTTTGAACGAAGCGTAGCTATTATCTCATACTTTTTATTTTCGTTATTATCAACCTCCGCCTCTGCTTCCTCGCGCTGTTTTTTCAGCTTGAGAAGCTCTGCGCGGATCTCGTACGATTCATTAATGACCGCACTTGAAAGCGAAAGCTGTGATGCCGCCTCGTCAAGCAGGTCTATTGCCTTGTCGGGGAGATATCTGTCGGTAATATAACGCTCGGAAAGCGTGACGGTGCGGCGAAGCACGTCATCGGGAACGCTGATGCGGTGATATTCCTCGTAGTAATGCTTGATTCCGCGAAGCATCTCTACCGCTTCCTCAACGGACGGTTCGTTTATCATAACGGGCTGAAAACGCCTCTCGAGCGCAGAGTCCTTCTCGATATACTTTCGATACTCCTTGAGCGTAGTTGCGCCGACGACCCTTATTTCTCCGCGCGAGAGTGCGGGCTTTAGAATATTGGCGGCGTTTATGCTACCCTCGGCATCACCCGCACCGACAATATTATGAACCTCATCAATAACGAGAATGATATTTCCCGCCGCCTTTACCTCGTTGATAAGAGTAAGCATTCTTTGTTCAAACTGACCTCTGAACTGCGTACCTGCAACAATGGCGGTAAGGTCGACAAGATACAGCTCCATTCCCTTGAGGCGGTAAGGAACGTCTCCCGCCGCGATCTTTTGCGCCAGAGCCTCAGCTACGGCGGTTTTACCTACGCCCGGCTCACCGATAAGGCAGGGGTTATTCTTCTGACGGCGGCAAAGTATCTGAATAACGCGGGCAAGCTCATTCTTTCTGCCCACTATGCGGTCAAGTCCGCCGCGACGGGCTATCTCGGTAAGATTCTTGCAATATTTATCAAGAAATTCCCTACCGTTTTTCCCGTCCTTTTCCTTTTTGCCGTTTTTCTTTTCCTTATCCTTTTTTTCAGGCTCTTTTTTCTCATCGAGAGAACCAAAAGCAGAGGAAAACAGCTTTTGCATATCGATGGAAGTAGCGCCGCCATCATCACCGAGCACGGGTGCCTCGTCGTCGGATGTCAGCTCCTCTATATTATCAGAATACTCGGTAACATTATCCTCAAGCTCCTCCATCTGCTCCGGAGTGAGTCCCATTTTTTTGAGGTGATCCCCCATCATATCCTCGATAGGGAGCCCCAGCTCTCGGGCGCAGTGCATACAAAGCCCCTCCGTCTTTTTTTCTCCGCCCTCCATTTTTGTCACGAAAATCATTGCAAGACGTTTCTTGCATCTTGAACATTTGATCATTACTTAAAACACTTTCCTTTCCCACTCGGGATCAAATCATCATAAACCTATATGGATAAAATCGACCGGCGAAAACTTGCAAAAGAAGTTAAACAAATGTGAATCTCTTACCATAAGCACAAGGCTGTCCGTTGTTTGACCTGCGACTCTATATTCAATAACCATGCTGAGAACAAGACAAATTATCCATATGTAGATAAAGCCGCTTGCCGCGCCAAAAACAGCTCCGAGGAATGAGTTGAGAGTCTTTATAACAGGGAGCTTTGCAAGCAAGTCAACAACCTTGCCGACTATATAAAGAGCTATCATAGAAACGAAAAAGACAACGACGAATCCAAGGATAGTGGAAAGCGTATCAGCTATGGGCTTGGCAATAAACTCAGCCATCTCACGGAGAGTGTCCTGTGTAGCGTTAGCAACCTCGCCGTATTTTGCCTGCAGACTCTCAGCAGTAACGCCAAAGCGCGACAAAAGATCTGCAAAACCCGCGTTTCCTTCAAATGCCGCCGAAATATTATATGAACCGTTGGTAAGACCGATTACCGGTTCAAGAGCAGCGTAGACTGTATTCGTAACGGTATTAAGGACGAATATCTTGTTAAAAAGCAAACCTACTGCGCTTCCGAACATTAAAGACAGTATAACGGACGCCGCGGCTCTCGCGAATCCCCAAACAGCCTTGACAAAACCGCGTTTTGTATCAACAAAAACGATCAGAGCGAAAATAACGACTAAAAGAATATCAAAAATCCAATTCATAGTAAACCTCTCTTTTATTCTGTTTCTATAACTTTGGCGCTCGATGCACCGCAATAGTAAAGTTTGTTTTGAGCATAGGCAATGATCTCGTCACCCGACAACGCTCCTTGTATTTCAGTAAAGCCGTATTTGTCTTCACCTAAAGTATATATACCCGTTTCTGTGAGAACATAACCGCTGCTCCCATAAAGAGCTGCTGATATAACAGTACCTTCGGTTTTACATTCCGCACGCTTTCCGCTTGAATCTATCACGAGCGCGGTATTCTCTTTCTTCATAGCATCGCCCTTTATAATAACAAGAACCGCACTTCGGGATATCTCAAGCTTTGCAAGCTCGCCTTGCGGATAGCTATACTCTGCGACCTTTGTTGCGTTTTGATCAAAAAACACAACGCGATCCTCGCAAACAAGCATCAAACCGTTGTCAGTAAAGACAGAACGCAACGGAAGCGCTCCGCTATACTGTACGGTGGAAACCACATCCTTCTCTCCGATCACAGAGGTAGTTACCTCGGTAACAAATCCACCCAAAGAATCTACCCCAAGTGTTGTAACAGCCACTCTGCCGTCATCGGAAATATCGACCGATACGATATGTGCATTTTTAAGATATCGGTTTATCATTTTAAAAGATGAGTCGTAAAGAGCCACCGCGCCGATATATTCATCCGTGCGGGTTATTATCGCATAATAACCGTCATCCGAAACACAAATTCCCTTTATCGGATATTGAAGCGTTTCCGAATACACCTTTGAGAAGGTATTGTACACGGAATATTCGGTGCCATTTTCCTCGTAAGCGATAACGTATTTATCGGAAACCGCAAGACGCGGAGAAACGTATCCGTGGCGCTCCGCGCAAGTCTTTCGTCCCGTGGCGGAAAATATCTCGACCTCCGAGTCAGAACAAACAACGATACCCCCGCCAAAAAGAGAAAAAACAGCCTCGTCATCGGGATTATAGAAGATCGATGACGTATAATCGGAATTTTCATCCAAAGAAACGGCAAAATTTCTGATTATATAATCAAACTTCTCGTATGTTATATTGCCGACGTTTGAGATCGCGGAATAAATTACGTAGAAAAGAAACACAGCCAAAAGCGCAAACTCCGCAACACGGTAAGCGGCGGAAACGGTGTCATAAAATTTATTATATTCCCCCTCCTCGCCAAAAATGTTGCGTATAGCCTCTTTCTTTTCAGCCTCGGAGACGGTCTTTTTCTTTTTCCAAGCGATAAGTGCCATAAAAACTCCTTAAAATCAATATTTCACATCGTAAAGATAAAGTCCGTGTGCGGGTGCGGTACGTCCTGCCGCGCGACGGTCGGCGGCGGCGGTGACCTGTGGTATATCTTCTGCACTGCGTGCGCCTTCCATGACCTCCACAAGCGTGCCACACATAATGCGTACCATGTTATAGAGGAAACCATCGGCGGTAACGGTAAAGGTGATGATATCACCGCACCTTGTCACAGAAGCGCTTTTTACGTTGCGAACAGCATCCGTGACCTTTGAGCCTGCAGCCATATAGGACGTGAAATCGTGCCTGCCGCAAAACAGCCTTGCGGCTTTATCCGCCGCCGCAACAGCCTCGTCGGAAAAGCGTTTTGGAACATGCCACGCCCTATTGCGCAAAAACGGATCTCTCGCGGGAGCATTGTGGATCTTATAAATATAAGTTTTTTCCTTTACGCCGTATCTTGCGTGAAAGCTCTCATCAACCCACTCCGCAAAAAAAACAGCAATATCATCCGGCAATCTGACATTTAGTGCGAATGGGAGCTTTTCAACGGGGATAGAAGTCGTAAGCCCTGCTTCTCCTTTTTTTGAGATGGTCGCGCAAAAGCATTCGGCGTGAACGCCCGCATCAGTGCGGCTACATCCCGTAACGTCACATTCATACCCAAAAAGCGACTCTGCTGCATCATTCAGCTTTTTCTGAATCGTCGGGCAATTTTTTTGTACCTGATATCCGCCGTATGCGCTTCCGTCATACTTTATTTTCAAAAAGATCTTCATGCCATTTTATAAATGAAATCAACGTTATTCAACAACACCAGCCCTGCGCTGAAAGCTATCATAAGACCGAGAGCCGCAAAGTCTGCTGCGTGGAGATGGGGGACAGTCATTTTGGTTCTTCCCTCTCCTCCGTGGTAACAGCGGCATTCCATTGCCGTTGCAAGCTCATCGGCACGTCTGAATGCCGAAACGAACAGCGGAACAAGAACAGGAATGAGCGCCTTTGCGCGCTTGACGAGCGAGCCGGTCGTAAAATCAGCTCCCCTCGCCTTTTGTGCGGTCATTATCCTCTCGGTCTCGTCAGAAAGCGTAGGAATAAATCTGAGCGCAATCGACATCATCATTGCAAAATCGTGGACGGGAACCTTTATTTTTTTCAGCGGAGAAAGGAGCGATTCTATCGAATCCGTAAGCTGAATAGGCGTTGTTGTATAAGATATAAAAAGACTTGTTCCGAGTATGAGCGAGAGTATGCGCAACGCCATAAATGCCGCATTCCAGATGCCCTCGGTATAAAGCGTGAATATCCATACCGAAAACAGCGGCTCGCCACTGCCAACGGTGAAAAACGCGTTAAGCATAAAGGTGATCATGAGGATATATATGATAGCCTTGACCGAGCGCATTATAACACCAAGCGGTATCTTTGTTATCAAAACAAGAACAAGAGTTCCCGCAAAAAGAAATACAAATGAAGCAAGACTCCTGCAAAGAAATGAGGAAACTATGTGTATAATGGCAAGTATCAGCTTTATCCTGCCGTCAAGCCTGTGTATAACGGAGCCTGTAGGATAATACTGACCGAGTGATATATTTTTCATTTTCCGTCACCTCCCGAAAGAGCGCGGCAGAGAACGTCTGCGGCATCGGAAACAGTATATACGGTTTTACCGAAGTCAAATCCGCGCGCGGACAAAAGCATTGCAAGCCTTGTTATCTCGGGAACGTCAAGACCGACGGAGACAAGCTTATCCGCGTCTGAAAAGACCTCGTCACGAGTCCCCTCGGCAACGACCTCACCGTCTGACATTACTATCACGCGATGGCAACGCACAGCCATATCCTCCATGCTGTGCGATACGACGATAACAGTAGCTCCCTCTACGGTGCGATATTCCTCGATGGCGTCAAAAATGAGGTTTCTACCCACGGGATCAAGTCCTGCCGCAGGCTCGTCAAGAACAAGCACCTCGGGCTTCATTGCCATTATTCCCGCTATAGCGGCGCGGCGCTTTTGTCCGCCCGAAAGTTCAAAGGGCGATTTTTGAAGGTCATCCTCGGAAAGTCCTACAAGCGAGGCATACTTTTTAACTCTTGCCTTGACAGCATCGTCATCAAGTCCCATATTTTTCGGTCCGTATGCGATATCAGCGGCGACGGTCTCCTCGAAAAGCTGATACTCGGGATATTGCATTACAAGCCCAACCCGAAAACGTATCTTTCCGATCTCCTTCGGATTTGCCCAAATGTCCTCACCATCGAGCAAAACACTGCCCGAGGCAGGTCTTTCAAGACCGTTGAAAAGACGCACAAGCGTAGATTTGCCGGAACCGGTATGTCCGATTATTCCCGTAACCGAGCCTGCTTCTATATTCAGATTAACATTTTTCAGAGCCGTTATCTCAAACGGAGTTCTTTCTCCGTAAACGTAGGAAACGTCCCTGAGCTCGATTTTTTTGTTCATTCTTCTTCTCTGTTTTTAAGTTTTTTCATGATTATATCGGCGCATTCGTCTGGGGTTATTCCCGCGCCGTCAATTCGAAGCCCCCTTGCGCGAAGCTCTCCGAGGAGCGCGGCGCATTGCGGAAGCTCAAGCCCCGCCTCGCGCACAAGGGCGGTGTTTGTAAAGATCTCCGCGGGCGTTCCCTCACCGATAACCTTGCCCTCGTTTATAACGATAACGCGATCTGCGCGAGCCGCTTCATTCATGAGGTGAGTGATATTTATAACGGTGATCCCTTTTTCTCTGACGAGCTTTTCCATGACATTCACTACCTCTGCGCGTCCGGAAGGATCAAGCATTGCGGTAGACTCGTCAAAAATCATACATTCGGGCATCATTGCGATAATGCCGGCTATGGCTACTCGCTGTTTTTGACCGCCCGATAGTCTGTGCGGCTCATGCCGCGCGTATTCGGTCATTCCTACAAGCTCAAGCGCGGCATCCACTCGCTCCCTGATTTCTTTTGAAGGAATTCCGAGATTTTCGGGGCCGAAGGCAACGTCCTCCTCCACAATGGTCGCGACAAGCTGGTTATCGGGGTTCTGAAACACCATTCCAACCCTGCGGCGCAGGTCAAGCAACTCCTCGTCGCTCATATCCGCAGACACAAGTTTGCCGTCGATATATACCTCACCCGATGTCGCCTCAAGCACAAGATTCAATAACTTTGCAAAGGTGGATTTTCCCGAGCCGTTTCGTCCGACGATGGCTACGAACTCACCCTTGTCGATGGCGATATTTACCCCGCAAAGAGCATATTTACCCTCAAGTCTGCTTCCCGAATCCACGTTTTCCTCGTCATCATAGGAAAAGCAAAGATCCTTGGTTTCTATTAGATGACTCATTGCGGTTCACCTCCCACGGCGCACCAGCGAGCCGACGATCCGCAGGGCAAAAGTCCTCCCGATGCGCTCACGGGAAGCGCAAGCTCACCCGCAAGACAGCTTCCGCCGCGCACCGAGGTGATGCGGGCGTCAATAATGTACTTCATCGTGAGAGGGGAAAGCCCCGTTGTGTATGAGTTTATAAGGAAAAACAAAGGCTTGTCCGACAAAAGTCCCGCGGTGAGCGTTACGAGAGAATCAATGGAGTCCTCGATTTTCCAGACCTCTCCCGACGGACCTCTTCCGTAAGAGGGCGGATCCATGATCACCGCATCATATTTATTTCCGCGGCGCAATTCGCGCTCGACAAATTTTTTACAGTCATCGACGATATATCTTATGGGGGCATCGGCAAGTCCCGACAGCGCGGCATTTTCCTTTGCCTGCGCCACCATTCCCTTTGATGCATCAACATGGCACACAGACGCGCCTGCGGCAGCCGCGGCAATCGTTGCTCCGCCCGTATATGCAAAAAGGTTAAGCACCTTTATAGGTCCGGCACTTTCCTTGATGAGTTTGGAAAACCAATCCCAATTCGCCGCCTGCTCCGGAAAAAGACCTGTGTGTTTAAATCCCATAGGACGAATAACAAATCTCAAATCACGGTAGGAGATATTCCATTCTTTGGGGAGCTTGTTTACGCGCCATGAGCCGCCGCCGGACGAGGATCTGCTGTAAACAGCATCCGCGCTTCTCCACCCCTTGTGCTTTTTATCGGTATGCCAAATCACCTGCGGATCGGGGCGAATAAGAACGTATTTGCCCCATCTTTCAAGTTTTTCGCCATCTGCTGTATCTATAAGCTCATAGTCATTCCATTTATCTGCAATCCACATTTTTAAATCCGTCCGTTATAATATTTTGCTATCCGAGAGCCGCCCGTGTGAGCGTGACATACGGCGATGGCAAGCGCATCCGCCGTGTCGTCGGGTGTTGGGGGCTTGGGAAGCGACAAAAGCATAGTGACCATTGTAATGACCTGCTTTTTTTCTGCTCTGCCGTAGCCGACAACAGCCTGCTTTACTTGCAAGGGTGTGTACTCAGCAAATTCCAGTCCGCATTTTTCAGCGCAAAGGAGTATAACGCCTCTCGCCTCAGCCACGCGGATGCCCGTTGTAATGTTGGTGTTGAAGAAAAGCTCTTCCACCGACATGACCTCGGGCTGATATTTTTTAATTATCGCTTCAAGCTCTGAAAAAATTTGAGCAAGTCTTTTTTCGGTCGGAATACCCGCAGGAGTTATGATAGCTCCGTACGCGACAGCCTTATGCCTTGTACCCGTGGTATCTATCACACCCCAACCAATCGTTGCAAGTCCGGGGTCTATTCCCAAAATCCTCATAAATAGCCTCTTTCAAAAATAATAAACCAATTTATATTATAACACTAAACAACTATAAAGTCAAATATTTTCCTATATATTTTCTAATATT
The DNA here is from genome assembly GCA_045546615.1 of Eubacteriales bacterium. Classification (GTDB taxonomy): domain Bacteria; phylum Bacillota; class Clostridia; order Oscillospirales; family CAG-272; genus CAG-390. The sequence continues at coordinate 52,039 of JAZQDD010000013.1, read as the reverse complement.
TTTATTTTTTACAATTTTTTTGTTTACTCTTAAGATTATTTATGGTATAATATATTAAATTTATGTTTCCAAGGAAAATCTATTTATGAAAATCGTAAAATTTAATGTCGGAGACACGTTGGTTTTTAAAAAAAATCACCCCTGCGGCGAAAATCGCTTCAAGGTGCTTCGCACGGGAAGCGAGGTCCGCGTGATCTGCTCGGGTTGCGGGCGCGATATGACACTCGGCCGAGAGAAACTCGACGGGTTAATAAAAAAAGTCATTTCCAACGAAGAAAATAACATTTAAAAAATTAAGGATATTGATCATGAAAGAAAAAAACGCTATAAGCAAGGAACGATCCTTTGAAATCGACGAGGCGGCTTTTTCCAAGGCCGGCGCAAACAATCGTTTTAAAAACAAGATCCCAAAAACGCGTTGGGAGCGCTTCAAGGCGCGCTTTTTCCCGCGCGAATACTCATATTTGATATATGCCTTCCTCATACCCGTTATCCTGAATTATCTCATATACGTCGCTATGAAGATACACCCCTTCGGAGACGGTTCTGTGCTTGTGCTTGACCTTAACGGTCAATACGTTTATTTCTACGAAGCCTTGCGTAACGCCGCGCTTGGGGAAGAATCTTTTCTGTATTCATTTTGCCGCTCGCTCGGCGGAGAATTTGGCGGCATATACGCATATTATGTCGCAAGCCCCCTGTCATATATAGTCTGCCTTTTCCCGCAGGAGAGGATACTTGAAGCACTCCTTTTCATCTTTTTGCTTAAAACAGGACTTTGCGGACTTTCGTTTGGATACTATCTTCACAAAATATCATCCAAGGCAAAAAAGATTCCGATAGTAACTTTTTCGATCCTCTATGCGCTTTGTGCTTACGCCGTGGTGCAACAGCACAACTCGATGTGGATAGATGCGCTCATCTGGCTTCCCTTGCTTACTCTCGGTATTGAGCAGCTTATCAAAAACTACAAGTACAAGCTTCTTGTCGTATCGTTGGCAATGTCCCTGCTGTCCAATTTCTATATTGGATACATGGTGTGCATATACACTGCCCTTTACTTCTTTTACTATTACTTCGCACACAACGAAGACGGTCGCAACAATCCCCACGAAGAAAAATCTCATTTTCGCCGTTCCCTTTTCCGCATGTTCGGCTCTGCCGCTTTGGGTGTCGGAATTTCTGCAATAATTGTTTTTTCCGCTTACTATGCTCTGCAATTTGGAAAAAGCACCTTTTCAGATCCAAACTTTGATCTTACCTTCCGCTTTGATATTTTTGACTTTTTAACAAAATTCTTCCCCGGATCGTATGATACCGTGCGTCCCGAAGGACTGCCGTTCGTTTATTGCGGTGTCCTTACGCTTTTCTGTGTTCCGCTGTTTTTCTGCTCCAAAAAATTCAGCGTTTCCGAAAAAGTAGCATCTGTTGTTCTTATTTCCGTTTTTGTTCTCAGCTTTTTTGTTAATACCCTTGATATGATCTGGCACGGTTTCCAGAAACCTAACTGGCTTAACTATCGCTACAGCTTTATGCTTTGTTTCTTTTTGCTCGTGCTGGCTTACAAGGGATTTGGCGAGATACGTCGGGCATCAACGCGCTTTATCGGCGCTATCGGAGCCGCCCTTATCGGCTTTATCGCCGTTGCCCAAAAATTTGAGTTCAGCTCATACGTTGAGCGTGAAAGTTCGGGAATCGTCGAGGGACAATATCTCAAAGAACTTGAGAACGTGTGGCTTTCAATAATTGCCATCATCGCCATTGGCGCGGCGCTTTGCGTTTGCACAAGATCCAAGCGCCGAGCAAACGCATCCTTGGTGCTTTGTATACTTGTTTGCCTTGAAGCGTTTGGAAGCGGACTTGTTTGCTGTGTAGAACTCGGTGATGACGTTATTTATTCATCGTATAGCTCATACAACGACTATATCGGCGCATTCAGACCTCTCGCAAACGAAATTCTTGAAGAGGACACCTCGTTTTACAGATTTGAGAAAACATCAACAAGAAAAACGGGAGATAATATGGCTCTCCGCATCCGAGGACTTACGAACTCTACGTCTACTCTTAACAGAGATACGATAGACTTCCTTAACAGGATGGGATATACAGCCGTTTCGCATTGGACGCAATATCAGGGCGGAAACCCCGTTTCGGATTCCTTGCTTGGACTGAAATACATCATAGGAAAGACGAGTGATGAATCCCTCCTTTCGTATTACGAAGCCACGGATTTTCGCACTATCTCGCAAGGCGGCGCAAATTATTCCGCATATCTTAATCCGTATGCGCTCTCTATCGCGTATGGCGTAGACGATATGGTGCTTGATTACGATATGACACCCGGTTCTGCTTCCACGAGCAAATCCCCGATGCTCAGACTTAATGAGCTTCTCGGCGCGATGCTCGGCGAGGAGGAGATAACCGCATTTGATCCCGTAGTGGTCACCAAGACCGAGGAGAGCAACTGCAAAGGCCCGTCGACAATTGCGGGGCATACGAAATATGAACCGTCCGATTCAAGCCAAAACGCAAGCGTTACCTATCATTTTACCGCTCAACGTTCAGGCGAGGCTTTCTTCTATATGCCTTCGGATTATAACCGCCGTATAGCTATCACCGCTAACGGAAAATCATACGGAACGAATGAGAACAACAGAATAATATCCATCGGTTTTTATTCCGAGGGAGAAGAAGTAAAGGTCAACGTCAAGCTTGAAAATGACGTTCTCTACGTTAAAAATAACGTTGATATAATCTATATGTTCGACAAGCCCGCATTTGAGGACGCCATGGCTCGTCTTTCAAAAACACAAGTAGATATACGCGGGGACTGGTCAAGCGACTATCTGCCCGGAACTGTGACAACAACGAAGGACGATCAGCTCATCCTTACTACCATCCCGTATGACAAAGGCTGGAAGATCACTGTCGACGGCGAGGAAGTCGAGACCAAGGAAACGCTGGATGCACTTGTATGCTTCGAAGTAGAAGATGCGGGATATCATCAGATAGTCATGAAATACCGCCCGACGCCATTTGTACTTGGACTGACGATCTCTATTTCATCTGTTGTAATATTCGCTCTCATGATCATTTTTGACCAAAAGATACGCCTGTTTCTTGCATCGATCGCAGAAAAGAATGACGAAATCGCCGCAGGACTCCATGGCGGAAAGAATCGCATCCAACAAAAGGCTAACTCAAAAAGCGGTGCGACGCAAAATAGTTCTGCTCAAAAAGAACAAAAGAAACACAAATAAACGCAAATGTAACGGAGACAAAAATTAATGTTTTACTTTATCAGAGGTGAGCTTGTCCTCATCGAACAAAATTTTGCCGTTATTGATGCGGCGGGCGTCGGGTACAAGCTGACCGTCAGCGGTCACACCCACGCCTCGCTCCCCCGTTCACCCGAAAAACAAAAAAACGTTACCCTTTACACTTATCTTTCGGTTCGCGAGGATGGAGTTGAGCTTTTTGGATTTGCCTCACTTGAGGAGCTGAATATCTATAAACTCCTCATCTCGGTGTCCGGAATAGGCCCGAAAGCGGCACTGTCGCTTCTGTCTTTTCTCTCACCCGAAAAAATAGCTCTCGCGGTCTGCTCCGAGGACAAAAAACTGATTGCCAAAGCCCCCGGTATCGGCCCTAAAACCGCGGCAAGGATAATACTTGAACTAAAGGACAAGCTACATGCGGATGGCGCGTTGGATGAGGGCGAGAGTTTTATCCCCGCTAACAACAACGCCTCTGCCAATCATTCCACGGAGGCGCTTGATGCGCTTATGGTGCTTGGCTTCAACCGTTCCGCCGCCCTCGATGCGCTCAAAGGCATCGATCCTGCGGCTGAACTTGAGGATATTATCCGCGAGGCACTAAAAAAGCTTATGAGATAGCTTGGAGTTTGAAATGAACAATGATTTTGATTTTGAAAACCGCATAATGAGCGCAAGCTATGATGCCGTAGCAGATGAACCGGATAACTCCCTTCGCCCGCACAGACTTGAGGAATACATCGGTCAAGAAAAGGTTAAGGAAAATCTGAGGGTATATATTGAAGCCGCAAAGATGCGCGGAGACACCCTCGACCACGTGCTTCTCTACGGGCCTCCCGGTCTTGGAAAGACTACGCTTGCCGCGATCATTGCCGCCGAAATGGGCGTCAACTTCCGCGTGACGTCGGGGCCCGCAATAGAAAAGCAGGGTGATCTTGCCGCACTGCTCACTAATCTTCAAGCGGGAGACGTGCTGTTCATTGACGAGATACACCGTATGCAGCGATCTGTTGAGGAGATTCTCTATCCCGCCATGGAAGATCACGCTATTGATATAATTATTGGAAAAGGCCCTGCCGCACGCAGCATCCGCATCGATCTTGCGCCATTTACCCTTATTGGTGCGACCACCCGCGCAGGACAGCTATCCACTCCTTTGCGTGACCGATTCGGCGTTATTTCGCGCCTTGAGCTTTACACCCCCGAGGAGCTTGCGAGAATAGTCACAAGAAGCGCAGGGATACTCGGCCTGCCCATAAACGAGGACGGCGCGCTTGAAATCGCCTCGCGCTCTCGCGGTACGCCGCGTATCGCCAACAGGCTTCTCAAACGTGTTCGGGATTTTGCACAGGTCGCGGGGAAAGATACTATCGATGACGAGGTTGCCGCCTATGCTCTCGGCAAACTCGAGATAGATGAACTTGGTCTTGACAACACCGACAGACGAATGCTTGAGGCGATAATCGATTTCTACGGCGGCGGCCCCGTTGGACTTGATACACTCGCCGCGACGGTCGGTGAAGAGTCTGTAACGCTTGAGGATGTTTACGAGCCTTATCTTATTCAGATAGGTTTTCTTGCCCGTACACCTCGCGGCAGAGTGGCGACCAAACTCGCCTATGAGCATCTGGACAAGAAATATCCCGAGATAACTCTTGCGAGCGCCGAGCAACTTAATATTGACTGTGTTGACACGTCAAATCAATAACCTTCCCACGGAGGAAATATAATGTCCCGTTCTTACGATAAGAGTGTGATACGCGCTTTTATTCTTCTTGCCATCGCAACCCTTTGTATTGTCCTTTGTACATTTGTATTCGCGCCGCTTGAAATGTCTACGGTGACGAATATTTTATACAAGGATTCTCCCCTGCCCGCGCTTTTCTACTATTTGAGAAAAATACTTGAAACGATATACTTATTTTTGCTTTTTTCTCTTGTTTCCTTTTCTGAATATTTTTGGCATAGCAACAAGTCCCGCCGAAATGCTTTTCTTGCTCTTGCGGGAAGCGTGGCTTGCCTTAGATGGATACTTAATTTTATTGCATCCGCAATATTTTCGGGAGTCGTCAATTTTCTAAAGGAGCTTGGCGTGACCATTGCCTATGCACTGCTCGACATTGCGCTTATATCCGTTGTATATATCATTGCAACTGTATTGTGCAGAAAACATTATGAGCGTGCAGAAACTCTAAAGCGGGCTAAACGCCGTCTTTCGGGCATTGAATACGACGAGCGAGCAGAAGTCTATCCTTTCAACAGCTTTTTGTCATCGACAAATCCCGTGCTGTTCCCGTTGCTGATCGGAAGCGCGCTCTACACTGTTTTCCTTATTATTTCAAGAATATACTATGATTTTTCCTTCGGCACGCCCGACGGGGTGGCTGAAGTGTTCTCTATCATATTCGGATACACAGGTGATATTCTGACAGGAGCGCTTTGTTACGTTCTTTGCTATTTCAGCGCAATATTTTTGTTTGCTCAAAACGATAAGATCGAATAACAAAAGCCCCGACGCACGCTTGCGTCGCAGCTTTTGTTATATGCTTTCAAGCGATTTGCTTAAAAATGCTTTGGTTTTTGGCGAGGCGGGATGATCAAATACCTCCTCGGGAGTTCCCATTTCCTCGATAACGCCGTCCGCCATAAATATGACCTTGTCGGCTACGTTCTTGGCAAACTCCATCTCATGCGTCACAACTATCATAGTTCTGTCCTCGACGGCAAGCGCCTTTATGACCTTAAGCACCTCTCCCGTAAGCTCGGGGTCGAGCGCCGATGTGGGTTCATCAAAGCAGAGTATGTCGGGTTGCAACGCGAGTGCGCGCGCGATTGCCACACGCTGTTGCTGACCGCCCGAAAGCTGGCAGGGATACGAGTCCTTCTTTTCGGAAAGCCCCACCATGGAAAGAAGCTCAATCGCCTTTTGGTTGACTTTTTCAAGCTCCCTTGCCTTCATCCCAGACTCCAAGGTCTTGTTTTTTATCGACTCTTTTATCTTGAGAGTCGGTGCAAGCGTGATATTTTCAAACACAGTATACTGCGGAAAAAGGTTAAAGGACTGAAAAACGAGACCAAAATGAAGCCTTAACTCGCGTATCATTTTGTCGGTATATTTTTGAGCAGAGTCCGAGTCGTACACCGCTGTGCCGTTAACGAGTATTTTTCCCGTATCGGGTACTTCGAGGTAATTGAGGCAACGAAGAAGCGTTGTCTTGCCGCTTCCCGACGAGCCGATGATAGCAAGCACCTCGCCTCGATTCAGCTCAAAGCTTATTCCCTTTAGTACCTCGGTCTTACCAAAGCTCTTTTTGATATTCTTTACTTCAAGCAAAGCCATAGCAGACCTCCTTATGCTTTATAGTAGTCGAGCTTCTTCTCGATATACCCAAAAAGAAGAGAGAGCAGACCAACAAGTATGAGATAAAATACCGCCGTATAAAACAATGGCCACATAAGACCGTATGCGGCATAGTTCTCTGCCGCCTTAATGATCTCAACGACCATAATAACTCTTGCGAGTGCCGTGTCCTTGACAAGCGTGATTATTTCATTGGACATGGGCGGAATGATGCGCTTAACTACCTGCATGAGCACGACCTTAAAAAAGATCTGTGTCTTGGTCATTCCAAGCACTTGTCCTGCCTCGTACTGCCCTTTGGAGATGCTCTCGATACCGCCGCGATATATCTCGGAAAAATAGCAAGCGTAGTTGATAACGAACGCCGCCACAACCGAGCCGAGACGGGAAAAGATGGGACCGCCAAAAAGGATTCCGGGCACATAAAAGACTATGATGACCTGAAGCATGAGCGGAACACCGCGTATGATCCAGACAAATATTTTTGTGATATACGAAAGGGGCTTGAACTTTGACATTGAGCCAAAGGAAATGACCAGACCCAAAGGAAGCGCTAACACAAGTGTTAGCGCAAATATCAATCCGGTCTGTTCAAGTCCCCTTAACAAGGTTAAGGTAACTTCCCAAAAACCCATTATTATATTCCTTTGTAAAATGAATTGAAGCGATAATTATTATTCGATGGTCTCGCTAACCTTGAGAACGTTCTCAAAGCCGTACTTCTTTGCGAGCTCCATAAGCTTGCCATTTTCCTCAAGCTCCTTGATAGCGGCGTTTACCTTAGCGGTAAGGTCGCTTCCCTTCTTGAAGCCGATAGCATAGATCTCGGACTCAAGTTCGATAGCGTCAACGATAGCGAGTCCGGCATAGTCACCCTTGCCGCAGAGGTTCTGAGCAAGAAGAATATCAACAACGATGAAATCAACGGCGCCGGAATTAAGCTCGGTGAAAGCGTTTATCTGTGCAGCGCCCTTAACGATCTTATCCTCGTCGGTAACGGTCTTGGCATAGGCTTCACCTGCGCTTCCGCCCTCAACACAAGCCTTCTTGCCTGCGAGAGCTGCCGCACTTGTGTAATTAGCAACGTCTGCCGCTTTTACAACGATGCACTGCTGGTTGAGCATATAGCCGTAGGAGAAGTCAACAAGGTCGCTTCTCTTAATACCGTCGTCGCTGGAGTTAGCAGTAAAGCCGTTCCAAATGCAATCAATTGCACCGGAATTAAGCTCGTTGTATTTCTGAGCCCAGTCGATGATCTGGAATTCAACCTTCATATCGAGGATCTTGCCGACTTCCATAGCAAACTCGGACTCAAAGCCCGTCCAGTTGCCGTCAGCATCCTGCTCGTTCATGTTGGCGAAAATGGTAACGCCGCAGGTAAGAACGTCATCGCTTTTAGCGCAAGACGCAAAGCAGATGGTGCACATTACAAGTGCAAGAATAAGTGCAAGTGTTTTTTTCATAAGTAAATCTCCTAACAATGTATTTTAGCATTTTACTTTGCTAAAGTGATAATATATTAACATATTTTTGGTAGTTTGTCAATACTTATATTGAAAAAAGACAGAGTTTAGAGTAAAAAACAGACGCGACTCATGATTTTTGAGCCGCGCCCATTCTTTTATGAGAAGAAAATTATTAAAAATTGTGATACGAGTACCACGGATATAAGAGCGATGGGATACGTCGCCGCATACGCGGATGCTACATCCTCTGTTCCGGCTACGTTAATAAGCGTACCAAGCGCGGGAGTAGACGTCATTCCGCCCGTGATAGAACCGAGATTGTTGAGTAAGCTGAGCTTCAGCACGTATCTCGCAAAAATATAACCGATGATCATCGGAACTATGGTCATAAACACGCCGTAAACAAAATACATTACGTCAAAGTTTGCAACGAATTCCGCTCCACCGTCAATACCTGCGCCTATAAGGAACAGCATAAGTCCAAGCTCACGGAAAACCTTGAGCGTAGTTTCCTTGGGCATAAGGCTTATTTTACCGATTCTGCCGAAATGTCCGAGAATGAGCGCTACGAGAAGGCATCCGCCGGTAGTGGTAAGCGAAAACGTTGTTCCGGGAACCTTGATAGCTCCAACAAAAACACCGAGAACGGCGGCAAGCGCGAATACCATAAATCCGAACGGATCCATTTCTATGAGCTTTCCGCTATACTTCTTTTCTTCTCCGTCAGAAACTTGAGTGAGTTTTTTTCTTTCTTCATCCATGTTGGCGCGTGTGAGCTTCGGCATAAGCTGAACGAAAAGTACAACTCCGATAACGCCAAAGATGTAGGCAATACCGTGTCCTACCGAAACCACACTTTGGAGGTCTGCGGCTACGGTATCCTTTGCCGCGGAAAATGCGGGGGTTGACGTCAGCGAGCCTGAAAGCAGACCGACGATCATAGCGGTCAGATAATCGTTTCCAACACCGCCTATCATTCTTCCGACGTATATACAACCGATAGCGGCAAGTCCACCTGCGATTATGATAATGAGGCCGAGAAGAACGTAGGATTTGAAATTCTTTTTCATATTTCCAAAGAATTTCGGGCCTGCGATAAATCCAACTGCGGTCACAAAAAGGATAAGTCCCAAAGACTCAACTATTTTAAGTGCGCTGCCCGTATAATTTGCGCCCGAAGTCACGAGCTGGGCGGAAAGCTCATCGTGGAAAAAGCATCCGAAGAGGAGCGCCACGATAAATACTCCCGCAGTGCCGAGCGACACGCCCTTTATGGTTATTCTGCCGAGGGCATAGCCTACGGCTGCAATAGCCATTACACAAAACAAAAGGAACGTCACTCCGTTTATTGAAACAAGTCCGTCAAAAAGATTCATTGTCTAAATTCTCCTTATTTGCGCCTGTAGTCGGGCAGGAGCTTGGGAGATACCTCATCGGTAACGATGCCTGCCTCCTTGCACTCCTTGGCAAATGCATCGATGTGGTCAAGGGTGAGCTTGCCAACATTCACCTCGCGGCTCTTGGCTGCCGCATTCTTACCTGCGCTTCTACCGAAAACGATGATGTCGAGAAGCGAGTTACCCATAAGACGGTTTCTGCCGTGAATACCGCCGACAGCCTCACCCGCAACGTAAAGATTCTTCACCGCCGTGGTCATTCCGTCAGCGTTGATATCAAGTCCGCCGTTCTGATAATGAAGCGTGGGATATACGAGTATAGGCTCTTTGCGAATATCAATGCCGTACTCGCCAAACATACGCATCATGGCAGGGATTCGCTTTTCGATAGTTCCCTCTCCGCCTATCTTCTCGATCATGGGTGTGTCAAGCCATACAGCCGTGCCGTTTCCCGTATCAACTCCGTTTTTCCTGTCGGAGCATTCGCGAATGATGGAGGCGGCGGCTACGTCGCGAGTTTCAAGCGGATGCATGAATACCTTGCCGTCCGCGTTGACAAGCTTCGCGCCGAGAGAACGCACCTTTTCGGTAACGAGCGCACCAAAGATCTGCGAAGGGTACGCCGCACCCGTGGGGTGATACTGCAGGGTGTCCGCATAAAGGAGCTTTGCTCCTACACGATATCCAAGCACAAGTCCGTCCGCGGTAGCGCCGTAGTGGTTAGAGGTCGGGAAGCCTTGATAATGCATTCTTCCCGCGCCGCCCGTTGCTATAATAACGGTCTTTGCGCGAGCCACCATAAGCTCGCCCGTTTCCATATTCATAAGAACCGCGCCTGCGGCGTTGCCTGCATCGTCAAGAATAAGCTCAACGGCTGACGTAAAATCCACAACGGTGATGCCGCTATTAAGCACCTCGTCGCGGAGCGTGCGCATTATCTCCGCACCCGTGTAGTCCTTTGCCGCATGCATACGCTTTCTTGAAGTTCCGCCGCCGTGGGTGGTGATCATCGTACCATCCTCGGTCTTATCAAATTCAACGCCAAGCTCATTGAGCCACAAAAGCGACTCGGGAGCATCGTTTACAAGCTTATAAAGAAGCTCGGGCTTTGCGGCAAAATGTCCGCCGCCAAAAGCATCAAGATAATGAATCGCGGGCGAGTCGTTGGGCTTATCAGCCGCTTGGATACCGCCCTCTGCCATCATTGTGTTGGCATCGCCCATGCGGAGCTTGGTTACTATCATAGTATTCGCTCCTGCTCTGTGCGCCTCGATAGCAGCAGAAGTACCCGCGCCGCCGCCGCCGATGACGAGAACGTCAACGTCGTACGCGGGAGAAGCGAGATCCACGTCATCTGCCTTTATACGACTATTCGCCTGAAGCGTCTCTGCGAGCTCGTGAGGAACTATGTCACCCTTATTTGCGCCAACTTTGAGCGCAACGAACTCACTCTTTTTATAGTCTGGGTGGTATGCGGCAAGAAGCTCTTCCTTTTCCTTGGCGCTCATTCGGGCAGGCTCGTAGGCTATATTTGCCTCGCGTGCCGCCTCGACTGCCGCAATGGATGCTGTAAATTTTTCGGAATACATTGTCGCTACCTCCTTACTTTTCTATCTCGCGGTTATTGTAAAGCTCTTTCATCTCCTCGATGGGCTTTTGCATAAGAGATTCAAGAAGCTCCTCGAAAGTGCCGTCCTTTATCTCCATAACCCTATTCTTGAGATGCTTGGATTCGGGCGCAAGATACTTACCGTTAAGTCTGCGAGCAAGCATCGCAACCTGCGGATGGGAGATGCCTGCGGGACAGCGAGATGAACAAATACCGCACATAACACAGTCAAAGGACTCCTCGGCGCATTTTTCATACTCACCGCGCTGGGCGTATGCTATATACTGCATAACGTTGAGCTTTTGCGCGCACGCCTTGGTGCAGGCGTTGCATCCAATGCAGGCGTATATTTCGGGATAGAGCTGCATCATTATCTGCTCGGTGGGGCTTACCTTTTCTATATCGTATACCTGCTTTACCAGCGGGAAGAAAGGCAGAGTTGCGATATACATACCGTCCTTTACCTGCGTTTTGCAGGCAAGACAAACCTTAAGGTCTCTGTCGCCCTTTATACGGTATATTGTTGCACAAGCGCCGCAAAAGCCGTTACGGCATCCGCAGCCTCTCACAAGCTGATATCCCGCATACTCCATAGCACACATAATGGTAAGGTCGGACGGAACGTCATATTTCTTTCCAAATAGATATATACTTACTGTCTCTTGCATAAGAGTTTCTCCTTTTATCAATACTCGTCGGGAAGCTCGTCAATTTCGTCGAAACGGAAAACAGGTCCGTCCTTGCAGACGTATTTTGAGCCGACGTTGCATCTTCCGCATTTTCCGATGCCGCACTTCATACGAAGCTCAAGAGTGGTATATACGCTCGTTTTATCAAAGCCCTGCTCAAGAAGCCCCGCAAGCGTAAATTTTATCATTATTGGCGGACCGCAGAGAATAACGGTCTTATCTGTGGAAAAATTAAGCTCCTTGACGTAATTCGGAACAAATCCAACGTGTCCATCCCAATCGTCATGGGGATTATCGATCGTGAGGTGGACATTAATACCGCTGTCTCCGCACCATTCGCCTACGATCTCCTTATAGTCAACGAGATCTTCCTTGGAGCGCGCACCGTATACGATGTCTATCTTTCCGTATCTGTCGCGGTAGTGGCGTGTGTAATTTATAACAGAGCGCAAAGGAGCAAGTCCTATACCGCCCGCGATAAACAGCAGATCCTTGCCGACAAACTCCGTGTCTACGGGGAAGGCGTTGCCGTACGGTCCGCGAATGGTTATCTGCTGACCGACGTCGAGCCTATGAAGCCATTCGGTAAGGCAACCGCATTTTTTGATGGAAAATTCCATAAATTCGGTATTTGTCGGTGAGGACGTGATCGAAAACATAGCCTCACCCACGCCGGGGATGGAAAGCATAGCGCATTGTCCCGGCATATGCTCAAAATGCTTTTTACCGTCTGTATTTACGACACGAAAGGTCTTAACGTCGGGCGTGTCTATTCTTACGTCCGTAACGACTCCTACGCTTGGGATAAGCATTTCCTGTCTTGTGTTCATTCTTCCTTACCTCCAAGTGATTTCATTACTTTTACGATGTTCATCGACACAGGACAGCTTGAAATACATCTGCCGCATCCTACGCAACTGAACATACCGTCGTGGTTGCTCGGGAAATACACGAGCTTATGCATAAATCGCTGACGGAAGCGCTCTACTTGAGTAAGTCTGGGATTTCCGTGTGCCATCTTCGTAAAATCCGAATACATACAAGAATCCCAGCAACGGAAACGCTTAATACCATGTCCCGTATCAAAATCCTTTATGTCATAGCATTGACAAGTGGGGCAAACGAAGGTACACGTTCCGCAACCAAGGCAGGACTCGGAAAGCGACTTCCATTCGGGAGAGTCAAAAAACTTTTTGGTTTTGTCAGCGCCAAAGGCATCGGCTTTGAGGTCAGACAAAGGAAGTTTTGATATCTTCTCTCTGATAACAGCCTTCATGCCTTCAACAGCGGCAGGGTCCGCATCCTCGGTGACATCCGAAACACGCGCAAGGAGCGCACTTCCCTTTTCTGTATTCGCCTGCAGATACAAAGCATCAACGCACATCCATGCCGAAATATCCGCTCCGGGCTCTGCGGCATCTATGCCGAACGTCGAGCAAAAGCAGGTGTATCCGGGGTTGGCGCAAGCGAGCGAAATGACGGTACAATGCTCGCGGCGGTTTGCATAATAGCTGTCAGGTGTATCAGCAAGAAAAACGCGGTCAAGAATATCAAAGCTCTTGACGTCACACGCGCGAACACCGAAAAGCACAAAGTCCTCGCTCTCGCTGCGAATATCGATTACCTCGATATTTTTTCCTTCCATTTTAAAATCCACAATGCTCTCGCTTTGCGGGAAGAAGAAATCCTTTACGCTGTTTGCGGTGTTAAGAGCCTTTGAAAGCTCAACACCCTTTTGCCATTTTTTAAATTTTGCGCCCGTTTTTGCAGTATCTACGGGAACGTAAAGACTTGCCTTTTCGGAAATGGCGGCAAACAATTCCTCTATTTTATTTATGTTACATTTACGCATTGTTGCCTCCCTTTCCGACAGCCTCTGCAGGCTCTATGTCGTTTACGGAATAATCAACGAGGGGCGCACGGCTACCCTCCACAGCACCTGCCTGATATTCGCCGTAAGCCTCATTCATATCCTTAATGAGCTTTCTGTTAAGCAGGTGAAGCGGAATGTGCTGTGGGCACACTCTTGAGCATTCACCACAGTCCGTGCATCTGCCCGCAACGTGAAACGCGCGGATGATGTGGAACATTTTTTCTTCAAAGCTGTCCGATATCGCTTTGTTTTCAAGTCCCGACGCGGGATTGTCAAAAACACATTTTTCGCATGTGCAGGCGGGGCATACGTTGCGGCAGGCATTGCACCTGATGCAACGGGAAAGCTCGTTCTGCCAAAACTCAAATTTTTCATCAGACGACATAGCCTCAATGCGTTCGACCTCGTCAAAACGATTGGAGTCGATAACGTCGCCGTTTTCGCCCACAAGCTCGTCATAGACAACAGCCTTTTTACTCTTGCAGTTCACGCATTTTTCATACGGTGCGCCCGTGAGGTCTATCATACCGTTGCACGGTACTGCAACAACGCAAACGCGGTCTCTGTGAATTCGATGCTCGGTGAGAAGCTGGTTAAAACTATATGTATCGCAAGGCTTCAAGAAAACGAGAATTTTTCTATCGTCGGAGCGATATTCCGGCTTTTTAGTTTCATTTACAAGATATTTTGAAAGATTTGCCGCACAAAAATCGGTATAAACAAAGCCATCTGCAAGCTCATCCGCATTAGTAAACACGGCAGGAGTCACATCGTAATTGAAAAGTCCTTTTTTCCAACCGAGGACGGCAGATACCTCACCGTCCGCGAGTTTTTTTGCGGCTATATCCACGAGGGTTTTACTGCTTATCGCTTGCATCTGAGGTCCTCCAATCTTTTATTCTCGCCAAGAGAAGCCACAGTCTCGACAAAATCATTCATTGTGGCGGCAAATTTTGCCCCTTCCGCGGCAGACACCCATTCTACGCGCGTACGCTCCTTCTCGATGCCGAGATACTCAAGCATTGAGAAAAGCATCGCCATTCTGCGGCGGGTATAATAGTTACCCGAGGTATAGTGGCAGTCGCCGGGGTGACAGCCGCAGATGATAACGCCGTCTGCTCCGCGCTGGAATGCACGAAGTACAAACGATGGATTAACTCTGCACGAGCAGGGCACGCGGATGATCTTTACCTCCGCGGGGTAGTTGAGTCGGTTGTTACCCGCAAGATCGGCGCCCGCATAGGAGCACCAATTGCAACAAAATGCAACGATGAGGGGCTTGTATTCACTTACTTGCATATTGCATCCACCTCCGACATAATTTGCTGTGCGGTAAATCCGCGAAGATCCATAGCGCCCGACGGACAAGCCACAGTACAAGCGCCACAGCCCTGACATACTGCCTCGTTGACAGATGCGACACGGCGGACGAGCGTTGTTCTGTCGGGCATTCTGAATTCCTTGTTAACGTAAGTAATAGCACCGTATGGGCACACCCTCTCGCAAGAGGAACAGCCGTTACACATCATCTCATCGGAATGAGAAATGCAGGGGTTACCGATAAGCTTATCCTTGGCAAGAAGTCCAATGACCTTTGAAGCGGCGGCACCCGCCTGCGAGACCGTTTCCGGAATATCCTTCGGTCCTTGGCACGCTCCCGACAAAAATACACCTGCCGTGGGGCTTTCCACGGGACGGAGCTTCGGGTGAGCTTCGGTAAAGAAATCGTTCGTGTCCATAGATGCGGTAAGCATCGTAGCGAGGCTTCTTGCTGACTTATCAGGCTCAATGGCGGCGGCAAGTACAACGAGATCGGCATCAATATGAAGCTGCTTGTTTGCAATAAGGTCAGACGCCTGAACCTTTAGTACATCACCCTCGGGTGATACCTTGCCCACCATTCCTTTAATATAATGTACGCCATATTCCTCAACGGCTCTGCGGTAGAATTCGTCGAAATTCTTGCCGGGGGTACGAACATCGATATAGAAAACATACACCTCGGTATCGGGATATTTATCGCGCACGAGCATTGCGTGCTTTGCGGTATACATACAGCAGATCTTGGAACAATACTCCTTGCCCTTTTCGGCGGCGGCGCAACGAGAGCCTACGCATTGTACAAAAACTATGGTGTGAGGATGCTTTCCATCCGAGGGACGCAGAAGCTTACCTGCGGTAGGGCCTGCGGCGTTGGTCAGACGTTCAAACTCAAGAGAGGTAATAACGTCCTTTGACTGACTGTACGCATACTCATCAAATTTATCCATACTAATGGGATTAAAGCCCGTTGCGGCAACTATCGCGCCGTAACGTTCAGTAATGATCTCATCCTTCTGCTTATAGTCAATAGCACCCACAGAACAGACCTTTGAACATACGCCGCACTTGCCCGTTTTGAGCATCGTGCAGTAATCCGCGTCGATGGTTGCAACCTTCGGCACTGCCTGTGCAAACGGAATGTAGATAGCACGGCGGTTATCCATGCCCATGTTAAATTCGTTGGGAACTTTCTTTTGCGGGCATTTTTCGGTACAAAGACCGCAACCTGTGCAAAGCTCTTCCTTTACGTATCTTGCTTTTCTTCTTATCTTAACGTCGAAGTTTCCGACAAAGCCTTTGACCTCATCTATCTCGCTATACGCAAAAACCCTAATCTTTTCGTGCTGCGATGCATCGACCATCTTAGGCGTCAGGATACAAGCGGCGCAGTCAAGTGTGGGGAAGGTCTTGTCGAGCTGTGCCATCTTTCCGCCGATAGTGGGTTTTGTCTCCACGATATCCACGGGGAATCCCGCATCGGCTATATCAAGCGCCGTCTGAATTCCTGCAATTCCGCCGCCGATAACGAGGGCGCGCTTGGTCACAGGACTCTCTCCGGGGGTGAGAGGCGCGTTAAGATTGACCTTTGCGATAGCCGCCTTTGCAAGAACTATCGCCTTTTGCGTTCCCGTAAGCATATCCTTATGTACCCACGAGCATTGCTCACGGATATTTGCTATCTCAACCATATATGGATTGAGTCCTGCCGCGGATGCTGTCTTGCGGAAAGTCGCCTCATGCATTCGGGGCGAGCAGGAGCATACAACTATACCCGTAAGATCATACTTTCTGATAGCATTTTTGATTATGTCCTGTCCCGATTGCGAGCACATATATTGGTAATCGGTGGAGAAAACCACGCCTTGCTCATTTTTAACAGCCTCGGCAACCGCGGCTACGTCAACCGTGCCCGCAATATTAGTGCCGCACCAGCATACGAATACTCCAATTCTTGGCATTTAGCTCTCTCCTTTCGTTATTTCGCGTATTTTCTGAACGCGCTTACCAGCAACTGCTGAGGTACGCCGTCCGTGACAAGTGCGGGAACATCATCCGCGCGCAGATGATTAGCTCCCTGCTCTCTTATGACCTCAAGCCTTATCGCCTCAACAAGCTTTGCAGGCTCAACACCGCGCGGACACCTATCCACGCACGCAAAGCAGGTCAGGCACTTATAGATAGAGGTAGAATTCAACAAAGGCTCTATATCTCCGCTTTCGATCATATATACGAACTGATGGGGATGATACTCCATCTCATCGTACGAGGGACAGCTTGCGCTGCATTTTCCGCATTTCATGCAACGGCGTGCGTTGACTCCGCTTATGCGGAGAACGCGCTGTGTAACGTTTTCATTATTGCGCATTTTCTGTCTCCTTAACTCCGAGAGCCTCCGCAAGAAGCTCCGTAAAATATACTACGGGAATATCGCTCTTACCGTTCTTTATAAGATTATATCGGCAAAGCGGGCAAGCGGTCACAATAAGATCTGCACCCGCTGACTTTGCCCCCTCAAGAACTCTGCCGCTTTGTTTCGCGGCAGCATCAGGATCATCAAGCGCAACGTATCCGCCGCAACATTCATTTCTGTATGCGTAAATGGCGGGCTCCGCGCCGAGTGCGCGTATAAGATCCTCGATTATTCTCGGATTCTCTACGTCATCCATTTGCATGGTTTTGGCGGGGCGCAGAAGCAAGCAACCGTAATATGGGGCGATTTTTTTGCCCTTAAGCGAATTTTTAACGGCGGCGGCGACCTTGTCAAAGCCTACCTCATCGCGCAGCAGCTCAAGGAAATGCATAACGCGTGTCTCGCCGTGATATTCGGCATGCTCGGGATCCTGCATGCGCATATAATTGTTTACGCGCAAAGCAAAGCCCTCGTCAGTCTGCATTGCGTGGTTCGTCTGCTTGATCACGTTATGGCAAGCGGAACAAACGCTGACAAGCGCCTGCTCCTTATCTCTCGCCTCAACGAGTGCGCGTACGGACGACAGCTTTGTTGCTATCTCGTCATTGGCGGTTGTGAACACGCCGCCACAGCATTGCCAATTTTCTATTTCCTCAAGCGTGACACCAAGTGCCTTAGCGGAGGCACGTGTATAAACGTCAAGCTCTTTTGCCGTTGTTTTTAAGGTACAGCCCGGAAAATAGCTAACCTTCATCTGAGAATTCCTCCTTAATTTTTATACCATCTCTTCGGGATGGAATACCTCGTCGAATTTTTCCTCGGTCAAAAAGCCGAGTTCAACACACGCCTGACGGATAGAGATATTATCCTTGAACGCTTTTTTCACCGTCTTTGCGGCGTTCTCATATCCGATGTAGGGGTTAAGCGCGGTGACGAGCATAAGCGAATTGTGCAGGTTGTGGTGCATCTTTTCGCGGTTTGCCTTAATACCCGATGCACAGTTCTTGTCAAAGGAAACGATAGCCTCAGCAAGCAGACGTGCGGACTGCAGGAAATTATACGCACATACGGGCATAAATACGTTAAGCTCGAAATTACCCTGCGATGCCGCCATACCAACGGCAACGTCATTGCCCATTACCTGAACTGCCACCATGGTAAGCGCCTCACACTGTGTGGGGTTGACCTTACCGGGCATAATGGACGAGCCGGGCTCGTTTTCGGGAATGAATATCTCGCCAAGACCGTCACGAGGACCTGATGCGAGCCATCTTACGTCATTTGCTATTTTCATAAGGTCACACGCAAGTGCCTTTATCGCGCCGTGTGCAAAAACTATCTCGTCCTTTGAGGTGAGTGCATGGAATTTATTGGATGCAGTAACAAACTCCTTACCCGTAAGTGCGGACACCTTGCTTGCTACAAGCTCTGCAAAACCTTTAGGCGCGTTAAGCCCCGTTCCTACGGCAGTGCCGCCGAGGGCAAGCTCCTTGAGAGGCTTGAGAGAAAGTTTGAGCAGCTCAACGTCACGCTCAATACTGCTTCTCCAGCCGGAGATCTCCTGCGGGAAGGTGATGGGAGTTGCATCCTGCAGATGCGTACGTCCGCTCTTTACAACGCCCTCATTCTCCGCCTCAAGGCGTTTGAAGGTGGCGATGAGAGTCTCTGCGGCGGGAATAAGCTTATCCTCTATGGCGATTACGGCAGAAATGTGCATTGCCGTAGGGAAAGTGTCGTTTGAGGATTGGCTCATATTTATATCATCGTTGGGATGGAGCATTTTCTTGCCGGCAAGTTGATTGCCTCGGTTGGCTATAACCTCATTGGAGTTCATATTGGATTGAGTTCCCGAGCCGGTCTGCCATACTACGAGGGGGAAGTTTGAAATGAGCTCACCGGAAATGACCTCGTCGCACGCCTTTTCGATGGCGGCGAGCTTTTCGTCCGTCATTTTTTCGGGCTTCAGCTCGTGGTTTGCCTGTGCTGCGGCTTTTTTCAGTATGCCAAAAGCATGGACTATCTCTCGCGGCATCGTTTCGATGCCCACGCCTATCTGAAAATTCTCACAGCTACGCTGCGTCTGTGCCGCCCAAAGCTTGTCGGCGGGAACTTTCATTTCGCCCATAGAGTCGTGTTCAATGCGGTATTCCATAATATTGACCTCCAAAATTTTGTATTTTATATTTCAAGTGCCGCAATAATTTCTTTAAGAACGGCGGCACTGTTGTGGAGCTTTCCTATCTCCTCTGAATTGAGCGGAGCTAACATCTTTGAATGCGCACCGGCAGAACCGATGATGTTCAGTATGCTCAAGCAAACGTCCTCAATACCGTACTCTCCGTTCATCATGGTCGACACGGTAGTGATCGTGTCAGTTCCGCCGAGCAAGCATCTGCAAAGATGCACAACGGACGCGGAAACTGCAAAAAACGTTGCGCCCTTGCGTTCGATGACGCGCGCTCCCGACTTTCTGACGTAATCCTCTATCTCCGCGTAATTAGGCTCGGGAACAAGCTCGCCGCCGATAGAGATGGATTTATGACATTCGCGAATGGGGACGTTCGATATATTAGCGAGTGACCACGGGATGAATGCTGAATCTCCATGCTCACCCATAACGTATGCATGAACGTTTTTTTGGTTTATGGAGTAATACTCCGACAGCCTTGCGCGCAATCTGGAGGTGTCAAGGATAGTTCCTGAACCTATTATGCGTCTGTTTGGCAGGTCGGATAGCTTGCAGAAGGTGTAGGTAAGAATGTCAACGGGATTGCTTACGATAAGGTATTTAGCCTTTGGAGCATATTTTGTTATCTGCGGAATAATGCTCTTCAGGATATTTACATTGACCTGCGCAAGATCAAGCCTTGTCTGTCCCGGCTTTCTTGCCACTCCGCAGGTGAAAATAACAATACTTGAGTCTGCGGCATCGCGATAGTTTCCCGCGTAGATAGAGCAGGACGACAAAAAGGGCGTTCCCTGTCTGATGTCGAGTGCCTCGCCGAGTGCCTTTTCGTGATTGACGTCTATCATAATTATCTCCGACGCAATGCCCGTAAGGGCTATTGTGTAGGCAATAGTCGAGCCAACGTTGCCAGTGCCGATTATGGTGATCTTATTCATCGATCAGACCTCACTTTTTAGTTTTAATAAAGCTGTGTACCGACAAAATGTCTCCATCAAGAGAGCGTCTTGTGAAAACAGCGCCGTTAAGCACAAGGTAACTATGCTCACTTCCCTCCTTGGGAATAGACACAGATCCGGGATTGAGAATAGTAATACCGTTGGTTTGTTCAAAGCACGGCACATGTGTGTGTCCGTGTATCAAAATGTCTCCGTGATTGAGCGGCGGGAGCTTTGATGCATTAAAAAGATGCCCGTGTGTTGCAAAAATGAGATTTTTACCCAATGCCTCCTCGCAGATGATGGCGTAGTCGGCAAGCACGGGGAAATCAAGCACCATGGCATCTACCTCGCTCTCGCAATTGCCCCTGACACAGACTATCTCCGATGCGAGGGGATTGAGCATTGAAATAACAGCCTTGGGGTCGTAGTCGCGCGGAAGATCGTTGCGTGGACCGTGATACAGCACGTCGCCAAGCAAAAGCAATCTGTCTGCCCCTTCGCGCTTGTACGCCTCAACGAGCTTTTTACACCAATATGCAGAACCGTGAATGTCCGATGCGATAAGCCACTTCATAATGCATCTCCAGCAAATTAATTTATTATGATAAAATTTATCTATTACATTATACTACACGATTGTTAAAATTTCAACAATCGTTTCAAATAATATTAAATAAATTTTCCTAAAAACCATAAGCTCAATTAGTCAAAATGACTAAAGCTATCGCATTAGAGCTGTTTTTTGCGATTTTCATTTTCCTTTAGGTAAAATACTACCTAATTTGCGGCTAGAAAATATTTCAAGAAAAACAGTAAAAAATACATTTCTTGTCTATTGACAGTTGCAAACAAATATATTAAAATATCAATGTAGCACATAGTGCGAAAAGGAGGAAAGAAAAATGGCAAAAAACATCACAAGTGCAACATTTGACCAAATAGAAAAAAGCGACAAGCTATGCATAATAGATTTTTGGGCGCCTTGGTGCGGTCCTTGCAGAATGCTCGCCCCCACTATAGACGCGCTGTCCGAATCATCGGCGGCTGATATATATAAATGCAACGTAGACGAGGAAGGTGCGCTTGCCATAAAATTCCGCATAAGCCTTATCCCTACACTTCTTTTCATCAAAGGCGGCGTTGAGGTACATCGTACTACGGGCGTACTTAGCAAAGAAGAAATAGAAGAGATCATAGAGAGGTTTTTGTGATGGTAAGATTGAACGAGGATAAAGAAATAGTAAAAATAATTAAAGAAGGACTCAAGGCACGAGGCGGATATTGCCCCTGCCGCCTTGAGATGACCGAGGACAATAAATGTCTATGCAAAGAATTCAGAGAGCAGATTGCAGATCCGAATTTTGAGGGCTACTGCCACTGCAAGCTTTATTATAAGGATAAAAAATAATGTTGACTTACGTAGCTACCTGCATGTTTGGGCTTGAGAAGCTCCTTGGCGAGGAGATCGACGCCCTCGGACTCAAAAGAATAATGACGATGGACGGCAGAGTGCTGTTTTCGGGCGAACCCATAGATTGCGCGCGCGCAAACGTAAATCTGCGCGTTGCGGAGCGTGTTTACGTTCTCGTTGGAGATCCGTTCCCCGCTCCAAGCTTTGATGCTCTTTTTGAAGGATGCCGAGCTTTACCATGGGAGAACTATATCGAAAAAGACAACGCTTTTCCCGTATCGGGACATTCGATAAAAAGCCAACTGACTTCCATTCCCGATTGTCAGAAGATACTAAAAAAATCCATCGCAACACGGCTTGGCGAAAAATACGGTCTTTCCGTCCTGCCCGAGACTGATGCCGTGATGAAAATTGAGTTTTTCATTTTCAAGGACGAGGCGTACCTTATGATAGATACATCGGGTATTGCGCTGCACAAGCGCGGATACCGACCTGTCGCGAACGCCGCGCCGCTTCGTGAAACGCTCGCGGCGGCAATAGCGTTGACTGCAAGAGTGCGCGAGGACATTATGCTTTGGGACCCCTGCTGCGGCTCGGGAACAATAGTGATAGAGGGAGCGATGATCGCCACACGCCGCGCACCCGGACTTGAACGCTCATTTGCAGGAGAGAGCTTTGGTTTCCTGCCGAATGAGCTTTGGGAAAACGCGAGAGAGGAAGCGCGGTGCGCCATTGTAAGTAACTCACATTTCGTCGCACGCGGCAGTGACATTGATCCCGATTGCATAACCGTAGCAAGAGAAAACGCACGGCGCGCGGGAGTATCATCTCACATAGAGCTTGCTCACGGCGATATGCGCAAAATAAAAAAGCCTTCTCCCGATTGCAAAGGAACGCTCATTTGCAATCCTCCATACGGCGAGAGAATGATGTCGATGCGCGACGCGGAACGGCTATACCGCGATATGGGCACAACATTTCGCGCCATGGAGCCGTGGCAGGTATACGTGCTGACCTCGTGCGAATATTTTGAAAGGCTCTACGGCAGACGCGCCGACAAGGTTCGCAAGCTATACAACGGAACTATACCCGCGTACTTATATCAATTTTTCAAACCGCAGAGATAAAAACCAGCGCAGTGATGCAAGATGTCGCTGCGCTGGTTTTCTATACAAAGCAAAAACCCAAGCCAAAAGACTTGGGTTTTGGAGCTGCTAATCAGAGTCGAACTGATGACCTCATGCTTACCAAGCATGTGCTCTACCAACTGAGCCATAGCAGCGTCAACAGATGATATTATATCAAATCAAAGTAGAATTGTCAATACCTTTTTTAAAAAAATTTCGAATTTTTTCTCTTTTTTTCGCAAACCGCGCTTTTGCGCGGTTTGCGAGTGGTTTTTTAGTCCTCGATAACGATATCAAAAGCAAGGCGGAAGCTCTCGCCTGCGGAAAGTGCAACGATGTCGTCCTTCTTTGCGATATCATCTACCACGCCGTCAAGCGAGGGAGTGCCAAAGAAAGGCTCTACGCAGCAATAGGGGGCTTCGGTAAGGGGCTTGTGCCACAGACCGAGGTAGGGGCAACGAGAAGCGGAATGGTCAACAATAACAGCCTCGCTTGCGTTGTTTTTATTACGAAGGATAGCCTTGCTTCCCGTACCTACAAGGAAAACGGCGTCTCTGTCAAAGAGGCTATGTACCATATCAAGATACTTACCGTCGCGAAGCGGGAAATCAACGTACTCACCCGTTCTGAATCTCTCGTCGGTGAGGTATACCATCTTTACGTCCTCAGCCTCGGGGAACTCGATGTAGTAATCCTCGAACTTACCGCCGCAGAAGGGGATGTTAAGTCCGGGGTGTCCACCCGTTGAGAAGTACATCATTCCCTCTCCCTTGTTGTATACGGTGATCTCGTTTCTTACTGCATTGCCTACAAGGGTGTACTTTACGTCAAGCGTAAAATCAAAGGGGTAGATAGCCTTCAGCTCATCGTTGCTCTCAAGACGGAGAGTGATGGATGTATCGGTCTTTTGGGCTACAACGGGAGTGCTTGCCTGCAAAAAGCCGTGGGGGCGCATTTCGTAAGTATTGCCGTTGTAGATATATTTATTATCGGTAAGGCGGCAACAAACAGGGAACGGAATGATAGCGCGATCACGCCAGAACTGTTCATCACCCTGCCAGAGATACTCTCTGCCATTCTTTACGGATACGATAGAATGAAGCTCCGCCTTGAAATCGGAAACGTTTACCGAGAGGCGGTCATTTTTGATAGTGTAGATCATTGTTTTCTTCCTTTCAATCGGGTTTTCTCAATTATAACACAATATTTTGCGTTTATCAATATTATTTTTGAAAAATATAGATTTTCAACAAAAGCGCCGTTGCCGCATAACATTTTAGAGATAGTGATTTAGGAGGTGTTTTATGAACGGTAATCCAACCAACAACAGCGATATGACGGCTACGGGGTATCTGTTAGTCGCAGTAAGAACCGCCGAGGGGGCGATCCCGATCGAGGGGGCGCTCGTGACCGTACGGAACGAAAATGAAGGCGAGGGCGATGCTATTGCATCCTTTATCACCGACAACAGCGGTCTTACACCGCGCATTTATCTTCCTACCGTGCCGCGCGAGCAATCTACTACACCGGGGTATGACGTACCGTATGCGACGTACAGCGTTGACGTGAGCCGCCAAGGGTATCACAGCAATCTATACACAAATATCCCGATATTCGACGGCATAACGTCAATACAATCAGCAAATCTGATTCCCCTGCCCGAAAACGGAACGTCGGGAACACAAGTGCCCGATGACGTATTGATCTTTGATGAGTCGAGTTTTTCCCGTATTAACGGAAACGGAGGTGAAGAATGAATTCCCCGATTACACCCGATAGCGGCGGCGCTATCCTGCCGATCATTCCCGAGTATATCACAGTCCACCTCGGCCCACCGCAATCAAACGCACGCAACGTAACTGTTCCTTTTCGCGAGTATATTGCCAACGTTGCCTCAAGTGAAATATACCCAACCTGGCCCGAATCGGCACTTCGGGCAAATATACTTGCCCAAATAAGCTTTGCTTTGAATAGAATATATACGGAATTTTATCCGTCACGCGGATATGATTTTGATATTACCAATTCTATAGCAAACGACCAATCATACGTTGACGGACGCGAGATATTCGATAATATTAACGATATAACCGGCGATATTTTTGACAATTACATTGTGCGACAAGGCTTTGTCGAGCCATTGTTCGCCACCTACTGCGACGGTATTGAGGTGACCTGTCCGGGACTTTCGCAATGGGGAAGCGTAACTCTCGCAGAGCGAGGCTATACGCCGTACGACATCCTGCAAAACTACTACGGAAACGACATTGATATCGTTATCAATGCTCCCCTCGGTAACGCCGAGGAATCTGCGCCATCCATCCCCTTGCGCCTCGGCGCACGAAACAACGATGTGCGCACCATCCAAGTGCGCCTCAACAGAATAGCGGACAATTATCCTTCGATCCCCAAAATATCCGTGACCGACGGCATTTTCTCGTTTGACACCGAGGAATCCGTGCGGGAATTTCAGCGTATCGTGGGTATAACCGAGGACGGTATCGTAGGCAAAGCCACTTGGTATGCTATACTGTTTTACTACAACGCGGTAAAACGCCTCAATGAGCTTGATTCCGAAGGAGTCACTCTTTCAGAGGTATCGCAGGAGCTTCCCGAGGTACTGCGCAGCGGCTCGCGCGGCAATCCCGTGGAGAATCTTCAATATTATATAAACTACCTTGCCGAATTTTACAGCTCCATTCCCCGTGTCGACCGCGACGGCATTTTCGGCCCTTCTACAGAGGCGGCGGTTATAGATATGCAAAACACCTTCGGCCTTACACCCGACGGCATTGTAGGAGAGGATACATGGAACAGAATGTATAACGCATATCTTGGTATAATTTCAACTATCCCGCCCGAGTACTCCGAAAGTGCGGCAATTCCCTTTCCCGGCGTAATACTGCGAATCGGTGCGGAAGGCGAGGACGTCAGCATTCTGCAACGGTATCTTAACAGAATAGGCGAGGTTTACGGCGAGATACCGCAGGTCAATGTAACGGGGTATTTCGGCAATCAAACAGAAAGCGCAGTCAGCGCGTTTCAGGAGCTGTTTGGGCTTACTCTGACAAATGGAGTGGTTGACGCGGTAACGTGGAACGAGATAGGAAAAGTCTTTGATGACGTTACGGCGAGTGAGCGTTTAGGCGAGGGACAGTACCCGGGCTTCCCCGTAGAATAACAAGGAGGATACTATGGCTAAAAATGAGATAACTGATAGAATAGCAAGGCAAAATCTTCAACGGTATCTGCGCCAGCTTGCATATTTCGAGCCTGAAATACCCCTTCCCCCAATAGACGGAGTCATCGGCAGTGATACAACAGCCGCAATACGGGAATTTCAACGTCTGAACGGTCTTGGAATCACGGGGATAGCCGACAAGCAAACGTGGGACAGAATATACGGCGAATACCTTTTATCACTCGAAAAAAACCTTTTACCAATGTCGTTCTCGCCCTTTCCCGTGACACCGACAGATTACTCGGCGCAAATGGGAGACAGCGGCTTTTTAGTTGAGGCAATACAGCATATTCTGGCGGAAATATCATTGATCTACAGCTTTTTGCCCGAGGTTGAGCAAAGCGGTATCTTTGACGCGGCAACCGAAAACGCCGTCAAGGTAATACAGCGCGGTTCTTCCCTTGATGAAACGGGAAAGGTCGACCGCAGAACTTGGAATGCTCTAATACGTCAATATGAGAAACGCGGACTGTATTCAAAGGAATAAAATTTCTTTGGGGCGTCATAAAATAGTATAATACTATTTTGGGACGGTAATATATGAAAAGCAAGTTCACACAAAAAGCGCAGAACACATTGAATAACGCACTGCTGATCGCCAAGGAGCTAAAGCACGGTTATATCGGTTCGGAGCATTTACTGCTCGGCCTTTTGCGCGAAACGGATTCTGCGGCATATAAACTGCTTTATGCGCGCGGAGCAGATATAGACAAACTCCAAAACGCCGCCGCCGAGCTTGGCGGCGGCGGGGCAACAGCTCTCATTCCGTCAGATATGACACCTCGTACCAAAAAAATAATCGAGGCATCATCCGATATTTCCGCGCGCTATTCACATGGATATATCGGCACAGAGCATTTGCTCCTTGCTATAATAGAAGAACGCGACTGTGTCGCAGTGCGCTTACTTGAATCCATCGGAGTGAACACACAGGACGTGCGAGGGGATATTGCGGCTTTTTTGGAAAGCATTTCAAATCTCCCGGGGGCATCGCGTCTGCCAACACGCAAAGCGCGGCACAAGCAAGACGGTACACTGCCGACCTTAATGAAATACGGCAGAGACCTCACCGCCGCCGCTATGCAAGGAAAGATAGATCCCGTTATCGGGCGTGATAGCGAGACGGAGCGAGTTATACAGATAGTTTGCAGGAGACGCAAAAACAACCCCTGCCTCATTGGCGAGCCGGGTGTCGGTAAAACCGCAGTTGCCGAAGGCCTTGCCCAAAGAATAATAGAGGGCAACGTGCCCGATATGCTTGAATCCAAGCGGATAATAAGTCTTGACATCTCCTCTATGATAGCGGGGGCAAAATATCGCGGAGAGTTTGAGGAACGAATGCGCTCCGTTATGGACGAGATAGATAAAGACCGTGACGTGATACTTTTTATCGACGAAATACACACAATGATAGGCGCGGGTGCGGCGGAGGGGGCAGTAGATGCTTCAAACATTTTAAAGCCCGCACTTGCACGCGGAGAGATACAGTTGATCGGCGCAACAACTCTCGAGGAATATCGAAAGCACATCGAAAAGGACGCGGCACTCGAAAGACGTTTCCAACCCGTCTTTGTAAGTGAACCGACCGAAGATGAAACGCTAAATATCCTTCGTGGCTTGCGCGACAAATACGAGGCTCATCATCGCTTGAAAATAAGTGATGAAGCGCTAAAAGCCGCAGTTTCGCTCTCCGTGAGATATGTCAACGATAGATTCCTACCCGACAAAGCGATAGATCTAATTGATGAAGCCGCCGCAAGAAAGCGAATACAGACAAATTACACTCCAAGAGATATAAAGGAGATCGAAAACAGACTTCACGCAGTCGTTCACGAAAAGGAAGAAGCGATAGGAAGCCAAAACTTCGAGCGAGCCGCTGCTCTTCGGGATGAAGAAAAGCTAATAAGAACAGAGTATGAAAAGCTGATCATTTCTCACAATGACGAGAGAAAATCCGAGGGGGACACCGTGATAGGATACGCGGAGATAGCAGAGGCGGTGACAGATTGGACCGGCATCCCCGTCAGCAAGGTAACGGAAAAAGAGGGCGAGAGACTAAAACAGCTCTCCTCGGATCTAAAGGATGAGATAGTCGGACAAGACAAAGCTGTAGATGCAGTCGTATCAGCGATAATACGCGGGCGCTCCGCTATCGGTTCACCCAACCGCCCGATAGGTTCTTTTATTTTCTGCGGAAATAGCGGCGTTGGCAAGACCGCGCTTTGCCACGCGCTTGCGCGCGAACTTTTCGGTACAGAAAACGCGCTTTTGCGTATTGATATGTCGGAATATATGGAAAAGCACAGCATTTCGCGCCTTATCGGCTCGCCGCCCGGTTACGTCGGATATGACGACGGCGGACAGCTTACCGAAAAAGTACGCCGAAAACCGTACTCTGTGGTGCTGTTCGATGAAATAGAAAAGGCGCACCCCGAGATAATGAATCTTCTTCTCCAATTACTCGAGGATGGGCAACTGACCGACTCACAGGGGCGCAAGGTGAGCTTTCGCAACACGGTGGTGATAATGACTTCAAATCTCGGAAGCAGACAGGAAAAAAGAAACGGGATAGGATTTGTGAACGATGCGGCTGATGCGGAAAACGAGAAGATCGCGCGGCGTTCCGTCGAAGACTTGTTCCGTCCCGAATTTCTTGATAGAGTTGATGAAATAATTTACTTCCCCCCTCTTGCCAACGACAGCCTGATAAAAATATGCAATGGGATGCTTAAGGAAGTGATACACCGCGCCGCAATGCGAGGAATTGAATTAACTTTCTCCCCCGACGCAATTGAACACGTTTGCGCAAGTACACAAAACAAGGGGGCGCGTGAGCTTCGCAGGCAAATAGCAATTCTTGTGGAAAATCCGCTGGCGGCGATGCTTGTCGAAATGGGCAATGATGCGCCAAACAAGATATCCATCCGACTTGACAATACCGAAAAAAAGCTTAATTTTTATACAAATGCGGAAAATTAAAGCCAATAGATGCAATTTTCTATTGACAACATTTCTTAATTATGCTATAATCCCTCTATATTCTATAGCATAAAGGAGCATATTATGAAATACAGCAAAGATTTTCTTGCAAACGTAATGGCGCAGGTCGAAGCCCGCAATCCCGGCGAGCCTGAATTCCATCAGGCTGTCAAGGAAGTGCTTGAGTCCATCGAGCCCGTTCTTGAAGCCCGTCCCGACCTCGTTGAAGCAGGCATCGTTGAGCGCATCGTAGAGCCCGAGCGTTGCATCACCTTCCGCGTTTCGTGGATGGATGACAACGGTAACGTTCAGGTCAACCGCGGCTACCGCGTACAGTTCAACTCCGCTATCGGCCCTTACAAGGGCGGCATTCGTCTGCACCCCAGCGTAAACGCATCCATCATCAAGTTCCTTGGATTTGAGCAGACCTTCAAGAACTCTCTCACCGGTCTCCCCATGGGCGGCGGCAAGGGCGGCTCTGACTTTGATCCCAAGGGCAAGAGTGACGCCGAGATCATGCGCTTCTGTCAGGCATTCATGGCAGAGCTTTTCCGTCACATCGGCCCTGACACCGACGTTCCCGCAGGTGACATCGGCACAGGCTCCCGTGAGATCGGCTATATGTTCGGTATGTACAAGAAGCTCCGCAACGAGTACACCGGTGTTCTGACAGGTAAGGCTATCTGCTCGGGCGGTTCTCTTGCAAGAACCCAAGCAACAGGCTTTGGTCTTTGCTACTTCACCGATGAGATGCTCCGTGACAACGGTCAGTCCTTCGAGGGCAAAAAGGTCGTTGTTTCCGGTTCCGGTAACGTTGCTACCTACGCCGCAGTTAAGGCTACCACTCTTGGCGGTAAGGTAATAGCAATGAGCGATTCTTCCGGATACGTAGTTGACGAGGACGGCATTGATCTTGAACTCATGAAGGATATCAAGGAAGTTCGCCGCGCTCGCATCAGCGCATACGTTGAGGCAAAGCCCAATGCAAAATTCGTTCCCAACTGCCGCGATATCTGGACTGTTCCCTGCGACATTGCTCTGCCCTGCGCAACGCAGAACGAGCTTGATGCCAAGGGCGCACAGGCTCTTGTTGACAACGGCGTAATCGCCGTTGCAGAGGGTGCAAATATGCCCTCTACTCCCGAAGCTATCGCTATCTTCCAGAAGAACAACGTTCTCTTTGCTCCCGCAAAGGCTTCCAACGCAGGCGGCGTTGCTACCAGCGGTCTTGAGATGACGCAGAACTCTATGCGTCTGTCTTGGAGCTTTGAGGAGGTTGACGAGAAGCTTCACGGCATTATGGTCAACATCTACAAGAACGCTGCCGCTGCTGCAAAGCAGTACGGTCACGATGGCAACCTCGTTGTCGGTGCTAACATCGCAGGCTTCCTCAAGGTTGCCGAGGCTATGAAGTGGCAGGGCGTGGTCTGATAAATCATTTATGCAAAAAAAGCGGCGATCTTCGCCGCTTTTTTGCATAAAGGTTGACAAAATTCATTTTAGATGTTAAAATTAATCTATCTAAATTATATGGAGGATAATCATGACTCAAGCTACCAAAAGAGAGATAGTCTCTAAATTCAGAGTGCTTGTCAGCATCATCATGCTCGCGGCTCTCCTTTCGTGCTTCTTTACTCCGATCTTCACCTTTGACGCCTCAAGCGTTACTGACGGTGTTGATGAATTCGTCGAATTTATCGAAATGGATGACGAGATCAAAAAAGCACCCGATACGTACGAATTTTCACTTACGGATTTTATTCTTATGCTTTTTGAGATCCCCAACACCTTTAGCCTTTATTCAGATTATTGCGCGATGAACGATTATTTCTTCGCGATTCCTTCGGGAACGACACCCGAAATGCCAGATATCACCCCCAAGGATGAACGTGATCTCTCAAGCTTCGAGGACGAGGGAAAGCGCGATTACTGTCTGTTTATCATTTCAGCCGCAGAAATGGTACTCCCTACTCCTGCAGATGCTGAAAGCTACAAGGACTACGGTTCTGCCGTTTCGGTACTGCTCCAATCCACACCGCTTATCCAGCTTCTTTTCGCTGTTGTTTGGTTAATATTGGCAGTGTTTGCACTCCCCATTTATTCGCTTGTAATCCTCATAAGAGCCATTGTTAACATCACACACCTCAGAAAAAGCGAATACCCGATTGTTTATTCGGTTATGTCTGCCGCAACATACGCTCTCGCCCTGCCCATTTTGCAACTTCTCTTCCCTCAATTCGGCGCAGGTTCGGGCTGGAAAGTATTGTATGCGTGTTACATAGTTTGTATCGCTCTCCTTACGGCTCTTGCGTGGCTCACCCCCACTTCGCCCGAAAAGAGAAAATATCGCTTGATCGCTCAACTGACATCTCTCGTTTCGCTTGCGGGTGCGGTACTTGCACTTTACTCTGTATTGAAGATCGGATATCCCGCATTGATAAGAGAGCCCATTCTTGCGTTTGTCGAGACATCAGATTCCGCGCTCGTTTCGTTCATTGCAATTTTGGCAGTATACATCGTGGGGCTTGTAGTTGGACTGCTTGGCATCAATTATTTCCCATTGTTGTTATCCCGTATTGCTTGCGGTGTAAACGACAGAAAGGCGAAGATTCCTACATTTATTTGCCCCGCCGTCATTGGCTTGATATTTGCTTGCATTCCCATGCTTCTCTCCCTTGAAAACTTGACTTCTTCCATCTCCGTTCCATTTATTGATCTCGGTGATGGGCAAATTTATGCATATATGCTTATTGCAGGAATGCTGGTATTTATTGTTGCGGAAGTCCTTATGCGAGTTTTGGGCAAAAAGCTTTGTCCCCAGCTTGAGCCGCTTGAATGTCTCGAGATACTTACCTGCACCGCCCCCACTCCCGATGAGGAGCTTGAAAAAGCTAACCGCATAGTGGATAGCGTACAGCAGGCTGTGGACACCGCTACCACGGTTGCCGCGACTGTTGCCGCCGCTACTGCCGCCGCTGTTGTAGCCGCCAAGACAGCAAGCGAGGCTTCGGTTTCAACACCTGCCGCTATTGATGCCGCCCCCGTTTTGGAAGTTCCTTTTGAAGAAGTTCCTATTGAAGAAAACATCGACGAAGAAGTTCCTGCCGAAGATGCATCTTCCGAAGAAGTCCCCACCGAGGAAGCACCTATAGAAGAAGTTCCCGTAGATGATGCTCCTGTCGAGGAAGACCCCATAGATGATGCTCCTGTCGAGGAAATAACCGATACTGTTGAGTAATAAAAAGAACAAACAAACCGTTGGGCGAAAGCCCAACGGTTTGTTTGTTTTAATTAAATAGTTTCGCAAACACTCATCAGCCAATTGCCAAACTCGGAGCAGGATGCGCCGTCGCTTCTGCCCGTGATCTTAAGCTCGGCATCGGGAGCAGTGCAGATATCAAGCGCACGAGAGAGCTTGTTAGCTTCTGCTATATATCCGATATGACGGAGAAGCATCTCGGTTGCGCGAAGCATACTTGCGGGATTTGCATACGCGCCGTCTCCGCGCTCAATCATACGGGGAGCAGAGCCGTGGATAGCCTCAAACATTGCATAGTGCGAACCTGCATTGGAGCTGCCCGCAGTACCTACGCCGCCTTGGATCTGTGCCGCCTCATCGGTGATGATGTCACCGTAAAGGTTGGGAAGCAGGAATACCTGGAAGTCCGCGCGGCCTCTTTCGTCAACGAGCTTTGCGGTCATAATGTCGATGTACCAATCCTCAACGGTAAGGGAGGGATACTCGGCATCCGCGATAGCGTGAGCTATGCGGGAGAACTTACCGTCGGTCTTTTTCATAATATTAGCCTTGGTGACACAAGCAACGCGAGTCTTTCCGTTCTTAACGGCAAAATCGTAAGCGGCGCGGCAGATGCGCTCTGTACCCGCATCGGTAGTTACCTTAAAGTCACAGCAAAGCTCGTCGGGGATCTCAACACCGCGGCTTCCGAGAACGTACTCGCCCTCGGTATTCTCGCGGAAGAAGGTCCAGTCAATTCCCTGCTCGGGAACTGATACGGGACGAATGTTAGCAAAAAGGTCAAGCTCGCGGCGCATTGCAACGTTTGCGCTTTCAAGCTCCTTTGCACCCGTGCCACCCTTGGGAGTGGTAGTCGGGCCCTTGAGGATGACGTTGCACTCCTTGAGAGCCGCAAGAACGTCATCGGGAATAGCCTTTCCGCAGGCTATTCTGTTTTCAATGGTAAGTCCCTCGATATCACGAAGCTCGATTCTGCCCGATGCGATAGCATCCTTGAGAAGGAACTCCAGCACACGGCGAGCCTCTGCAGTAATTATCGGGCCAATTCCATCGCCTCCGCAGCAGCCGATGATGATCTTATCAAGCTTTGCAAAATCGGTTGCGGGGGGAGCGTTCTTCATTTTTTCGGCTCTTGCCGACTGTTCGCGCAGTATTGTTTCAAACTGCGCAACCGCTTCTTTTATATAATCTTCACGATTCATTTTCGGTATTTCCTTTCTTATTTAACATTCTTTCCGGTGAGAGCAAGCAGACCGCCCGCGCGCATGATCTCACGCTGACGCTCGGAAAGCTCGCATACAAGTTCTATCTTATCGCCCGTGGTCTTGTCAGTGAGGATAACCTTGCCGCTAACGATGCCCGCATCAAGTCCGTCAATAGTGATCGCATCGCCCTCGGTGAGCTTATCATAATCTGCGGCGTCGGCAAAGGTAAGAGGAAGAATTCCCGCGTTAACGAGGTTGTCGCGGTGAATTCTTGCAAAGCTCTTGGCAACTACTGCTCGTACGCCGAGGTAAAGAGGAACAAGTGCAGCATGCTCACGGGACGAGCCCTGACCGTAGTTCGAGCCGCCGACAATAATGCTCTTGCCCGCCGCCTTTGCTCTTTCGGGGAACGCGGGATCGCAGACGTTGAAGCAGAATTCGCTCATCTTGGGAATATTGGAACGGTAAGGAAGAATAGCCGCTCCCGCAGGCATAATATGGTCTGTGGTGATATTATCACCAACCTTGAGAGTGAGAGTTGCATCTATGCTGTCAGACAGCGGATAGGTCTCGGGATATCCCTTGATGTTAGGACCGCGGAGAACCTCGGCTGTCTTTGCCTCCTCTTCGGAGAGAGGCTCAATAATGCCGCTGTCATCAATATCAAAGGTCTCGGGGAGAGTAATGGCGGGATAATCACCAAGCGTTCTCGGATCGGTGATAACGCCCGTAATAGCGGATGCGGCGGCTACCTCGGGGGAAACGAGGAATACCTTTGCGTCACGCGTGCCGCTTCTGCCCTCGAAGTTACGGTTGAAGGTACGAAGGGATACTCCCTCGCTCTCGGGGGAGAAGCCCATGCCGATGCAAGGTCCGCAAGCACATTCAAGCAAACGTGCGTTGGCACTCAAAATATCGGTGAGCGCACCGCAGGACGAAAGCATTGCAAGCACCTGCTTGGAGCCGGGAGAAACCGACATACCGACGGTGGGGGCAACGGTCTTGCCGCGAAGTACGGCGGCAACAGCGAGCATATCTGCAAGCGAGGAGTTGGTACAAGAACCAACGCACACCTGACTTACGGGCATACCTGCAAGCTCGCTTATTTTCTTTATATTGTCGGGGCTATGGGGGCAAGCTGCCATAGGCTCAAGCTCAGACAGGTTGATATCGATAACTCTGTCGTAAACCGCATCGGGATCTGCGCTTATGGGCGTGAAATCCGCCTCTCTGCCCTGCGCTATAAGGAACTGACGAGTAACCTCATCGGACGGGAAGATGGACGTGGTCGCGCCAAGCTCCGCACCCATATTGGTGATGGTCGCACGTTGAGGAACGGTAAGAGAAGCAACGCCCTCTCCACCCCATTCGATGATAGCTCCAACGCCGCCCTTTACAGAGAGGATACGAAGGATCTCAAGGCTGACATCCTTGGCAGTTACCCAAGGAGAGAGCTTACCCGTAAGGTTGACACGGAACATCTTGGGCATTATCATAGAGTACGCGCCGCCGCCCATGGCAACAGCAACGTCAAGCCCGCCCGCGCCAAATGCCAGCATACCGATACCGCCGGCAGTGGGGGTATGGCTGTCAGAGCCAATGAGCGTCTTTCCGGGGACACCAAAGCGCTCAAGGTTTACCTGGTGGCAGATGCCGTTACCGGGGCGCGAATAGCGGATTCCGTATTTGGCGGCCGCCGTGCGGATAAAGCGGTGGTCGTCGGCATTCATAAATCCCGACTGAAGCGTGTTGTGGTCAATATACGCAACCGAAAGCTCGGTTCTTACCCTGTCGATTCCGATAGCCTCAAACTCTATGTATGCCATAGTTCCCGTGGCATCCTGCGTAAGAGTGCGGTCAATGTGAAGTGATATCTCACTTCCCGGTGTCATATCTCCGCTGACAAGATGCGCGGAGATTATTTTTTGTGCAATGGTCTGTCCCATATCAGTTATGCTCCTTTTTATATTTCTGAATCAAATTTTCAAGCTCACGAGAGGATATAACGGTCTGTCTGCCGCACGCATATTGCTCGTCCACCCATTCCTTAATGTATACAACGATGGGGTCTTTTTTGGTAACAGCCTCACCATCAGAAAGACGGTAGTGTGCGTTTATCCAATATGCGATACCTGCGAGTCCCGACGTTGAGCTGACCGTAACGCCAGCAGGTCTGCCAAGTATCTTGCCTGTGTCGAAGATGTTGTATATCTCCTCGTCCTTGAGCATTCCGTCCGCGTGAATACCTGCACGGGTGGTATTGAAGTCCTCGCCTACAAAGGGAGTCATGGGCGGGATAACGTAGCCCATCTCGTTCTTGAAATAATCAGCGATCTCCGTAATAACAGTGGGGTCCATTCCGTCCAAAGTTCCCTTGAGTGAAGCGTACTCAAACACCATTGCCTCAAGAGGAACGTTGCCCGTTCTCTCGCCTATGCCGAGGAGCGAGGTGTTGACAGCGCTCGCGCCGTAGAGCCAAGCACACGATGCGTTAGCGACTGCTTTGTAAAAATCGTTATGTCCGTGCCACTCAAGCTGTTCACTCGGAACGTCGGCGTAATGCTGGAGTCCGTATACGATACCGGGAACGCTTCGAGGAAGCGCGACCTCGCTGTAAGGCACACCGTATCCCATGGTATCGCAAGCTCTGATTCGAACGGGGATGCCCGCCTCCTTGGAAAGCGCCTGAATAGCGTTTACAAAAGGAACGACAAAACCGTAAAAATCAGCACGGGTGATGTCCTCAAAATGACAACGCGGACGAATACCCATTTCAAGAGCGGCGGAGATCGTCTTGAGATAATGGTCAAGTGCCTGCTTTCTCGTCATTCCGAGCTTTTTGAATATGTGATAGTCAGAACACGACACGAGAATTCCCGTCTCCTTGATGCCAAGGTCCTTAACAAGCTTGAAATCGTTAAGACTTGCTCTTATCCACGTGGTTATCTCGGGGAACTCAAGTCCAAGCTCCATGCAGGAGTTAAGCGCCTTGCGGTCATTCTCGCTGTATACGAAGAACTCGGTAGCGCGGATTATTCCCTTTGGACCGCCGAGGCGCGACATCATCTTGTAAAGGTCAACTATCTGCTTTACCGTATACGGTGCTTGTGACTGCATACCGTCGCGGAACGAGGTGTCGGTTATCCATATTTCCTCGGGCATATTAAGCGGCACGCGGCGGTGGTTGAACGGCACCATCGGAACTTCACTGTACGTATATATCTCGCGGTACAAATTTGGCTCTTTAACGTCCTGAAGCGAGTATCTGTACGATTTTTGCTCTAATAAATTAGATTTTTTGGAGATTTCTATCATATTTGTTTCCTCCGTTAAAGAAATAAATAACAAACCACAATCATTATACTACTTTTTCTGCAATTTTGCAAGATATATTTGAATATTTTTCATATTTTACTATATTTAATTAAAAAACCGCTTGTCGATTGCAAGTTTTGATATACTTTTATGCGTTTTTCATGCGCCGAATGATTTTTTATCGCAAACCGCACTTTTTTATCGCAAAGGACTTGATTTCTTCTCTAATTTTTGTAATAATATATATAATAATAGTTTTGGAGGTACGCCATGCTCAAATCCGATGCCGAACAGTATCACCTTAAATGCAAGCCGGGAGATATCGGCGGATATTGTATACTGCCGGGTGACCCTGCAAGAGTTTCAAAGATATCTGCTTATCTCGATATGTCAAGACACATCTCCGCAAACAGAGAGTACACCATCCACACAGGTCTCTTGTGCGGCGAAAAGGTCACTGTTTGCTCCACGGGAATCGGAGGCCCTTCGACAGCCATCGCGGTAGAGGAGCTTGCGGCCTGCGGCGCTCACACGTTTATCCGAGTAGGCACTTGCGGCGGCATATCCACTCTCGTGCGTTCCGGTGACGTGGTTATTGCAACGGGAGCTGTCCGTCAAGACGGCACGAGCCGCGAATACGCTCCGATTGAATTCCCCGCAGTCCCCGATCCCGACGTGCTTTTTTCGCTTATCGCGGCGGCAAGAGATGAAAAATTCTCCTACCACGCGGGCGTAGTTCAAAGCAAGGACTCTTTCTACGGTCAGCACTCACCCGAGAGAATGCCCATTTCGACCGAGCTTTTGGCAAAGTGGGAAGCATACAAGCGCCTTGGCGTGCTTGCAAGCGAGATGGAGGCTTCCACTCTCTTTACCGTGGGCGCAACGCTTGGCGTGCGTTGCGGTGCTGTGTTCCACGTTGTATGGAATCAAGAGCGCGCAAACCTCGGACTCGACACGGACGAAAACGAAAGTCACGACACAGATCGCGCGATACGCGTTGCCATAGGCGCGATAAAACAAATGATAACTGCCCAATAAGACAAGGTGAAACATGCAAAACAATAACAAAGGAAAATTTGACGGTTGGCTTTTTTATTCCGATTTTGACGGCACGGTATACAGTGAAGCGATAACGGTAGAGGAAAAGCCAAAATCCAAAATATCAAAAGAAAATATAGACGCTATTCGCTATTTTCAAGAAAACGGCGGTCGGTTTGCATTTGCAAGCGGACGTTTTGTTTCAATGATCTGCGAAACCGTCCCCGAAATCAAGCTCAATGCGCCCGTCATCAGCGTAAACGGCGCTATTCTCGCCTCACCCGATGATTTTTCGGAGATCCGCCGCGGAACTATCGACTCGCCTGAAATGTTTGAATATATGTACAATCTTTACAAGACCGACAAGGGTGTTGTCGGCGGTCATTTTTACGGCGCGGACAATAATTCCTACCACTTCTCCGCCCTTTACGGAGACGAACCCGACAAAGATGCTTTTTTGTCCTCCATGCCCGACAAGTGTCTGAAGATGATAATTCTCGTTACAGATGAGGATAGCGATAGAGTCACCGCGCTTGTTCGCGAGCAACTCGGTGACAGATACTACATCTCCCGCAGTTGGATAAACGGCATTGAAATAGTTGACAAAGCCTTTTCCAAGGGACAGGCGGCACTCTTTGCAAAGGAATACGTCGGTGCTAAACACCTTGTTTGCGTAGGTGACTACGAAAACGACCTCGATATGATAGAAGCCGCAGATATCGGTTATGCGGTATCAAACGCTATCCCTGCCGTAAAAGCAGTTGCGGACAGAATAACAGTTTCCGTACACGAGCACGCGCTTGCCGCGATAGTTCGTGAGCTTGAATCCAAAATAGACTCGGGGAGCATTAAATAAAAAATCAGGAGCAACGCCATGAAAACAGGCATAATCATTACTTTTGATAAAAACGTTAACGAGCATATCAAAAAAACCGCCGAGCTTGGCATCCCTACCGTTCAGCTTCGTTGCTGGAACAGCGAGGATCTTACAACCGAAATAGCAGATAAGGCGCTCGCCGCCTTGAAAGAATACGGCGTCAGCGCCTCTGCATTCTGGTGCGGCTGGGACGGGCTTTCAAGCTGGAATTTCTACGACGGCCCGCTCACCCTCGGTTTAGTTCCGCGAGATTACCGCGATGCAAGAATGAAAATGCTTTTGAAGGGCGCCCGGATCGCGCACTATATGGGAATAAGTGACGTTATCACACACGTTGGCTTCATACCCGAAAACTGCTATACTACCGAATATCACGAGCTTGTTGCCGCGCTCAAATACATAGCTCGTCAGCTCAAGGAGCGCGGACAGTATTTCCTGTTTGAAACAGGTCAGGAAACGCCCGTTACCCTGCTTCGTGCGATCGAGGACGTTGGCACGGGAACCCTTGGTATTAACATTGACCCCGCCAACTTGCTTATGTACGGCAAGGCAAACCCCACAGACGCGCTTGACGTTTTCGGCAAATACGTCAGAGGCGTTCACGGCAAGGACGGCGAATATCCCACCGACGGACGCCATCTCGGCGCGGAGAAACCCATGGGACAGGGGCGCGTCAACTTCCCCATTTTTGTTGCAAAGCTCAAAGAGATAGGCTATGACGGGCCGATCACTATTGAGCGCGAGATAGAAGGCGAGGAGCAGATACGCGACATAATCAACGCAAAGAAAATGCTTGAAGATATTTTCGCAAAGCTCAACGTATAAAAGGGTGGTCATCCACCCTTTTTTCAAATTTTACCATATTTGTTTATTTTCAGTTAAGAAATTGGGTATATAATAATATCAACAAAGTGCTAAAGGATGAGCTAAAATGAGATTCAGAGAACGCTTATACAGATTTATGATCGGAAGATACGGTGCGGATCAACTTGGAAACGCGCTGATGGTGTTTTATTTCGCTTTATTCATATTGAATATTTTTATAGGTTCACCCATCATTTCCATTCTTGTCTTCGTGCTTATGGGATATGAGATATTCCGAATGATGTCACGAAATATATACGCAAGACAAAAAGAAAATCGCACTTGGCTCAAGATTTGGGGTAAATTTACGGGCTTTTTCAAAATGATGCGCAACCGTTTCCGCGACAGAAAAACGCACGTCTACCGAAAATGCCCCGCTTGCAAAAACAACCTGCGCCTTCCGAAGAAAAGAGGCAAACACACGGTAAACTGCCCCTGCTGTCACAAGAGGTTTGAGGTAAAAATATAGGGGAAGAAAATAAGAAAAGGCTGCGGTTGCAGCCTTTTCTTATTTTCTTCTTCCCGTTTTAATAAGGTAATCGTTGCACTGATACGTATAGTCGGTCTGTATCACGTCAAAGCCGCGGTCGGCGAGCCAACCCCAACCGAGCGCGGGATCCTCGGAAACGGAAATATCGTCCGTATGTCCTGCGGAAAGCACCGTTTTATAATTGAACACGATGGCGTTAGCAAAAGCTACCATTCCGTCTGCGTGGAGCATATCGATATACTCCTTCGATGCCGTCATATCGTCCTCGGTCTTGAAAAGCGCCTCGACGCCCTGATAGTTGATGCTACGCTTTTTCAGCTCCTCGTGAGTTGTATCAATGCTTGAGGCAATAGTGAGATACGGAATATCGGGAGCGTATCTTTCGACGTCGTCGATATATTCAGGACGATTGGCGGTCTTAATGAATACCTGATCCTCCATGCCGAGTCTGCGAACGATTGCGGCTATCTCGCGCGGATGTTCCCAGAATTTATCTATGTTTACGATACATTTGCCACGCAAAAACTCGAGTGCATCGGCAAAGCGCATTATAC
Organism: Eubacteriales bacterium; assembly: GCA_045546615.1. Taxonomy (GTDB): domain Bacteria; phylum Bacillota; class Clostridia; order Oscillospirales; family CAG-272; genus CAG-390. The sequence continues at coordinate 11,150 of JAZQDD010000013.1, read as the reverse complement.
CGTACTGCGTAGGGGCAAGGTCAGAGTTGGAAAGCATAAAATGCTCGACCACCGAGGCAGGATAGTTCTTTATCGAATCGGCAAGGCGCAAATGCACCCTTTCCATTCCGGGATGCTGAATGAACAGCTCACCATCGGAGCTGCTTTCCACGTCAAGCTCGACTATATCCGCGCCCGCATTGACAGCCGCCTTGAATGCGGCAAGCGAGTTGCAGGGAACGTTGCCACCGCACGCACCGCGATGCGCGGCAAGCAGTATACCCTTTTCTTTAGCTAACTTTAAAAGATCCATAGGCAACCTCCATCAAAGATATTTTTGAAGTGCCTTTATAAGATTTTCTGAATAGATAGAGAATCCGAGATCGTTGGGATGAAGCACCTTATCCGCAAAGAGCGCAGGAACCGGCGGTACGAGTGTAAGTCCGTCAATATGTATAAGTCCGCGCTTCTCCGCCTCGCTGATGACCACATCACGGCAGGCGGCAAAACGCGCATACGACTCCTCACTCTTGAGCGCGCGCCAAATGGGTGAAATGACAAATATCTTCTTGTCCGAAAAATCCTCGCAAAGCAGGTCAAGAAATCCCGAAACCTGCACCCTCATATCGTCAAGTGTCGGGAAATGATTGAAATCATTAGTTCCGAGGGAAATGATAACGGCATCAGGCTCGTAATCTATCTTATCATAGGCTTTAATGCGGAAATAGATGCCGCCGATGCCCTGAATGATACTATCTGCATTAAAGAACATCGATACACGCTGTGCGTATGCAAGCGTATCGTACTTTGATTCCCAGCCTTGCGTGATCGAGTCACCGATAAAAAGCATCTTCATATCGAAATCGTGAGGACGCACAAATGCGCCGTCATCGACCTCAACGGAGCTTATCGCCCCGCCCTCGTCATGATTCGGGAAATAAAGCGTTACTCTGTATTCATCAAGCTCTTCGCCGATAATTCCCTTTGCCTCAGCTATTATCGGCTCGCTCTTGTCTCTGTCAGCAGGATACTGACGGCGGAGCAAGCCATTGATATATAACTCAAATTTTCCGCCGTACGGTGCGTTGAAAACTACAGTTCTGGAATTGGTATGAAAATCAAGGCGCACACCTGTGCTACCGCTTGAATTTCCCGCCATTCCCTTCCACACCTCACGCTGTTTCGCGGTACTGCGGTAAAAATACAAAACCCCATCATTCTCGGCGATCTCTACTGTGCCTACTGCTATTTTTTTGATCTGATCAAACGTAAGCTTCATTTTGTCTCCTTCTCAGAATAGTCCTTACCGAGAACGGCAAAGACTGTTTTAAACATCAGAACTATATCTCCAAAAAAGCTAAAATTTTCAAGTGCGCAAAGATTGTATTTCATTTTTTGAGGCAGTATATCGTTTATATATACGTCATCGATATCATTAATATCAACAAGCAACACATCCTCATCCTTAAAACAGATGCTTGCTTCGGATGTAATACCTGCGGGTAACAAAAGCGTAGCCAACATCTCCGATGTATACTTATCAACGTATTTTTCAACCTCGGGGCGTGTTCCGACAAAGGTCATCGAACCGCCGAGAACGTTAAGAAGCTGGGGAAGCTCATCAATGCGGCATTTCCTTATCACACGTCCAACGCGCGTGATGCGCGCGTCTCCCTTTACCGTAACAAGCTCACCCGTTCTGTCTGCATCCTCCCGCATCGTTCTGAATTTAAAAATTCGGAATTTCTTTCCATACTGAGTTATCCTGACCTGACGGTAGAACACAGGCCCACGCGAGTCCAATTTGATCGCAATTGCGATTATCAAAAAAATCGGCAAAAGAAAAACAAGTATAACAAGCGAAACCACAACGTCAAAAATGCGTTTAAATACAAGAGCTGCGTTTTTTTTGCGAAGGATGTCATAATATGCCTTCACCGCATCGTTTTGCATATTTTTCGGAAGCTCTTCAAATTTTTTTATAACCATACTTACCGTTCCTAAATTATAAAGTGTTTTAAACAATTGGGAGCAATAATTTTGCATTTTCAAAACGCGAGAGGAAAATTCGCTTACTTCCCATGGTTACATTAAAAAAACAAAACCTTACAACATTTCCTCTCTGTATATGAAATCATAGATTTTCATTTTGCATTATATCACAAAAGGTGCAATTGGTCAAGCAAAATATAAAGATGAACTGTAAAAGAAATATAAAAACTATGTCAAAATTTATGAAAACATAAAGATGCCGCCCTCCCGTTTTGGGAGAGGACGGCTTAATAGATTAAATTTTTCTTGCGTTTTAAGTCAAATGCATACGCCGTTTTGCTTTATCCGAACAAAATAGGCTCGTTTGTCAGATAATCCTTGTATTTCAAATCCGATACTTCGGCTCCGTTGCGCATAACAAGATTTGTAATAACGCCCTTTCCGCCATCTTCATCAACGATAAGAATTGATTTAAGCTTGGCAGAGTGCTTAAAGTCAACTCTTGCATTCGTTACAACAGAACAGAATTGACCTTCCGCATCGAACAGAATCTGCTTATCGCCCTCGGGCGTGTACCAGAAGGACTGACAATTATCAAAAATGCTCACCGCATTTTTGCCAAGTCTGAACGCTGTAGCAAACTGATCGCTGTAACAATAATCGTACCAATTGTTTCCGTTCACATCCCAAAATCCAACACTGTCCTTGTATATCTCGCCAAAGCCTGAATTGAAATAGAGGGGGTGTATGTTACGGAACATATTTGCATTTCCAAAGACTTTAACACCAACGTTTACTTTTCCTATCCTCATGTTGGTGAAAGTATTGTCGTGCCCCTCAACAAGTACTCCTATGGAATCTTTCGCCCCCGTACCGACTATGTTCACGTCAACGATATCGGCGTCGGACGAACCGGAGTTTGTACCGTATTTTATGTGCAAGCCGATAGTAACGTTTTTCATTGATACATTATTAATATACGTCTCTCTTCCGCCCTCGATATCAACGCCTTTAGCAACGCCGTTTCCGTCGATTATGCCGCCAATGAGAGAATAGTAGCTTCCCGCCGCGATGATATCATTAACGTCCTTATCATTTGCGCCAAGAGAGATCATAGCATATTTAGAGCTCCAATTATTCGCCGCTTTTATGGTCGCATAGTTAGAAAGCAACAAGCAAACGCTCTTTTTAGGATCGGCAGAGGTGCGTATGGGGGTTCTGATTATATATTCGCCATCGGGGAAAAATATGGTGCGGTTGGGATTGGCATCGATCACAGCCTGTATCTCGTCCTTTACGTCCTTGCCCGTGTTTGGCTTGACATAGTCGGTAATAACCACGTACTCACTTGTAATATTATCTTTGGGGGAGGAGTTAGACGAGGGAGGCTCGGGAGTAGTAAAGTTTGGCGAAGTATTGGCATCGCCGTCTGTTGATGTTGTATCGGGAACATTCGAGCCGCCGCCGCAAGCGGGAATACAAGCTATGCCAAGGAGCATAAGGATTGCATATAAGCAACACAAAACACTGATGTTCTTTTTCTTCATTGGGTGATATCCTTTCACAGAGATTAAGAATATTATATCACAAAATCTTCCAAATTCAACTTAAAATCTCAAAAAACAAACAAAGCCCCCGTTTTTTTCGGAGGCTTTGGATGAAAATATTATTCTTCGATATTGTTTTCGCCGTCCACTTTTTCAGAAGTTTTGCCGCCTCTGCGCCTGAAAACAAAGCCCAAGAACATGACTACTGCAAAAACTATGAGGTAGAACAGTACGGGGAATGAAAACTCACCGGCTTCGCTTGCCTTGAGGTAGGGGGTGATACCGTGAGCGTAAACTGCCGCAAATACCATGAACAGACAAGCAATAAGGGAAAGTATGGGAAGAACAAAGCGCTTGAACACGCCAAGGTCCTTTTCCTTCTTCATCCAAGCGATGAACATGGGAATATACATTGCGTAGATGGTAACGATGGGAAGTTCGGAAGAGTCAAAGTTAAAAAGTCCGAACCAACCGCTTGTCAGATTCGCTCCATAGAAGTAAATGAGCCATATAGCACAGATAAACAAGCCCCAGATGGACGAGTTAGTAGTCATATTGGTAGCCTTGTCGATCTGAACGAACATACGGGGAGCAGGCCCCTCGCCGCGTGCGGCAATAGCATACATACCACGGGTTGCGCCAACCATGAGTCCGTTAAGCGTGCCAAGGCAGGATACAACGATACAGATATTGAGAAGCGTGCCGCCCACAAAACCGAAAATATTGGAAAACGCGGTAGTTGCGCCTTCTTTGATCAGCACCTCGTTCGATGCTCCGCCCGCAACTCCTATGTAATACATAATGTAGGCAATAACTACGATAAACGCTCCGATAACAAGAGCCAAGGGCAGATTCTTCTTGGGATTTTTAAGCTCCGCGTTGATAGAGGTGGCAACGATCCATCCCTCGTAAGCAAATACGGTAGCTACAACAGCGGCAAAAAGTCCGCTGCTGGCGGTGCCGCCAACTGCCTCACCAACGACGGTGGTAAAGTTCTGTGTCAGCGTGCCGTTCGCAAATCCGACGATAGTACCAACAACAGCCATAAGCGCGATGGGAATGAGCTTGATGACGGTTGCACTGACCTGAAACTTTCCTGCCAGCTTCGGAGAAAGTGCGTTCATGGTATACGATGCGACAAGGAAGAAACCGGAAAGAGCAAGAACCTCAGGCCCTACCATACTCCAACCAAAAAGAACGCCTAAGTATCTTGCGGATACCCAAGCAAGAACAGAAGTCATACCGGGATAATAAATGTTTACCATAAACCATGCGAGATAGTAGCCGTAGCCCCTGCCGCAGGTAGCCTCGGCGTAGTCAACGACGCCGCTGACTTTCTCGTACTTTGTTGCCATTACAGCGAACTGTGCCGAACAAAGGATCATCAAAAGACCGGTGATAGCCCACGCGGCAATACCGAGAGGCATATTTCCGCCCGTCGCTGTAAGCACGTTCTGTGCCTTAAAGAATACGCCTGAACCTATTACGGTACCCACAACCATACAAATAGCCGTAAGAAGACCGTACTTTCTTGTAAGTTTTTCCATAATTTTGCTCCTAATTTTAGTTTTTTTCAGAGAAAGCTCTGTAATAAATTATATTTTACCACATTTTTAACGATTTGTAAATAAAAAATTGGATTTTTTTTGCAACGACGATGATTTTTTTTGCATTTTTGCGTAAAAATATACAAAATATAACAAAGAGTGCCGTGTTTCGCGCCTTTCGGAGCAAAACACGGCACTTGATATTACGTTCAATCGCGGCTTATGACCTTTTTCTGCCACGAATGACGCTTGCAATTGGGGCAGCGCATATATCGCGTTCTGTTTACGTGCATAGCCCAGAATACGCTGCTGTATCGAGGAATATGCTTGTGTCCGCACTTTGGACACTCATAGTAGCCTGCTTTTTGCTCGATTTTTAATGCAAACGGAGTTGCGATCAAAAGAGGGAGCAGACTGAGTCCGACAAGCAAGCCCCCCTTCCATTCCTCCATTGGCACAATACTCGCGATTACCGCTGCAGCGATAAGCGGCAAGACGGCGATTATGCCCAGGACGATTTCCAACTTGAGCAATCTCTTGTCGGATTCTTCTTTTTGCTTGACCATTTCAAGCAGGTTTTTTTCTAATTCTTTGTTGTAATTATCCATTGTAACTACCTCCCCACTGAGTAAATCATTTACGCTGATACCGAGAATAGCGCAAAGCTCAAGCATTATCGATGAGTCCGGTAGCGACTTGCCCGTTTCCCATTTCGATACTGCCCTGTCGGTGATATTCAGCCTTTCGGCGAGCTGTGCTTGCGTAAGTCCCGCCTTTTTTCTGCATTCAGATATGAATTTTCCGATCTTCGTCTGGTCCATCGACGCGCCTCCTTTCGCTATCAGCATAACCCTTTTTGCGATAAATATCAACACACCGTCGGTTGAGTGTGGGGAATTCTACCGACAGTAGAGTGAAAATTGCGATATTTTTACGTTTTTTCTATAGTTTTGATATATTTGTCGAGCTGTCTTTGATTTTTAATTACCACTACTTTGTCAGCGTATTGAGAAATCAAGCGCTTGTGTCTGTCTTTAGTTTTTCTTGACCTGCCGCGCCATAAGATCCACGAAGCGAAATCAAAATCAAACTTTTCGTTACAGCCCTCCGCCATATCGGGGCGCGTGGTGTTTTTGTAATTAAGATATCTGCAAAAGGCACGAAACAAGCAGGAAAAGCGGTTAAACAAAAGCATAATTATCACGTCCGCCTCTTCCATACGGCGATCGTAATACAGCTTTGAATAAGTGCCGTCGATGATCCACGAGGTGTGTGAATCCAAAAACCCTTTTGTTATTTTCAGCTTTTCTTCCTCGCTTCGTATCTCCCAGTTCGGTAAGAACTGAACCGTATCGAAGTGTAAAACGTCAGTTTTATAGGCTTCGGAAAGTCTTTTCGCAAGCGTGGATTTTCCCGATCCGCTGTATCCGATAATTGCAATTTTCATTTTTATCCTTATAATTTTAAAACGTAAACAAATCACTAAATCAATTTTTTCAAAAAAGACAAGAAAACTTGGCAAAAGCTATTGACAAGAAAACTTGTCAGATGTATAATATAGCCAACAAAACTTGGCAAAGGAGTTCATTATGAACAAAGAAGAAATTTTAGCAAAAAGCAGAAAAGAAAACGAAGGCAAGTCCGACGAGCGCGAATTACAAATATTCGCCAACGCTTCTAAAATAGGGGTCGCCGTTGGCGGAATTATATCTGTAATAATCGTTATTTTTTCAAGAATTGTAGACCAGCCATTGCTTGGACTTTGTGCCTGGGCGGTATATTTTGGTATATTTGGAAGCCGTCATCTTTACCATTTCCTGAAGTCAAAGGAAAAAATCAGGTTGGTTCAAGCACTGATAGGCATTTCGTTTGGTATCGCCTGCTTTATCGGAATGATAGTTTTGGGGTTGCAGAAATGAAAGACGATTCCTTATTGGTTCTGAAAAACAATCTGAAAGAAGCTCGCACGCAGGCAGGCTTATCTCAATCACAGCTTGCGGAAGCGGTTGGCGTATCAAGAAACACGATAAGCTCCATAGAAACGGGGCAATTTAGTCCCACGGCAAAGCTTGCGCTTATTTTATGTATCGCATTGGATAAAAAATTCGAGGAGCTTTTTTATTTTTAAACCTATTGGTAGTTATTTGTTATTCTCTTTCGCGGTGTTGATGGAGGCAAATGGCGACATGATGCATTTGCTACGCAAATATGATATAATATCCGTTCCTTTCATACGCGAAGCGTATATCATCTGCGAAGCAGATATCATAGCGTCAGCTTTATCACCCGTTCCTCAAGGAACGGATATCATTGTAAAAAACCTCTTTTGTCCGGTAGACAAAAGAGGGCTTTTTGTTGCGAAAGAGTAACCAAACGGAGCAGAATTGAGGTAAAAGTAAGTAAAAGTAGCGTAACTGCTCTGGTAGATAGATTAGAATATGTCAGTTATTAGTTATTGAGGATAAATAAGATTTCATATCCCCAACAAATTGATTTCCACAACGCGCGAGTTCACCCAATACTCTGTCAATGCCTTTTTCAGTTGTAAACCAATTATCTTTTGTTATATTGTAGCAATGAACAGGGCATACCTTAAATTCAACATTGGGAAAAGCCATTTGATAAAGCATAAGGCAACGTCTGGCGTGAAACGCTTTGCAAACAATTAATGCCGTTTTTATCTCAATGCCACTTTCGTCAACAGCTTTTCGCGAAAGAAAAGCATTATCACGAGTATGCCCCGATTTATCCTCTCCAATAATTGCATCGATAGGCACACCGTTTTTCACAAACACATCGATAAAGAACGCGCAGTCGGATTGATAATCACCATTATATATTTCTGCTTTTGAACGAACACCTGGCCATTTATCTCGTTTAACACTAACTCCACCAGAGGGAATAAGCCACTTGGCATATCCTTTATGGTACAGTTCGGCCGCATATTCAGGTTGCTCAGGATGTGACCCTCCTGGCAGAAAGATTGCATCAACCATTTCAGGCTCATCAGAAATAAAAATATAGTCGGAAATATCCGAAATAATCTTATTCATTTTGCATTCTCCTTCGCTGTTTTGCAGGAAGCGATCAGCAATCTGCGAATATTGCCACAAAGCTTCTCGGTATATTGGTATGTGGCAATATCTATTCTCCTGGTTTCATACATCAATTTTAACCAATAACTTGTCTCATTGGATTCTTTTAATGCAATCTCTAATTTCGCAACGAAATCTCTTTTGCTCTGTGCATATTGCGCCTCGTGAATATTGGCCCCAACAGATGTGCCGGCTCTCGCAAGCTGATCGGTCATATAGGAGCTTTTCGGTGCAGTTACCTCGTCAACAAGATTTACGATAGCCACAGCAAATTCAAAAGATAAGTCAAGTAATTTGTTTTCGGACATAAATGCACCCTCTTTCGCCATTATTATATCACAATATGTTGTGTATTTCAATGATATATCGCTGGTGCGATATGATATACGGCGTTGCCGTATGATATATTTGCGCTGCAAATATGATATAATATCCGTTCCTTCATACGCGAAGCGTATATCATCTGCGAAGCAGATATCATAGCGTCAGCTATATCACCCGTTCCTCAAGGAACGGATATCATTGTAAAAAACCTCTTTTGTCCGGTAGACAAAAGAGGTTTTTCACATGGTGCCGGTGGCGGGGGTCGAACCCGCACGGTGTCGCCACCGCGGGATTTTGAGTCCCGTACGTCTGCCAGTTCCATCACACCGGCTTACCAATCTACTGAATTATACCACAAAGCTTTCATAAAATCAACTGTTTTTTTCATTTATTTTAATTTTTTTAGTTCTTTTTTTCAGCTTTTTGCCAAATAGTAATTAGAAATTCAACACACCGCCGATGCCGCACCCCACGGTTGCGCGAAAATTCAACGCAAAGTTGGTGGCAACGAGCAGGTGCGTTTGATATAATGTTATCGTTGTAAAACCATAAAAAATACATTATTTTTTAATTAAGGAGAAATATCATGTGTGGAATAATTGGTTACGCAGGCAGCCGTAAAGCAAAGAAAATACTGCTCGACGGTCTCGCATCCCTCGAATACAGAGGTTACGACTCGGCAGGAATCGCGCTGTGCGCTGCTGACGGCTCGCTCCGTACTATCAAGTGCAGCGGAAGAGTCAGTGAGCTTGCGAAAAAAGCCGACTCTACTGATTTTGATGCAAATCTCGGAATTGGTCACACCCGTTGGGCTACCCACGGCGGTCCTACCGAGGCTAATGCGCATCCTCACGCATCAAAGCGTTGCGTTATAGTACACAACGGCATAATCGACAACTGCCTTGAGCTTCGCGACGAGCTCGCCGCACAGGGCTACACCTTTGTCAGCGATACCGACACCGAGGCGGCTGCGCACCTTATCGACCGCGAGTATACTGCTCTGGGCGATCCTGCAAAGGCTCTCTACTCTGCCGCTCGCTATCTGTGCGGTTCTTACGCTATAGCTGTTATCTTCCCCGAAAGAAGCGGTGAGATCTGGGCTATCAGACGCGATAATCCCCTTATCGCAGCTACTTCCCCCGACGGAGCATTCCTTGCATCCGACATTCCCGCGCTTCTCTCTCACACCCGTATGATCTACCGTCCCAAGGAAAATGAGGTCATCTGCATTAACGAGTCCGGCATCACCAAGCACTCCGCTGACGGTGCTGTAGAGACTATAATCCCCGAGGAGACCGAGCTTGGTGTAAGCGCCGCTGACAAGGACGGCTACGATCACTTCATGCTCAAGGAGATCCACGAGCAGCCCGACGCTATCCGCCGCGCCGCATCTCACCGTATAAACTCCGAAATGCTCCCCGATTTCTCGACCGACGGCATTTCCGAAGAATTCTGGACTTCCTTTGACAGCATTTCCATTATCGCTTGCGGTTCCGCAACTCATGCAGGTCTTGTAGGAAGATACGTTATCGAGAAGCTCTCCGGAGTTCCCGTTACCGTAAACACCGCATCCGAGTACCGTTACGATCCCCCCGCAATCGTTGGAAAGACTCTTGCTCTTGCTATTTCTCAGTCGGGTGAGACCGCTGATACTCTTGCAGGACTTCGTCTTGCCAAGAGCCAATCCCACCCCTCGGCTGCTATCATAAACGCCGTTGGTTCCGCTATTGCCCGCGAGGCTGACTGTGTAATTTACACGGGCGCAGGTCCTGAGATCGCCGTTGCGACCACCAAGGGCTATGCAACTCAGGTTGCAGTTCTTTGCATGATGGGCATAAAGCTCGGACTTGTAAAGGGCAAACTTTCCAAGGACGAAGCTGCTCGTCTGTGCCGTGAGCTTTCGCGCGATATCCCTGCCGCCGTTTCCGAAATTATCGGAAGACGCGACGAGATCCGCGAGCTTGCTATCCCCTCCAAGGATGCACAGGACCTGTACTTTATAGGCAGAGGCCCCGATTTCCCCGCGGCTACCGAGTGTTCTCTCAAGCTCAAGGAGATCTCTTACGTTCACAGTGAGGCATACGCCGCAGGTGAGCTTAAGCACGGAACTCTCTCTCTCGTTGAGGTAAACACTCCCGTTGTCGCACTTGCAAATGATTCCAGATACTTTGACAAGATGGCAGGAAACATTCGCGAGGTTCGCGCAAGGGGCGGACGTGTAACTCTCATCTGCACCGATGATTTCCCGCATCCCGACGAGTACGGAGACAGCATTTTCGTTCTTCCCAAGACCGAGCCGCTGTTCTCTCCCCTTGTAAGCGTTGCCGCTTGCCAGATCCTCTCTTATGAGATTGCTCTCCTTCGCGGTTGTGACGTTGACCATCCCCGTAACCTTGCAAAATCCGTTACGGTTGAATAATTAAAGGGGGCTGTCTCAGTTAGATGCAGAAGCCGCGATTTTGCCGTCGTCGGCGTACGAGGGTACGCGTGATGGCAAAATCGCGGCTAAAAAATACGTATGAAAATCGAAATCCGTGAGGATTTCTACCTAAAAAGATCGCTTTCTTCATCCTTTTGGACGAAAAAACGGTCTTTTTTTCTTCACTTATTTTTGTATTTTTGTTCTGCGCTAAATGGGACAGCCCCTTTCTATACTATCAAAAAGC
>JAZQDD010000012.1:0-33134 GCA_045546615.1 Eubacteriales bacterium | reverse complement strand
TGTGTGCTTGTACTTCTTCGTCTGTTGTTCAATTTTCAATGACCTTCGCAGTCCCTCGTGGACAGCTTGTATATAATACCACTTTTATTCCACTTTGTCAATAGGTTTTTTGAAATTTTTTTGATTTTTTTTGGATTTTTTTATTTTGACCATTTTTCCGTTATTTTTTGAGCGTTTTGTGCATATTTTGCCACTAAAAAGCCACAATATGCGGGGGTGTAATGATGATAACGATATTTATTAGAACATTAATCATATATTTCATTTTAATTCTTGCCATGAGGATGATGGGCAAGCGTCAGATCGGTCAGCTCGAAGTAACTGATCTCGTCAGCACTCTTCTGCTTTCGGAGATCGCCACTCTGCCCATCGAGAATCAAGACATACCTTTAGTTTACGCGCTTATCCCCATAATCATGATAATGACCGCGGAGATTGTTTCAGCCGCGCTGCCTTCAAAATTTCCAAAGCTGAAAAATCTTTTTTCAACACGCCCTGAAACATTGGTGAGAATGGGCACACCGGACTTTGATGCACTTAAATCCGCGAGAATGACCTATGATGAGTTAATGGTCGCGCTAAGAAAAAACGGAATATCAGACATTAACGAGGTTGGTTACGCTATACTGGAGCAAGACGGAAGCGTTTCTATACTTCCGCGCGCCGATCAACGCCCCGCCACCGCCGCAGACCTTGGCAAGAATACCAAGGAAAACGGAATGTTCCACATAGTGGTAGAAAACGGCAAAATAAACACCTACTCCCTCGAAGCAACAAAGCGCAACCGAGGGTGGCTCGAACAGCAGATCATTTCGAGAAATATGCAACTTTCGCACATCGCGCTCATGTTAGTCGACGAAAGCGGAAACGTAAGAATATTTACAGCAGGAGATAACAAACCGTGAAAAAAAGAGATTTACCAATAACATTATCCCTCATATTTCTTTCATTGCTTATAGCGGTAATGGGCATAAATTGCTTATATATTAATAATGTAGGAAACACTCTCACCGAACTTACGCTTTCCGTAACCGACGCCGCCTCGGCGCAAGAACTGCAATTCTTTTGGGAAGCTCAAATAAATTTCGTAAGCATCACAGTCTCCGACATCGTGACGGAACGACTGACGGAAACGATCGCTTCGACCGTCGCTTATGCAAAAGCGGATCGCAAAGAAGAGCTGGCAAACTCCATTTCTCTCACTTTAGATGCAATAGAAGGGATATGCAAGCTCGAAAGAATAAGCGTGCGAAGTATATTTTGAAAAAGACAGCCCGCGCAAAAAATGCGCGGACTGTCTATGAAATAAGCACGAATCAGTTTACTTTTGCCTTGAAAGCAGCGCCTGCTTTGAACACGGGAGTCTTGCTGGCGGCAATCTTAACAGTATCGCCGGTGCGGGGGTTTACACCTTCTCTTGCGGCGTTTTCACGAACTGCAAAAGTGCCAAAGCCGATGAGCTGAACCTTGTCGCCTGCAGCAACGGCATCAGAAATAACGTTAACGGTAGCGTCGATAACAGCCGCAGCATCCTTCTTGGATACACCGGAAGCAGCAGCAACAGCAGCGATGAGTTCGGTCTTGTTCATTGTAAAATCCTTCCTATAATCATAATAATGATCTGCCGCAAACACAAATGTGTTTTGTGGGCAATAGCCCCACCTTGCGGCTAACATTATATAGAATAACACAAATTCCCAGCAAAAGCAAGGGTTTTTGAGACAAAATTTAATGATTATGAAAAAAATTTATTATTTTTCCTCTTTTTTGAGACACAAAACAATAAAAAAATAAAAAATAGAAAAAAATACTTGACAACGATAGTTTTGCGAGGTATAATAATATGCCGCTTGAAATCGGCTTTTATAAGTGTGCTCGAATTTCGGGTGCCGCCGTAAATCAGCGAGTCTATTATGAAAGAGAGGTGCTTTTCGTGTTTGCAGTAATCGAAACCGGCGGAAAGCAGTACAAGGTCTGCGAGGGTGATATCATTTTCATTGAGAAGCTTTGCGCAGAGGAAGGCAGCGAGGTCGTATTTGACCAGGTAAAGGCAGTTTCCGCAGATAACGGATTCGTTGCCGGTACTCCTACAGTTGCCGGTGCAAAAGTCACGGCAAATGTTGTTGCCAACGGCAAGTCTGCCAAGATCTACGTCTTCAAGTATAAGGCTAAAAAGAACGAGAAGAAGAAGATCGGTCACAGACAGCCCTACACCAAGGTTCAGATCACTAAGATCGAGGCCTAATAGTCCATTTGCAAAATGACAAAGGTCGTATTTTACAGAAGCGGCGGTAGTTTTTACGGCTTCGAGGAAACAGGTCACACAGGATATGGCGATGCGGGAGACGACGTTCTCTGCGCCGCGCTTTCTGCCATGACGATGCTCATCGTTAATGCAGTTGAAATTGCATACGCCTCCGACATTAATTACGATGTCAACGAGGGAGCAACACGTATTGTGGTGACCGCAAAAGCGGCTCTCCCCGAATTCGAGGAGGATGAGCGCAAGCGATACGCGGTATCGGGAATATTTATGGCTTATTATTATCAACTTAATGATCTGCTTGATGAATATTCGGATTTTCTTGATGTTGACGTTATCGACCGCGACTACAAATAATACGGCGCATCGGATCTGCCCGTTTGGCAGAAATAATTAAGGAGGAATACGATAATGCTTAGAATTTCCTTGCAGTTCTTTGCTCATAAGAAAGGTGTTGGTTCCACCAAGAACGGCAGAGACAGTGAGTCCAAGAGACTCGGTGTTAAGAAGTCGGACGGTGAAGCAGTCATCGCAGGCAATATCATCATCAGACAGAGAGGTACAGCTGTTCATCCCGGTAACAACGTTGGCATGGGCACTGACCACACACTCTTCGCTCTGATCGACGGTCACGTTAAATTTGAGCAGAAAACTAAGGACAAAAAGCAGGTTAGCGTTTACGCCGACTAAGCTATGTCTTGCGTACCGGAAGGCATTTTATCCTGCCTACCGCCCAAAGAGGTTGGTTTCCCAACCTCTTTTTACATTTTGTCTTTTTTTGAGCTATTTTTTTAGCAATTTATCTATTGATTATTCAAATTATTAGTGGTATAATTAATTACAACAAATAAATTTTCTATCTTTTTTACGAAAGGGAAAACGAAATGTCAATACGCACATCCAAGGCGCTTTCTTTCATCTGCGCTATTATACTGGTTTTCAACATGCTATCTTCGGTATTGGTTTCTGCCACCTCCGGCGACAACTCCGCTGTTGCACAAACAACTACCGCTACTGAAAACAGCACTACTGATTCTACTGACAGTTCTTCTTCCGCTGACAGTTCAACTACCACAACTGCCGTCTCACCTGTTACAACCGAACCTACAGTTGTGACAACCGAGCCTCCCGTTGTAACGACCGAACCTCCCGTTGTAACGACCGAGCCTCCTGTTGTAACAACTGAACCTCCTGTTGTAACAACTGCGCCTCGTCCTAAAGTGCCTGTCGCTTTTGACGTTACCATTCCCGCGGACTTTCCCACGAAATACCGCGTAGGCGACGTATTCTCCACCGACAAAATAGCCGGAACTATTACCTATGACGACGGTTCTACCGAGCCTGTATCGGAAGTTCTGTGTGACGCTCCTGATTTTCTCGATGACGACACGACCTCCGTATCTTTTTTCTGCGAAAAATACCCCTATCTCAGGGCTACCGCGAAGCTTGCAATTACCGTTTCCAAGATAACTAACATCGAGGTTTCCGGAGATGCTCTTAACGCTACATATTACGAAGGAGATATCTTCGGCAACGATCAGATCAATTCTCTCGTAATAACCGTTTTCTTTGCTGATAACACAAGCAAGGTCGTTTCGCCCGTGGAATGCAATTTTCCCGGAACAGACAAACCCTTGTCTGCAAAAGTTCCTTCCATTACTGTAGAATACTGCGGCTCTTATGGATTTGCCCCGCTGACCGTTCTTGAACTTCCAAAGATGGTTGGTATACAGATAGTTTTGACCGACGCATTCAGCAACTACTTCACCGAGGGTGATCCTTTTAACCCAAAGGGACTGATGATTATGGCTATGTACTCCGGCGGAAAGAACCCCGAGGTCATCGCCAGCGACCTGACAGGATTTTCGAACGTCACTTTCTCCCCTGCCCTTGACGTTCCGCTTAAATTCACGGATGCGTCCGTCACAGTAACGTATTCTGACGGAACAAATACATTCTCCGCTAAACAAGCAATAGTTGTTTTCTCCGAGAGCATTACAGAGATCAAGGTTTCAAAAAACCCCACCAAGGTGATATACACAGAGGGTGATACCTTTGATTACACAGGCATGGAGCTCGCTGTTACATACAAAGGCGGTACTACCGTAACAATCACCGAAAACTTCACCGTTTCGCACACCGCTACCCCGTTCGTACTCAAATCCAATACTACCGAGATAGTGGATATCGAGGTTACTTATCTTGATAAATCCTGCACATTCCCAATTACCGTTGTTGCGGCGGAAATTAAGTCCTTGACGGTTCTTACCAATCCCACGAAGCTTACATACAACGAGGGTGAAACATTTGATCCTACGGGACTTGTTTTGCAACTGACTTACTCCAACTCCGCGCTTGCTCCCGTTTCTATCCCGCAGGAGTATTGCACATTTGCACCCGAAACTCCCTTGACTGCAAATGACACGAGCGTTACCATCAGCTTCCGCGGTAAAGAAGTAAAGATAGACCTTACTGTAATTCCCGAGGAAACGACTGAAATTACTACTCTTCCGCCCGAACCTATCACCACTCCCGAACCCGAGACGACTCCCAGCGAGCCGACTACTGACGAAACCACACCCGCAGTAAGCGAAACCACACCGCCCACCACAACTACCACCGATACTCCGTCTGTTACTACCGACGAGACAACTCTCACCCCTGACGAAACAACCGTTGGCGATGATGCTGATGATGGCGGAAACACCACGCTTGTGGTGCTTTGGATAGTTATCCTTGCTGTAATTATCATTGCTCTTGTCGTCCTTATTATCTACTACAAGCGCAATTTCACCTAATTTAATCGAATGATAGAAGAACGGCGTGCGAATCATCGCACGCCGTTTGAGTTTTTATCAGGCTCTCTCTGCTGCATTTTTTGCGGCAACAAGAGTATTCTTCATAAGCATCGTGACAGTCATAGGTCCAACGCCGCCCGGAACGGGGGTTATATACGAGGCAACCTCGCTTACAGCGTCAAAGTCAACGTCTCCGCAAAGTTTTCCGTTTTCATCTCTGTTCATTCCAACGTCAACTACCACAGCTCCTGCCTTAACCATATCAGCCGTTATGACCTTTGCCCTGCCCACAGCACTGACAAGAATATCAGCACGGCGGCAAACTGCGCCAAGGTCTTTTGTGCGGCTGTGAGCGATAGTAACTGTACCGTCAGCGGCAAGCAAAAGCGCCGCCATGGGTCTGCCGACTATGTTGGAGCGTCCGACTACCACGCATTCCTTGCCTGCGACCTCGATTTCGTAGTGCTTGAGCATCTCCATAATTCCCGCGGGGGTGCAAGGCAATACATTGGTATCGCCAAGGGTCAGATGTCCCGCGTCAAGGGTGTGGAACGCATCAACGTCCTTATCGTCAGAAACTGCGGCAAGGATCTTTTTTTCGTCCAGATGGCGCGGTATGGGAAGCTGAACGAGCATTCCGTCTATATTAGGGTCAGCGTTGAGTGACTCTATAACCTCTATGACTTCCTCAGTCGTTACAGTCTCGGGAAGAATATGAGGCTCGGAATAAAAGCCTACCTCCTCGCAGGCACGCAGCTTATTGCGCACGTATACTATGGACGCGGGATCCTCTCCTACTCGAACCACCGCAAGTCCCGGAGCTCTTTTGCGCTCTGCCTTAAACGCCTCTGCAGCCTCCCTTATCTCGCCTCTTATCTTTGCGGAAACTACTTTTCCGTCAATCAGCTTGGCTGTCATTATTATTATCCTCGCTTTCATTTATATTATCATTTTCTTCATTTATTACATCTGCAAGTTCGCTGAAGGAACTTTCGGTCATCGAACCGTTAGCCACTGCCAGAAGAGCTGCTCGTTTTGTGCGAATACTGAAGAATATCAGCGCAAAAAGCCCTGCAGCAAAGCACACAAAACCAATGACCTGTGATATTCTAAACGGACCGACGTAAAGGCTATCGGTGCGAAGTCCCTCGATAAGCATTCTTCCAAAGCCGTACCAGGTCATATACATCAATACTATCTGTCCGTCAAATTTCTTCTTTTTATATATTGCGTTGATTATCAGAAATCCTGTAAGATTCCATAGAGATTCGTAAAGGAAGGTGGGCTGATAGAAAAATTCACGCGCCCATCCCTCGTGACGAAGTCCCATTCTCATAAAGTATAAAAGGCTATCCTCGGCGGGAGTTTCTCCATAGGCTTCACCGTTAAAGAAATTTCCCCATCTTCCAAGCAGCTGTCCTATCATAACACCGGGAGCTATGCAGTCAAGCGTTTTTGTAAACTTTAGCTTTTTCCATTTTGAAACTATAAATATACCGAGTATTCCGCCGAAAATACCGCCATAGATAGCAAGTCCGCCATTCCATACGGCAATCATCTCGTAGAATGAATCATACTCGTCAAGCGTGGTAAGTACGTAGTACAAACGTGCACAGAAAATACCCATAGGTACGATAACAAGTGCCATATCAAGCATATCGTCAAACTTGATACCTTCCTGCTTTGCGCGCCACGACGCATAAGCAAAAGCGAGAATGATACCTGTTACGATTATCAATCCGTACCAACGGACCTCTATGCCGCCGATGGAAAAGGCGACCTTGTTAACGGTAAAGGGCTCAATTCCAAGCCCGGGAAATGATATAGTAACCATATTTTTCTCCCTGAATGATTTATCAACCGTCGGTCTGACTACCGTCACCGTCAAGAGAAATAGTCTCGCCAAGGCACGTGGGGGCTACACCCCAAAGGCAGTAGAAGAAATCCTTTGCCCTTGCTGCTATCTCGCGGAGTTCGCGCGCACCCTGCCCTGAATAAACCGCACGGTCGCAACTCACTCCCCACGCCTCAAGTCCGAGTTTTTCGGCAATATAAAGCGCACGGTAGAGGTGATACTCATGCGTAACTATAACAATACGCTCAGCAAGAAATATCTCCTTGGCGCGATAAACGCTGTCATACGTTGAAAATCCGGCATGGTCGCAAAAAACCGCATTCGCTTCAATTCCCGCCTCAACTGCGACGTTCTTCATAGCATTTACTTCATCATAATGCTTTCTTCCGTGGTCTCCGGACATAAGAAGCCTATCGGAAACTCCGCGCTGATACAAGTCTATACCGACGATAAGCCTGTCCGCAAGCATTGCGCTGGGACTTCCGTCCTCACGCACTCCGCAACCGAGAACGAGGATACAGTCAATATCGTCAAGCAAAGCCGCTTTGTCGGAAGTTATTATCCTCTCGTCTGCTCTGCTGACAACAGCCGCACTGAGGCTGAAAATACACACGGCAAACAAGATACCGCAAAGCGCCGCCACCGCCAAAACGCGAAAAAGTATTCTTTTGATGCGTTTGGGCGGCGCGGAAAGCTTTATTTTGTTCATTAGTTGAGGGTAAGACCGAGTCTGCGCTCGATCACGTCAGCCGCAACATCGAGATATTCGTTTTCCATAAGCTCTATCATACCTCTGTCGCAAAGAGCCGCGAGTTTAGAATCCATAGGAATCCTACCAAGCAGATCGTAGCCGAAGTCCTCTGCGATCTTTTCGATATGGCTATCGCCAAATATCTTTATTTCCTTGCCGCAATCGGGACATACCGCGTAGCTCATGTTCTCAACAAGTCCAAGCACGGGGATATTCATCATCTGCGCCATATTAGCCGCCTTCTTAACTATCATGGAAACAAGCTCCTGCGGGCTTGAAACGATAACTATACCGTCAAGGGGAAGCGACTGGAAGACAGTGAGGGGAACGTCGCCCGTTCCGGGAGGGCAGTCAACCAAAAGCACGTCGATATCGTGCCAAATGGTATCAGTCCAGAACTGTTTTACCGTTCCTGCGATAACGGGGCCACGCCATACGACGGGGCGAGTCTCGTCTTCAAGAAGAAGATTTACCGACATAATATCAATACCCGTGGTGCTTCTCGGGGGGATCATGCCGTTTTCGTCGCCTGTAACCTGTCCCTTTACACCAAATGCTTTGGGAACGGACGGGCCTGTAACGTCAGCGTCAAGAATACCTACTTTGTATCCCTTGCGCTGAAGGAGAACCGCTATCATACAGGTAACAAGAGATTTACCTACTCCTCCCTTTCCGCTTACGATGCCAACGACGTGTTTTACGTCGCTCAAAGGATTGGGAGCTTCGTGAAGATCGGCGGGCTTGCGTGATGAACAATTAGCCGAACATGTGGAACAATTGTGGGTGCATTCTTCTGCCATTGTGTATTACCTCGCTATAAAATATAATCTTACTATATAATTATACCGCTTATATGTTAATAAATCAAGTCCGACGCGCAAATTTCGATAAAAATTTATCGCAAAGGGGTTGAAATTATTTTAAAATAGGTTATACTATTATAGGTAAAATAAGTTAATTTAACCGAAAGGAATAAGTTTATGAAAGAACTCAAAAAGAATGCCGCGTTTGACGGTGTAAAAGGCCCCGTGCTTACTATCGTTATGGATGGCGTAGGTATTGCCCCCGACGGACCTACTAATGCCGTTTACCGCGCATACACCCCCACGCTTGACAAACTCCTTGCAAACTGCCCCACCGTTGCTCTCAAGGCTCACGGCACTGCCGTAGGTCTGCCCAGCGATGATGATATGGGCAACAGCGAAGTTGGTCATAACGCGCTTGGTGCAGGTCAGGTGTTTGCACAAGGTGCAAAGCTCGTTACACAGTCCATCGAAAGCGGCAAGATGTTCGCAAGCAACACATGGGCAGAGCTTATCTCTAACGTAACGGCCAATGCATCTACCCTGCACTTTCTCGGTCTTTTCTCCGACGGTAACGTTCACTCACACATAGACCACCTCAAGGCTATGATCTCCCGCGCCAAGGCAGAGGGTGTTGCAAAGGTAAGAATACACATTCTCCTTGACGGACGTGACGTTGGTGAGACAAGCGCGCTTGATTACATTCTTCCCTTTGAAGATTTTCTCGCAGGCCTTCGCTCCCCCGATTTTGATATCGCGATAGCAAGCGGCGGCGGAAGAATGAAGATAACGATGGACCGCTACGAGGCAGATTGGTCGATGGTAGAGCGCGGCTGGCACACCCACGTACTTGGCGAGGGCAGACAGTTCGCAAGTGCGGCAGAAGCTGTTAATACCTACCGTGCGGAAACAGGCGTTATCGACCAGGATCTCCCCGCGTTCGTTATCGCCAAGGACGGTAAGCCCATCGGCACTGTTGAAGACGGCGACAGCATGATATTCTTCAATTTCCGCGGCGACCGTTCCATCGAAATTTCCAAGACCTTTGACGAGGGTGAGAGCTTTGACAAATTTGACCGCGTGCGCCATCCCAAGGTGGTTTATGCAGGCATGCTCGAATATGACGGCGATCTTCACATTCCCTCCAAATACCTCGTTTCTCCCCCTGAGATCACCAACACCCTCGGCGAATATCTCGCAGGAAGCGGTGTTTCCCAGCTCGCTATCTCCGAAACGCAGAAATACGGTCACGTAACCTATTTCTGGAACGGAAACCGCTCGGGCAAGTTCTCCGACGAGCTTGAGACCTATATTGAGATCCCCTCTGACGTAGTTCCTTTTGAACAGCGTCCGTGGATGAAGTGCGCTGAGATCACCGACAAGCTCATCGAGTGCCTTGAGTCGGGCAAGTACCGCTATCTGCGCGTAAACTTCCCCAACGGCGACATGGTAGGTCACACCGGCTCGCTCCTTGCTACCGTTTGCTCCATGGAAGCACTTGATCTTCAGCTCGCAAGGATCCTTGCTGTTGTTGACAAGCTCGGCGGAGTTGCCATCATCACGGCTGACCACGGAAACGCAGACGAGATGGCGGAGCTTGATAAGAAGACCAAAGCTCCCAAAACAAATGCTGACGGCAGCTACAAGGCAAAGACCTCACACACGCTCAACCCCGTTCCCTGCATTCTTTACGATGCAAGCGGCGAGGGCAAGCTCGCTCTGAAAGCTGACGATGGTAATTTCGGTCTTTCCAACGTTGCCGCAACCGTTGTAAATCTTCTCGGATACGAAGCTCCCGAAATGTGGGATGAATCCCTTATCGAGATAAAGTAATCAAGAAACAGAAGGCACACTACGGCGGGGCTTCCTCAGAGCGGTAGTAAACCGAATATCACCCTACAGGAAAAGGGCGAAGAATTGCTAAAATTCTTCGCCCTCTTTTCTTTGCATGCAGATCATTTGTGTACCCAAATGCTATTTTTAGTTATTAGTTATAAGGTTTGCTTTTGCTCGCCGTTATGAGTTTGCTTCGCAAACGTTATGATATGATCGCTCTGTTACTTAAAACTGTGCCGAAGGCACATCATAACTTGGCGTAGCCAATCACAACTCTAAACTCGCCGCAAGCGATCATAACTGTGTACCTGCTCTACGGCAGGTACGCTGCGGCGAGCTTTTTTATTTATGGTCAAAATATACATATAAATATGGGTAAATTCATCCAAAATAACCATTGACAAAACGCCGTTTTTTAGGTAAAATATATATATATGATTGCTAATTTTATCCTTGCAAGCTGTAAAAAAACAAAAAAGGAGAATTTCATGAAAACCTCTTTCAAGCGAATCCTCACCGTTGCGCTCGCGGTCTTTATGGTCGTGCCTATGTTCATCATGCCTGCTGCCGCCGCAAATATTACCTATGTGGCCGGTGTAAACGGCGTTTCCTCTTCCTACAAAAGCGGAAAATATTACACATATCTCACAAGCCTTCCCTACACGGGCAACAACCGTACCGACGTTCTTGCCGTTGCTCTCTCCCAGTTGGGTTATCAGGAGGGCGCTAGCGCAGGTAGCTATTCCGGAACTGTTGGAGGCGGTAACAACTATACCGAATTCAACTACAACATGGGCGACTGGGGCGTTGGCTACGGCGGCTCGAGCGCTCCTTGGTGCGCTATGTTCGTTACTTGGTGTCTGCGCCAGTCCAAGGTAAATACCATCGGTACGGGTTCTGCAAACTGGTGCCGTAACAACACGGGCAACAGCAAGTACATCTGGTGCGAGATCGGTTGTCCCGCTTGGGTTACTCAGCTTAAAAAATGGGGCTATTGGAAGGCTTCCAAATACGCAGGCGGAAGCTACACGCCCCTTCCCGGTGACCTCATCTTCTTCCGTTACTCCAGCTCTGCTACCCCCGCTCACATCGGCATGGTTCTTTACGCTACAAGCTCCACAATCTACACTGTAGAGGGTAACACAAGCTCCGGCACCGGTCTTGAGGCTAACGGCGGCGGCGTTTATTTCAAGAGCTATAGCGCAAGTTACTCCAACATCCTCGGATACGGCGCAATGCCCTACAACGCAAACGCTACCATCGACTACTCAGGCTCCAACCCCACCGCAGGTCTTTATATGTCCAGCACGCTGAAGTATCTCTACAAGGATGCTAATGCTACTACCTCCGCTTCCGTAAACCTCCCCGCTTACACGCTCTTCAACGTTACAGGCGTCGCTTCGGGCAGCGGACTCAGCGCAATTCTTAAGTGCGAATACAACGGCTCTACCTATTACATAAAGAACAACTCCACCGACCGTATCATTCAGGTCTCCTCTACATCTGCATCCTCCGGTGACTCGGGTTCTTCCGGCGACTCGGGTAACACGGGCGACAGCGGCAACACGGGCGACAGCGGTAACACCGGCGACTCCGGCTCTACCGAATCCGGAATCTACGGAACCTACGTAGCAAAAACGAAGATCAATGTTCGCGCAAGCGCAAGCTCATCGGGAACAGCTATAGGTTATATTAACAAGGGCCACGCCGTTCAGGTTCTTTCAGTCGACGGAGTATGGGGCAAGATCGTATATAACAACGGCTACGGCTGGATACATCTTGACTATATGACCACCGATATGACCACGGCAAATACCGGTAACACGGCAACGCATACCGTTACTACGAACTCCGATCCTCTTAACGTCCGCGCAAGCGCAAGCTCATCGGGTACCGTTATCGGTGCCGTAAACAAGGGCGCTACCGTTTACGTATTCTCCGTTTCGAGCGGCTGGGCGCAGATATACTACAATGATTCTACGCAGAATCAGGTCGTTGGTTATTGCTCCGCAACTTATCTTACCGAGTGCGTATACACTCCGGTAGCTCCTCCTGTGACTACGCCTACCGAGCTTACGCTCGTTACGGGAAGTGCAGGCGCACTTACCTCTGACGGATTCTTCAAGGATAATCACTGCGGAACGACATACGATGATATAGTTTCCTCCTTTAACGAGGAAGATAAGTACCTCACTGTCACCACCGCAAGCGGCACTGCTGTAACCTCCGGAACGGTTGCAACCGGTTACGTTGTAAACCTCGTTGTCGACAGCACGGTCGTTGATTCCTACGTTATAGTCATTACGGGCGACGTCAATGGCGACGGTCTCGTTACTTCGGTAGACATTATGGCTGCATCGGGACATCTCGCATCCTCCTATAAGCTGGCAGGCGCATACGCTTCCGCCGCTGACAAGGATGGTTCGGGTGCTGTAGACGCTGCTGACTATCTTGCTCTCAAAGCGCTTATTGACTAAATAGTATTAAGGGGTTGCGTCAACGGCGCAACCCCTTTAAAATTCTATATAGTATTTTTCAAAAAACAACATGGAGTCAATTGCAGAAAGCAATTGACTCCATGTTGTTTTTTTATTTAAATTCCGCAAGATCTTTCTTTAACATCTTGCGGCGGAGAATGGAATACTCTTCCCCACCTCGCAAAAGAATAAGTCTTTTGCGAAGAGCTTCCACAAGAAGCTCGGGACTGAGATTTTCGTTTGCGCCTGCGGCAACTATCGCAAGTATACGGCAAGATTTTTCCTCTGCGCCCACCTTTACTTGGCGTATCAAGGGGATAATATCTATCTCCTTATCGCCTGATTTTGATTTTTTAGTGACGGTGAGAGGCGAGGTAGTAAGCACCAAAGAAATAGACTCTGCCATTTTTTCCGCATCATCGCATTCTATGACAAATTCGTACTCCGCGGCGGCAATATCGGAAAATTTGGTGTTCGGAACGTAAGCGTCTATAAAATCAAGCTCCGCTGTCGTTGCCGCAGACAATCTCTTCAAAATGTCTTCGCACGGCATATCGCGCACGAGCTTGATATCGACAAGCTCGCACTCGCTCTCCGTTCCAAGCTGGAGCGGCAGAGCGAAAACAAGTTTCGGATGTGGGTTAAATCCCTGCGTATACCACAACGGAAGCTCCGCGCGCGCCAATATTCTCACAAACGTGCGCTGAAGATCAAGATGCGAAATATATTGCAGAGCACCGCGTTTACAAAAACGAAGTCTTACTGTGCGCGGCTCGGCAAGAGTCGGATAATCACTTATTTTTTTGATTTCGGGCAACATGTATCCTTACCTCCAAGACAGTTTGCGCCGCACGCCGAGCAAGCCTCACGGCACGAGGGCGTGGTCTTTTCCGCGTATGCGCGGTTCTTTTCTCGAATAAGAAAATCCTTTGTTACGCCAACGTCGATAACGTCCCACGGGAGCACCTCGTCGGTACTCTTTTGGCGGTTTGCGTAAAATGCGGTATCAATACCCGCTTCGGCAAATATTTCCATCCACTTATCAAAATCAAAATACTCATCCCATGCGTCAAACGCGAAATCAGCGCGTCTCGCAAGCTCAAGCGCCTTTGAGAGTCTACGGTCGCCAAGGGCAAAAACAGCCTCTATATGCGACACACGCGCGTCGTGGTGGGTATATCTTATCTTACGGTCAGTTATCTTGGTTTTGAGATGCTCCTGCTTGTCGCGAAGTGCCTCTATGGTGTCCTGCGCTTCCCATTGGAAGGGAGTAAAAGGCTTTGGCACAAAGCAAGAGACACTTATGGTGACCTGCGGATTGCGCTTGCTATGCCCCGGTGTAACGTAGTACTGCTCAATAACATCCTTGGCAAGCACGGCAATTCCCTCGATATCCTCGTACGTCTCCGTAGGAAGTCCCGACATAAAATAGAGCTTGACCTGCTCCTTACCCGCACCGAAGGCAATGGAAGCGGAACGCATAAGGTCCTCTTTGGTAACATTTTTGTTTATAACGTCGCGCAGTCTTTGTGTGCCTGCCTCGGGCGCAAACGTGATCGAAGATGCTCTGACGGATGCAACCTTATCCATAAGCTCGCGCGTAAATGAGTCTACACGGAGAGACGGGAGCGAAAGATTGACTTTTTTCTCATTAGTCCAATCTATAAGCCCATCAGTAAGCTCGGCAAGGCGCGTGTAATCTGAAATGGAGAGCGACGTAAGAGATATTTCATCGTAACCCGTTGATTTATAAAGACATTCCGCCTGGCGCAGAAGCGTTTCGGGGGATTTTTCCCTTACGGGGCGATATATCATGCCCGCCTGACAGAAGCGGCATCCTCGGATACAGCCGCGAAATACCTCGAGCATTATTCTGTCTTGAACCGTTTCTACATACGGCATAACAACAGCCTCGGGGAAATACATCTTGTCTATATCCTCGACAATGCGCTTTTTAACCTTCGCGGGAACGTCGGGGTACTTGGGGGTATATGCGGCAATGGTGCCGTCATCATTGTAGATAACGTCATAAAGCGAGGGAACGTACACACCCGAAATACTGCGTGCCGCCTCTCTCAAAAACTCTGCCTTCGTTGCGCCTTTTTTCTTCATTTCAATATAGAGGCGGACTATCTCGGGGAGCATCTCCTCGCCCTCTCCGATATTGAAAAGGTCAAAAAAGTCAGCAATGGGTTCCGGGTTTACGGCACAAGGGCCGCCACCTATAACGATTGGGAACTCATCTCCTCTGTCTGCGGCGTACAGCGGCATACCCGAAAGTTCAAGCACGTTGAGAACGTTAGTATAGCACATCTCGTACTGGAGAGTAAATCCCAAAAAGTCAAAGTTCCTGACTTCGTCGCCGCTTTCGTGCGCGGTGAGGAGCATTCCGCCCTCGCGCATTTTGGCTTCCATATCGCGCCAAGGCGCGAAAACACGCTCGCACCATATATCCTCTTCCTTGTTCAGAACGCCGTACAGGATACGCATACCAAGATTTGACATTCCTATCTCATAGGAATCCGGAAAACAAAATGCAAATCTCGCGGATATTTTTTCCTTATCCTTGATTATTTGACCGAACTCACCGCCCGAATATCTTCCGGGCTTTGAAACTGATTTTAATACAGAACTTGAAAACATAATTTCTCCTATATGCATTGACGGGGCGGTAGCGCCCCGTCAGATTATTTAGTCAAGCAATAGCTTGGATATTACCACGGATGGCAAAATTGCGATAAGCTGGAACAATACCACGTAAAGCGGAGACAATCCCACGCTTGCACCGAGTGCTCCGAGAATTGCGGAAAGCAAAACTCCTGCGAAAAGGAAGCCCAAGCCTATCATTGAGCTAAGTCTTGACCACTTTTTGAAGTTTGCACCCGTATCATTTACATTAAGAAGAGCTGCCCAGTCGTTGTTGTTAGCAAGAATTCCGCCGTCAACCGTCTGGATTTCATCATCCGCGGTCTCGTCGCTTGCGATTTTCACAACAGAAACAGGGTGTTCAAGCTCACCGATAATGTTGGCCACAAGCTCCTCGTCAATATAAGGATCTTTGCTGCGCAATACGGACTTGATACCTCTTGCGGACAGTTGCTTTGCCATTTCCGCAAACGCAGGCTGTACGCTATACGTTACATAGAGCTTTAAAATTTCAACGCCTTCAAGTGCTACGTGCAATACAATACCGCCCACAACACTTTCTGTAAATTCTTTATCGGAATATCCCGACACGGAAATACCGCATTTTTCAAGATATTCACCGTTTCCGATGGTATATTTTTTCGTTCCGACGGTTGCCGTTATTCCGCGATGAGCGATAGAATCTATACTAACATCCGCCGAAACACAATCACCATCGGTATTGCCAAATGAAGCGGCGAAAGCTCCGCCAACTTTATCAAACGCAGAGGAAACATCCTCTATTACACTATAAATATCGCAAGCTTTACCGCCATCGCAAAGGGCGATGCGGTTAATATTCAAAGAACCGCTGCCGAAAGCATCTTTTTCATCAAAAATAATAGTGTCTATCGAGGAATAATCAGCAACATCCACCTCGCTGAGTATTGCTACATCCTTGCCGATTCCGAATCTTGAAATCGCAAAAAACGGTAAAATCGCGGAAATAGCCATAAACGAGGGAATACCTATTTGAATAATAGTGATAAAAATGTTAAGCGCCTGCACGAAACCGCGATCTGCCGCAAGGGAGACTATGAACACCACAATGGACAGGGCGAGCACCGGAGCGATTATGTAATTATATATCTTATCCGCGGGATTGCGGCGGTTAAGACGGTGGAAATAATTATCGGGGGCAATTCCGCGACGCAACTTGAAGGCTCGTCCTGTGTTTGACGCGCCAATGCTCTTGTCCCCCAGCTCAAGTGCAAGTGTTGCGCTATCTACTCTTTCAAGAGTGCATATTCCATCCCAAGACGAAACCCTGTTAAATGTCGCGATCTCGCGCTCAAGGACGAGATAATCGTATCCTATGCAAAGGAGGAGGGCAAATGCGGCAGGGAAATTGTAAAGCGCAAAACCCGTTTGACCTATCAGCGCAAGGGTGAGGTTGTAAACCACAGTCAGTAAAATAGTCAGCGATGCCATTGAATAAGGACGCGGATCTACCTTAACGATTCCTTTAAGTCCATCCCAAAGCTGTTTATAGGAAAGAACGGATGCCAAAAGCAAAATCTGGAACGACATCAAAATGTGTGACGTCGGGTAAAGAACCGGATCTACGAAACCGCCAAAGCTTTTTCCGAAAAGATCAAATATCAAAAGCAAAAACGCAAAGAAGACAGTTCCGACCGCTCTTATGAGCATAATGAGGCTCTCTTTTGAGTACGCCTCCTTTATCGTTGCCTCGTTTTCCTTGGAACGATACTCATGCCCGTCAAAAGCGAATGCTCTGCTAAGGTCTGTGTATTTGGGAGTGGCGGTATTATCTTCACGGACAGTTTTAGCAAATTGAGCCTCACTCGAACCGCTGTACCCGAGCGCTGTCATGAGCAGGACGTCCTCATCATCGAGCAGTACTTCCTCGGTGCTTTCACCATCTTCATCAGGAAGGGCATCCACAGCTACACTATCCTTTACCGCTGCTTCGGCAAGGAGGGATTCTATAACGCTGTCTATCTCCGAACCATTTGCGCTATCAACGCTTTCATCAACAGCGGCATCCGCAAAAAGGCTATCAATAAATTCAGCATTTGAGCCTGTTTCGCTTTCATCGCAAGAGACGGTCTGTTCAGCGGGAATATCATCCTCTTGAGAGTCGGCGTTTATCTCCGCCATCTCGGAAATAACAGCTTCTATATCCTCGGCTTTAGCATCATCAGTTTCCGATGCGATATCTTCCTCATCAGGTTCAACGCTTGCTTCGATATCAGAATCCTCGCTTTGATCGTTTTGCTCGTCTTCCTTTTTCAAATCACCGAGAAACTCCGCAAAAATATCACCGATCAAGTCGTCCTGTTCGGGTGTATATTCGATTTTTTCAGACTTACCCGACTCTTTTGAGCTTGTTTCCTCTGCTGCGGGAACATCGCTCTCAACGCTTTTTTCCTCAACATCTTCGACGGTCAAATCAAGTGCCGCGGCATTTGCGCTCTCGGCATCCCGATCCTTCGCTGTATTAAGATTTTTTTTCAACTTATCAAAAAATTTCATTTTTCATTTCTCCGTCTGGCAGCCTCGTTAAGCACTACCGCCGCGGCGGTAGATACGTTAAGCGAGTTGACCTTTCCATACATTGGAATAGAAATAACGTAGTCGCATTTTTCCTTGACAAGTCGGGACACTCCCTCGCCCTCACTGCCGAAAACAATGGCAGATGGGCGGTCAAGATCAGTTTTATAAAGGCTTTCTCCGCCGGCCTCGGCGGCGTAAAGCCATACACCAAGCTCCTTTAGTTTATCTATCTCTACTGCAAGGTTTACCACCTTTGCAACAGCCATGTGTTCAAGTGCGCCCGCAGAAGCCTTGGCGGCGGTTGCGGTAAGTCCCGTTGCTCTGCGCTTGGGGATTATCACTCCATGAACGCCTGCGCATTCAGCACAGCGTATGACCGCGCCGAGATTGTATGGATCCTCTACTCCGTCAAGAATGACGATAAAGGGCATTTCTCCTCTTTCTGCGGCAATTGCCAGAATATCTTCTACGGAGCAATACTCCTTTTCGGCAGCTTGAGCCGCGACGCCTTGATGAACGCCTCCGCCGCAAAGCTGATCGAGCTTTGGCTTTTCAACCTCTATTATGGGAATACGTCTTGCAGACGCCTCCCCGATTATTACGTTTATCGAGCCTTCCTTTTCACCGCGGCGGACAAATATTTTGTCTATCGATCTACCCGATTTCAAAAGCTCGCGGACTTCATTCCTACCGTAAACAATGCCCTCTGCGGCGCGTTCGGGGTACTTGTCCCTATCGCGCTTTATAGGCGCACGGCGGTTATCTCTTCTATTATCCTGTGGCATATTATCTCCTTGCGACAAGTAGGCATACTTGTACAGTATAATTGTTTATATTATATCATATTTATTTGCTTTTGTATAGATTTTTCTGCGAAAAAATTTTGTTTTTGTCAAAAAAACAGCCCTTTTTCTTCAAAAGAGCTGTTCCATTTATCTTATTTTCAAAAGTTTCTTGGCGTTTTCGCCCTTAATTAGAGATAATTACATATCCGTAAGTCCGAGCTTTTCTAAAAATTCAAGAGTCTTTTTCGGCGCTTCCCACGGGCAATCGCTTCCAAAAAGCACCTTTTGGGCGGAGTGGGAGCGAATGATATCCCGTGCGAACGCGGGCTCGATATACGAGGAAATAAAGGCAGTATCGAAGTACAGCGGTGCTCCGCAGAGCTTTTTTGCGACCTCGTCCCACATCATCCAACCGCCAAGATGAGCCGCGATAAGCGAAAGCTCGGGGACAGCGTCAAGCGCACGAAGTATCATATCGGGCGAGGAATGTACGGGAGGCGGCAGACCTATGTCCCTGCCCGCGTGGATAACCACGGGCATCTTGTTTTTTGCCGCACGGCGAAGAACGGCAAGTGCGCCATCGCTGTCAATATCTATTCTCTGAAACTCCGGATGGAGCTTTAATCCAACGATCCCCATCTCGGCGGCGCGGTCTACCGCATCAGCGGCAAATGGATCGGCGGGATGCACAGAACCAAACGAGATGAGCCGTCCGCCGCTTTCCTCGGACACTTCGAGTGCCACACGGTTTATAGTTTCCGTCTGCTCGGGTTTAGTAGCTATGGGGAGAACGACCGCCATATCAACGCATGAGCAATCAAGCAGCTCTACAAGCCCCTTTACCGTACCATCGGTCGAGGGGACGCAATCTATCCCGGACACATCCCTGCTCCCCTTGCGAAGCACCTCAAGCGTGCGAGACGCTATTTTTTCAGGAAAGGCGTGGGTATGAAAATCTATTATCATTGTGCTTTACTTCCTTGATTTTATATTTTTATTATACCCCAATGTTCAAAAAAAGTCAACGCATCGGCAAATTTCTGCTATTTTTTTATCATTTTGGATTGAAAAATTTAATATGCTATGATATAATTAAGTTTATATATTTGTATGTTTACGCGAAAGGATAAAAATATGAAAAGACTTATGCTTGGTAACGAAGCGGCGGCTCGCGGACTTTTTGAAGCGGGTTGTACCGTGATGTCCTCGTACCCGGGAACCCCCTCCACGGAGATCACGGAATTTGCCGCAAAATACAATGAGATCAAGTGCGAATGGGCGCCCAACGAAAAAGTTGCCGCCGAGGCAGCTTTCGGTGCTTCTCTCGCCGGATACCGTTCCGCGTGCGCTATGAAGCACGTAGGGCTTAACGTCGCCGCAGACCCACTGTTTACCGTTTCATACACGGGCGTTCGCGGCGGTATGGTAATCTTCGTGGCTGACGATCCTGCCATGCACTCCTCGCAGAACGAGCAGGATTCGCGCAATTACGCCATTGCCGCAAAGATCCCGATGATAGAGCCGTCTGACTCTGCTGAAGCAAAAGAATTTGTAAAGATCGCTTTTGAGCTTTCCGAGAAATACGACACTCCCGTGCTTTATCGCATCTGCACCCGTACCGCTCACTCGCAAAGCATAGTTGAGGAATGTGAGCGCGCCGACATTGCTCCCATACCATACGAGAAACAGCCCCAAAAATACATAATGATGCCCGCAAACGCAAAGGCAAAGCATCCCATAGTCGAGGAACGAACCGCCGCACTTGCAGAGTATGCAGAGACATCTCCCCTCAACAGAATCGAAGGAAGCTCATCAAAGCTCGGTATCATAACCTCGGGCATTTGCTATCAGTATGTTCGCGAGGTATTTTCCGAGGACGAGGCAAAGATACTCAAGCTCGGCATGCACAATCCTCTGCCCGACAAGCTCCTTTTGGACTTTGCGGCTTCGGTTGAGCGCGTCGTGGTCATTGAGGAACTTGATGCGATAATTGAGCGCCACTGCAAGGCTCTCGGTATCAAGGTAGAGGGAAGAAACCTCTTCTCCCCTATTGGCGAGTATTCTCAAAGCGTCGTAGCTTCCGCACTCGGCAAGGCTCTTCCCGCCTCCCGCGCGGCAGCACAGCTCCCCGCACGCCCCCCCGTTATGTGCTCCGGATGTCCGCACAGAGGTCTGTTCTACACGCTTGCTAAAAACAAGCTGAACGTTATGGGTGACATCGGTTGTTACACCCTCGGCGCACAAAAGCCTCTGAACGCCATTGATATGGTGCTTTGCATGGGTGCATCTGTTTCGGGACTGCACGGATTTAACAAGGCTGATCCCGAAAATGCCTCACACACCGTTGCCGTTATCGGTGACTCCACTTTCATGCATTCAGGCATGACGGGACTTTGCAACATCGCATACAATGACACAAAATCCACCGTTATTATTCTTGATAACTCCATCACGGGTATGACGGGACACCAGCAGAATCCCACCACGGGCTATAATCTGCGCGGTGAGCCTGCAACGAAGATAGATCTTGAGGCGCTTTGCCACGCACTCGGCATCAACAGAGTCCGCGTGGTCGATCCTTATGACCTCAAGGCAGTAGACACCGCCGTAAAGGAAGAAATAGCCGCCGATGAGGCTTCCGTTATCATCTCGCGCCGTCCCTGCGTTCTCCTCAAGAGCGTAAAGACCGCTCCCGCATTCAAGATAGATGCCGACGCTTGCCGCAGTTGCAAGAGATGTATGCAGCTTGGCTGTCCCTCTCTCTCATTCCGTGACGGCAAGGCAAAAATCGACGACACGCTCTGCACGGGCTGCGGCGTATGCTCACAGCTTTGCGCATTCGGTGCTATCAAAGGACAGGAGGCATGAAAATGAAAACTACCAATATTATGATCGTAGGCGTTGGCGGACAGGGTACTCTGCTTGCCAGCAAGCTCCTTGGCAGAATTCTCCTCGAGATGGGTTATGACGTTAAGGTTTCCGAGCTTCACGGCATGAGCCAGCGCGGCGGCAGCGTTGTAACTTACGTAAAATACGGCGAAAAGGTATTCTCCCCCGTTATCGAAAACGGTGAAGCAGACTACATCATAGCCTTTGAAAAGCTCGAAGCCGCCCGCTGGGCGCAATGCCTCAAGGTTGGCGGAAAAATAATTGCCAACACCCAGCAGATCGATCCCATGCCCGTTACCGCAGGATATGCGGAATATCCCACAGACGCGCTTGACGTGCTTGCCGCAGACGGCGTTGATATCGATGCGTTTGATGCACTCACCCCTGCGCTCAAAGCAGGCTCGTCGAAGGCTGTAAACATTGTTCTGATGGGCAGACTTGCACGTTATCTCGGTATTGATGCAGAGGTCTGGCTCGACGCGATAGAAAAAAGCGTCGCTCCCCGCTTCGTTGAGATGAACAAGGAAGCGTTCACTCTTGGATATAACAACTAATATTCGGAAGGACAAACGATAATGGAAAGAAAATACTGGCAAGAAGAAATGGAGACCGCCTCGCGCGAGACTCTTGATAAAATACAGCTCGAAAGACTCCAAAAAAGCGTAAAAAGAACGTACGAAAACGTTCCCATGTACCGTGAAAGAATGGATGCCGCAGGCGTAAAGCCCGAGGATATCAAGACTCTTGACGACATCAGAAAACTCCCCTTTACTTGCAAGCAGGACCTGCGCGACACTTACCCTTATGGTATGTTTGCCGCCCCCATGAAGGACGTTGTGAGAATACACGCCTCCTCCGGAACCACGGGAAAGCAGATCGTTGTGGGATATACGCGAAACGACCTTGACGCATGGGATAATATCGTTGCCCGTCAGCTTATCGCCGCAGGACTCACTGACGAGGATAAGGTACAGGTAGCATACGGTTACGGACTCTTTACGGGAGGACTCGGCGTTCACGGCGGAGCAACTCTTCTCGGCTCGACCGTCATCCCGATCTCGTCGGGAAACACCGCACGTCAGGTCGCTCTTATGAAGGACCTTGAGGCGACTGCTCTTGCTTGTACCCCCTCATACGCCATGTTCCTTGCGGAATCTATTGCAGAGGCAGGTATAAAGCCCGAGGAGCTGAAACTGCGCGCGGGCATCTTTGGCGCAGAGCCATGGACCGAGGGCATGAGACAGCAAATACAAGAAGGTCTTGGTATCAAGGCATACGATATCTACGGACTTACCGAAGTAATGGGCCCCGGAGTAGCTTACGAATGCTCCGAACAAAAGGGCATGCACGTAAACGAGGATCATTTTATCATAGAGATACTTGATCCCGACACACTCGAACCCGTTCCCGACGGTTGCCAAGGCGAGATAGTCTTTACCTCTCTTACCAAGGAAGCTTTCCCCGTTATGCGCTACCGCACACGCGATATCGGTTCGGTAACTCACGAGCCTTGCGCTTGTGGGCGCACGTTTGTCAGAATGTCCAAGCCTCAGGGCCGCACCGACGATATGCTCATCATTCGCGGCGTAAACGTATTCCCCTCCCAGATCGAGGACGTTCTTATTAAGCTCGGATATACCCCCAACTACCAGATCGTCGTTGACCGCGTAAACAATCTTGACACGTTTGAGGTCAAGGTGGAGCTTAGCGAGAGTATGTTTGAGGGCTCTGTGGGCGATCTTTCGCGCCGCGAGCGCGAGATTGGGGAGGGCATGCGCTCCACCCTCGGAATTTCACCCAAAATAACACTTGTAAACCCGCACTCCATTGAACGCTCCATCGGAAAAGCAAAGCGCGTTATTGATAACCGCAAGCTCCACGATTAAGAAAGAAAGGCAGGTCTAAAAAATGGCAGTAAAGCAATTATCGGTATTTATTGAAAACCGCAAGGGAATGCTCTCCGAGGTGACCGATGCGCTCTCCGATGCGCACATCAATCTCCGCGCGCTCTGCCTTGCCGAGGCGGCTGACTACGGTATTCTCCGTCTCATTGTCGATGACACCGAAAAGGCGGTAAATATCGTCAGAGATACGGGCAGAACGGTAGTTGTAAACGATGTTGTCGGCGTTATCGTTCCCGACACGCCCGGCGGACTTAACCTCGTGCTTCACACGCTCAACGGACATGACGTTGGAATAGACTATATGTACGCATTTATCTCCAAGGAAAACGGCAAGGCGAACGTTGTTTTCCGCACGTCAGACGTTGCTGCGGCAGATAAATATCTTTCCGACGCAGGATTTGAGCTTATATAAAGGAACGCTCTGACAACATTTTAAACATTATCGTAAAACGAGCCAAAGTGAAAACTTTGGCTCGTTTTTTGATTAATCATCATATACATATCAACTTAAATGAGTAAAAAACAACCGATAGTTGTAAGTTTCGCAAAAATGCGGTTATTGACTGCCATTCGACTGTTGTGATAAAATAATAACAACGACAGGGCCCGTCGTGTAAGACAAGTCATAACCATTTAAAGAAAGGAGTAATTTATGGATTTATTGATTGGAGAAAGAATAAAAAAATATCGTAAAAACAAAGAAATGACTCAAGATGCTTTAGCTCAAGCATTAGCAGTATCGCCTCAATCTGTCTCTAAATGGGAGTGCGGTGACGGGTATCCCGACATTACACTTCTTCCGACGATTGCCAATTTTTTTGAGGTAACCGTTGATGAACTGATAGGAAATGATGAAATAAGTGCCAAAGAAGACGTGAATAACAATTATTTTAAAGTTGTAAACAATCTTTCACTCGATGAGCAATTGGATTTAACGTTTAAATATCACAAAAAATATCCTCGAAATTGGCATATTGCTACATCACTTATGCACATAATCACTCGTTATCACGGAGATAAGGAGAGTGAATATAGGAAATTATGCACTGACATTTGCGAAAAGATCTTGAAGGAATGCACCGATAGTACCATGCGCAGAAATGCGGTTAAAGCTATGTGCATGATATGTGACGAGGATGAGGTCGGAGCATGGCTTAACAAGGACACTGCTTTTTGGTATGAGGGAAGGCACGAAGTCTTTGAAAAACGTTATGAGCTGTTGGGCGAAGAAGAAAAATATTGGACGATGAGAAATGCAGGGAACTTCCTGCGCATTTCTGCTGCGATCGGCAGATTGAGGAAGCATAAAAGCTTTATAGGAAAGCCCGAAGATTCGATAGCGTGGAACATCATGTATCTAAACATCCTTGACGGAATTACTCAAAATACCATACCCGATGGATGGATCTGCGAATACTTCATGCAGTACATGAGATTGTCGGCATCGTACTTTGGAGCAAACGACAAGGATAGCGGATATTCATATTTGGAAAAGGCGCTTGAATTGTCCAAACGATGGAAAGATATCCCGGAAAATACAGCGCTTGATTTAGGAAATCCGCTGTTTTTCGGCGAAACAAAACTCATTAAAAACGATTGGCATATTCAGTTGCCTAATAATGAAAAGCTTCCTGCACTTCCGGGAATCAAACACACCAGCGCAAACCTTGCGATGATCATGGAGAAAGAACACGGATGGGAATGGTTTGACGAAGTCAGAAACGAAGAACGCTGGTCTGCTGTTCTTTCAGAAGCCAAAGCTTTGAATGCTTTGTGAGCCTATATTATTGAATTGAATAATTGAATTTTCTGCTCATCTGCAAGCATAATAGTTATATTCTATTTGCACCCAAACTCCGTAGCGAATATAACTGCGAAGCAATATAACTCGCCGCAGGCGAATAGAGTTGGCGTTGTGTCCATATAGACACAACTCCTTCGCAACTCACTTCTTTATATATCTCCACGGGCGGTCTCTGTCCTCGGGGGCGGCGTAGTCTATGCCAATGCGGGCGGTGCATTCGTATTGCGGAGCGGGCGCGCCGTCATCCTCTATCCATATTGCATCAGACAATATAACGTCTGCACCGTTTTGCTCGCGGTCTATACTAAAATACTTCGTCACTCTGCCCGGTCCACTCACAGCCTCTACGCCTCGAATAAGCACAGCTTCAGGCTCGCCCTTTTGCCCCGTGACAATATTTAGCATATTGTGCATTCCATAGCACAGATAGACGTACACCGTGCCACCGCGACTCCACATTACGCTGTTTCGCGCTGTCTTTCCCTTGTGGGCGTGGCAGGCAGTATCAGCCTCACCCTTGTAGCACTCGGTTTCGGTTATCCTTGAACGGATGACATCGCCGTCAACACGGCGGCAAAGCATCTTACCAAGGAGCGCGGGAGCTACAATATCGGCGCTTTGGGAATAAAAATCCCTTGTGAGTCTCTTTATTTTTTTAGCCTCCAATCGCCTCTTGGAGAAAAATGCGTTCAGAAGCTCGGCAGCTTCTTCCGCCATAACTCCGCCGGTGACACGAAGCCCCGTATCAAGCGGCATATCAAGCATATTAAAAAGCCCGCCGAGTGCGCCGCCCTTTTCGTCTGCGGCGGCGAACACCACGCTATCTATCCGTGCGTTTATTATTGCTCCCGTACACATGGGGCAAGGCTCAAGCGTAACGTACAGCGTACAGCCGTTAAGACGCCAAGTGCCAAGCACCGCACAAGCCGCGTTTATCGCCTCTATCTCTGCGTGCGCAGTTGCACCGCCGCCATTTTCGCGGCGGTTTTTCCCGCGCGCTATAATCTCGCCGTCCTTCACTATCACTGCGCCGACCGGCACTTCGCCATCATTTCCTGCTTCTTTTGCGAGTGCGAGTGCCTCGCCCATGTAAAAAATATCATTCATAATAAAATCCTATTATTTTTAAATAGCAACATATAGAATTATACTATATAACGGCAAAAAAGTCAACAAAAAAGGATGTCGCTGATAGCGGCATCCTTTTATATCTTTATTAGTGAATGATATATCTCTCGGTATCCTTATCGAAGAAGTGGATACGGCTCATATCAAAGGAAACCTTGATATTGTCGCCTGCACGAGAGGTGGAACGAGAGGATACACGTGCGGTAAGAGTGGTCTCCTCGCCTACATTGAGGTAGAGGTAGATCTCTGCACCCATAAGCTCGGTAACTTCTACGTCTGCGGAAATGATGCTTGTTGCATACTTTTCAAGGCTCAAAGCAGAGTCATCAATGCACTCGGGACGGAGACCTGCGGTAACTTCCTTGCCGATGTATTCCTTGAGTGCCGGTTCGGTTGCCTTATCTGCGGGAAGCTTGAGAGACTCGTTCTCAAACTCAAAGTAAACGTCCTCACCCTTCTTGGTAAGCTTACCGTTGATGAAGTTCATCTGAGGTGTACCGATAAATCCTGCAACGAACATATTGCAAGGCATATCGTAAAGATTCTGAGGAGTGTCAACCTGCTGAATAATACCGTCCTTCATAACAACGATACGAGTAGCCATGGTCATTGCCTCGACCTGGTCGTGAGTAACGTAGATAAAGGTAGTACCAACATTGTGGTGAAGCTTGGTAAGCTCGGTTCTCATCGATGCACGGAGTTTAGCATCAAGGTTGGAGAGAGGCTCGTCAAGAAGGAATACGAGGGGGTTACGAACGATAGCACGACCGAGCGCAACACGCTGCTTCTGACCACCGGACAGAGCCTTGGGCTTTCTGTCAAGAAGGTGCTTGATGTCAAGGATGCGAGCTGCTTCCTCAACGCGTCTCTTGATCTCCGCCTTGGGAGTCTTGTTGAGCTTAAGGCCGAATGCCATATTCTCAAACACGGTCATGTGGGGATACAGAGCGTAGTTCTGGAACACCATCGCGATCTGTCTGTCCTTGGGGGCTACATCGTTTACGAGTCTGTCGCCTATGTAAAGCTCGCCCTCGGTGATCTCCTCAAGACCTGCGATCATACGAAGGGTAGTGGTCTTACCGCAACCGGAAGGACCTACAAATACCAGAAATTCTTTATCCTTGATCTCAAGGTTAAAGTCAGATACGGCTGTAACACCGCCGGGATATTTCTTATAAATGTGTTTAAGGGATACGCTTGCCATTAAATCAATTCCTCCTTGATTGTACGAGTCGTGCCGTGTACACAGCACGGATATTTTATAACATATATATTGTATCAAATTTTCGAGCAAAATGATAGGTGTTTATTCCCCAAAATTTTGCTTTTTGATTTGTGTAAGTTGCACAAATCGCTATTTTTTTGCCCTGTGACTTGGCGTTTTTTGTTCAAAAGCTGTTCAAATTGGTTAATTAGATTTACGCGCGGCGTTATTGTGCATCCTCTTTGATCTTCATTGTAAGGGCTATTCTCTTCTTTTGTACATCGACAGAAAGAACCTGAACCTTTACTACGTCACCAACAGAAAGAACCTCTGATGGATGCTTGATAAACTTATTGCTTATCCTTGAAATATGAACAAGTCCGTCCTGATGCACACCGATATCGACAAACGCGCCAAAATCGATAACGTTTCTGACGGTACCGGTCAGTATCATTCCCTCTTTGAGCGAATTGATGTCAAGCACGTCATCGCGAAGAAGGGGCGCTTCAAAATCGTCACGGATATCACGTCCGGGCTTTTCAAGCTCATTTACAATATCATTGAGCGTAGGCTCACCTATACCAAGCTCTTCGCATATACTCGCCTTTCCCTTTTCGGAGACCTTCTTACCAAGGAGCTTTACGCCGCCTCGTCTTATCTCGCTCTCGTCGTAGTCGAACATACCAAGCAGAGTACGCGCCGCGCCGTAAGACTCGGGGTGGACTCCCGTAGCATCAAGAACCTCATCAGAGCCAACTACACGCAAAAAGCCAGCACACTGCTCATAAGCCTTTGCGCCAAGGCGCGGAACCTTGAGAAGCTCTGCGCGAGATTCAAACTCACCGTTATCCTCGCGGTATTTGACTATATTTTTAGCAATAGGCTTGCTTATGCCGGAAACATACGAAAGGAGCGAGTAGGATGCGGTATTAAGGTCGATACCGACAGAGTTAACGCAATCTTCTACAACACCCGTAAGTGCCTCATCAAGTCTTGCAGGCTTCATATCGTGCTGGTACTGACCTACTCCGACTGCCTTAGGCTCGATCTTTACAAGCTCTGCCAACGGATCCTGGAGACGGCGCGCGATAGACACTGCGGAACGCTGTGTTACGTCAAAATCGGGGAACTCCTCCGCGCCAAGCTTTGATGCGGAATAAACAGAAGCTCCTGCCTCGCTTACCATTGTATATTTGCAGTTAAAGCCCGCATCGCGGAGCAAGCCTGCGATAAATATCTCGCTCTCCTTGGAAGCCGTACCGTTACCGATAGCAATAACTTCGACTCCGTACTTGCGGATAAGTCCGCTGACAATACGCGTGCTTTCAGCGATCTTCTCCTGCGGCTTTGTGGGATATATAACCGCGGTATCGATAACCTTACCAGTCTTGTCTACCACCGCCAGCTTACAGCCCGTACGGTAGCCGGGGTCAAATCCCATTACAGTTTTGCCCTTGAGGGGGGACTGCATAAGAAGGTGCTTTAGGTTGTCAGCAAATACCTTTATAGCTCCCTCGGAAGCATTGTCGGTAAGGTCGTTTCTGATCTCTCGCTCAACGGACGGAGCTATAAGCCTGTCATAGCTGTCGTCAACTGCGGCGGCAACGTGCGCCTTCGCGGGGCTATCGCCGGCAGTTACAAATTTGCGGTAGAGATATGTTTTTACTATCTCGCTTCCGGGTTCAAGCGTTACTTTCAAGAAGCCCTCTTTTTCGCCTCGGTTGATAGCGAGAACGCGGTGCGGAAGTATCTTTTTGACCTTTTCGGAAAAATCATAGTACTGCTCGTAAACCGATGCGCCCTCTCCTGCATCTTTAGAAACAAGAATACCATACTCCATGGTTAGTGTACGCACGGATTTACGGCACGAGGCGTTATCGGAGATGTTCTCCGCGATTATATCGCGTGCGCCTGCAAGAGCCGCCTCCGCATCGGCAACGCCTTTTTCTTCATTTATATATTCAGCCGCCACTTCTTCAATCGTCTTTCCGTAATCGGGAAGCTGCTCGAACAGAAGATCGGCAAGAGGTTCAAGGCCTCTTTCGCGCGCAACGGATGCGCGTGTCTTTCTCTTGGGACGGAAGGGACGGTATATATCGTCGACCTCTGTCATAGTCTGCGCCGCATCGATGGCGGCAACGAGTTCGGGGGTGAGCTTATCCTGTGCGGCGATGAGGTTTTTGACCTCCTCGCGGCGTTTTTCGATTCCGCGCAGATAATTAAGTCTGTCATAAAGGTCGCGAAGCACAGTGTCATCAAGTGAGCCCGTGACCTCCTTGCGGTATCTGGCGATAAAGGGTATGGTATTACCCTCGTCGATAAGCTCGACGGTGCGGACGACCTGCTCCTCTTTAAGTTTCAGCTCGTCTGCGAGAATTTGTTCGATGGTCATTTGCGTTTGTCTCCTAATAGAATTTATAAGCCTGCGGCACGGTAAAGCGCCGCCACTTCGTCTTTTGTTAGATATCTCCACTCTCCTCGTTCTAACGAGGTGTCGAGTGAAAGCGGCCCGAATGTCAGCCTTTCAAGATAGATTATCTCATTCCCCACAGCACCCATCATCTGCTTTATCTGATGATATCTGCCCTCGGTGAGCGTGATATACCCTTCCCTGTCAGCGGTCGTCTCAAGCTCGTGCGCGGCGCAAAAATGGCCGCCCTCGATATAAACGCCCGTGCGCAGTTTTTCGGCATCGTCGGTCGATAGCGTTTGTGCAACGCGATAGTAATATTTTTTTGCGACATGGCGCGCAGGGGACAGCAAGCGGTGAGACAGCTCCCCGTCATCCGTCAGAAGCATAAGCCCCAGCGTGTATTTGTCCAGCCTTCCGCAAGGAAAAACACGTTTTGCATCACGGCTGTCGATGAGCGAAGTCACTACGGGGGCATTTTTGTCCTCTGTTGCGCTGACATAGCCCTCGGGCTTATTGAGCATTACAAAAACGTTCTTGCGGTAAACAACTTGCTCACCGCGAAAAAACACGGCGTCTTCTTCCTCGCGGATATTCAAAGCCGCAGAGCTAACACAAACACCGTTTACGCTCAACTCACCGCGGCGCGCCGCGCGCGAAGCCTCGCTTCTTGTGGCAACGCCCGCCTCTGAAAGAAACTTATCCAGTCTCACCGCGCACCTCCGTCAAGAATTCAAAATAAAAATAATCGTACTGCCAAAAAACAAAAGCCCAACGCCGAGTCCGACAAAAAAATCACGCAGCTTTTCTTTTGATTGCATATCACACCTCCGTACCGCATTCGATAATATTATCGACACGGCAGGCAGTGGTAAATACATGGGCCAAACAATCAAAACATGAATAATTATACCACAAATCACCAAATAAGGCAATAGTTTTCTTATCAATAAATCCAACAAAGAAAAAAAACTTCTTGCAATAATTAAATTTGTATGATATAATTAATAAAAAAGCAACTCCTTTGGGATTGGGAAGAGGTATAACATGAAAAAAATCAGCAACGACGTAGTTTGGCAAGACAGAAAGCGCACCTTGTTTGGTCTCCCATGGTCCTTCACAAGATATTTTATCACTAACGAAAAGGTTTTGATCGATATCGGTTTTTTGAGCAGAACCGAGGAAGAAATACGCCTTTACAGAATAACGGACGTTACACTGTCTCGCTCGCTTGGCGAACGCATTTTTAAGCTTGGCACTATCCACTGCTGCTCGGGTGACAAATCCACCCCCGAATTTGACATAAAGCGAATCAAAAACTCCCGCGAGATCAAAGATATGCTCTCCGACCTTGTTGAAAAAGCAAGAAATGAGAGAAGAGTGGCAATTCGTGAGTTTGTTGACAACGACAGCGAACACGATGATATCGAAGATTGACCAAAGAGGTAAAACTTATGAAATATAGCATAGTAGGAAAAAGAATTCCGACTGTAATTTGCGAATTAAAAAAGGGCGAGACCGTCATTGCCAAAAAAGGCAGCATGTGCTGGATGAGTTCTAACGTAAAAACCCAAACAGTAGCCAAGGGCGGTATCGGAAAGTCTTTTTTGAAAATATTCGCGGGAGAGCCGATTTTTGAAAATCGATACACCGCGGTCGACAAATCAGCCGAGATAACTTTCTCCCCACACGCACCATGCTCCATCAAGGCGTTAAATATCGAGCCGAAGCGTGATGTCATCGTCGCCAAAAGCGCTTTTATTGCCGCAGAGTCAGGCGTGGAGCTTTCGGTAAAGTTAAATAAGAAGCTAAAATCCGGAATTTTCGGAAAAGACGGTTTTACCATGCACAAACTTTCGGGCAAAGGCGTCGCACTCATAGCAATCGACTCTTACGCACTTGAGTACGATCTTGATGAGGGCCAGTCCATCATTGTTGGTTCTGGCTATCTTGCAGCCATGGATGCCACTTGCACCGTGGAAGTAGAGTCCGCGCAAAACGCAAAAAGCGCGGTGTTCGGGGGGGACGGCATGTTTAATACGGTTGTCAAAGGCCCCGGAAAAGTTATTCTCCAAACAACACCGACTGATATAGACTAATACTTCGAACGCCGCAGAGAAGCGTCTCTCTGCGGCGTTTTATAAAAGATTTTGACTTTTTTAATATTTTTGATTTTTTCTATTGCAAATTTATTTTAAATGTGATATAATATTGCTCGTTAGAAAAGAATGTTCTTTCCATGAACATATGTACTGGCTCGAAAGGTAGACTTATTCGTCACTTTTGAACTCGCGAAAGCTCTTCTTTTCTCCGTTTATCTCGCAAATGCTTCATTTTTCTTGAATTTTGAGTGAACGCATTTTACCATCGGCCTTGCAAAAGCCGTGCAAAATTCAAAGCAACTAAAAATGTACAGTATGCATCACGGAGCGGTATTTCGCCTTTGGCGAAGATAC
Source organism: Eubacteriales bacterium (assembly GCA_045546615.1). Taxonomy (GTDB): domain Bacteria; phylum Bacillota; class Clostridia; order Oscillospirales; family CAG-272; genus CAG-390. The sequence continues at coordinate 569 of JAZQDD010000012.1, read as the reverse complement.
CCACGCCCTGCGCCTGACAAGCGAGCTTGTCGAGCTTTGGGCTGGGTATGCGAAGTGGATTCGTCGAGCAAGCTCGCCGAGCCTCATCTTTCCGATCTCCATAAATATGATGCACGCTGTTGCATCATAAAATTAAAAATGTACAGTATGCATCACGGAGCGGTATTTCGCCTTTGGCGAAGATACCCACGCCCTGCGCCTGACAAGCGAGCTTGTCGAGCTTCGGGCTGGGTATGCGAAGAGGATTCGTCGAGCAAGCTCGCCGAGCCTCATCTTTCCGATCTCCATAAATATGATGCACGCTGTTGCATCATATTTATGGAGCGGTATCGAAGAGGTCATAACGGGGCTGACTCGAAATCAGTTTGCGGGCAACCGCACGTGGGTTCGAATCCCACCCGCTCCGCCATAAAAGCTGAACGCACCCCTGTGGTGCGTTTAGTTTTTATCGTTGAGTTATGCGGTGAAGAACCCCTCCAAATTGCTTGCAATTTGGATATGGTTCGCGCACCTGCTTGTTTTGGCACACCGCCGCATTATGCGCGAACTGCGGGTTCTGAATCCCACCC
>JAZQDD010000011.1:0-33306 GCA_045546615.1 Eubacteriales bacterium | reverse complement strand
AGCTTGCGCAATCCGCGATTGCCGCCGCCCTCGCCTGTGCAGTTTTGTTTTTTGTGCGAATATTGTAAAAATCTTGACACTCGGCGCATTATTTGTTATAATGAACAAGTAAAATAAAATGCTTAAATTCAAGCAAAGGAATAAATAAAATGGGTATATATTTGTCTCAACTCGGACTGCCGTATTCGGTATGGAACGCCGTTTGCGCCGTATTGTTCCCAATTCTTGCCGCGATTGCGGTATTTATCTGCCTCAGACGCGCGTCTGGAATAAAAAAATTAATAACCTTTTTCGTATCGTCAGCCGTATACGTGGTATGCGCCGTGTTTCTTTTTGAATTTATCGCAAAATCCTTGCATATCTTAAGATACGACCTTGTAGGATTTATGCTCTCCGTCGCGGCGGGGATGATTTATCTTGAACTTTGCGTTCTCATCTGCGGTATCGGTATCATGCGCAAAAGAGGGATCATCGTAAGCCTTACCGTCACCGCAATCCTCATCATTTTATCGGCAATAGCCGTTTGTTTTGCAGAGGCGGGGGCTTGTGCTTGCGCCGCGGCAGACGGAACGTGTACCGCGATCCACCGCATTCCCTTCCTTGCTTTCCTGCCTTCTGCCGTTTCAAATTCGGGCATTGAGTTTGTATCCGTTTCTCTCCTTGTACTTTTCCTTATTGCCTATTTCCTTTGCTTCCTTGCCAATAAAAAGCCCGAGGAGATACGCCGCGATGACATTTCCCGCCGCCGCATAAAGGCGCTTGCCGATGCGGAAGATGAGGAAAAAAAGGACTTGCGGGAGTGCGGTGTGCAGATAGACCGTTGCTGTGCGTATTGCGAGTTTGCACGTCCGCTTTACGGTGACGGAAACAACATACTCTGCGACAAAAAAGGTATCGTCGATGCCGACCACATCTGCCGCGCATTCATTTACGACCCGCTAAAGCGCGCTCCCGCACGGCCTGTTGCCGACCTGTCCGACGCCTTTGGCGTTGTGTTCTCCGATAACGCCGATGGCGAATAACGAGGTATTCTTGTGAGTTATATTCTCTCATACTGTGAAAAGATACTTCCCTTTGCGCTGATTTTTTCGCTAATCTACATTGGAGTCAGAGGGCTTACTGTCAGAAAGGACACTACTCTCGCAAGAGAGGGTTCGCTTTTCCTGTTTTACCTCTTTCTCGTTGCCATTCTTTCGCAAACGCTCACGCTCGACGGAAGCATCTACTCCATCAGCTTTTCCGCGCCCGAATTGAGCCGCGAAACGGTAAATATAATACCGTTCAAAGTTTTCTCACGGCTGTCAAAAATGAGCGGTGAGGATTTCAGATATTTTCTAACAGTGAACATTCTCGGCAATATCCTGCTGTTTCTTCCTCTTGGCTTTCTCCACCGTCTTACGATGTGCCGCCGTCTGTGGCAGAGCGCGCTTTTCGGTCTCATCCTTTCGGGCAGTATCGAGATCATTCAGATATGTATCCCGCCGCGCGCAACGGATATTGACGATATTATCTTAAACTTTTTCGGTGTTGCGCTCGGCGCGGCACTTGCATCGCTTCTTTTGCGCTATCCCAAGCTACACGTCGATAAATTTCAAAAAGCACGGCTGTGAGCCGTGTTTTTTCTTTATATCTATTTACATATACTTTTATTTTGTGATATAATAATTATGAATAGGCTCGTAAACGGAGGATAAAAAAGTGACCTTTGAAGAAAGAAAAGCGCTTGTCCGCGGGTATCTCGGCAAGACTGTTACCATTGGCATTGACAGACCGATAGGATACGTTCATCATAAAGAAAAATACTCGCTGTGTTATCCCATAAACTACGGATATATCCCCGGTGTTCTCGGCGGTGACGGCGAGGAGCTTGACGTTTATCTTCTCGGCGTTTCCACTCCCGTTACGGAATACACCTGCCGCATCATCGGCATCGCTCACCGCGAAAATGACGTTGAGGACAAGCTCATCGGCGCCCCCGTCGGTATGAGCTTCACCGTAGAGGAAATGGCGGCGGCAATAGATTTTCAGGAAAAATATTACAAAACCACCGTTGAGGAACTCGGCTAATGGAAAGCTTTAAATTAGTTTCTGAATTTGCGCCGACGGGCGATCAGCCCGAGGCGATAGAAAAAATAGTAGCGGGACTTAACGCAGGCGAGCGTATGCAAACGCTCCTCGGTGTTACAGGCTCGGGAAAGACGTTTACCATGGCAAACGTTATTGCCCGTATGAACCGCCCGACGCTCATTCTTGCGCACAACAAGACTCTGGCGGCACAGCTATGCTCCGAATTTCGCGAATTCTTCCCCGAAAACGCGGTTGAGTATTTTGTATCCTACTACGATTACTATCAACCCGAGGCTTATATTCCGGGAAAGGATATGTATATCGAAAAGGACGCTATGGTAAACGACGAGATAGACCGTCTGCGCCACAGCGCGACGTCGGCGCTGTTTGAGCGCCGCGACGTCATCATCGTTGCCAGCGTTTCCTGCATCTACTCACTCGGTGACCCCGAGGAATACAGCCGTCTCGTTTTGGCAGTCCGTCCGGGGATGGAGCTTGAACGCAACGAATTTTTGCGCCGTCTTGCGGCGATCAGCTACACGCGCAACGATATGTCACCAGAACGCGACAGCTTCCGTGTGCGCGGCGACACGGTTGAGGTAATTCCCGCTTCAAGCGGCGACCGTGCGCTCCGTGTGGAGTTTTTCGGAGACTCGGTAGACCGAATATCCGAGATAAACACCGTAACGGGCGAGCTTTTGCGCCGCCTTTCGTACGCCGCCATCTATCCCGCCACGCACTACGCCGTGTCCGATGATAAAAAAGAAATTGCCCTGCGCGAGATCGAGCGCGAAATGGAAGAAAGGGCGGAATTTTTCACCTCGCAAAACAAATTTCTTGAGGCACAGCGAATCACCGAACGCACGAAATACGACCTTGAAATGCTTCGTGAGATAGGATTTTGTTCGGGTGTAGAGAACTACTCACGCGTGCTTTCTGGACGCCCCGCAGGCTCAACGCCTTACACTCTGCTCGATTATTTCCCCAAAGATTTCCTGCTTTTTGTTGACGAGTCGCACGTTACACTTCCCCAAGTTCGAGGAATGAGCGGCGGTGACACGGCACGCAAGCGCAATCTTGTAGATTTCGGCTTTCGTCTGCCTAGTGCGTACGATAACCGTCCGCTTTATTTTGAGGAATTCGAATCAAAAATAAATCAAGCCGTTTTCGTCAGCGCAACGCCCGGAGATTACGAGGCGGAGCATTGCGAGCTTGTGACAGAGCAGATAATCCGCCCCACGGGACTTGTTGACCCCGAGGTAGAGGTGCGCCCGATCGAAGGTCAGGTGGACGACCTGCTACTTGAGATACGCCGCCGAGCCGAGATAGGTGAGCGCGTGCTGGTCACCACGCTGACACGAAAAATGGCAGAGGACCTGACGGATTATCTTGCCGACAACGGCGTAAAGGTAAGGTATATCCACTTCAACATCGATACGCTTGAAAGAACGCAGATAATACGCGACCTTCGGCTTGGCGTTTTTGACGTGCTTGTAGGAATCAACCTGCTCCGCGAGGGACTTGACATACCCGAGGTATCTCTGGTGGCAATTCTTGATGCCGACAAGGAAGGATTTTTGCGCGCGGAGCGTTCGCTGATACAGACTATTGGACGTGCCGCGAGAAATGCAAACGGTAAGGTAATTATGTACGCAGACAGCATTACAGGCTCAATGCGCCGTGCCATTGCCGAAACGGAGCGACGCCGTAAGATACAGCAGGAATATAACCAAAAACACGGCATTGTTCCCAAAACCATCAAAAAGGGAATACGCGACCTCATCGACATCGGACTGCCGAGCGACGAAGCGGCGGACACAAAAAAGAAGGAAACGCAAAACACGAAAAAGATATCCCGCGCAGAGCGTGATAAGCTCATAGAAAATATGACGCGCGAAATGAAGGAAGCGGCAAAACGGCTCGACTTTGAGCTTGCGGCTTACCTGCGTGACCGCATAAAGATATTGCGCGACGAGGGCGCAAAGAAAAAATAAGGAATAAAAATGTCAAAACAAATCAAAATAACGGGCGCTCGCGTCCACAATCTGAAAAACGTAAATCTCACCATCCCACGCGACAAGCTCGTAGTATTCACGGGGCTGTCGGGCTCGGGAAAATCATCCCTTGCGTTCGACACCATATACGCCGAGGGACACAGACGCTTCGTAGAGTCGCTCTCATCGTACGCGCGACAGTTTCTCGGTCAGCTTGACAAGCCCGACCTTGACTCCATCGAAGGGCTCTCCCCCGCTATATCCATAGACCAAAAAACGACCTCAAAAAACCCACGCTCCACCGTAGGAACGGTCACGGAGATATACGACTATCTGCGGCTTCTATACGCGAGGATAGGCATTCCCCACTGCCCTGTTTGCGGCAAGGAGATACGCCGCCAGAGCGTTGACCAGATAATTGACAAAATACTTGCCCTGCCCGACAGTGAGCGTTTCATGGTGCTTGCCCCCGTTGTTCGGGCAAAAAAGGGTATGCACGAAAAAGTCTTTTCCGATGCAAAAAAATCGGGATACGCCCGCGTGCGTATTGACGGAAGCATGTACGATCTTGACGAGGATATAAAGCTCGACAAGAACCTGCGCCACAGCATCGAGGTAGTGGTAGACAGACTTGTTATCCGTGACGGAATACGCTCCCGCCTTTCGGATTCCGTAGAGACCGCCCTGTCCCTTGCAGAAGGCAGATTGCTCATAGTTACCGTTCCGCGCGAGGAGGGCGAGGATGCACGCGAGCTTGAATTCTCGCAGTCCTACGCCTGCGAGGAACACGGAATTTCCTTTGGCGAGCTTGAACCGCGTATGTTTTCGTTCAATAACCCCGCAGGCGCGTGCGGCGAATGCGCGGGACTCGGAATGAGCCGCCGTATCTCGGTTGAAAAAGTCATTCCCGACCTCTCTCTTTCACTATCGCAGGGTGCAATAGCGGTAAACGGTTTTAAGTCGCTTGAGGAAGAAAGCTGGAACGGCCCGCTTTTTGCCGCCGTTGCGGAAAAATTTGGTTTTACCATGGACACACCCCTTTGCGAGCTTACCAAAAAGCAGATGAACGTACTGCTTTACGGCTCGGGGGAGGAAAAATACGACGTTACGCGCTATTTCGGCAAGGAAGGACACCGCAGACTTGCTAAATTTGAGGGCGTTATCCCCATCATCGAGCAGCGTATGCAGTACGGCGGCGCGGAGGAATACTACGAGGAATTCGTAGAAGAAGTTCCCTGCCACAAATGCGGCGGCAGAAGGCTGAATCCCATGTCCCTTGCGGTGACTGTCGGCGGACTTGCCATAGACGAGTTTTGTGACCTCTCCATCGGGAACGCCCTCGAATTGGTAACGACTACTGCCCTTGAAATGAATAAAACGGAGGCGGCTATCGCTGAAGAGATAATAAAAGAGATACGCGCGCGTCTCGGATTCCTTGTCAGCGTCGGTCTTGAATATCTGACGCTATCGCGCCGCGCGGGTACGCTTTCGGGCGGCGAGGCACAGCGTATACGCCTTGCCACGCAGATAGGCTCGGCGCTCGTCGGCGTACTTTACGTCCTTGATGAGCCGAGTATCGGTCTGCATCAGCGCGACAACGACCGCCTTATCGCAACTCTCAAAAAACTGCGTGACCTCGGAAACACCGTTATCGTCGTTGAACATGACGAGGACATGATGCGCTCCGCCGACTATCTCGTTGATATAGGCCCCGGTGCGGGAATACACGGCGGTAACGTCGTTGCCGCAGGCACACCTGCCGAGGTTGCAAAAAACAGATCCTCGCTGACGGGTGCGTATCTGTCGGGGCGAAAGAGCATACCTTTGCCCGATGCACGCAGAAGCGGAAACGGAAATTTCCTGCACGTCAGGGGCGCGAGCGTAAATAATCTGCGCTCCGTTGACGTTGATATCCCGCTTGGATGTTTTGTTTGCGTAACGGGCGTTTCCGGCTCGGGAAAATCATCGCTTGTCAACGGCGTTATCAATCCGATATTATCAACAAAGCTCAACGGCGCACGCCGCAAGGCCGGCAAGCATACGTCAATAGAGGGTATTGAGCATCTTGACAAGGTAATCGACATCGACCAAAGCCCCATAGGACGCACACCGCGTTCAAACCCCGCTACGTACACGGGACTCTTTAATGAAATACGTTCTCTCTTCGCCAAAACACAGGATGCCGTGACGCGCGGCTACGGCGCAGGAAGATTTTCCTTCAACGTGCGCGGCGGACGTTGCGAGGCGTGCGGCGGCGACGGCGTAAAGAAGATAGAAATGCACTTTTTGCCCGACGTTTACGTAACCTGCGACGTTTGCAAGGGACATAAATACAACCGCGACACGCTCGAGGTCAAATATAAGGGCAAAAACATTTACGAGGTACTTGAGATGACTGCCGAGGAAGGGCTTACCTTCTTTGACAGCATTCCCAAGATACGCAAATATCTGCAAACACTCTGCGACGTGGGACTTGGCTACATCAAGATAGGACAGTCATCCACAACTATTTCGGGCGGTGAGGCACAGCGCGTGAAGCTCGCCACGGAGCTTGCCCGCAGAAGTACCGGAAAGACCTTCTATATCCTTGACGAGCCGACAACGGGACTGCACACGGATGACGTTGCGCGCCTCCTTACTGTGCTTTCGCGACTCGTTGATGCTGGCAACACCGTACTCGTTATCGAACACAATCTTGAGGTCATAAAAACTGCCGACTACATCATCGACCTCGGCCCTGAAGGCGGCGACGGTGGCGGCACGGTAATTGCAACGGGAACGCCCGAAGAGGTTTCCGAGTGCGAGAGATCCTATACGGGAAAATATCTTAAACCATATTTGTCAAATAATTCTTCCCCCAGGTCTTGACAATTGTATAACTATACAGTATAATAATATTATCTATTTTATTATGGAGGTTTATCATGAAAAAAATCACATCGCTTATTCTCGCGACAATAATGATCTTCTCACTATGCTTTGCTTTTGCTTCTTGCTCCGACAAGGACGACAACGTTCTTTACATGGCTACTAACGCCGCTTTCCCTCCCTATGAGTACAAAGACGGCGACAATTTTGCAGGTATCGACGTTGAGATCGCTACCGAGATCGCAAAGAAGCTCGGCATGGAGCTTCAGATCGCTGACGTTGAGTTCGGCTCCATTATCGGCGGTGTTTCCACCGGTAAGTACGACATCGGTATGGCGGGTATGACCGTTACCGAGGAGCGTAAGCAAAGCGTAAACTTCTCCAACACTTACGCTACCGGAATTCAGGTCATTATCGTTAAGGATGGCTCCACCATCGCTTCTCTCGACGATATTTTCGTATTTGACGAAAACGGCGATCCTACCGCACTCAAGAACCCCAACGTCAAGGTTGGCGTTCAGCAGGACACCACCGGCGACATCTACTCTTCCGACGCTATTAAAAAGTGGGGCTTCAACGACCTTGCTGAGGACGGCTCCACCACCACCGACCGTGTAGTCCGCTTCAAGACAGGCGCTGAAGCTGTAGCCGCCCTTAAGAACAGTAACGTTGACATGGTCATCATTGACAACGAACCCGCAAAATCCTTTGTAGCCGCTAACGAGGGCATTCACATTCTCGCGGACGATAACGAGTACGCTGTTGAGGATTACGCTATCTGCGTAGCCAAAGAAAACACCGAGCTTCTCGATAAGATCAACAAGGCTCTTGACGAGCTTAAGGCTGACGGCACCATCGCTAACATCATCAACAAGTACATCCCCAGCGGTAACTAATAATAAAAACAAATTCAGGCGGCGCACAATTGCGCCGCCTATTACGAGGAAAAAATTTTGAACTTTTTTGAAGAATTAAAGGATGAGTTTATATTAAACTTTTTGGACGGAGCTAAATGGAAATGGCTTGTTGACGGACTTAAAAACACGTTGATAATTACCTTTTTCGCACTCTTGCTTGGCGTTGCGATCGGCGTAATCATCGCCATTGTCCGTTCCACGTACGATAAAAACCGCGAGGTCTACAAGAAAAACGGCGGTGTTGGCTATATCGTACTTTCAATACTGAATTTCATCTCAAACGTATATCTTACTATCATACGCGGCACTCCCGTAGTTGTTCAGCTTTTGATCTTCTACTTTATCATATTCGCCTCATCCCGTAACGGTATCGCTGTTGCCGTTTTTGCTTTTGGTATCAATTCAGGCGCGTATGTCGCGGAAATATTCCGCGGCGGCATTATGTCCATAGACAACGGACAGTTTGAGGCGGGACGTTCTCTTGGCTTCAATTACTTCCAGACCATGCTCTACATAATAACGCCGCAGGTGATCAAATCCGTTCTCCCCACCCTCTGCAATGAGTTTATCGTTCTACTCAAGGAAACGTCCGTCGCGGGATACGTGGGAATCATGGATCTTACAAAGGCAGGAGAGCTGATACGCGGACGTACCTTCTCTGCATTTATGCCGCTGATAGCGGTAGCGCTTATTTATCTGGTGGTAGTAGTTATCCTCACACGTCTTGTGAAAATTCTTGAAAGGAGATTGCGCAAAAATGAACGATAAGATCATTGAGACGATCAACCTCAAGAAACACTATAAAAACGGTGAGATAAAAGCCCTTGACGGAATCGATCTCTCAATCGAGCGCGGCGAGGTGGTCGTTATCATCGGCCCGTCCGGAAGCGGAAAATCCACTTACCTTCGTTCGCTTAATTTGCTTGAGTTGCCAACGTCGGGACAGATAATTTTCGGCGGTGTCGACATTGCCGCCAAAAACGTAAACATCAATCTTCACAGACAGAAGATGGGTATGGTGTTTCAGCACTTTAACCTTTTCCCCCACTTAACGATTCTCGAAAATCTCACGTTAGCCCCTATCAAGCTCCTTAAAAAATCCAAGGAAGAAGCTAACGAAAAAGCAATGTCGCTTCTTCGCCGCGTAGGTCTTGACAACCGCGCTGACTCATATCCGAGCCAGCTTTCAGGCGGTCAAAAGCAGCGTATCGCCATCGTCCGTGCGCTGTGCATGGAACCGGAGGTCATTCTTTTTGACGAGCCTACCTCGGCTCTTGACCCTGAGATGGTAGGCGAGGTGCTTGAGCTTATGAAACAGCTCGCTACCGAGGGAATGACGATGGTCGTGGTAACTCACGAGATGGGCTTTGCGCGTGAGGTTGCCGACCGCGTAATCTTTATGTGCGACGGTATTATTGCTGAACAAGGCAAGCCCTCGGAAATATTTGAATCCCCCAAACACCCGAGAACCAAGCAATTCCTTGACAGTATACTTTAAAGAAACAGCGCATTCCGTGCGGAATGCGCTGTTTCTTTATTTTATTATCTTCTGCCGCCGCGGAAATCGTCTCTCTTCTTTCTGTTGCGGAGAATGGACATGATCTCATCGAATCCGTCACCCTCTACGTCATCATACTGCTCTACGCGGCGGGCGGGAGCAGGAGCGGGCGCGGGTGCAGGTGCGGGTGCGGGAGCGGGCGCAGGTGCGGGCTGTGCCTCAGCCGCAGGAGCAGGCGCGGGTGCAGGAGCAGGCGCGGGTGCAGGTGCGGGAGCAGGCGCAGTGTTACGCGCGGGAGGCATGGGGATATTTCTGGCAGCCTTCGCACGAGGATCGGGAGCAGAGGATGAATTGTTGCTCTCAAATCCGGTAGCAATGATGGTGATCTTCATCTCGTCGTCAAGGCTGGGATCGAACGCAACACCCCAGATAACGTTTGCATCGGGATGCGCCTCGGCGGCGATGATGGTAGATGCGAGATCTGCATCCTCGAGACCTACGTCAGGCGACATAGTGATGTTGACAAGGATACCCGTTGCACCCTTGATAGATGTCTCGAGCAGGGGGCTGGAGATAGCGGCTCTTGCGGCAATTTCAGCCTTATCCTTACCTGTAGCTCCGCCAACGCCCATGTGAGCGTATCCTGCGTCATGCATTACCGAGGTAACGTCCGCAAAGTCGAGGTTGATAAATCCGGGAACGTTGATAAGCTCGGAAATGCTCTGTACGCCGCGGCGGAGAACGTCGTCGGCGATCTCAAACGCGTTATAAAGAGTTATTCTTGTTTCGGAAACTTGCTTTAATCTTTCATTGGGAATAATAACGAGAGAGTCAACGAACTGGCTAAGCTCCTCAATTCCCTTTTCTGCCTGAAGCATACGGCGGCGTCCCTCGAAAAGGAAGGGCTTTGTAACGATTGCAACGGTAAGGATGTCCATCTCGTGAGCAATTCTGGCAACTACGGGAGCGGCACCTGTACCTGTTCCGCCGCCCATACCTGTTGCGATAAATACCATATCTGCGCCTGCAAGAGCCGCCTTTATCTCATCGGCATTTTCCTCTGCTGCGCGCTGACCGATCTCGGGGTTTGCGCCCGCGCCGTGTCCCTTGGTTATCTTTTCACCGATCACTATCTGGTTGGGCGCATTAGAAACGCGCAGAGCCATGCTATCGGTATTGATAGCTATAAATTCAACACCGCGGATGTTGGTGGTTATCATTCTGTTTACAGCGTTGTTTCCGCCGCCGCCTACGCCGACGACCTTTATATTCACACCGCTTTCAAGTAATTCATCTCTCTCAAATGCCATTTTAAAATCCTCCATTTTTAATATCAAGACGTCGCTATGCGACAATTATTTATATAAGGTACATATCATATATATAATACCTTTTTTTACTGTGTTTTTCAAGTGCTTTTTATAAAATTATACTTTTTTTAACGATTTAGTCACGGCGCGTGTTTATATCTATGTCATTTTTCTTCACAGACGTTGGTTTTTCGGGATCGCTCACGTCGATCATACCTTTTTCTTCCAAACCAAATCCACACTCGTCAATAACTCTTGCCGCCGCGTGCAGTTTGAGTGCGGCAGATTCCGGAGAGCCGAGCTTTATACGAAATTTCGCGTCAACACTGATTACCATATCGAACTTTTCCTCAAGGAACATTCTGCTGACTCGTCCGTTAAGCGGTGAAGATGTAAGCGCATCAAGAAAATCGGTTATATACGAGCTGTCAGCTCCTCCCGATAGCTTTATATACTCTCCAACCACGCTTAATGCCGCAGGCGGCAACGAGGCATACACTATTCCGTCGGCTATGAATTCGGATGGTTCGCTCTTCCTTTCAAGAACACGGAGAGCCGCTGAAAGTGCGTAATATTCGCCAGCCACCTCCGTATATATAACCGCATTTCCCGCGACTACGGAAAACACGACCTTATCGGGAAGCGCAAAGTCTACCTTACACGATCTGAGATATGGCAGTTTTTCGAGCGTGGTTTCGGCGAGCATATCGGAATCATTTCCAAAAAGACTTTCGCCCTGCGTTAGCCCAGCCGCGGCGAGAAGTTCTTCTGCGCTGTATGGGCACTCCCCCTCGACCACTATCTCTTTTATAACAAAAACGTTAGAAACAAGCCTGAAAAGCGGATACAAAAGCACCAAAATAAACGCTATAATGCAAAGAAACAGCAGTTTTTTTGCTTTTTGCTTTTTTGCCTTTTGCGCCAGCTCCCGTGCTATTTTTTCCTCTCCGTTTTCGCTTTTTTGAATTATCTCGGGTTGGGTAAAAACAGGCTCCGGTCTCGATTCCTCGTAGGCGCGCTTGTGCCGCTTTCTCATAACGTACTGTCTTACGTACCGTTGATTTTCCTGCGGAGTCTGACCTATATTGTTTTTATCCTGTTTGTTTTTATTCTCTTCAGCCATCTGACTTTTGTGCAACCTCTCTTTCCTTGATCAGTCGCATTATCTCATCAAAAATCAAGCCGTTAGCATCATTGGCGGCAAATTTTTTTACGTTGCGCCGCATCTCCTCAAGGCGATAAGGCTCGCAAATAAGGCGTTCTACCTCCTTGCCTATCCTTCCGTCGTCAAGCTCGGATTCGCGTATCAGAACTGCTCCTGCGCCGTCAGACAGCACCTTGGCGTTTTTATATTGCTGATCGTCCGTAACGTTGGGTGATGGGATAAGGATAGCCGCCTTGCCTTGACTTGCAAGCTCGGAAAGCGTGATAGCTCCCGCGCGGCAGATAACAAGATCCGCCGCCGCCATCTGTATCGGCATATCGTATATATACTCCACAAGGCGCAGATTAGGCAGATCAAGCAAACCCGCCTCCTCAAATGCGGCGCGAGTTTTCTCGTACCCCATCGAGCCGCAGGCGTGTATCAACGTCACCTCCGGGCGGCGTGTGATCACGTCCCTCGTCAGCTCAAGCGCTGCCTCATTCATTCGGGAAGCTCCGAGGCTTCCGCCAAACGAAAGGATATAGTGCCTGCAATCCTGCGGTATCTCAAGCCTTGCTCTTGCTTCAGTCCTGCTGATGGATTCGCGAACATTAAGCATCGGGCAACCGACGTGCATTACCTTTTCGGGGTGGTCAAGATGCTCCGCAGTAACGGCAAAATTCACAAATATCCTGTCTATATGCGGAGATAGCTTGCGCACTGTAAGCCCCGGCACGGCGTTCGCTTCATGCACGGCTGTCGGTATGCCGCGTTTCGCCGCCGCCATAAGTATGGGCCAAGATGCATATCCGCCCGTGCCGATTACGGCATCGGGCTTGAAGCTGCGTATCAGCTTTCCCGCGCGAATGGGGGAAACTGCCGCGAGATACGCCGCCCTGATGTTTTTCCACGTGATTTTACGCCAAAATCCGCGCACGTTTATGTGGTACAGCTTATACCCCGCTTTGGGGACAAGCGTGTTTTCAATACCTCGATTCGTACCTACGAATGCTATTTCGGCATCGGGTATATTCTGTTTTATAGTGTTTGCAATAGCAAGGGCAGGATTTACGTGACCGCCCGTGCCGCCGCCTGTCATCAATATTCTCATTTTTTCTCCGCTGATTTATTGTTTCTGCGTGCAGAAACGGGAAAGCCCAAGTATGATTCCAACGTCAAAAAGTTGCATAAGCGTAGCACTTCCGCCGCTGCTGAAGAAAGGGAGCGCAACGCCCGTGTTAGGTAATACGCCCGTAACTACCCCGACGTTAAGCAGAACGTGAACTGCGAGCTTGAAGGAAAGTCCAAAGATAACGAGAGAACAGAATTTATCAGCCGCATGTGCGGCGAGAATGAAGCCCCTCCATACAAGTGCAAGGAAAAGAATGAGGATAGCCAAAGCACCTACAAACCCAAGCTCCTCACACACGACGGTGAAAACAAAATCGTTTTGAGGCTGGGAAACATATCCGTATTTGAGTCTTGACTGACCAAGCCCAAGCCCAAAAAGTCCGCCCGTTCCTATTGCGTAAAGTCCTTGGGTAGTCTGCCAGTCGCTTCCGAGGGCATCAGCTCCTCTGTTGAGCCAGCTGTCAACTCTTGCACGCGCATATCCCGTCTGCATGATCAAAAAAGCGAGCAGACCCGCAACGGGCAGGCATGAAATGAAATACAAAAAATTAGTTCCGCTGATAAACATCATCGCAACGCCGATGCATCCGATGATGATGATTCCCGAAAAATGCTTTTCAAGCCCTACGAGAATACAAACAAGTCCGATTATTGCCGCGGGTACGATGAAGCCGTGGAGGAGCGAGCGACGGTTAAATCCCTTGCTCAACACCGCATCCTCGTGCTTTGTCATATACAATGCAAGCAACATTATTATTCCCGTTTTGGCAAGCTCCGAGGGCTGAAAGGTGAAAAAGCCGAGGTTCAGCCAGCGGCGTGCGCCGCCGCCCGTTATACCGACGACCAGCACCGCCAGTAAAAGCACTATGGAGACCGCGTATACGCCGACCGCCATAAGGCGCGCAAGCTGCGGAGTCAACATATACGTTACGATCGCCGCAAGCACAAATGCTATCAACAAATGTCCCAGATGCTCGGTAAGGAAGGCAAAGCTGTTTCCGTATTTTTCCGAGGCGTATGCCGTGCTTGCGCTAAAGGACATTACCGTTCCGATAAAGATGAGTATGAGAGAAAGGACTAAAAAAACCGTGTCGGGGCGGGTTCTCACCATAAGCACCGCGCCCTTGCCGCTGGAAATATCCTGCACCGTATACTCGTTAAGCATACGGTTGCCGCCCTTTTTACGCCGTAAAATATCTTTTATTTTATTTGCCATTGTTCTACGGCGCCTCCTGATTATTAATTATGTCAGATGCCAAAAAAGGCAACTGCGCAAGCGATTGCTGTCACTACTGTGAAAACGCAAACCACCTTCACCTCGCTCCATCCGCACTTTTCAAAGTGATGATGGATCGGTGCCATTTTAAAAATTCGCTTGCCGTGTGTGAGCTTGAAGTAGCCGACCTGAAGCATTACGGATGCCACCTCAACGATATAGATAAGTCCCGCTATCACGATGATAAGAGGATTTGAGAGCATAAACGCCATTCCAACTACCATGCCGCCAAGATATAACGAGCCTGTGTCGCCCATGAATATCTTTGCGGGATAAAAATTATACATAAGGAAACCAAGAGTTCCGCCAATAACGGTAGCAGGCAGTACGGCAAGATCGGGACTTGCAAAATAAAATGCGCATACGGCGAAAAAAACGCCCACGATCGCAGTAACGCTGCTTGACAAACCGTCGATTCCGTCGGTAAGATTGACAGCGTTGACCATTCCCGTTATAAGGAAAACAGCCAATAGATAATAAGCCGCGCCAAGCTCAAGGGTGATTCCGATATAGGGTATATAGAGCGCAGTCTCGATATATCCGCACTCACTCATTGCCCAAACGTAGAGCGACGAGGCAATCAGCTGAAGCAGGAATTTCTGCCATGCTTTGAAGCCTTGATTTTGCTTTTTAATAAGCTTGGTATAATCGTCAAAAAAGCCGATAAGACCATTTAAAAGAGCCATTATGAGTGTGAGGGCGGCGGAATAAAGCTCGTATGCTCTGCCGTAGTATGCATAAACGGAAAAAAGGACAGCGAAAGCAATAATTGAGGATATTATGAATCCAAGCCCGCCCATAATGGGAGTACCTTCCTTGCCCTTGTGCCAGCGCGGGCCGATATCATATATCTTTTGCCCTATCTTGCGGCTTTTCAGCACAGGAATGAGCTTGCGTAAAATTATCCAAGTGGCGAAGAAAACTCCTAAAGCAACTGAAAAAAACTCAATCAGCATACGCGTTTTCATTGTCTTTTCTTCTCCTTTTCTTTATTTGCCTAAAATATCGCTCAAAGCGGCGGTGACTCGTTCTGCCGCCATTCTGCGGCTCGCTTTTATCAGGATGCAGTCGCCTGCCTTTAACTCTCGCGCGACAGTCGCGGCGATGTCATTTATATATTTGTCCTCTGTTGACACAAAGCGCGTTATCATTTCATCACTTAAATGGGACGATGCACCGTCAGCTATGCGCTGGGCGCTCTCACCAAACGCAAACAGACGAACGCCCGCCGCACCAAAATGCTCACCGACACTGTAATGCAGATCACTCGAGAACGCACCAAGCTCAAGCATATCGCCAAGAAGAGCCATTTTTCTTCCGCCCTTTTCATTAGCGAGCGCGCAAAGCACCTCGCAAGCCGCACGCATTGACTCGGGGCTTGCATTGTAGCAATCGTTTATTATCGTTACTCCACCGACTTCAAATATCTGCTGGCGCATTCCGACCGTTCGGTAATTCAAAAGTCCCTGACGGATATCTTCCTCGCTGATACCAAAGCGCAAAGCTACGGCAATAGCCGAGAGTGCCGCGTGAATATTATGCTTGCCAATGGCAAAAATCTCTATCTCTTTTATTTTTGTTCCGCACACTATGGCATCAAATACCGTTTTGCCATCCTTTGAAAAAACGTTTTCAGCATGAATATCGGTATCACCGCAAACGGAATAATACTTAACTCTGCTATCCCATGAGCCAACCTCCGAAAGAAGCGGTTCACCGCCGCAAAGTAAAAGCATGCCGTCCTTTGACAGTCCCTCCATCACCTCCAGCTTTGCAGAGGCTATTCCTGCTCGTGAATCAAAATATTCAATGTGTGACGTTCCTATGTTTGTTATCACGGCAACATCGGGATGCGCACAGCGCGACATAATTGATATCTCACCCGCTTGCGACATACCCATTTCAAGCACGGCAAATTCCGTATCTGATGCTATTTCGAGCTGGGACAATGGCATACCGATGGTGCTGTTGTAATTTCCGCCGCTTTTGTACAGCTTATGGCTCACAGCAAGAACCGATGCTATCATTTCCTTGGCGGTAGTTTTTCCGACACTGCCCGTAACAGCTACTTTTTTTACGTTTTTTTGATATTGTGCCGCATACGCCTCGGAAAATTTCGCAATGGCAGCCACAGTATCTTCAACTAATATAAGAGGAATACGTGCGCCCGCATCGGGAACTCTTTCTGCTATGGCGCACACAGCGCCAAGCTGGGCTGCTTTATCTATATAATTATGTCCGTCAACCTTTTCGCCCCTTATAGCAAGGAAAAGGCAGTTTTTTTCTGCCTCTCGTGAATCGGTACAAACACACTTTATTTCATCTGTGCAAAAGTTCCCGGACAATCTTCCGCCACACATTTCGGCTATTTCAGATATAGTCAAGGTTTTGTTGCCGAAAGCGACCTTCATTTTATATTTTTCCTTTCGAATCTCCGAATATTGCGCATTCCGGAGCCGCCATGGGCGGTTCCGGAACACTTAATATGGAACGCAACTTCGTCGGGCGCGGTTTTATCATAACACGGCCTCGAATGCACACGAACAACAAATTCTCGCACGCCCGACGAAGTCAGGGATAAACTTTTTGCTATATCAATCCGTTACGTCAAGATATCTGAACGTTACGGTTATGACATCGCCCTTCCCCACGATAGTACCTGCCGCAGGGAATTGCTCGATAACCTCGGGGCCTGCGCCTGCTCCGTGGTTTGACGAGCCTTTAACACTTATATTGAGTCCTGCGTTGATAAGCACCTTGTTTGCGGCACTTGCCGTCATGCCCACAACGTCGGGAACCTTGATATTTGCCTCGGGCGCGGCATCTCCTACGTAGAGAATGACCTTGCCCGTATCCTTGCCAAGCATAGTGCCTGCGGCGGGAACCTGCGCCGTCACGATCGTGCCGACTCCCACTATCTCGCAGTCAAGCCCCAGCTTGCTGAGATTATTTTGCGCGGTATATGAAACTTCACCAAGCAGATCAGGTATCTCTACCTCAATTTTTTCCGCTTCAGCACCCGTGTAAATTGGCTCAACCCCCAGATAAGGAAGCATCTGCTTTAAGCAATTTGCGATATAAGGTGCCGCAACTACGCTACCGTAGCGAGTACCTGCCGTAGGCTCATCGACTACGATGATGATAGCTATTTCGGGATCATCAGCAGGAGCGAAAGCAACGCAAGAGCCTATTCTCATGTCGTCTGCATCGCCTATCTTCTCGGAAGTTCCCGTTTTTGCCGCCACGCGATAACCCGCAACGTATGCGTTTTTTGCACCGCCGTTACCCGAAACACCTTCCTCGAGAATGGAAGATACCGTCTCGCACACCGCAGAGCTTACGACTTGACGGCGAACGGTCTTTTCATGCTCCCACACCGTCTTACCATCGGAATCGGTCATTGACTCAACCAAATAAGGAGTGACAAGAGTTCCGCCGTTCGCAATAGCGGATATCGCTGTAAGATGCTGGATAACATTGACCTTAAAGTTCTGACCGAAGGAAGAAACGGCAAGGTCAACTATACCAAACTTGTTTTCGTTATAAAAAATTCCGCTTGCCTCGCCGGGAAGATCTATGCCCGTGCGCTCAAGATATCCGAAATTCTTAACGTATTGATAGAATGTATCCGTACCGACTCTTCCGCCGACTATCATCATTATCGGGTTGCAAGACTGCTGAAGTCCCTGCGCAAACGTAAGCAGACCGTGTCCGCCCTTTTTATGACACTTGATAGTTTCTGTGGCAACCCTATGAGCACCCGTACAAGTGAAGGTCTCGCCCGTAGAAACGGTTCTTGTTTCAAGCCCCATAGCGCTTGTAATTATCTTGAAGGTAGAGCCTGGGATATATGTGTCAGTTATTGATTTATTCTGCCACATTTTAAGCAAGAGTGAGCTTTTAAGCCCCGAATACTCCTTGCTGTTTTCGTCAAAGCCCGAAGCATCGAGCTGTGCCTGATAAAAATCCGACAAGCTCCATGCGCTGTTGTTATTAAAATCAGGGTATGTCGCCATTCCAAGCACAGCACCCGAATTAACGTCCATTACGATACCGCAAACACCCGCCTGCGACGCTGAATCCTCAAAAGTGGCTTTTAACTGTTCCTCAAGGATCGCCTGTATCTTTACGTCAATGGTAGTATGCAGGTCATATCCGTCCACAGCATCGATGTAGCTCTGATACTCATACGGCATCTCATTTCCGTAAGAATCACGCGCTGTGATATATTTTCCGGGAATACCCGCAAGCTGCTTGTTGTAATAATATTCAAGTCCGTAAAGACCGCCGCCGTCCGTTCCCGTAAAACCGAGAACGTGCGTAGCAAGGTCACCGTGCTTGTAATAGCGCTTGCTTTGCGCCTCAACGTACAAAACGTTGGAAAGCGAATTCTCCGCAATAAACTCAAGCACTTTGTCTGCTACTTCATCATCAGCATTGCGCTTTACAGTGGCGTCAAGACTGCCTGTTTTTTTAGTAAGAGCGTAAACGGTGTCGTAGTCCGTCCCCAAAATCTCACAAAGCCCGCGGCTGATAAACTCATCAAGCCCCGTTCTGCCGTCCTGCATAGCCTTTTGTATGCTCGACGGGGAAATAAAAATGCGGTATGAGGTAACACTGGTGGCAAGAACCTCACCGCTTGCGTCATATATGCTGCCTCGTTCAGAGCTTATCGTTGATTCGGTAGTAAGCTGATCGACTACTTTCTTTTGATAATAATCAAAATTTATAGTTTGCAGGCAAAAAACCCTTATCGTAAGAGCTATAAAAGCCGCAATTATTACCGCAAAAACAAGATATGAGCGCAAGGTCAGTCCTGTACTTATTTTTATTCTGCGCATGGTCCTCTCATTTCAAAAAAACATGGGACGTTGCACGAATGCAACGTCCCATCCAGATTAGCAACGGCTTACGCCGAGAAAGCTGTTAGTAGGGGCTGCCCCGTAGCTTAGATTGGTTCACGATGTCAGCCCGTCGCCGTCCTGCGGCTTCAGGTCATATTGATTATATTATTTATGTCGTTTTTTTATTCGTCGGATATACGAATACCAAGCGCGCTCAAAAGCGCAAGCATTACGTCATTATCGCCATTGGTATCAAAGCTCTCTATCATATCCATTCCATTAAGGCGAAGATATTTGGAATTACCCTCTTCGAGCTTTATCATACCGTATTTGTTTACTGCAAGCTCCTCGATAAGTGCAAGATCGTTCTTGTCGTCGAGCTTGACCTGCAGATCGTCCGCAATGGTCTGGATCTCGCGAAGCTCATCGCCAAGCTCGCTGATCTCGCTCGAAGTATTATGAAGCATAACACTAAGCGTTATCGGAAGCATAAGCACAAGACAAAAGATGAGTGACATTGCTATTGCCGACAGAGGATTTATAGTTTTTCTCCCCTTTGCCTTAACTATCTTGTCATCGGGAAACCATTTTCTGATTATTCCGTCAGCACGTCTGTATGCGGACACATCCGAATACTCGACCTTGGCAACCGTTTCGGTAGCACCGCTCTGGACGAGCTGTGTTTTCCCGACAAATTCGGATGAATTAGCCGCGTCGGGATGGCGTGTTTCAAGCACACGGTAGGGGGATGCAGGTCTTGCATCCGCATCATTTCCTGCGGCAAGTGCGGCACGGCGCACCTCGGCGGTAACGCTCTTGCCCGTTTCGTCTCTATATATGCGCTGAACGTCATCAACAGTCATTACGTTGCCGCCGTCTCCCGTGCGGTATCTGTTGTAACGGTCATGCTCCATTATCTGCCCAAAGCGATATGCCTCGGGGTTTTCACGCATAGACGCAGCTTCCCTGTTTTTTTGTTCAGCCACAGCGTGCTGTGCCTCACCCACAACTCCGCGGTTTGCATAGCGCGCCTTGAGTGCCGCAAGCGCATATTCGTAGGAGTCAAAGTCATTTACGGCTCTGTTAGTCCTGTAAGTTGCGTTCATTTCTGCGTCCTTTCCGCCGACTGTGTCGGCTATACGTTTTTATAGCTTCTCGCACACTCTAAGCTTTGCGCTGTGAGAGCGGCTGTTTTTTTCAAGCTCTTCCACCGAGGGAAGTATGGGCTTCTTGCCTACGAATTTTATCTTCGATTTATTTCCGCACACGCAAACGGGGAAGTTTCGGGGGCAAGTACAGCCGTTTGCAAGCTCGGCGTACGCCTCCTTTACCGCCCTGTCCTCCAGCGAATGGAAGGTAATTACAGCAAGCCGTCCGCCGCTTTTGAGAAGCGATACCGCATCCTTTATTGTTTTAGGAATGATATCAAGCTCACCGTTCACCTCGATGCGTATTGCCTGAAACGTGCGCATCGCGGGGTGGTGCTTTTGCGAGCGTCCTCCGTCGGGGAGAGCCGCTCTGACTATATCAACAAGCTCGCCCGTCGTGCTAACGGGGGCTTTTTCTCTTCTTTCGCATATTTTGCGAGCTATTCTCGAGGCGAATTTTTCCTCGCCCCAATTCCTGAGTATTCGGCAAAGCTGCTCCTCGCCGTACTCATTAACGACCTTGTAAGCATCAAGCTCCTGACGCTTGTCCATTCGCATATCAAGCGGCGCATCGGCAAGATATGAAAATCCGCGCTCCGCGGTGTCGAGCTGGTATGACGAAACACCAATGTCGAGAAGTACGCCGTCAAGAGCTTCTATTCCAAGCTCATGACATACGTTTTTCATATCCGCAAAATTCGCTCTTACGACCTTTGCACGCTCTCCATAAGGCGCAAGCCGCTTTGTGGCTACCGCCACAGCGTCCGCATCACGGTCAAGTGCGATGAGTGTTCCGCTTGTGAGTTTTGAGGCAATTACGGACGAATGCCCCGCACCTCCCGCCGTACCGTCAAGGTAAACGCCGTCAGGCTTTATATCAAGTCCTTCGATGACCTCGGGGAGCATCACCGAAAAATGTGAGAAATCAATTGGCTTGCACATCAGAGCCCGAGCCTTTCAAGTGCGGCGCGGATATCATCCACATTAGTGCTTGCTTTGAGCTTTTCATGCTCCTCGACTGACCATATTTCCGCATACTTACCGCAGCCGACTATAACCGCCCCGCCCGAAAGTCCTGCGTAATCCACGAGATTTTGATTAAGCACTATTCTTCCCTGCGCATCGGGCGTGAGCGTATCGCTGTTTTCGTTATAATAACGCAACACCTGCTCGCGCTCCCTTGCCACCATTGTCTCTATTTTTTCGGTAAAGGAACGCCATTCCTCAACCGAATACACTTTCAGTGATCTGTCTCTGATACTCGGAAATACCACCAAAGGAGAGCCGAGCGCATCACGGTGCTTTGCGGGAATGAATATTCTGTTCTTGGAATCAAGATTATGCTTGTACGTTCCCGTAATAGGAATAGCAGGGATCATTGCGCTTCTCCTTTCTCCGATGAGGGGTATTTGATGTGCGTAAAGCGGGGGCGTGGAGTAAAAAACTTTCACCATCTCTCTTTCAGAGAGGCTACATTCGGTGACTTGTCCACCACCTCAAACCACTTTCCACCACTTTGGTGCTTTTATTATAAATCAAAGCAAGAAATAATGCAATAGGTTGATTAAAAAAAGTTGAAATTTTTTTCGATTTTTGTCGCAATTTTCGTCTTTTTTGTCAAAATATCTCCTCATTACTTGTTTATTAGTGTTAACACTTCTTGATATTATTCCAAATGTTATTTTTTTACATTTGACGATAAAAAGCCTCTGTCAGCATTCGTAATAAAACTCACATTGCAATCTTATAACAACATAAAACCAAGCACAACAACAAAAAACGGATGGAGAGGTTCCATCCGTTTTTTGCTATAAAATTATATTAATTCGTGTAGTTGTCGAAATAACCCTGTATCCAGACGATGGGAGTTCCCTTGTCTCCGCTTCCCGAAGTAAGGTCGCAAAGCGAACCGATAAGGTCGGTAAGGCGACGGGGGGTAGTTCCCTGCGAATCCATTTTACCTACGAGGTTGCCGTCCTTAGCCTTTATTCTCTCGGAGATAGCCTTTTTCAGTTCATCGCCCGAAAGTTCCGCAAAATCGTTATCAGCGAGGTACTTGAGCTTCAGCTCATTGGGCTGACCGTCAAGTCCTGCGGTGTAGGCAGGAGCTACAACGGGATCTGCAAGCTCCCATATCTTACCGACGGGATCTTTGAATGCGCCGTCGCCGTAAATCATAACGTCGACTTGCTTACCCGTTGCGTCAAAAATGCGCTTTTGAATATCCAAAACAACACTCTCGCCGCCCTCGGGGAAGAGCTTGATAGTATCGTCGGTAGCCTTGTTTGAACCAAGAAGTCCGTACTTGGAATTAAATCCGCTTCCGTCAACGGAGGTGGTAAGAATATCATCAAGACCGTACACCGTATCCGCACCTGCGGCGGTGAGAAGTCTCTTACTTCTCTGGCGGCTGTGGATATCACAGCAGAGAACGTTCTTGGTGTATGCAAGCACGGCGCGGCAATCGTTGGCAAGGATAACCTCGCACTCACATCCGCACGCGGTAATAAGCTCGCGGTAAAACTCAATATAATCAACGCCTGTAAAGGTGTGCTTGCGAATACCGAAATGCTTGCGGTACTCCGCCTCGGTCAGCACGTCCGTCCAAGGATTGATGCCCGCAGCATCAAGGTCATCAAGACTTACAAGGTGATTTCCCACCTCATCGGAGGGATAACTGAGCATAAGAGTCATCTTTTTGAGTCCCATTGCAATACCCTTGAGACAGACCGAAAAACGGTTGCGTGAGAGTATGGGGAAAATAACGCCAGCCTCACCCGTGGGGAATTTGGCGCGTATATCGGCGGCAATCTGCTCCACTGTTGCGTAATTACCCTGCGCACGTGCAACGACTGCCTCCGTAACGGCGATAACGTCGCGGTCGCGGATAGCAAGAGCCTCACTATTTGCGGCGGCAAGCACGCTGTCGGCAACGATAGCGGCAATATCATCTCCGCTTCTTATAATGGGCGCGCGGACACCGCGGGATACAGTACCGATAAGTCTTTCCATATTTTTCATCTTCCTTTCATATCGGATAAAAAGAATTACAATACATTATATAACTTTTAGCACTAAATGTCAATATTTGTGATTTATTTTTTAGTCCGAGTTGAAAAATTATTTCATTTTCTCCTGCTTGACTTTTTTATCCACAACGTGGCGGGATGCAAGTTCATCTCTTACCTCATCGAGTGATATACCCATCTCTACCATAAGCACCATAACATGGTACGCAAGGTCAGCTATTTCGTAGATAGTTTCAGCGCGCTCGCCGCCCTTACCCGCAACGATGACCTCGGTAGATTCCTCGCCTACCTTTTTGAGTATCTTGTCAATTCCCTTCTCAAAAAGGTAAGTGGTGTACGAGCCTTCCTTGGGGCTCGTCTTTCTGCCTATGAGCATCTTCATAAGTCCGTCAAGCGAAAATGCGTCTGCCTCGTCCTCGTTTTCATAAAGGTCATTGAAGAAGCAGGAACGCTCACCCGTGTGGCAAGATGGTCCGTCGGGGCGCGCGGTTATAAGCAGAGTATCGGCATCGCAATCAGTCTTTATGCTGACTACGTTAAGATAATTACCGGAGGTCTCACCCTTGAGCCAGAGCTTTCCGCGCGAACGGCTGAAAAAGCAAGCCTTTCCGCCCTCGAGCGTGATATCAAGGCTCTCGGGGCTCATATACGCAAGCATAAGCACAGCGCCGTCCTTGACGTCGGTAACGATGGCGGGAATCAGCCCGTCCTTATTGTATTTAAGTTCATTCTTATTAAACATTTTACAACCTCATATCTATTCCCTCGGCTCGAAGCGTGCGCTTCAGCTCGGGTATCTTTATTTGTCCGAAATGGAAAACGGTAGCGGCAAGTCCTGCGTCAACGTCGGGAACTTCCTTAAATAGCTTTATAAAATCATCCGTGCTTCCCGCACCGCCCGAAGCAATAACGGGAACTTTTACAACGTCGCATACCGTGCGGAGCATCTCAAGATCAAATCCGCCGCCAACACCGTCGGTATCAATGGAATTGACCACTATCTCGCCCGCGCCGTTCTCAACGCCGCGGCGTATCCACTCGATAGCCTCAATGCCCGTGTCTATCCTTCCGCCGTTTTTGAAAACGTGGAAAGCGCCGTCAACGCGCTTTATATCAACGCTCAAAACCACGCACTGACTGCCGTATTTTTCAGCGGCACGCGGTATGATATCGGGATTGGTTATAGCACCCGAATTTACGCTGACCTTATCCGCGCCGCATTTCAGCACGCGGTCAAAATCCTCGACCTCGCGGATTCCGCCGCCCACGGTAAGCGGGATAAAAACGCGGCTTGCGGTCTCACGCAGTATATCGGCAAAGAGGCGTCTGCCGTCGCTTGATGCCGTGATATCATAAAAAACAAGCTCGTCAGCTCCCGAGGAGCTGTAAAATTCAGCAAGCTCAACGGGGGATGAAACGTCACGCAGAGAGGCGAAATTTACGCCCTTCACCACTCTGCCGTCGCGTACGTCAAGGCAAGGGATTATTCTCTTTGTAATCATATTGCCTCCTTACGCGCAAGAGTGACGGCACGCGCAACGTCGATGTCGCCCGTGTAGCACGCCTTGCCGATTATTGCACCCCAAACGCCTTTTACGGCGGCGAGGGCAACAACGTCATCATAACTGCTAACGCCGCCCGATGCGATAAAATGCGCCTCGGGAAATTCGGCGGTAAGTTCACGATAGAGCGCGGTGTTTGCACCCTGCATAGCACCGTCACGGCTGATATCGGTAACAATGAAGGTGTCAACACCCGCATCAAGCATTGAGCCAAAAAAGGAACGGCGATCAAGAGGTGCATCCTCAAGCCAGCCCTTTATTGCGACGGCGTTTCCGCGAAGGTCAGCACCAACGGCAACCTTGCCCTGATACTTTTTCGCCGCTTCTCTTACGAGCTGTGGCTCTGTTACGGCAACCGTGCCGAGTATCACTCGCGCAACGCCTGCATCCATATATTTATCTACGGTGGCAATATCTCGGATTCCGCCGCCTATCTCGACCTTCAGCGAGGTCTCGCGCGCGAGGCGCTCAATAACGGGCAGGTTGGGCGTAGTTCCAACCTTTGCGCCCTCAAGGTCTACGGCGTGAAGCCACTCTGCGCCCGCCGCTTCAAAGCGGCGCGCAGGCACAAGGGGGTCTGTGTCATAGACGGTCATTTTATTGTAATCTCCGCGGAGCAGGCGTACCACCTGTCCGCCGTATATATCAGTTGCGGGAAGGATAAGCATCTGTCATTCTCCTTTAAATTCGCCGCGGCAAAATCCTTTGAGCATTGCAAGTCCCACGTCCGAGCTTTTCTCGGGGTGGAACTGACAGCCGACCACGTTCTTGTGCGCCACGGCGGCAGTAACGCTCACGCCGCCGCAATCGCAAACTGCGACGGTGTCAGCCTCGCACTCGGAGGCGTAATATGAATGTACAAAATAAACGTATTCGCCCTCCCTCGTATTCTCAAAAACGGGGCAGGCGGCTTTCTTTTCAGGACTTGGGAAATGAAGTGCGTTCCAGCCCATCTGCGGTATCTTCTGTTCACTCGGAACATAGCCGCGAAGCGGAACGACCTTGCCGTGAATGAGTCCCAGACCATCATGCTCACCAAACTCATAGCCTTTATCGAAAAGAAGCTGCATTCCAAGGCAAATCCCCAAGAGGGGAACACCTGCGGCGGCTCTGTCCTTTACAACGGCATCAAGTCCCGTGTTACGAAGGATCGCGGCGGCATCGCCAAACGCACCGACACCCGGCAGTATTATGCAATCTGCGCGAGCTATCTCGGCGGCGTTTCCCGTTACGACGGGCGACTCCCCGATAGCCTCAAGGGAACGGCAAAGCGAGAAAAGGTTTCCCACGCCATAGTCAATAACAACAAGCATCAAAGAACTCCTTTGGTCGATGGGATCTCGGCGGCAAAACGTGCATCGGTAGCCACGGCGGCTCGGAGCACACGCGCAAAAGCTTTGAAACATCCCTCGATAATGTGGTGCGAATTTCTACCCGCGAGGCGGCGAAGATGCAAAGTTACCCCTGCCTCTCGCACGAATGCGGCGAAGAATTCCTCGGCAAGCTCCGTTTCAAAATTACCTATTTTCTTTGCGGGAGTGCTTACTCGGTATCCGAGGTACGCTCTGCCCGAAATATCAACTGCGGCAAGAATGAGAGATTCATCCATCGGCAGAATGATGTCACCGTAGCGGCATATACCGCGCATATCTCCGAGAGCAGAACGGAAGGTCTTACCCAGGCATATTCCCACATCCTCTACGGTGTGGTGCGCATCCACCTCTATGTCTCCCTTGCAGGAAACCGTGAGATCAAATCCGCCGTGACGTGCAAAAAGCGTCAGCATGTGGTCAAAAAATCCACAGCCCGTATTTATTTCGCTCTTTCCGCTTCCGTCAAGACACAGCGCAAGATAAATATCCGTCTCGGCGGTCTTGCGTTCTATTTTATCGCATCTTCTCATTTTATGTCTCCTATTATCTTTTCGATCTCGCAGACGAGCGCATCCATCTCATCGGGCGTGCCTATCGAGATCCTGTTATAATCCTTGATACGCTCGCTCTTGAAATGACGCACGAGTATTCCGCGCTCGCGAAGCGCGGCGTTAAGCTGTGCGCCCTCGATGCTCGGAATTTTCACAAATATAAAATTAGCAAGTGAGGAAATGACCTCGGCGCCAAGTGCGCGAAGTGCGGCTGTTGTGCGCTCACGCGTTTCCATAAGCTCTGACTGCATCTTGGCGTAATAGCTACGAGATGAGTCGGTAAGAGCCGCTGCTCCGGCAGCCAGCGTAAGTCTGTCAAGGTTGTACGGATTGGTAGAGTATTTTATAAGCTCAAGGTCTGAAATAAGCGCGGCATCGCCTATGGCAAAGCCAAGACGCGCCCCCGCCATTCCGCGTGACTTTGAATACGTCATACATACCAAGAGATTTTTATATTTCTTTGTGAGCTTGACAGCGCTCTCGCCGCCAAAATCAACGTACGCCTCGTCAACGACCACTACTCTGTTTTCGTTTGCACTGACTATCCTCTCAACGTCCGCAAGGCTTATCGCAAGCCCCGTGGGTGCGTTTGGATTGGCGATAACGCAGGTGGCATCCGCATTGCAGAATTCTTCCACGTCAAGCGTAAAATCCTCTTTGAGTGGAATTATCTTGCTGTCCACGCCGTAAAGCTCGGCAAAAACGGGATAAAAGCCGTATGTTATGTCGGCATAAGCCGCCCCGTTCTCGCAAAAAGCCATAAATGAAAAATTAAGTATATCATCCGAGCCGTTAGAGATAAATACGTTCTCGCTCCCCACTCCGTAGACCTCGGCAAGCTTTGCCTTGAGCTGTGCGCCCGTGGGATCGGGATAAAGGCGAAGCGCACGCATCCCGTCAGCATTCACCGACTCAACAACGTCGGGCGCGGGGGGATAGGGAAATTCATTTGTGTTGAGCTTTATATATTTTTTATCTTGCGGCTGTTCACCGGGCGTATACGCCTGAAGCGCCGACAGCTTTTTGCTCAAAAATCTGCTCATTCGTATTTTCTCCCAAATCTGCGCGTCACGCTTCTTGCGTGGGCATCAAGCCCCTCGCTTCTTGCAAATGCATCAACATCGTCCGCAAGCGTAGCAAGAGCATCGGCGGTGAAATACGTAAACTGCATCTTTTTAACAAAATCATCAACGGACAACGGACTTGAGAATCTCGCGCTTCCGCTGGTGGGAAGGGTGTGGTTCGGCCCTGCCATATAGTCACCGAGAGCCTCGGGGCAATTTCTGCCGAGGAACACAGAACCCGCGTTCTTTATCTCGGAAAGATAATCAAAGGGATTGTCAAGGAATATCTCAAGATGCTCGGGAGCTATACGGTTTGACATCTCAATAGCTTCCTTTACAGTATCGACTATTATGATAAGTCCGTGCTCATCAACAGACGTGCGCGCTATCTCCTCTCGCGGAAGAACACAGAGCTGGCGTTCTATCTCATCGCTGACAGCGGTGGCAAGCTCTGCGCTCGTTGTAACGAGAACGGCAGAGGCGCGTTTATCATGCTCCGCCTGCGAGAGCAGATCGGCGGCTACGATGACGGGGTCAGATGCACCGTCGGCTATAACGAGTATCTCACTCGGGCCGGCAATCATATCAATACCGACCGTGCCGCTTACCTGACGCTTTGCCTCGGCAACGTATGCGTTACCCGGACCTACTATCTTATCAACAGCGGGAATAGTCCGGGTTCCGTAAGCAAGCGCGGCAACAGCCTGCGCTCCGCCGCAACGGAAAATGCGGTCAACACCGCCGACCTTGGCGGCGGCAAGTATCTGTGCGGGGATAGCTCCGCCGCTCGGGGGAGTGACCATAACTATCTCACCAACACCCGCAAGGCGTGCGGGAATGGCGTTCATAAGCACAGACGAGGGGTATGCGGCAGTTCCGCCGGGAACATACAGTCCCGCTTTGGCAAGCGGAAGCACTCGCTGTCCCATCACAATGCCTTCCTTATCGTTGATAACGAAGCCCTCTCTGACCTGTGCTTTGTGGAAGCGTTCGATGTTCGCCGCGGCACGTCGGAGCATTTCTATGTACTCATCCCCCACCGCTTCAACTGCGGCATCTATCTCATCGGAGCTTACCTCAATGCTGTCTATCTCGGCGCGGTCAAATTTTGCCGCGTATTCTATGAGCGCCTCATCTCCGCGCGCTCTTACGTCGGCTATAATATCAGCAACGGTGGCGGAAACGTCTGCGCCCCCGCTCATGCGGTCAAATATCTCACCGTCGCTTATCTCATTCTTTTTTACGATACGTATCATTTCATTTCCTCTTCAAAGGCGCGGCAGATCTTTTCCATCATCTCGCGCTTGAATTTCCAGCTTGACTTGTTTGCCACAAGCCGTGCGCTGATGTCGCATATTTTTTCAAACTCGGAAAGGTCGTTTTCACGAAGTGTGCTTCCCGTCTCGACGATGTCCACTATAACGTCGGAAAGGTCAAGGATGGGGGCAAGTTCAATAGAGCCGTTGAGCTTAATTATATCTATCTTTCTTCCCATACTGCGGTAGTAACCGCCCGCGATGTTCGGGAACTTCGTTGCTACGCGCAGAGTGCGGCTCGTGTCGTCGCAAAAGCTGTTTTTAGCCGCAACAGCCATTCGGCACTTACCTATGCCGAGGTCAAGAAGCTCGTACACGTCGGGGCGGTATTCAAGAAGAATATCCTTGCCCGCAACGCCTATATCAGCCGCGCCGCGCTCAACGTACACGGCAACGTCGGAGGGCTTTACCCAGAAAAATCTGAGCGTTCCCTCGGCGTTTTCAAATATCAGCTTTCTACCGCCATCGTGTATTCCCTCGGCGGAAAAGCCCGCACGCTCAAACACGGAATAGACCTTTTCACCAAGCCTGCCCTTGGGCAGAGCTACGTTAAGACAATATTTATTACTCAATTTCCTCAAACCTCCTACCCACAAGCCTCATAGCCTTACGGCAACGCTCACGTCCCGCGAGAGAACGCTGGACAAGCACAGTTTTTCCAAGCTCACGAAGTCTCTGTACCGCATCGGCAACAGCGCATGGCTCGGCATCCTCGCCGCAAACAAGAAGGATATCGGCGTCAATTCCTCGCTCGCCCTTGTCGATAAGGTCTATAAGATCGGTATATACGGCAAATCCGACGGCACTTCCGTCCCTGCCCATTTTTCTGATAAGACTGCCGTACTC
Source organism: Eubacteriales bacterium (assembly GCA_045546615.1). Taxonomy (GTDB): domain Bacteria; phylum Bacillota; class Clostridia; order Oscillospirales; family CAG-272; genus CAG-390. Next base: position 3,368 of record JAZQDD010000011.1, on the reverse strand, counting down.
ACCGCCGCGGAGCAAGCTTTCGGGGATACCGAGAACGTAGCCCGAAAAAACGATTCCGTCATAATAATTCATATCGTGAACGACGGAAAAATCAAGGCGCAGTCTGTCAGCACTCTCGCCTGCCGCGTCTGCAATGCGACGCAGGGTAAGAAGCGCGGCGGCGGTTTTTTCATTGAGATTCATTCCGCGCGCCTCGACAGCTTCAATACAATCGGCAAGCGTTCCGCAAACGTCCACAAGTCCCATAACCGCGGTGCGCATATCGCCGCCAAGCCTTGCCGAAACGCTTGCGAGCGCACCTTTATTCTTGCTTTTGAGCGCGTCCACCGCAACAGCCCTCTCGGCATCGGTGAAGCCTGCCGCTTCCAGCACGCCCGACACAAGTCCCATGTGGGATATATCGACAACGTAATCCTCGCTGACGGCAGACAAACTGCGGCAAGCGAGCAAGACAGCCTCGGCTCGGTCATAGTCGCCAATATCACCGACACATTCAACGCCCGTCTGCATTATCTCACGGAATTCATGAGCGCCCGACGGAACGCGGTAGACGTTCTCGCTGTAAAAATACTTATCAACTCTGCCCTTTTCGTTTTCGGCATCCTTGATAATGGACATCGTAATATCGGGCTTGAGTGCCATAAGCCTTCCGTCAGCACCCGTAAATGTGAGTATTTGTCCGCTGACAAGAAAATCTCGGTTTGCGGCGTACAGATCGTACTCCTCAAAGCCGCTCATTTTATATTTAGCATATCCGTAGGCGCGGTAAAGCTCGCTGAAAGTATCAAGCACGCGCTCGTTAAGTGTTTTCATCAGTTTTCCTCTTTATCTTTAAGTCTGTCGATTACAATACGGTAGCCGTCATTTCCATAGTAAAGCGAACGCTTTACGCGGCTGATGGTGGCGGTACTTGCGCCCGTGCGCTCCGCGGCGTCGCCATAGGACATTCCGCCGTCGATACACCTTGCAACCTCAAGCCGCTTTGCCATTTCCTCAAGCTCCGCAATGGTGCAAAGGTCCCCAAAAAAGCCCGCGCACTCTTCCTCGTTCTCAAGCGAAAGTATCGCTTTCCAAAGCCTTGAAGTGCGTTCTTTATGATGATTTTTCATAGCAACCCCTCTTTAATCCTTTAATATGTTAAAATGATAGCACATTAAACTTCGTTTGTCAATACCTTTTTTAAATTTTTACAGCTTGACAACGGTATACGGATGGGCAAGGGCAGGAATTATCTTATCCTTGAGGTCTGCTACACTTATTTTAAGGCTTGATGTATTTACGCATGGGTGGCATCCGAAATAGTCCGCGCCGAGAACGTCCTCGTCGATAAGCAGGCGCACCGCCTTCTCACGGTCATTCATAAGCCCCATAACGCTAACGGAGCCGGGCGTGATATCAAGATATTTTTCCATGTGCTCCGCCGTTGCGAACGAAAGGCGCGACGAGCCTATCTGCGCCGAGATGTCCTTGGTCTTGAAGGGCTTATCGTCGGGCATCATCAGCAGGTAAAAATCCGTTGCTTGCCTATTGCAGAGAAAGAGATTTTTACATATAATAGCGCCGAGGCTTTCATCGATCTCCCTGCATATTTCCATCGTCATAGCCGCCTCGTGATCAACTCGGTCATATTCTATTCCAAGCGAGTCAAGAAAATCATAGACTCTTATCTCCTTTTGCTCCCTGCCCGATACGTCGGCAGGTCTTCCGCGGTAAAGCTCCATTTCATTCTCCTTTTGGTTTTTCATCCTTTTATTATACCACAGAGACGTTGATATTGCAATAAAAACGGCGATATCAGCGCGGGATTTTTAAAAAAATGAAATCCTTTCTTGATTTCTGCGGCAAAATAGGTTATACTGAAATAAAAGGGGGGGGAGACCATGGCTACGAGACTTATATTTCATATCGACGTCAACAGCGCGTTTCTCTCGTGGGAAGCGGCGCGGCGTGTGGCACACGGTGAGAGTGATCTGCGCCTTATCCCCTCTGCCATAGGCGGCGATCCCGAACGGCGCACGGGTATCATCCTTGCCAAATCCATCCCCGCCAAAAAGATGGGGGTCAAAACGGGCGAGCCGATAGGAATGGCTCTTCGCAAATGCCCCGAACTTGTGTTGGCACGCCCCGATTTTCGCCTTTATGAAAAAAACTCGGCGGCGTTTATGGATATCTGCCGCGAATATGCCCCCGTGGTGGAAAAATACTCTATCGATGAGTGCTTTCTTGATATGAGCGGTACATCCACGATATACCCCGACCCCATAGCCACGGCGCACGAGATAAAAAATAAAATACGCGACACACTCGGTTTTACCGTAAATGTTGGTATTGGTTCAAATAAGCTCCTTGCGAAAATGGCAAGTGATTTTGAAAAGCCCGACAAGGTACACACGCTTTTTTCGCATGAAATAGAGGAAAAGATGTGGAAGCTCCCCATTCGTGAGCTTTTCACGGTCGGCGCGTCAAGCGCGGACAGGCTTGAATCAGCAGGTATACGCACGATAGGCGATCTTGCACGACGCGATCTGCGCTCCGTGCAATACACCGTCGGGAAAAAGCTGGGCGAGCAGATACACCGATTTGCCAACGGCATCGACGACTCGCCCGTTCTGGCGCACCACGACGCCGCGAAGGGATATAGCAATTCCACCACACTTTCGCAGGACGTTACCGACAAAGAAACGGCGCATCGCGTGCTTCTCGCCCTTTGCGACAGCGTGGCATCGCGTATGCGTGCCGACGGTGCAACAGCGGCGTGTATTTCGGTGACGGTGCGAACGAGAGATTTTCGGGATCGCTCCCACCAAAGGCATTTTGACGTAGCAACTGACATTACCGACGAGATATACGAGCTTTCAAAAAGTCTCCTTTCGGAGCTTTGGGACTTTCACACGCCCCTGCGCCTTATCGGTGTTTCGCTTACCGACGTTTCACGCGAGGGTAACGAACAATTATCAATTTTCGGAAACGAAAAACGTTCAAAAGCGCGGGCGGTTGACAAGGCGGTGGATAAGATACGCGGAAAATACGGCTCTGACACCATTGTACGCGGCTCATCATACAAGAGTGATCTGAACGTAGGCAAAAAGCACAAGGCACAAATGGATATAAAAAAATAAAGGGCTTGCGCCCTTTATTTTTATTCTTATGCCGCGAGGTCAGCCTCGGTAATTACGTTATATCCCGTAGTGTCCATAGCAAAATCTATGAAACCGTCGATATCATACTTGTCAGCGCCGTACGAGAATACGTAATAGTGATATATTACGTTGGGGTTGGTCTTATCAACAAGAACGAAATCACCCTCGCCAATCTTGCCTGCAGCTACTGCTGCCTCTACCTTAGAATCATAGTCAGCAAGCTGTGCC
>JAZQDD010000010.1:0-6063 GCA_045546615.1 Eubacteriales bacterium | reverse complement strand
CTTTGCACTTAAACAACAAGCCCGCCCCAAAGGGGCGGACAAGCTTTGTTCGGGTTTAACCGAACTTTGCGCGGCTAATTATCTGCCGTCAAAATCCTTGAAGGAGTTGGTAAGACCGTTGATCTGCCAATCTACGTTAGTCTCGTTGATGGTGTAAGAGTCGTTTCTGTAAATCAGATGGTACTCTCTTGCAGTAACACCATTAGTATATACAGCATTAACTACGGTATCCTCAAGGTTGATAACAACGTTCTCGGCGGGAGTCTCAACTACGATTACAGCAAAGCGGTTTGCATCAACAGGAGCAGACTTATTAATACCGGTGAGCGTACTGTTCTTAACGTTTACAACGGTGCCTTCAGACCAGATATTGAGTGCGGCATAGCCGGTGATCTCACTGTTCTCGATATTGATAACAACTTCCTTGTTATCGCTTGCAACGTTGATTCCGTAGTAAGAATTGTTAACGATGGTGGAGTTCTTGATGGTTACGTCAAGACCGTCATTACCGAAGAAGGAAATACCTCTGGTATACGTCAGGTTGTTATCAACAACAAGATTGATGTTGTCGATTACGAGAAGAGCGTCAGTCTGATCTGCAACGTTAACTACGCGAGTACCGTTAGCACCGCTGTAAATGGTGGATTCGCCGTCACCGATGATGGTGAGAGCACCGTTAACCTCGAGCTGTTCGGGAAGCTCGATGTCGTTGTTGATAAGAACGGTGGTAGCACCATTCTTAACAGCATCAACGATCTCTGCAGTATTGGATACTACAGGGTACTGTGCATCTACATCATACTGATCGTCGAAGTCGTCTGCCTCGTAAGTCCACTGAGTAGCTACGAGAGTAAGACCGAACTCGATCTCGGGCTGATTTGCAAAATTCTCGGTACCGTCAAGCTTGTTGCCGTTAGCGCTATCAGCAAGGTTGGTACGGAAGTTTGCGGTGTTGTCTACCCAAGTAGGCATGTGAACAACGATCTCGAAGATCTCCTCATCTTCGCCTGCATCAGCTTCGTCATTGGGAACGAGAGTATTGGTGCCGAAGGTGGAGTCATCAACGGTCATGTCGTTGGTAGCCTCGTTGAGCTTGGTGGTTGCGTAGGGGATGTACTCGTCACGAGTGGTAGCAGCGCCTTCGGGAACAAGACCGGTGAAAAGGTAGTCGGAGAGCATGAACTCAGATCCGAAAACGTTAATGCCAGCCTTCTCGGAAAGGATGTTGATACCGAGCTTATACTTGAGTGCGAGAGTTCCTACGTTACGTACGCGGAAAGCTACAACCTCAGTATAGCCGGGCTCGTAGAGAGCGTTCTCATTGAAGAGATTGGTGTCTTCCTCAACAGGTGCCCAAGGGCCAAGTTTGCCGTCTTCGTATACGGCGTAATCGAGTTCGATATCGAGGTTACCGGAAACTATTCTGTTCTTGCTGGCAACAACGGTATCGGTGAACCACGCGTAAGTGGTTCCAAGGAGCATCGAGAAGCAAATAATGAGTGCCATTACGCTTGCGAGGAATGCTCTTTTGGTGGTCTTGCGATTCGTCATTTTTGTTTACCTCCTATAAAGTTTTTCAATGGACGAATTATCTAAACGCCTACGGCGTAGAGACCAAATTAAGATGGGGCGTTCCCCCTCGGTGATTTGTTTTTACTGTCTGTTGTCTGTTATCTTGCCGCCCGCGCCCGTAACAAGCGAGCCTGACGTGAAGTTGATATCTCCGAACTCGCTGATAACAAGCTCGCCGTTTACGGTAATATCACCGCCCGTTACGGTAAGCGTTTTATTGTTGAGGTCAAGATATACCTTTTGTCCTGCGGGGATCGTGAGGGAATCTATCGAGATATCCTCACCGATAATAAGGATGCTATAATCTTTTTCATTTTGATTGCCGCCTTCTTGCGCTATCTGATTCATCAGATATACAAGCTCCTCACCCGTCATAATGGGATAAACGGCGTAATAATCATACTGATCGTCAAAGCTGTCGCTCTCGTAGGTGTACTGCGTTGCTACACAGGTAATGCCGTACTTTATATGGGGACGGGGATTGACCTTTTGGATGTTTGCCTCGTTGCCAACTTCCTTTGGCATGTGTAGAACGATGTATCCTATCTGCTCCTCACCCGGGAGCAGGGCGAAATCATATCCCTTGTTAGTTCCAACCTCTGCGTAGCTGTTCTTTACCTCGACCTCGCTGATCTTAGCGTTTGCCTCGGTCGCAAAGGTATCAAGATCATAATCCTTTACTCTTTCCGCCATAAGCGTCTCGGATGTATTCTTTATACTTCCGTCGGCGTTATACTCTGTTTCCGCCACATACGAGCCCGCCATGATAACGTCGGAAACGTAAAGGGATGCACCGTTGAAATCTGTTTGCAACAGATCATCTTCAAGCACGGAAACGTCGATGTGGTACTTGAATGCAAGAGTTCCTTTGTTCTGTACGCGGAAATAGATAACCTCGGTATGAGTGGGGATCCATATAGCTGCATCTGGAAAAAGCTCGGTATCCTCACCGACGATCTTCCAATACTTTTCGCTAAGGCTTGCCTTAAAGGAAAGCTCCATATCAAGATTTCCGCTGATTATTCTGTTTCGACTTGACGAAACGCCGGCAGTGAACCAAGCAAACGTAGCGCCAACGAGCATAGTAAGGCAAATGAGCATAGCCAGAACACCTGTCAAAAGTGCGCGCATTGTAGATTGCTTTGCCATTTTCCTACCTCTCTTTTCAGAATTTGCAGTAAATTAATACTGTCAATCTTCGGTATTTGTGTCGGTCTTGGGTGCGGCATCGGCAGCGGGAACGGTTGTTCCCTGTTGAGCCGCAAGCTGTTCTTTGAGTTTTTGAAGCTCCGCCATCATTTCAAGTGACTGACGTCTCTCTTCTTCTATCTTCTTCTTTTCCTCGTCAAGCTCCTGCATCTCTTCTTTCTTGAAGCGGCGGAACGCACCGATAGCAACAACGCCGTTATATATTATAAGAAGAAGAAAAGGCACAAGAATACAAACTATGTAACCGGGGGTTGTTTTGAGGAACTGGAAAAAGTGTCCAAGCTTTGGAATGTGGAAGCTGTATTTACCGAGAATGTAAGGGTAAGTTACGATCTCCTCATCATCGGAATTCGTGGTCGTACCGTAGGTAACAAAACCGTTGTCACCATGCTCATCCTTCGTAAGTGAACGAATTTTATGCGTTATGGTTTCATTAAAGCTGGTTGCATTCTGCGAAATAAAGGTGATAATGTCCCCCGCCGCAAGGGTGGTAGGGTCTACCTCATTAACAATAACAATGTCGCCTGCTCTAAACGTATCGCTCATGGAGTCCGTCTGTACGATGAAAAACTTGAGTCCGAAAACGTCTCTATCGGTCTTATCAAACGTATTTACCGAAAAAATGGTAAACAGCATCATAAAAACGGCAAACACGACAAACGTCCACACCAAAACATTTTTAACAATATTCAGCGCTTTTTTTCCCATAAAAAGATCTCCTGTCTTTTAATCAAACAATCTGTTGGGGTTATTTTTAGTTTGTACCGCATCCGCGCCCATAGCAAAGCCAAGTTGCAGATTCTGCCCCTCGTTGCCGATGTTCGTAGGCATATGGAAATATGCGGTGAAATAGGTCTTTTCGCCGATCTCAAGAGTATCGTCGGCAGCATGCACGCGAGCTCTTGTAAGTTCGGAAGCGAACCCCTCGTAGAGAATATCATCGCTGTCCTTTGGAGTGATGGTAACGTATATCTTGTCGGCAAGATCGCCTTCAAGATCCAGCATATATATTTTATAGTAAACTTCCCACGTACTCTGATTTTCGATAAAGAAATCTCTTTTTAGGGTTGCTCCCGGCTCAAAAAGAAATTGCTCTTCGTTGATTATGGGATTTCCGTCATTAAGATTTATCTTTACGATACCCGTTTGGAACAGGTTATTTTCCACCGAGACAGTCGCCCACACAAGGGCAAATGTCGTAGCAGTCAAGCAAAGCGACAGTAAAATAAGAGTTACAATGCCTACGATAAGGCGTCTTTTTGTCCTTTTATTGCTCATCGTCATCGTTCTCCCTTCGACGCTTTATCAAAATCGGAACAAGTATGAGCAGAATTCCCGCCATAACGCAGATTATAATCACAGGCTGCATCGAGTCGCCCGTTTGCGGAGGATCAAGATCTTCCTCCACCCACCAATTAAAATCAGCGATAAGGCGCTTATTCTGGTAACGATTGCCGACGCTGGTCTCAAGATACGCCGTGACCTCATAATAAAGCTCCGAGTCAACGCCGCTTTGAGGCACAACTGCGTGGTCTATGCTCTTTGGCATACTCTTCATCAGTCCGTCGTACAAGACCTCTCCCGTATTGAGGAGCGTTATTCTGCACTTTAGCACTTCGGCAAGGATCTCATATCCCTTGCGAACCTCGGCTTTGTATTTCACGGTGACAGTCTGGCTGTGTGAGACTCTGACACAAAAATACTTCGTCTCAACGTCGCCGGGAAACATATTCATCACCTCAAAGGGAACGTTGTCCCCTTCGTTTCTATTATGTAAATAAAGCTTTACCGCCGGCACTTTTGCGCTCTGCGCAGTAGTCTCCGCCGCCGTGGATGTCTCGCCCTCACCGATCTGGGGCAGACTTCCCACTCCCGTAACTTCTTCCTCATCCCCCTCGTCGTCCGGAGCTTCGGTCGTGTCATCGGGCTTAGCAGAGGTAACGATTCCTATCAAATTATCGGGAACCGTCGTAGTAGTTTGTAAATTCGCGGCAAAATGTCTGTAAAGCAGAACGGCAACTAACGCAATCACACTTACAGCCAGCAAAGTTGACAGCACAACTATCGTTGTTTTGAGTTTTTTAGACATCTGAAGCCATCCTCCTTCCGAAGATTCTGGCAAGCGAATTCTGCCAAAAAAGTATAGTTAGCCATAATGATAACTATTCAAGTATTATGATAGCACAAAGCCAATATCATTTCAATAGTTTTTTGAATTTTTTCCAAAATGCACAAAATTTTTTTCTATATTTGTTCACTTTGTATTAATAAAAAACCTTATAATCAAAAGCCCCCGACGGAATCGTCGGGGGCAATATTTAAAGGTAATCGCGAAGGTATATAGTAAGCTCTTCCTCGAGGTTTATCAAACGCTTTGTTACGTCCTTTGAGACCTCATCGGCTGCCTTGTACTGATTGAGGTAGCGATTGAGCGATTTCACCCCCATATTGCAACCGTCGGTTATCAGATCGGCAACGGTATTGTCCGTCTCTTTCATTCCGAGCTTAAAATTTGTCTTAACATGGGACATTCCCTTGGCAACGGGATTCGGATCTTTTCCGTCGTCACCGTATTTGGTGAGCATCTCGCCTATCTCAACACCGAGCTTGTCGTGCTCACTCTTACATTTGGCAAGATGCTCCTTGAGATCTTCGTTTCTGACGTAGGGCATTACCTCAGCCAAGGAATCAACTCCCATTTTAACTCCCGCATCACATTCGCGCAGCAATTTTATTGTATCCTGTTCTATCATTTCGGCATCCTTTCTGTTGGTGTTATGAAAAGTATTCCACACATCAGAGCAGATTATGCCCCAAAGCCGCACTCTCTTTATTTTTAAAAATCAAGCACAAGACTAAACTTTTAGCATCCGCAAAAATTGATACCATTAACTCATCATTCCTGCGCAGCGCGCAAATATTACAACCCGCAATGCGAGTTGTAGACGTTCTTCGTCTTTTTATCCAAACGAGAAAAGAGCAGATGACCTTTGGTCTTCTGCTCTTTTCTGGTCGGATTGTTCATACCTGATCTACTCAAAGGCAAAGAGCCGAGGCTGACGAAACATATTCCAAAAGTTCCGAAAATGCTTGTGTTTACAAGGAATTTTGAAACACGAAAGGAATATGATTATGGAAAAATACATCACTAAAAACGGTATCAAATACGAGCTTCGCGGCGAACAATACTACCCGATGCTTGAAATCTCAGAGCAAACAAACTATGAAATCGGCAAATACGGACATCTTCATCTTGACTTTATCAAGAAGCACCGGAGAGGT
>JAZQDD010000009.1:0-40552 GCA_045546615.1 Eubacteriales bacterium | reverse complement strand
TGACGCAGGATGAAATCCTGCGTCATTTTTTGGTGACCCGTACCCAAAATCGCCCGGCGGCGGGAAAACGCCTGTGGCGTGTTAAATGATGTTGCGCCGAGGGCGCAAATGATGTTGCAACAAGTTGCAAATGATGTGGGCTTGCGCCCAATGATGTTGCGGCGTTGCCGCAAATTAAGGTAGCTTTTTGCACAGCAAAAAGCATTTAATAAAACAAAAAGTGGTTGAAGCGCAGCTTCAACCACTTTTTTCCTTAATATTTGCCGTAAGGCAAATATATCATTCATCATGCGCGAAGCGCGCATCATTTTTGCCGCAAGGCAAATACATCACCGTAAAAACGCCCTCGGCGTTTTTACTCTTTACTCCTTAAACAGCTCGTCAATGGAAACACCTAAAAGCTCCGCGATCCTTGGAATAAGCGCGATGTCGGGCGAGTTTACACAAGTTTCCCACTTCGAAACCGCCTGACAACTTACCCCCAGTTTGCTTGCAAGCTCGCTCTGCGTGAACCTGCGCTCATACCGCAGGCGTTTTATATTTTTGCCAATACTGACCATTTAAAATCCTCATAACTTAAAAATTTCTGTCCTCGCGTATCCACGCCTTGTGCAGAATGGCAGTTCCGAGCAGCTCAAAGCCGATAAAGAGGGGAACGGCGATGAAAAAGTAGGGGATGAACTGCCCTATGGACTGCAGCACGATGCTTGAGTAGAGTGAAAAAATAAAACTGATAATAGTCACGAAGATGACCTCTGCCCACATTTTTCTGTCATTGAACGTGGTTGTAATATCCTTTTTCATCTCGAATTCCTGCTCTTTCATCAGCGCAAGATACGCCCTTCTGTCATCGTCGTCCCTCTTTCTGCGGACGTACATTATAACAAACGCGCCAAAGATAAAGAGTGAGTCTATTATCAGATTTGTCGCCCGAACGGATGCGCCCGATTCAACGTCAAATATCGCGTTGCATATCGTTAAAACCAAAGTCGTGCCAACTGCCGCCGCGATAAAATAGCTCGCTACATACGCAAATAAAATGTTGAGATGTTTTTTGAATTGAGAATTCATTGTATTTCCTACCCGTATAAAAAATCAAATTCACCGCCCGATTATCATTATTACATTCCCTTGCGGTGTGATTGTATTATATCACGCAGTCACATGATTGTCAATAGTGTTTTTGAGATTTTTTGAAAAAATATGAAAATTTTTTGTTTTTTCTAAAAATTTGCCCCAAACTCTTCTTTTTTTCTTTTAACACTAACTCGAGCCCAGCGAAATATTTTTGCTTTTTTGTCGCTTTTATTATTTACACCACAATAATTTAGTGGTATAATATATCTGTGAAAATTTATCTAAAAGGCAGGTATTTATCATGTCAAACACCACTAATATTTGCAAGTACATCTCCGCGCTCCTCGATTATGCCGAGGCAAAGGCTCTCATCGGCGTCGGTGACCGCGTTTGGTGCGCCAACCTCATTGCCGCCGACCTCGGCGTTGCCGCATTTGAGGACGAGAAGGGTGCGCTCACGGGCGCGGCTCTCCCCGAAATTCTCGACGGCATTCTCGACTACGCCGTAGATGCGGGCATTATCGACGCGGGCATCGCCGCGCGCGACCGCTTTGACACGAAGCTGATGGGACACCTCACCGCCCGTCCGTCGGCTGTTAACGCACGCTTTGAGGCTGACCTTGCCGTATCTCCCAAGCAGGCGACCGACAATTTCTACCGCCTCGCAATAGATTCCAACTACATACGCGCCGACCGCATCGCGCGTGACCGCCGCTGGAGCGTTCCCTCGCCCTACGGTGAGATCGACATATCCATCAACCTTTCCAAGCCCGAGAAAGACCCGCGCGACATCGCCGCCGCGAAGTCCGCGCCCCAGACGGGATATCCCAAGTGCTTGCTTTGCCCCGAGAACGTCGGCTACGGCGGAAATGCCGCAGGCGGCCCCGCAAGGCAGAATCTGCGCCAAGTCCCCTTCACCCTCGGCGGCGAGAAGTGGTTTTTGCAGTACTCCCCCTACGTTTACTACAACGAGCATTGCATCGTTCTTTCCGAAGCGCACACGCCCATGAGCATCCGCCACGAGACCTTTGTGCGTATGCTTGATTTCGTGGACGCGCTTCCGCACTACTTCGTCGGCTCAAACGCCGACCTGCCCATCGTCGGCGGCTCTATCCTCTCGCACGACCACATGCAGGGCGGTTGCTACACCTTCCCCATGGAGCGTGCCGAAATTAAAGTTCCCCTTACCTTTGAGGGTTATCCCGACGTAAACGGCGGCATAGTTGCGTGGCCCATGTCCGTTATTCGCCTGCGCTCCGCTTCCAAGGAGAGCCTTGTTTCCCTTTCCGACAAGATACTTGCCGCTTGGCGTGAGTACACCGACGAGAGTGCTTGCGTTTTGGCATACACCGACGGCGTTCCCCACAACACCATCACCCCCATCGCGCGCCGCCGCGGTGAGGATTTTGAGCTTGACCTCGTCCTTCGCAACAACCTTTGCACCGATGAGTTCCCCATGGGCGTTTACCACCCCCACGCAGACAAGCACAATATAAAGAAGGAAAACATCGGTCTTATCGAGGTCATGGGACTTGCCGTTCTCCCCGCACGCCTTGAAAAGGAGATCGCCCTGCTCGCTGACAAGGTTGCCGCAGGCGCGACCGATGCCGAGATACGCGCCGACGAGGTGCTCGGAAAGCACGCGGATTGGCTTGGCGCATTCAGAGACAAATACACCTTTACCAACGATAACGCCGCTGATATTATTCGCGCCGAGGTGGGCGAGACCTTCGTCCACGTGCTTGAGGATGCGGGCGTTTACAAGGATACCGAGGCGATGCTCCGCTTTACCGCCTCTATTGGAGCAAAAGCATAAATGATTAAAATTTTACACACCGCCGACCTGCATCTTGACTCGCCGTTTTCGGGCGTTCCCCTCGCCGCGGGCGAGGAACTGCGCCGCGGACTGCGCCAAGTTTTCTCGCGCATAGTGCAGATAGCAAAGGACGATGGCTACGATGCAATATTCGCGGCGGGCGACGTGTTTGACTGTGGCTTTGTAAGCCCCGAGACCGTCACGCTCGTGCGCGAGGCATTTGCCGATTTCGGAAAGCCCGTCATCATTGCGCCCGGCAACCATGACCCTTATATGCCCGGCAGTATATGGGCTGTTACGCCGTGGAGCGAGAACGTTTATATATTCAAAAACGATTCACCCTCGTTTTTCGACCTTGATATCGGCGGCACGCCTGCGCGTGTGTGGGGCTGGGCGTTCATGTCGGATAGGCTTGACGCCTCTCCCATTTGTGCGCCGCTTGACTGTCCCACCGACAGGATAAATCTTATCTGCGCGCACGCCGACACGACATCCCCCATTTCAAAATACGCCCCCTCTCCCCTCTCACTTTTCGCCGCAAGCGGCTGTGTATACGCCGCACTAGGTCACGTTCACAATCCGCCCGAGCCTGCACTTTCGGGGCTTACGCTCGTGGCTTACTGCGGCTGTCCCGAGGGGCGCAGCTTTGACGAGTTGCACTTTGGCGGCGTTCTTTCCGTGACCGTTCACGACGGCAACGCCACCCCAACGCTTGAGCGCATTACCGTTGCATCCCACCGCTACGAGATACTGCACGTTGACGTAACGGGCGAGGACTCCGACGGCGCGGTGCTTGACAAAATGCACACCGCCGTAAATAACAGCGGTTTTGGCGCGGAAACATCGCTTCGCATAGTCCTTGAGGGTGCGGTTTCCACCGATTACAAGCCCGACACCGCGGCACTTGCCGACACGCTTGCCGCCCAGACCGAGCTTTGCTCGCTCTCCGTCAAGGACTCGACTCTGCCCGTGTATTCCTCCGACGAGCTGGAAAACGACTTGAGCATACGCGGCGCGTTCTACCGCGCCCTGCTCCCGAAGCTGGAAAGCGCGGATGCCGACGAGCGTTCCCTCGCCGCCAAGGCTTTGCGCATCGGACTTCTCGCCCTTGACGGCAGATCCTTTTTATCGGGGGGAAGCAAATGAAAATAAATAAGATATATATCCGCGAGTTTGGCGCGCTGAAGGACTTTTCGGCAGAGCTTGCGGACGGACTGAATATTTTCCGAGGAAATAACGAATCGGGAAAAAGCACCCTGCTTGGCTTTATCCGCTTTATCTTTTACGGTCTGCCGCCCAAAAGAGGCGAGGACGCCGCGAGAATTCGCGAGCGTGCGCTCTCGTGGGACGGCTCTGCCGCCGACGGCTATATCGACCTTACCGCCGACGAAAAAAGCTATCGCATAGAGCGCCGAGGCACTATGTCGGGCGACAGCTACACCGAACGGTACGCCATAATCGACCTTGCAACGGGCTCTGCCGCTTTTCGGGGAGAAACGCCCGCCAAGGTCTTTCTCGGCGGTGCTTCCGCATCCGTTTTTGACAGCTCATGCTCCGTGCGTCAGCTCGGCGTGGGCGCACTTGACGGCGCGGAGATAGGCACGGCTATTGAAAACCTGCTGTTTTCCGCAGACGAGCAGACCAACACGGGCAGAGCGCTGACAAAGCTCGATGCCGCACGCCGTCAGCTATCCCCCTTGAGAGGAAGCAACGGCAAGATACCCGAGCTTGAACGCGAGCGCGCCGCGCTTGCCGAAAGGCTGAAAAAGGCACAGCAGGATACCGTATCCAAGATAGCGCTTGAGGCTACCGCGCAAAAATACCGCACCGTTACCGCCGAAGTTCGCCGCAAGCTGACGCTTGCCGAGGACAAATGCCGCGCGTACGAGACCATACAGGTTCTAAACCGCTTTGATATGCTCCATGCGAGCGAGAAAAAGATAGCCGCGCTCAAAGCCGAGGAAGCCGAGCTTGTGCGTGATTCGGGCAAGAACGGCACTCTCCCAACCCGTGAGTACATCGAAAAGCTCGATTCCATATCGCGCTCCCTCACAGCCGCGGAAACAGCCGTTTCCTCGTCTGCCGCGCATCTTGCCGAGCTTCACGCAACGAACACGCTCGGGGACGCGAGCCTTGCCGCATACGCGGAGGGAATTGAGGAGGGCGGCGGAGTGTCCGCCGTGATAGGAAAGCTCTCCCGCCTGCGCCGCCGCAGAGCGTCGTTTACGGTTTTGGGAATACTCCTTACCCTTGCGGGCGTTTTCGCCGCCGCCGCTTCACTCTATCTTTATTTTACGGGCTCGGCTCTCATCGCACCCAAAATATCATCTGCCGTGACCGTCGGCGGCTTTATTCTTGCCGTCATCGGCATATTCCTTTTCCCCGCCGCCGTGCGCACGGGCAAGGAGATACTGCGCTTTTACTATTCATACGGCTATGACGGCGAGGAAGGCTTTAAAAAAGCCGCGTTTGAAGCGCATCTGCAGAACTGTCTTGACGCAAAACGCGATTTTGACGCCGCATCAACGGTATTTTTGTCGGCAGAAAGCCGACTTGCAAACCACCGCGAGGCGGCGGCATCGGTCTGCCGTCAGGCAATGGATGCTCTTTCGGAGTTTTGCGAGATCGGCGAGGACGACGATATCGCCGCCCTGCTCCTTACCGCCGCTGACAAGGCGGCAATAGCCGTTTCAAAGCACGAAACGATAAAAAGAGATATCGAAAAATATTCGGCGGCGGCATCGGAACGCCGTGAACAGCTCGCCGCATACGACGAGGCTTCATTGCGCGCGCATCTCAATCCCGATGCGCCCGCCCTGCTCGAAAACGCAAATCCTACGCTCTTAAAGCAGGAGCGTGATTCGCTCGCCGCACAGCTTGAGGCGGGCATCGCCAGACTCCACGAGGCGGAACGCGGACTTGCGTTCAATCAGGGCGCGGCGGAAAATCCCGTCCGCATAGCCGCCCGACTCGAGGAAGTTGAAGCGGAGCTTGCCTCGGCACGCAGTCTTTGCGATGCGATAATGCTTGCGCATTCCACCATAGAGGGCGCGGGCGAGTCGCTTCGCGGAAGCATCACGCCGAGACTGCGCGAGGGCGCAAGCAAGCTGATATCGCAGATAACGAACGGCAAATACACCGACCTCGGCATAGACGAGACCTTTGCCGTGACCGTGCGCACGCCGTCTGGCACAAAGCCCCTCTCGGCTATGAGCTGCGGAACGCAGGACTCGGCGTATTTCGCGCTTCGTCTGTCGCTCGTGGAACTGCTTTTCAAGAACGGCGCACCGCCGCTTATGCTTGACGAGGCACTCTCCCACATTGACGACAGCCGCGCGGATGCGATACTCCGTATGCTCTGCGGTATTTGCCGCGGCAAGGAGCAACAATGTCTGCTCTTTACCTGCCACACGCGCGAGGAAGCTCTGCTTTGCGCAAGCGGCGCGGACTTCTCTTTGGTGACACTTTAATACGCTTTTGTGAGCAAAGCATCGCTAAAACGGTGCTTTGCTCACTTTTTTTATCCGCCGTGGGAAATTTCCCATAATTTTCATTTACAAATCACAAAACTTATGCTATACTATTATAATAGTATAATTATGTCTTTAGATTATTTATATTAACCTTCAAATCAAGGAGGAAAAACGATGTCAGATCACAGACAACCCGATTTTAAGCTATTCGACCTGCTTTTGATATCTGCCGTCAGCGGCGGCGCAATGCTCATAATATTCACGCTGGTATGCGCCGTTTCGGATGCATCCGTCCTGCTTGTGGGACTTATCTGCTTTCTCTTGCTCTGCGCCGTCGAAGCGTTTGCTATCCTTAAAGCCGCACGCCTTCAAACGGCGGAAAAGGTAAGCGCAGAGGGCGCGTCTCTCAACAGCCTCATGTCCGAGGTGATGCGAAACGTGGAATTCCCCGCCGTTATCACCACCGCCGAGGGAAAAATGATATGGGCAAACAAAGCCATGCTCGCCCTGTGCGATGCGGAACGCCAAACGGATATCGCGGGCAGAAATTTTACGGAAATTGCATCATCCCCGATATCGGATATCATAACCTGCCCATCATCCGAGGGATTGCGCGTGGAAATAGCCGAGCGTATTTTTGCCGCCAGAGGCTATCTTATGGAAACGCCCGAGCGCGATTATTGGATGACGGTGCTTGAGGACCGCACGCGCCTTGATGAAGCCAAGCGTGCCATAGACAAGGAAGCCCCCGTGTTTGCTTACGTCGTTATCGACAACCTTGAGGAGCTGACACAGCAGATGCGCACCTCGTACCGCACAGCCGCCAACGAGGTGGAATCCATCCTCGGCGCTTGGGCAAAGGAAATGGGCGGAATGTTGCGCGAGTATGAGCGCGATAAATACCTCATCGTTTTCCCGAGAGAACGCCTTGCCGAATGCGTTGAAAACGGCTTTGACGTGCTCGACCGCGTGCGCGCGCTCGGCGCGGGAAACAATAATATCCCCCTTACCGTCTCGATGGGCGTTTGCGACAGCGGCGATAACGTCTACGAGCGCGAAAAAAGCGCCGCGTCAGCACTTGAAACCGCACTTCAGCGCGGCGGCGATCAGGTAGCCCTGCGTAAATCTTCAAAGACGGAATTCTTCGGCGGAAGAACGAAAATACTGCAAAAACGCACCAAGGTGCGCTCCCGCGTTATTGCGGACAGGCTCATCCAGCTTATATCCGATGCGGGCAATGTCCTCGTTATGGGACACAAAAACCCCGACTTTGACTCCATCGGCTCGTGCATAGGTCTTGCCAGACTCGCCTCGGGCTACAATCCCGCAGTAAAAATAGTTATCGACAAAAACAACCCCAATTTCAAGATATCGACGGCTGCGCTTCTTTCGGAGATGCCCGAGTATGAAAACATCTTCGCTGACGCAACGTCCGCCATCGACCTTATACGCTCGGACACGCTCCTTATACTCTCCGACGTCAACAACCTTGCAATAGTCGAATCCCCCGAGATCGCAAGAAACGTTTTCAACACCGTTATCATAGACCACCACCGCAAGATAGCAGACTTTGAAAACGAGCCCGAAATAACCTACATCGAGCCGTCGGCATCCTCCGCCAGCGAGCTTGTTTCCGAAATACTTGAGCTTTCCTCGCGCGGATTTTCCTTCCCCGACGGCGCAAAGCTGAACCGCCACGAGGCAAACATAATGCTCGCGGGAATCATGCTCGACACCAAGAACTTTACGCGCACCACGTCCGAGGGAACTTACTCCGCCGCGCTGTTTTTGCGTGGGGCGGGCGCAAACTCCGAGGTCGCACGCACGTTCTTCTTTGCCGATATGCAGAGCTTTGTGACCGAGTCCAAGCTCGGCTCCGGCGTTAAGCTCTACCGCGGAAGGATAGCGATAACCATCTGCGACGGCGATGGAACTCCCGACGACAGAATAGCCGCGTCAAAGACCGCCGACACGCTCCTTACCGTAAAGCAGGTGGATGCCGCCTTCGTGCTTTTGCGCACGGAGACGAGCGTTATCATCTCCGCACGCTCAAACGGCAAGATAAACGTACAGCTCATTCTTGAAAAACTCGGCGGCGGCGGACATTTCGACTCCGCAGGCGCACAGGTGTCCGCAAACGACACACGCGAGGTGCTCTCAAAGCTCCGCGAGGCAATAGACCAATATCTTGACAAAACCACAAACTGATACCGAAAGGAAGAAATATTATGAAAGTTATTCTCACACAGGACGTAAAGGCACAGGGCAAAAAGGGCGATATCATCGAAGTATCCGACGGCTACGCAAAGAATTTTCTCCTGCCCCGCAAGCTCGCCGTTATCGCAGACGCCAAGGCTCTTAACGAGGCAAAGGCAAAGGAAGCATCCAAAAATTACAAAATAGAGACCGAGCGTGCCGCCGCACGCGAAGTTGCCGCAAAGCTCGCCGCCGTTGTGGTAAAGATCCCTGCCGCCGCAGGTGCTGACGACCGCCTTTACGGTTCTATCACCGCAAAGGACATCGCAGAGGCGCTTGAGGCACAGCACGGCATAGCCGTTGACCGCCGCAAGCTCCAGCTTGGCGACGCTATCCGCGCCTTCGGAACTTACGAAATAGATGCAAAGCTCTACCCCGAGGTAGTTGGCAAGATAAATCTCGTCGTTTGCAAAAAATAATCCTCTCCACAAAAAACTTTGGAGTGAAAAATGAACAATACAGAAGCTATTAAAAAGCTCCCCTTTGCCCTTTTGGCAGAGCAAGCACTTTTAGGCTCGATACTGATAGACCCCGAGTCCATCTCGCAGATCTCCGACACCGTGCGCTCGTCCGATTTCTATATCAGCGAGCATCGCGCGATATATTCCGCAATGCTCCACCTCGGCGGAGCGAGCCACGATATCGACCTTGTAACGCTGCTTGATATGCTCGAAAAGGAAAAGGTCTACGACAGGGCGGGCGCGGAAAGCTACCTGCGCACGCTGACCGACTGCGTTCCGACTGCACTCAACATCAAGGACTACGCACGCATCGTAATTGAAAAAAGCCTGATGCGCCAGCTTATCGAGGCTTGCTCGCAGATATCCGAGCGTGCCTTCTCCGAGCAGGAAAACGTGGGCGACGTGCTTGAATACGCATCAAGCAAAATTTCCGACATCACGATGGGCAGAGACACCCGTAGCTTTGCCGAGCTGTCCGAGGTGCTTGCAAGAGTTTACAAAAACCTTGCCGAGCTCCAGCAAAACCCCGCCGCGTTTCAGGGTATAAACACGGGCTACGGCGACCTCGACCGCCTTATGGCCGGCATCGGTAAGACCGATTTCGTCCTTATCGGCGCACGCCCCGGTATGGGTAAGACGAGCTTTGCTATGAACATTGCCGTCAACGTCGCGCTTGAGACCAAGCAAAAAGTCGCAATATTCTCGCTTGAGATGTCCGACGAACAGCTTGCAACCCGAATACTCTCAAGCCACGCGATGGTTGACAGCTATTCCCTGCGCACGGGCAACCTTACACCGTCGGATTGGGAAAAGCTCGCGGGCGCGGTGGACAAGCTGATGGGTGCGCGTATCCTCATCGACGATACCTCGAACATCACCGTTTCCGCAATGAAGGCAAAATTGCGCCGCGAGGGTGACATCGCCATGGTCGTTATCGACTATCTCGGACTTATGCAGGGAGAAAAGCACAAGGACAACCGCGTGCTTGAGGTTGCAGACATCACGCGAAGTCTAAAGCTGATGGCAAAGGACCTCGGCGTTCCCGTGCTTTGCTGTTCACAGCTCTCCCGTGGCTCTGCCGACCGCACGGACAAACGCCCCGTGCTTACCGACCTGCGTGATTCAGGCTCTATCGAGCAGGATGCCGACAGCGTTATTTTCATCTACCGCGATGAATATTATAAAAAAGGCGGCGACAACGATGCCGCCGTGACCGAAACACCCGTTGCCGAGATAATAGTGGCGAAGAACCGCCACGGCTCAACGGGAACGGTAAAGATGAACTGGCTCGGAAAATACACCACCTTCTACGCTCTTGACAGCGGAAGAAGCGATGCCGACGCGCCCCCCGAGCGATGAAGGGCTTTCGTCACCCCTGCCTTCTCGCAGGTATGCCCGCCGACACTCCCGTGCTCGTAGGGCTGTCGGGCGGTGCTGATTCAACGGCTCTTTTTACCGCACTTTGCGAGTGCGGCGTGCGCGTAGTTGCCGCGCACGTCAACCACGGAATTCGCGGTGATGAGGCAAAGCGCGACGCCGAATTTTGCCGCAGTCTTTGCCAAGCGCGCGGCGTGGAGTTTTGTCTGCTTGAAGCTGACGTACCCGCCGAGGCGAAAAAAAGCGGCGAGAGCATCGAAGAGGCGGCTCGCAGGATAAGATACGCCTTTTTTGAGAGAATAATGCTCGAAAAAGACATTCCCTTGCTCGCAACGGCGCACAATGCCGACGACAACGCCGAAACGGTGATTTTGAATCTGACGCGCGGAAGCGGAACGCGCGGTGCGTGCGGAATACCCGCCTGCCGCACCGTAAACGGCGGCACGCTGGTGCGCCCACTGCTAAACGTCAGCCGCGCCGAGATAGAAGAATACTGCCGCGAAAACGGACTTTCCTACGTTACCGATTCCACAAACCTCTGCGACGATTACACCAGAAACCGCATTCGCCACAGAGTTATCCCCGAGCTGAAAAAGCTAAACCCCGATTTTGTCACCGCCGTCAGTCGGTTTTGCGCCTCTGCCGCAGAGGACTGCGAGTACCTTGACAGCGCGGCACGCCGCTTTCTTGAGTGCGGCGAGATAAACGCCGAGGAGCTGTCGCTCCTGCCGCGCCCCGTAGCGGCGCGTGCATTGCTCTTTCGCTTGCGCGAGGGCGGCGCACGCCCCGAAGCACGGCACATAAACGCCCTGCTCGATGCGGCAAAAAACGGCGAAGTCGGCGGAATTTCCCTTCCGGGCGGCGTTACCGCCTCGTTTAAGCGCAAAATCCTGGTGCTGAACGTCGATGACCGCCGAAAAAAACGAGAAAAACAAGCTGAACTGCAAAATTTACAATTTATAAACAATCACATAACCGAAAATTGATAGAATATAAACCGCTAAATATATTAAAATAGTATAAGGAAGACAAAACTATGATACACGACATTGATTACGTTCTCATTTCCGAAAATGAGATCGACCAAATAGTTTCGCGGATCGCCGCTGACATCGACAGAGATTATAAAAACAGCGATAAAAAGCTCCTTTTGCTCTGCATACTCAAAGGCTCGGTGGTTTTCATGGGCGATCTGATGAAAAAAATAGAACGTCCCGTGGAAATAGACTTTATGAAGGTCTCCTCCTACGGCGCAGGCACGTCCACAAGCGGCAGAGTGAGCATAATGCTCGACCTTTACCGCAACGACCTTGCCGACGTGGATATAATAATAGTTGAGGACATCATCGACAGCGGAAAAACGCTGTCCTATCTGTGCGAGTATCTGAAGCTCAAGGGCGCAAACAGCGTGCGCACCTGCACGATGCTCGACAAGCCCTCGCGCCGTCAGGTGGATTTCACCGCCGATTACGTCGGACGCGAGATTCCCGACGCCTTTGTGGTCGGATACGGTCTTGACTACGACGAAAAATACCGTACCCTGCCCTTCGTTGGCGTCCTTAAACCCGAGGTCTACACACATTAACATAAATTGAAAGGCAAAAACAGGAGTATGAACAAACGCTCAAACAGTAATTTCAAAACAGTTCTTATCTACTTTATCATCGTTGCCGTGATGATATTCATTCTCTCGGGAGTATTTTCCGAGCAGAACGGAACCCCCATCACATACAGCGACGTGGTAAAATATTTCCAGACCGAACAGGTAGTACAATTCAATATTGACACCGAGGACGTTATTTCCATGAAGCTGAAGGACGAGACCATCGTCAGCTATCAGCTAAAAGATACGGATTACTTCCGTGAGGATCTTGGTGAACTCATTCTTTCACAGCTTGAGAAAGGTACTCTTACAAAATTTGAATACGAGCCCCCCGTGGTTTGGCCGTGGTGGGTGGCACTGTTGCCATATCTCGCCCTCATCGTGATATTTGCCGTGCTTTGGTTCTACGTTATCAGACAGGCATCGGGCAAGGGCGGCGGAAAAATGAACAGCTTTGGCAGGGCAAGAGTTAAAACGCCCGAGGACGCCAAGAGCCGCGTGACCTTCCGCGACGTTGCGGGAGCAGAGGAAGAAAAGGCGGAGCTTGAGGAAATCGTTGAATTCCTCAAAAACCCCGAAAAATTCGCAAAGCTCGGCGCAAAGATTCCCCACGGCGTATTGCTGATGGGCCCTCCAGGTACGGGTAAGACCCTGCTTGCAAAGGCTGTCGCAGGTGAAGCGGGCGTTCCTTTCTTCTCCATTTCAGGCTCTGATTTCGTTGAAATGTACGTCGGCGTAGGTGCGTCCCGCGTGCGTGACCTCTTTGAGACCGCGCGCAAAGCCCCCGCCTCCATCGTATTTATAGATGAGATAGACGCTGTCGGACGCCACCGCGGAGCAGGTCTCGGCGGCGGACATGACGAGCGTGAGCAGACCTTAAACCAGCTCCTTGTTGAGATGGACGGATTTGGAGCACACGAGGGCATAATCGTTATGGCGGCAACAAACCGCGCAGACATACTTGACCCCGCGCTTCTCCGCCCGGGCCGCTTTGACCGCCAGATAACCGTCGGATACCCCGAC
Organism: Eubacteriales bacterium; assembly: GCA_045546615.1. Classification (GTDB taxonomy): domain Bacteria; phylum Bacillota; class Clostridia; order Oscillospirales; family CAG-272; genus CAG-390. The sequence continues at coordinate 27,466 of JAZQDD010000009.1, read as the reverse complement.
ATCAAGGGGCGCGAGGAGATACTCAAGGTTCACGCGCGCAACAAAAAGTTCGAGGACGACGTCGACCTCTCCACCGTAGCAAAGACCACCGTAGGCTTTACGGGTGCTGACCTTGCAAACCTGCTCAACGAAGCGGCTCTGCTTGCAGTTCGCCGCGGAAAGTCCCTTATCGGCATGAACGATATCGAGGACGCATTCCTCAAGGTACTGACAGGCCCGCAGAAAAAGTCTATGCGCATGAACCCCAAGGAGAAAAAGAACACCGCCTACCATGAGGCAGGCCACGCGCTTCTCTCCTACCTGCTCCCCACCGTCGACCCCGTTCACTCCATCAGCATTATCCCGTCGGGTAACGCTCTCGGAATCACGCTGACCGTCCCCCCCGAGGATAAATACAGCGTTTACCGCGAGGAGCTGAAGGAAAAGATCGCAATGATCCTCGGCGGAAGAGCCGCAGAGATGCAGATATTCGGTGACTTTACGGGCGGCGCGTCCAACGACATCAAGCGCGCTACCGAAATGGCGCACAAGATGGTCACCACCCTCGGTATGTCCGACGAGCTTGGCCCGATCCGCTACGGCTCAAGTCAGGGCGACGACGTGTTCCTTGGCAGGAGCTTTTCGGCCGGCAAGGAAGTCTCCGAGGCTACCGCCGCAAAGATAGACGCCGAGGTAAAGAAGATCATCGACGAGTGCTTTGAGACCGCACGCCGTCTCCTGCGCGAGAACGCAGACAGACTTGCCTTCGTTGCCGAGTACCTCATAACTCACGAAACGATGGACGCGGAGCAGTTCAAGCACGCTATGGAAAGCGCATTCCCCACCATCGAGGAGCTTGAGGCTATTGCCGAGGAAAAGAAGGCAAAGAGCCGCAAAGCTAACGAACAGCAAGCCGAGGCTGACAAGGAAACGGCAGAGCGCGAACGCCGCGAAGCCGAAAGACTTGCCCGCCGCGACGAGGAAAACAGCGAGGAGTAATAGCTCCCCAAAAAGCAAAATTAAAAAGTGAGTCAAATGCAATTTTGCACTTGACTCACCTTTTTTAAAAATTCTCTTGACAAAACCGCAAATGGGGAGTATAATCAAATAAACCGATGCGACAGGAAAAAATCGGGGAAGTTCTCTATCAGCGACCGAGGGGCGGTGCGAGCCTCGGGGGGATGCCGAATAATATGGTCTGTCAAGGGCGAGCCGAACCGCAAGGCGCAGTAGGTAAGACGGAGGGGCGCTCCGTTATCAAGGGCAAATGCGTATTTGCGCAGATGAGTGGACGGCTTGCGCCGTCAAGCAGGGTGGCACCGCAAGAGTATCTCTTGTCCCGGCATTACGGGATGGGAGTTTTTTGTTTTTTGCCCCGAAAAAACAATACCCTTCCCCACACCACAAGGGGAGAAAGGACATAAAAATGTCAAAAGAACAAATTCCGTACAAGATCTATTTATCCGAGGACGAGCTTCCTCGCTATTGGTACAACGTGCGCGCCGATATGAAAAACAAGCCCGCACCCCTTCTCAACTCAAAAACTCTCAAGCCCATGACCGAGGACGAGCTGTCCGAGGTGTTCTGCCGCGAGCTTGCGCGTCAGGAGCTTGACGACACTACGGCGTATATCCCGATACCCGACGAGCTTATCGATTTTTACAAGATGTACCGTCCCGCGCCTCTGACGCGTGCGTACTGCCTCGAAAAGGCTCTCGGCACGCCCGCGCATATATATTATAAATTTGAAGGAAACAACACAAGCGGAAGCCACAAGCTCAACTCCGCAATAGCGCAGGCGTACTACGCTAAAAAGCAGGGACTTGCAGGCGTTACCACCGAGACGGGCGCAGGTCAGTGGGGTACGGCGCTCTCCATGGCTTGCTCCTACTTTGACCTTGAATGCCACGTGTATATGGTAAAGGTCAGCCACGACCAGAAGCCCCATCGCCGCGAGGTGATGAAGGTATACGGCGCTGACGTTACCCCCTCGCCCTCCGAGACCACCGAGGTAGGCAGAAAGATTCTTGCCGCGCACCCCGGAACGGGCGGAAGCCTTGGCTGCGCTATCTCCGAGGCGGTCGAGGCGGCTGTTACCTCGGGCGGAAAATACAGATACGTCCTCGGAAGCGTTCTTTCGCAGGTGCTTTTGCACCAGTCCATCATCGGACTTGAGGCAAAGGCGGCTATGGATAAATACGGCATAAAGCCCGATATCATCATCGGCTGTGCGGGCGGCGGCTCGAACCTTGGCGGCCTCATCTCTCCCTTTATGGGCGAAAAGCTCCGCGGCGAGGCTGACTATCGCTTTATCGCAGTCGAGCCCACCTCCTGCCCCAGCCTTACGCGCGGCGCGTATGCGTACGATTACTGCGACACGGGCATGATATGCCCCCTTGCAAAGATGTACACGCTCGGCTCAAACTACATTCCCGCGCCCATGCACGCGGGCGGACTGCGCTACCACGGAATGACTCCCACCCTTTCCCAGCTCTACGCTGACGGACTTATGGAAGCTACATCCGTTCCGCAGACCGAGGTGTTTAAGGCGGCAGTGCAGTTTGCGCGCGTTGAAGGAATCCTCCCCGCGCCCGAGTCCTCCCATGCTATCAAGGTGGCTATCGACGAGGCGCTCAAATGCAAAGAAACGGGCGAGAAAAAGACCATCCTCTTCGGACTTACGGGAACGGGATATTTCGATATGATGTCCTATCAGAAGCACAATGACGGCGTGCTCACCGACTACGTCCCCTCTGACGAGGAGATACAGAAGGCACTTTCTCTCCTGCCGAAAATGTAATAAAAAAGCGGCGTTCGCGCCGCTTTTTTAAGTGCAAAGTACAGAGTGCAGAGTGCAAAGTGCAAAGTGCAAAGTGCAAAGTGCAAAGTGCAAAGTTAAGGAAAAAATCGGAAGAAACGCGCGCGTTTCTTCCGATTTTAGTTTTATTAAATTTTTTCTTGCAAACGCTTTAAAGCAGAGGCTATTCGATAATTTTTCAATTAAATGAAAATTTCCGAGCAAAGCGAGGAAATTATCCGAAACTTTGCACTTTGCACTTATCACTTTGCACTTTTTTTGCTGTCATCCCGCAGACGCGGCGCATTGTTCTGCGACGCGGCAAGTGGATCTCGCAAAAATTCCGCAGAATTTTTGCGCTTGATGTTAGCACCCGACTTTCCTTTATGGACTTTATTTGTGTGCCACGGCTATGCAAAAAGCGTCGGCTAACATTAGGCTCCCTCTCGGAGGGAGCCTTATATAGCAAGCGCCTTTTAATAGTGCGTAGCCGTGTTTTTTGGCTTTTACCGTTTACGAAGCGGTCAGTGCGAACATCAAGCGCCGTTTTTCTGCGGGAAAACGGCGGGATTCGGTCGCTACACCTCGAAGTAGCTCGGTGTAGCTTCGGAATGACGCTAAAAATTGCGCTATTCCCGCCACCTTTAAGCATAACAATACGCTAAAAGTATACTTTCTTCTCAATATGAATGCTTTTTGCCACGCAAAAAGCTACCGAAACTTTGCACTTTGCACTTATCACTTTGCACTTTGCACTTGCAAACGCCTTACGGCGTTTGCTTGCCTTACGGCGTTTGCATCAACTCCTCAAAACACGGGTACTCCGCTATCACCCGCGCACCCTCGATGCGGATAAAGCGCGCGCGCGCAAAGGTGTAGCTCGACAGCGGGCGGTCAAGCGCATCATTGGTGTGCGCGCTGACAAATATCTCGTCGGGATTTATGTCCGTGATGATGAGGGTGTGGTAAAAATCCCCGCTGTCGTCGGCAAGCTGTACCACGTCGCCAAGCTCTGCCTGACGGCGAAGCACCTCTCTGCCAAACGGCCCCTCGCCGCCGTTTGCATCGGCAAACGCGGGCGCGCCCGTTATAAAATCGTAAAAAAACTCCACCGAACTCCACGCGGGCGCACGGTCCGTGGGGGATACGTAGTACCAGCCGTACTCGGGCGTCATGTTCATGACGCAGACTCCCGCGTACACCGCCTGCGACACGAAATTGGTGCAATCGCCGCCGATGCCCGTGTAATCCTCAAACCGCGCGTTGCGCGTGAGGGCATATCGCCGCGCGTACGCCACGGCGTTTTCTCGATTGTAGGGTATTACCGTAAACAGCTCCATTTATTTACCTCGTTTCTATGATTCACTATATCTTATGTGAATTTTTGCTGAATTGTTAATATTTTTCTTGTACAGCAAGACTCCTTATGATATAATATAAAATGAAAAAATTTATCAAAAAGGAACGGTCAAAGCCATGGAAAACACAAAAACCGCCGCACCCCTTTACAACGAAAAAATACTCTCCGTAATAAACGAGATCGAAAAGGTCATTCTCGGCAAGCGCTCTGAAATAGTCCTGCTCCTTACCGCGATGCTCTCCGGCTCTCACGTTCTCATCGAGGACGTCCCCGGCACGGGTAAGACCACGCTTGCCGCAACTATCGCAAAGGTGACGGGGCTTGATTTTAAACGTGCGCAGTTCACCCCCGACGTTATGGCTTCCGACATCACGGGCTTTAATATCTACAACCGCAGTAAGGAGGAATTTGAGTTCCGCCGCGGTCTTGTTATCTGCAATCTCCTTTTGGCTGACGAGATAAACCGTGCCTCGCCCAAAACGCAATCCGCACTCCTTGAGGCGATGGAGGAGGGCAAGGTCACCGTTGACGGCGTGAGCTACGATATCCCCACACCCTTTACCGTTATCGCAACGCAAAACCCGTCCGGCTACGTTGGAACGTATCCTCTGCCCGAGGCACAGCTTGACCGCTTTGCGCTGAAATTGACCATCGGATACCCCTCCGCCGAGGAAGAGGTGGAAATTCTTGCCGCACGCCGCGGTGAAAATCCCATAAGCTCGGTACGCCCCATCATAAACGCCGAGGAGCTTCGCCGCATCCGCGACGAGGTCTGCGAGGTAAAGATGGACGAGGAGCTTTACCGCTACATAGTAACGCTGACGTCCGCAACGAGAAAGCACAGCGCAATAGCCCTCGGCGCAAGCCCCCGCGCATCGGTCGCCCTGATGCACCTTTGCCGCGCCTACGCATACATAAGAGGCAGAAATTACGTCATTCCCGACGACGTAGCCAGCCTGTTGCGCCCCGCTATCGCCCACCGCCTGATGCTCCGTCAGGAAGCAAAGCTCAAGGGCGTTACCGCCGAGGCTGTGCTTGGCGAAATACTTCGCTCATCACCCGTTCCTTTCAAGGGTAAAAACTGAATATATATACAATGAAGGTTAAAAAAACACCCCCGCGGCGTTCTGCCGTGCCAAGGCGCTCCCGATTTGCCCTGACACTCACGCGCGGTTTTCGGCTGTGGGTAATTTTGTGGGCAGCGTCTCTCATATTTACGCAGGCTCTCCTTTCATCGGCATCAAATATCCTTTTCGCCTTCGTTTCTCTGCTCCCCATAGCATCGCTCGTATACCTGCTGATTTCAAAAACGGCACTAAAGCTGCTCGTCCCCGAAAACAAAACGGAAATAGAGAAAAATCAGCCGCTTGATTATGAGATGCAGTTTATAAACGAGAGCTTTTTGCCCTACCCCTTCGTAGACGTCATCATGCGCCTTCCCACCGCGCACAGCGTTCGCACGGTGGACAAATGCGTGCATATCTCAATGCCGCCTAACACCGTATATAACGTAAAAAACAACGCCGCGTTCAAATTTCGCGGCAGCTACACCATCGGCGTAGACTGCATTTACGTTTACGACCTGTTTCGCATATTCAGATTGCGAATAGACGTAGACTCCTTTGGAATCGTGTCGGTAATACCCCGCAAGCTCCCGCTTCCCGAGCCGCAGACCGATGCGTCCGCAGATTCGTCAAGGCGCACCAAGCGCTCGCCCACAAGCCCCGAAAGGCTTGAGGTGGCTGATATCCGCGAATACCGCGACGGCGATACGCTAAAAAGCGTGCATTGGAAGCTGTCGTCCAAGAGCGACGAGCTGATAGTGCGCGATTACAACGCGGGAGTTTCCGACTTCACGCTCATTTTGTGCGATATGTCGGCGCATTTTCCGAACACCGCCCCCGTGGGCGAGTTTGTCAGCCCCTACGCGGCGGAGGAAGCACGGAGCGAGATCGAAAAAAAGCACTCCCGCCTGCTTGAAAAAGCCGCCGTTACCAAAAACCCCATAAAGGCGGCTGATTTCAAACGGCGCGCCGAGGCTATTATGGCGCAAATGCCCGCCGCCCCCGAGCCGAACCTTAACGCCCTCGCACGCGAGGAGTATTACGCGGACATGAACGAATACTGCGCCGACGGCGTAGTTGAAACGACCATTGCACTGACTCTGCGCGAGCTTCGCCGCGGAAGGGCAGTTTCCCTTATGTGGTTTGACGAGCGCGCCGAGATAGGCGTTCACTCGTTCCTTTTGCAGTCCGAGGCGGATTTTGATATGATATTCCGCCTTTTTGCCTCTGCCCCCATCGCTCCGCCCGAAAACTCGGTCGACCGTCTGGCGGCAATGCTTGGTGACAGCGAAATATCAAAGCTGATATTCGTTATCCCCGCAATAAACGACACTTTGGTCAGCGCTATTTGCAACGCGGCATCAATAAGCTCAGCCTACGACGGCGAGGGTACGGAAGCCGTGCTGTTCTCCGCTGAAGAACGCTACGCCAACAAAGACCAAAGGCACGCTTACCTTGCCGCCTGCGCCGCTCGCTTTGGCGAGGCAGGGGTGAACTTGACCGATGGAAAAAAACTCTTTTTGAATGAAACGGGAGGTGGAACCGATGGATGAGAAAAAAGAATCCGTTCTTACCCCCGAGGAAAAACGCAAGGAAGCCAAAAAGCAAGCGAGAGAGGCGTTCAGGCGCAAAAAAGAGGTCGCACGCCTGCGCCGCGAGCATAAAAAACGCGAGCGCATAGTGCCAAACGAGGACCGCGCCCTGCTGTGTACCCCCGACAATGCCGAAATGAGCAATTTTGCAATTGGCTTGGGTATTGCTATGCGCGGACTTGTTGCCGCCATCGCGACATTCGCCCTTACGCTTTTGGTTTGCGACGCGCTTGCATTTACGGGCGAGGGCGGACTCGGCATCAGCGCGTCAGCGCTTGCGCTCTTTGTTTTGCTGATATGCGCCTCGCTCTCCGCTATATTTATGGGAAATCTCCCCGTAAAGCTCGGCGCGGCGGCGGTTTTTGCCGCTTCGCTTGGGATAGCATTCCTCACTCCGAGACCGACAAAGCTCTATCACGCCTTAATAGCCGCATTTAACGCCGCAATAGACCGCCTTGTTAATGCGAGCTTTGTGGCTATGGGCGAATATCGCCTGCCGATGCCGCCCACGGATATACCAAACGAGGAGCTGATACTCACCGCGGCTATGTTTTTTGCAACTATCGCCGCACTTGTTTACGTTCCCTCTCTAATTCGCAGGGTAAGATTGCTTCCCCCGCTTTTGCTGACTTTAGGAACGTTGATACCCACGTTTGTATACAACCTGACACGCGGAAATTGGGGCATTTCGCTCCTTATTGCTTCGATTGCGGCAATAGTCATAATGCTTAAGTGCGACAAGCTATGCTCAAGACCGCCCCAAAAGGACGTCTATGACGAAACAATAACGCTGTGCTTACCGCAAGACGAGCCGCCCGTACCCGAGGCGCTCGCACGCAAAATGCTCTCCGTCAAGGAACGCAAGGATGCGCGACGCGCCGAAAAGGAACGCCGCCGCAAGGAAAAGCAGTCCGCAACGGTATCTCTTGACGACGAGCTTGCCGACTATTTCGGCTCTTCGCCGCGCCGCGCAAAAAAGAAAAAGACCGCGCGTTCCTCGCTCTCCTCGGATGAGAAAAAACGCCAAAAGAACGAGGTAATTACCTACGTCAGACACCAAAGGCGCAAGCGCAACGCAAAAAGCGCCACGGGCGGCTTTGCGGGAATTTGCTCACTCTTGCTTTGCGTGATAGTATTGGTACTTCCCGCGATTTCGGTGAGCGGGCGATTTGTAGCCATCAAGTCCATTGACAACACGATGAAATACTACCGCGATTACGTTACGGCTATGCTCGTCGGCAACAGCCCCGCGCTTGACGCTCTGGCGTATGACCGTGAAGATGCTATGTTCGAGCCGTACGATACCATGGCAAAGGAGTTGATTTACCAAAACATCCCTGTTATGCGCCTTTACACGAACGTAGGATACAACACGTATTTGCGCGGATGGATAGGTGTAAATTATATCGACGGCAAATGGCATACGGTGAACAGCAAAGCCCCCCTTCTCTTGGAATACCGCGAGCTGTTCGGAACGGAGTACGACCCTGCCGAAACGGTAAAAAAGAATTTCTATACCTTTTTTGACCCCGACCTTTTGGATTTTGACCTTAACCGTTCCTCACTCAACGCAAAACTTGGCGTGGGCGTAACCAAAATAGCCATCGAGCGATACAACCTCAATACGATGAACCTCTATATGCCCGCGTATAGCCTGCGCCAATTCAATCCCTCGGTGCAGGTAAACAACAAGAGCCACTCGTCGCTCATGCCCCTTGAAGGCAAGGAGGCAAGCTCCGCCACGTACGCAAACTACTTTGACGGAATTTATACTTCGTACGCTATTAAAAACTCAAACGAATCGTTTGCTACCGTGGCAATGCTGACCAATATGCGCTCGCAGGAATACGGCGAGAACATGGCGGAGCTGATAGCCGAGATGAATTCCTTCCGCAAGGTCATACAAAAAGGCTCGGTCACCGTCTCCAACGCCAAATACCCAAAGCTCTTAAAGCTTGCCGACGGCACGAGCATAGAATACCGCACGTATACCGAGGGCGGTGTAAAATACGTTGAGACAAGAGACACCTTTGAGACGCACACATACTACCGCGACGAAAACGGTACTATAATTGCTTCCCCATCCGCACCGAAGATCGCGCCAGAGCTTGCGTATCTTGAGCTTATGACCTACGCCGAGCGTTCACGCTACGACCTTATGTTTGACGAGCTTGACAAATACACAAGATTTGTCAACAGCGCATACACGACGCCCGCGCAAAGCGAGGTGTTTGCTGACCTTCTCACAAAAATAGCTGCCGAAGCGGGCATAGACGTAAAACTTGCCGCAAAGGCAAACGTCTATGGCAACAGCGGCGTAACTCCTCTGGCTGACAGCGCGGCGTATCTCGAACGCCACAAACTGACAATGGCGATAGTGGACTACCTCGTAGCGAATTACACCTACTCGCTAACACCCGCCGAGACCGAAAGCGAACTGCACGGCGTTGAAAAATTCCTTACCGAAACAAAAGAGGGATATTGCGTTCAATTTGCTTCCGCGCTTACGCTCCTGTTGCGCGAGGCGGGCATTCCCACAAGATTTACCGCAGGATATGCCGTTACGAATTTCAAACGCACAAGCTCCCCCGACGGCGCGTATTACGCCGATGTGCTTGACAAAAACGCTCACGCTTGGACTGAGGTATGGTTCGACGGCGTGGGGTGGGTGCAGTATGAGGCAACGCCGCCATACTACGACAGCGCGTATAAAGCAGGCTTTGACCCCTCCGCCGGCGGCTCGCACGCAACGGACAAGGATGATACGCCAAAGCCCATTGAGCCGCCCGTTCCGCCAACGGATAACGGCGATCAAACGCCGCCAGCGCAAATCCCCGACGAGGACAGGGACGCAACGCACAAACGCTATATCGCAAAGCTGATAGCGATAACGGTAATATCCATTGCCGTACTGACAGTTTTCTTCCTATTTATATTTATAACAATACGCAAGGCAAATCGCGCGGATAAAAAACGCCGCCTGATGCTTGACAAAATGGCAAACGCCGCAAACGCCAACGCCCAAGTCCCCGAACGCGCCGAGGTACGCGCGGTGATAGATATGCTGTTCACCCTGCTTGGTGAGTGCGGACTTTCCCCCGAGGCGGGACAGTTTGGCGGCGACATGGCACAGATGCTTGCCGAAAACCTTGAGGGAATTTTGTCAAAAGCTGTGCGCGACGAGGGATTGAGCGAATTCCAAGCTGAACGCGCGCGCCTCGGAGAGCGCGAACTAAAGCGGGTATTTTCCGCCATTTCTGCCGAGGAATTCGGCTACGGCGCACCTGCGGAGGATATGCACCTCATCGTTCGGCTGTACCGCCGACTTTACACACATATTTACCGCAAAAAGGTTTCTCCCATACGCCGTGCGTGGCTGTATTTTGTAAAAAGGGAAATATAAAGCCTTTGTTTTAACAACAAAGGGGCTGATATCAATGTTCTTTGCATTGATATCAGCCCCTTTTCTTTATTCCCCGCAAAATAATACAAATTTCGACTCTTTTGCTTGACGAAACATTATTTTTATGATAAGATTAATTGGAGTATTATTTATTTTCGGAACTGAAAAAATGAAAAATGATCGTCAAAGAAAAATAACCGCCGCAATCCTTTCCTGCGCCGCAATTGCCGTGTTTGCGCTTGTGGGATTTGCCGTCGGACGCCCCCTTCTGCGCTATGTTTCCGAGCCCGAGAGCTTTCGCCTTTGGGTAGATGAGCACGGCGCGGCAGGGAGAGTTGCATATATAGCACTCGTAATATTTCAAGTCCTTGTTGCCCTCATACCCGGTGAACCTTTTGAGATACTCGGCGGATACGCCTTCGGCGCGGCAGAGGGAACTCTGCTGTGCCTTTGCGCGACAAGTATCGGCAGTATTTGCGTTTTTATGCTTGTGCGCCGCTTTGGTATGGAGCTTGCACGGCTATTCTTTTCCCGAGAAAAGCTCGACGGGGCGCGCTTTTTGCGCTCCTCACCCCGCCGCGACCTATTGTTCCTCATCATTTTCATGCTCCCCGGCACGCCGAAAGACCTGCTTTCATATTTTGCGGGACTGACGGATATCCGCTTCGGCACTTGGCTTGTAATATGCTCCCTTGGCAGACTGCCATCTATTATATCGTCCACCGTGGGCGGTGATGCCCTCGGTGAGAAAAACTATCTTGCCGCCATCATCGTTTTTGTGCTGTCATTAGCTATCAGTATTGCGGGTATGCTCGTTTACAATCGTATGTCCGAGAGCCGCGCACATAAAAAAACAAACACAGGATCGGAGAAATAATGAATACCGCCGCCTTTACGAAAGAAAACATTTCCCTGAAAAAACGGCGTGTGCCTGCAGGCAAACGTCTTTTCGATATCTTTTTTTCAGAAATATTCTTCGTGCTTTCGTTTATTTATATAGAAAGCGTTTTTCACATATCCGTTTTCGGCAATTTAATGCTGACCTACCCCATCGTTTTCGCCGTACCCGCAGGCATCCTTTGCGGCGCGATATGCGACCTCTGCCCCCCAAAAGCGGCGAAGATCCTGCGCTATGTCCCCGCGGCGGCGGTGTGGCTGTTTGCCTCGGTGCAAAAGGTCTATCACTTCACCTTTTTCTCGTTTATGTCCATCTCCCAGCTCGGAATGGCTGACGACGTGGCAGGCAACTTCCTTTCCGAAACGCTCTACTCCATTATGTGCTGTATGCCCGTCATTATTTTGATGGCGCTCCCCCTTGTTGCGCTTCCGCTGATATACAAATTTTTAAAGCCACAGCACGAGCGCAATACTGTCAGCGCGTTGCTCACCCTTTTGTGCTTTGCGGTACTGCAATTCGGCGCGGTGCGCGGTTGTCTGCCGCTTGGCGGAACGGAAGCGCACACGCCTTACGAGAATTACCACACCAACTGGGTACCCGACCTTGGCATGGAAAAGCTCGGACTTATCACCAACACGCGAATTGATATAGAAAAATTCCTATTTCCCGATATTTCAAACGATCCGACGGAGAATCTGCCGTCCGCCAACCCCAACCAGACGGTATGGGTGCCTGACCAAACGACGTCGGACCCCAATATAATGACCGTTATCGGTGCCGATGGCAAGGGATACGAGATAAATAAGGCGGCATTGCCCACATCCTACAAGCTGATACCACAGCTTCAGGGCAAGCTGTACCTTTGCGTAGAATACAAAAGCGGCGCTGTGGCGAACATACCCGTCTCGATATCGGACGGCGGAAGCTATAGCGTAAGCTCCACCGACGTATCGGGCGGCGTGGTCACGCTCACTATCGACAGCGAGCTTGCAAACGCCTGCATATCAAATAACACTCCCGCGCAAATTGACCTTAACACAAACTCCGCCGCATTCCTGCCCGTTGCCGCCGCGCCCGTTTCATACAGCATAGACGATGAAAATATGCTCCTTACCGCCGTTTACGAAAACGGCACGTCGGTCATCTACCCGATGCCCATCGACGATGCGGGCGTTCGCACGGTCGAGACTGTTTCACAGCTTGGCGAAAAGGTCGTCCTTGGCGTGTCCGTCACCGAAAAGACGGACGAAAACGGCGACAAATACCTGCTTATCGAGGTCGACGGCTGGAAAGCGAGCGAGGGCTATCTGCCCGACGACGGCAGGGACGACTCGCCCTACAACATTATAGAGGGGCTTGATTTTTCCGCTATCGCAAACGCAAACGATGACGAGAACATAAAAAAGATAGCAAACTACCTTGCCACCGTCGCTCCTACAAAGAAAAATGAATACACGGGTATGTTCGAGGGCTACAACCTCATCATGCTGTGTGCCGAGTCCTTCTCCCCCATCGCGGTAAGTCCCGAGCTTACCCCCACGCTCTACAAGCTCATGAACAGCGGATTTGTCTTCTCCAACTACTGGACGACGTGGCCATCCAACACCACAAACGCCGAATACTCATTCCTGACGGGACTCGTACCCGACATGAGCAAGCCGAAAAAGGACGGCACGTTCCTTTACGTTTACGAAAACAATATTACGATGAATCTGACGCTTGCGCCATATTTTAACGGCGCGGGTATCACGTCACGCGCGTACCACAACCACACAAACGAATACTACGGAAGAACCGACACCCACCCCTGCCTCGGCTACGTTTTCAAGGGCAAGGAGCAGATAGGCGGTCTTTCGGGCTGGCCCGAGAGTGACCTCGTTATGATGCAAAACACCCTGCACGAATATATAAACGACGAGCAGTTCTTTGCATACTATATGACCGTCAGCGGTCACCACCCCTACACCTTCAGCGGAAGCTACGTGGCAAAAAAGAACAAGGCACTTGTCGAGCATCTCCCTTACAGCGAGGCGGGCAAAGCCTATATCGCTTGCACCATCGAGCTTGACCGCGCGCTTGAGTATCTTATTAACGAGCTTGAAAAGGCAGGAAAGCTCGACAAAACCGTATTCTGCCTTTCCACCGACCACTACCCCTACGGACTTACTACCGACCAGCACAAGGAGCTTCTCGGCAGAAACTTCTATTACGATCAGCTCGGAATACACGAGTCCGCGCTCATCCTTTGGAACTCCAAGATGGAAACGGTCAAGGTAGACAAGCCCTGTTGCACGCTTGACGTGCTTCCCACGTTGCTGAACCTCTTCGGCTTCGATTACGACTCCAGACTCTATTCGGGCAGGGACATCCTGTCTGATTGTGAGGGAATCGCAATGACCTCAAACCAGAGCTTTGCCCTTGCGGACAAGGTATACAACAGCCGCTACGGACTGCGCTACAAGTACTACTCGTACTACGGCGGCAAAAAGCCCGAAGCGGGCGAACTTGACTACTATATCACCGAGGTCAAGAACCGCTTTGCCATGGCGTCCGCCATACTCAACCACAATTTCTACTCCTACCTCGACCAAGAGCTTATCACAAAGGCACAGTCGTGGGAACAGAGGAAAACGCAATAGCGTTTTCCGGTGAAATCCGACTTCGTCGGGTGAAATACGGCTTCGCCGTGTGAAATATTTGCCTATCGGCAAATGTGAAATATTTTGCTTTCGCAAAATGTTTAAGAAGCTTTTTGCTTTGGCAAAAAACAAATTATAAAAGCAAAAGCGGAAGAAACTCGCGTTTCTTCCTCTTTTTTTAATAGCTTTTTGCTTCGCAAAAAGCCACCGTAATTATTCATTTTTCATTATTCAATATTCATTATTCATTTATTGAAATCCGCCAGCGGGCAACGCGCGTTGCGGCTTACGTCCTCGCCGCGCGCCTTTCTCTCGTCGTAGGAGCGAGAGGAGCAGGGGCTGAAATCGTAAACGTCCGTCGTCAGAGTGGGAGCAACCCAATGAACGGCGTTTATGATTACTCTTTGCACGTGCTCGTTGTGGAACGAGGGGCAGGTCTCGTGACCGGGCTGGAAGTAGAATATCTTGCCCGCGTCGCGAAGGAAGGTCATTCCCGCACGGAAAATGTAACCGTCCTCATACCAGCTTCCGAAAACTATCTCGTGGGGCTGGCTTACCGTAAACGGCTCGGCATAAAGCTCCTCCTCTGCGATGGGGAAGCTCGTCGGAACGCCTGCCGCGATGGGGTGGTTGGGCATAAGAGTCCACATAATTTCCTTCTGCTCGCGTCCCCAAGTGAGATTTCCCTTAGTTCCGAGAATAGCCTTGAAGGGCTTGGAGTGGTGGGCGGAGTGCAGAGCAACAAAGCCCATTTTACCAAGGTAAACGCGGCTTCTTATCTTTTCAACAAGCTCGTCGTCAACCTTGTCATGCGCGGCGTGTCCCCACCAAACGAGAACGTCGGTGCTCTCCAGCACATCGTCGGGAAGTCCCTGTGCTTCCATATCAAGCGTTGCGGTGCGAACCTCGATATCCGCATCTTGTCCGAGAAATGCGGCAATAGTGCCGTGAAGTCCCTTTGGATATACCTCAAGAACCTTGGGGTCTGTCTTTTCGTGAACGTTTTCGTTCCATACTGTTACGCGAATCTTTTTTTCCATTTTATTTTACCTTTCTCCCGCAGGACAAATTATTTTATAGTTTCCCGAGCGAAGCACGCTGACGAGCTGCGCACCGTTTTTTATTTCAACGTCGGTAATTATACCGCCGCCATTTTCAATATCGCCGTGTCTGTGATAATCGCCGCCAGACGTGGGTATCAGCGAAAATTTCTCCGCCCAGAGCGCCGCAATATCGTTTCGGCTGTCGTGGCGGGCGTTGAGATTGCACACCTCGATGCCATCCAGCAATTCTGGGTCGGAAACGGTAATATAGTTGCGGAAGGGGTGCGCCTGCACGAAAAGTCCCCCCGCCTCGCGCACGAGCGCGGATATCTCACGAAGGCGCATATCCATCATATCGGGGTGCGAGCGCAAAAACGCCTCGTCAATGCCGTAGAGAAGGTAATCACTCTCCGTTTTATTCAGCCTCAGCTCAACGCCGAGAATCACGTTCATCCTTCCCTGCGCCGCGCGGCGTACGCGCTCGTAACCGCAAAGGAAGTAATCTATCTTTTCCTGCCAGTCCGCATCCGAGATATCCCCCGCGCTGCTCTCCAAAAACGTAAAGCGGGAAAGGTGGTCGGTAATGACGAGCGAATCGTAGCCCGCCGCTATATACTGCTCCGCCAGCTCCTCGGGCGGTTCTTGGGAGCAAACGGACACGATGTTGCAATGGCAATGCAGCTCGGTCTTGTAGTTCACGAAAAAATCCTCTTTATTTTTATTTCATTATTATAATACTACATTCTGCCCCTTCTTTCAAGTCAAAGTAAGATTTTTTTACGACAAATTTTGCTTTATTTTATGATTTTATTCCGATGCTTCCGTTATTTTCAG
The DNA here is from genome assembly GCA_045546615.1 of Eubacteriales bacterium. Taxonomy (GTDB): domain Bacteria; phylum Bacillota; class Clostridia; order Oscillospirales; family CAG-272; genus CAG-390. The sequence goes on along the minus strand of JAZQDD010000009.1, from coordinate 11,857 downwards.
GACAATTACCGAAATATCGTCCTTGCTTCCCGATTGGCGCGCGGCTCGCACCGCGCTCGTTGCCATCTCGCCCTCGGGGAGGTCTGACTCGATAACGTCAAACAGCCACACGCTCTTGCCCTCGGCAATACTGCCGTCCGCATCAACGCCGTCCGAGGAAAGCACGATGAGGTCGCCCGCCTGAACGGTAAAATCGCTCCGAGTAAGCTCGGGCTCGGAAAGAATTCCTATCGGCACGCCGGGTGCGTCGATGGGAAAGACCTTTCCGTTACGGCGCAGGTAAGTGGGCGCCGCGCCGCTTTTATAAAGCGACGCCTCGCCCGAGACGGTGTCGATGCAGATAAGGTCAAGGCTGACGGAGCATTCCGCCTTTGCGGTGCGCAGTATGGTATTGACCGCCTCGAGCGCGTGCGGTGCGCTCATCCCCGCCGCGAGCATTCGCCGCAGGAAAAGTCCGCATTTGCCCGATGCCATCGAAGCGTCGTAGCCCGTACCCATTCCGTCGCACAGCAAAGCGTAAAAACGCCCGTCCTCGCGCTCGGCACGGCAAACCCTGTCACCGCACGAGCCGTCGCCGTCGGCGGCGGAACGCGCCGCGCCGTAGCCGACGGAAAAGCGCCGCCGCGCCGAAAACTCAATGCCCGCGCCCTGCGCTGTGTGCGGCGTGAGCGTTGCGGGGGCAAGGGCGCACCCGACGGCAGTCTCAAGCTCGGAACGAAGCTCCCCCATCCTGCAGCTCGCACGAGAGAGGTCAATGCCCTCGGCGCTTATGCGCTTGTGGCGCGTGCCGCGTACGGCAAGCGAGGAAAAACCAACACCAAAACGGCGCATAACGCGCCGTGCCGCCTCACTTTCCGCCTCGCAATAGGCATTTTCGGCGGCACTTTCCTCAAGTGCGCTCTCAAGCACGGCGGATATGACCTTGTACTCCGAGGCGAAGGCGGAAAGCTCGTCCGTACCGCGCGCGCACATCGCGCGGTAGTCGTCCGCAACGATACCAAGTATCCGCCCCAATTTACCGCATCGCCGCCGCATATATTCGGGTAGCATTTCCACGCTCGGCACCTCGCCGTTGACTCCGCCGCGGCAAATAGAATTTATTATCTTTACAGTTGAGGAATATTCAAGCTCCCAACAGAGCTTTTTGTTCTCGCAATCGGGGCAGTAGGAATCGCACGCGCGGTCGCAGGAAGCGCGTAGCTCCCCAAAGCTCGGGTATCTGCCGTACTCGGCAAGGCGCGAAAAATCACGCGCAAGCTCGCCGTAGCCGTCCGAAAGCGCCTTTAACCGCAACCGAAGCTCACCGTCGCCCTCGCTCTCGCTAATCGCCTGCGCAGAAGTACAAACGGAAAAACGTTGGCTTATCATTCCCCACGCGCAAAAGGCGCAAAGCCCCGCAAGCTGGGCGGGGAAGGTCGAAACAAAGTCCTGCGCCGTGCCGAAAAACAGGCAATAGACCGTACCGCAAACAAGCCCCGACGTTGCCGCCGCAAGCGGAGAGACGCCGATAAGGGCAGAGGCGGTAAGCCCCCCCAGCGCATAGAGCGGCGACCACGAGATACCCGCCGAAAGACCGCAGACCGCACCCGCAATGACCGCGCCAAGCCGCCCCCTTTGCTTCAGGGCGAAGAGCGTACAAGCCGAAACCGCCCCGTGGACGGCTGAAAAACCGAAAAAGCTGACACCGCGCAAGGATATCGACAAGGAAAACAGCACAGCGTAATAGCAAATCGAATAAAAATACTTGCCTCGGACGCTCTCGCGCTCGGGCGCTATCTCCACCGCACCGAAAAGTGAGGAATAAACGATGACCGCCACGGGAGCGATGCTCATTGAAAATATCGCGCCCCAGAGGTCGTAAAAGTAAAATCCGCCCGCGATAACGGCGTAAAGCCCAACGGCAAACGCCGAGACCGCCGCCGTTGCCATTCGGAGATACAGCCCCTCGCGAAACAGCGGTGAAGCACGCTCGCCGTCGATCGGCGGGTCGATAATGGCGCGTGCGATAAGGCGAAGCCCCAGCGCCACCGTGTAGACCGCTATCATTATTCCGCTGCTCTCAAGCGTCAGCGCACTTGCCACAAGCCCGAGTAAAATAAAAGGTATGTAAGAGCTTGACGCGCAAAGCAACGCAATGCCAAGAGGCGTTGTGCCGAAAAGCAGTTTTGCCCCGCCGAGTAAAAAGGCAAGTGCGCAAAAACCGAGTCCGCGCAGCATTCCGAGGGGCGCTTCGCTCCCCGCGAGAGCCACCCTCTCTCCGACGGCACGCACCCACTCCATAGCGAGCGCACCCCCGCGCCGAAGAAGTGTGCCCGCCTTTTCAGCGGTATTTTTCAGCCCTCCCCGATCGGAAGCGCGTCCCTCGCCGCTTGAATTTTCATTGTTCATTTTATACTTCCTTTCCACCGCAAGACGCGGCATGTGTTTTTTTAGATGATAACACAGCCAAACGGCGAAAAAGTGCGATATAAGTCATGCACGCGAAAAAATCATTCGACCAAGAGAGCAAAAAAACGGCGTAAAGCGCCGTTTTTAGTGAAATCCATTCCGCAAGGAATGGATTTCAAATGATATATTTGCCTTTCGGCAAATATGATATACGCTTCGCGTATGATGAATGATGTGTTTGCCGTTGGCAAACATGAAGGAAAAAAGAGGAAGAAACTCGCGTTTCTTCCTCTTTTAATTTATATAATGCTTTTTGCCTTTGCCAACGGCGCAAATTCACCAAAAAAAGCGGCTTGCGCCGCTTTTTTTGTTTAATTATCAATGTAGATAACGATTCTGCGATTATTCTCGCTGCCGATGGAGTTAGTGGAAACACCCTCGATGTTCTGTACCTCGGAGTGGATGATACGGCGCTCGTAGGGGTTCATCGGCTCAAGCATGATGCTTCTCTTGTACTTGAGAACACGCGCGGAGTTCTTGCGTGCAAGCTCGCGGAGGGTTTCCTCGCGTCTTGCGCGGTAACCCTCAACGTCAAGGGTAACTCTCGTGTACTCGCGCTTCTCGCCCTCTTCGCGGCGGTTGGCGGCAAGGTTTGCAAGATACTGCAGAGCGTCAAGCGTGTCACCGTGGTGACCGATAAGGATGCCTGCGTTTTCGCCGTTGACCTCGATGAGAAGGTCGTCGTTGCTGCCCTCGCGCGAGGTAACGGTTGCATCGAGCTGCATATCCTCGACGATGGTCTTGATAAATCCGATGGCGTTTTTCTCACCCTTGGGGGTGTAGCTTGCGTTTATCTCCGCGTCGGTAGCACCGATGCCGAGAAAGCCGCGGCGAGCCTCGGAAATTACGGTATATTCAAGCTGGTCGGCGGGAACGCCAAGCTGGCTTGCAGCCTCGGCAAGAGCTTCCTCAACCGTTTTTGCTTTGATTGTGATCTCTTTTTTCACGTTAAAACCTCTTTGTGAGAAATTATTGGTCTGCGCTGTCGCCGCCGTCATTCTCGACGTTGGCATTTTCGGTCTCCGCTTTATCCTTTTTTGCCTTCTTGGGCGCGGGCTTGTCGCTCTCGTCCTTTATGGGTGCGGCGTAAGCGGGACTCTTTTCGGTGACGTTCTTTTCCTCGGGGGTGCGAACGGTCAGATTGGGATCGTAATCCTCTTCATCCATGTGGAACAGGGATTTGGGATTGTTGCGCGTTGCCTCGATGCTGTACTTGGGGTTAGCCTTTTTGGATGGCTTGCCCGCGTATTCCTTTTCAGCCGCCTTGTAGTCCGCCTCGGTAAAGGTGGGGTAGGGCAGAGCCTTGACCATAAAGAATTGCTTGATGCTTCCGAGTATGCTCTTGAAGATCCAGTAAACGCCAACTACGCCCGACATACTGAACGAGATGAAAACGCTCATCAAGGGCATGGTGATATCCATTACGTTGTTGGAGCAACCGACCTGTCCGCCCTCGGGCTGTGTGGGCTGGTAGGTGAGCTTACGGTTGATCTTCATGCTTGCAAAGTAAACGATGAAGGTCAGCACCGGGATGAGCATGAGCCAGCCGAATCCCTCGCTTGAGGGCGCGAGAGCAAGGTTTACAGAGCCAATGTTGAAGGTGGAGAGAGCCTCGACGTTGGAGAATGCGGACTCAAATTCGGCAACCAGACCGTCTGCGGTCGCGGTGCTTCCCTCAACAAAGAATTTTTTGACTTGCTCGAAAATTTCGGGGTTTGAGATATAGTTTTTAAAGCCCTCTGATGTGATCTGTCCCTTTGAAATGTAGTTGACAAGGTCAATAGTGCCGTGAAGGTCGGCAAGACCTATCCATTTTGAAAATGAGTCAACGGCGCTGATAAGGTCAGCACCCAAGTGCATAACGTATCTGAGGGGGTTGATAACTACCTGATAAAGTGCGATGAGTACAGGCATCTGGATAAGGAGGGGCAAGCATCCGCCAAAGGGACTGTAATGCTCCTTCTGGTACATCTCCTGAATCTCCATGGTGACCTTTTGCTGTGTAGCTTGGTCGTTACGGCCCGCGTACTTTTTGCGGATAGCCATTTCCTTGGGGCGGAGAGTTGCCTGTTTAATGGTGTTTTTGTGCTGTTTGATGCTGATAGGGAGAAGGCATATCTCAAGAATTACCGCGAACATCAGAAGGGAAATGAGATAGTTACCCGTTCCGAGGTCGAGAATACCGAGCAGACTGCCTATCCAACCTAAAATAGTATCCATTTTTGTGTTTTTTCCGTTAAAAACGAAAAATTCCTCTCGTTGTATTAGAGGTACTCCGCGTTGGAGTCATCCTCGCTTTCATCACTGTGAGCCAAAGACGTACTTTCCTTTTTTTCCCGATAGCGAAATCCCTTTTCCGGTACGGGGTCATATCCGCCGATGCTCCATGGGTTGCACCGAAGGATCCTCCACACCGTAAGGACGAATCCCGCAAAAAAGCCGCGTTTGGTAAACGCCTCAATGGCGTAGGCTGAACATGTAGGTGTAAACTTACACGTTGGGTTACGTTTAAGAGGGGAAAGGCATTTTTGGTAAAAGCGTATGAGTGCTATGAAAACGTGTTTCATTCTGTTTGATTAGGAGTTGTGCGCCCCATAAGCCCGAGCTTGGTGAGAAGAGTGGCAAGCTCGTTGTAGATATCGGGCATTTTGGCTTTCGTGGCGGCGGTTCGTGCGGCGATCACGAGAAGATAGCCGTGGGAAACTGCTCCCTCGCCGTCAAGCAAACGGTAAGCCTCGCGCATAAGCCTTTTTGCGCGGTTGCGCTCCACAGCCGAGCCTATCTTTTTGCCCACGGTCAGACCGAGGCGGTTACGGGTTCGGTGCAGGGGGTCGGCGCGCATAAATTTTACGGCGGCACGGTCTTTCAGCGCGTACACAGCGATATATTTCCCCGCGGCGCTTTTTCCTTTTGCATAAGCCTTCCTGTACAGATGATTTTCGGTAATAGGTGTGTTTTTCATAATATCAAAGCTCTGCTTCCGTGAATTTTGATTTTAGTTTTTTGGAATAGCTGTGAAAAATCCGGCGACGTAGGTTATGTCGCCGGGATTTCTTTTAAGTTATAAAACTTAATAAGACAGTCTTTTTCTGCCTTTAGCACGTCTTCTTTTGAGGACATTTCTGCCGTCGCGAGTCTTCATTCTCTTTCTGAAGCCATGCTCCTTCTGACGCTGACGCTTTTTGGGCTGATAGGTTCTGAGCATAATATGGCACCTCCCTTGATGTGGTTTCGGAAGCGTTGCGCTTTGAGCGACAATACGCCCATACACAATGACACCCCATATTATAATGTAAAAAGGGGGGCTTTGTCAAGAGAAAAGCAAGAAAAAACCCACTCTTTTTTTCACAAACTTCATTTTTTTCGCGTTTTTGGGGTATTATTTTGTTTTTTGGGGTGCATTTTTGCCATTTGGGGAGAATATATTTACCTATAAACATAATCTGGCAGGTGGAAATGGACAAAGCAAGCAGCACGGCTCTGCCGCGCGGATTGACCGAGGCGGAGGTTGAGAGCTCGCGCCGTGAGCATGGCAAGAACGTTTTGCCTCGGCGGCGGCGGCGCTCATTTTTGGCGAAATTCATATCAAATCTTAAAGACCCCGTGATAAAGATACTTCTTTTTGCGCTGGGTGTAAACATTCTTTTTCTCTTTCACGGCGGAGACGTTGCCGAGACTGTGGGTATTGCGCTGTCCGTTCTTATCGCCACGCTCATCTCCACGCTTTCGGAGCATGGCAGCGAGTCGGCGTTCCTCTCTCTTGGGAAAAGCGGCGAGGGCGAGGTCTGCCGTGCGGTGCGCGGCGGAGTTGTGCGTGCGCTCCCCGTGGAGGACGTGGTCGTTGGTGACGTGCTTTTGCTTTCGGCGGGCGAGGCGGTCGCGGCGGACGGACTTTTGCTTTCGGGTGAGCTGACTCTCGATATGTCCGCAATGACGGGCGAGAGCCGCGAGGCGGAAAAGCGCCCCTCGCGCGACACGGCAATGCTCCCCGACTCGCCCTCGTCGGTGCTTCGCGGCTGTTTTGTGACCTCGGGTGAGGGTGTTATGCGCGTCAGCGCGGTAGGCGCGCGGACGTATCTCGGCGGCATTTGCCGAGAGGTGCAGGGCGAGGTGCGCGACAGCCCCCTGCGCGTGCGCCTTGCCACGCTTGCGCGGCAGATAAGCCGCCTTGGGTACGTGGCGGCGATTTTGGTAGCGGCGGCGTTTCTTTTCAACGTTTTTATAATTGACAGCGGTTTTCGCCGCGAGGTTATATTTTTCAAGCTCTCAAGCCCCGTTTTCCTGTTTTCAAAGCTCCTTGACGCGTTCACGCTTGCGCTAACCGTGATAGTCGTGGCAGTTCCCGAGGGACTTCCGATGATGATAGCGGTGGTGCTGTCGCGCAACGTGCGCAGGATGGCGCGTGCGGGCGTGCTCGTGAAAAAGCCTGCGGGAATCGAGGCGGCAGGGTGCATGAACGTACTTTTCACCGACAAAACGGGAACTCTGACCGAGGGGCGGATGCGTGTTTCGGGCGTGCTTTCGGGGGATGGCGAATATTTTCCGTCGGCGGAGAAGTATTTTTCACGGCACGGCGATACGCTCTATTTGCTGAATGCGTATTTCAACACCTCCGCCTCGGCGGGGCGGGATGCAGACGGACGAGCGGCGGCTGTCGGCGGCAACACCACCGACCGCGCCATCCTCTCGTCTGTGCTTGAGCGCCTTCCGCCTGCGGCAAGCGTGCGCGGGCGCGTGCCGTTTGACAGCGCGCACAAGTTTTGCTCGGTCAGCCTTGACACGGGCGGCAGGCGCGTTTGCATCTACAAGGGTGCGCCTGACCTTTTGCTCTCGCGCGTCAAGCGGCGGCTTGATGCCGAGGGACGGCAAATGCCGTTTGACAAATACCGCATCTCGCCAATTTTGACGGAGCGATGCTCACGCGGCGAGCGTGCGGTGGCGGTGGCGGTGGGCGAGGAGACGGGCGGCGCTCTGCCCGATTCGCTCACGCTCGTTTGTGTGATTTTCTTAAGCGACGGCGTTCGGCGCGGTGCGGCGGCGGCGATAGGAAGGCTTTGCGGTGCGGGCGTACATACGGTCATGGTCACGGGCGACGGCATCGAGACCGCATCTGCCGTTGCGCGTGAGTGCGGAATACTCGGCGGCGGCGTGGATATCGCCCTGACCTCGGCACAGCTCGGTAAAATGAGCGACGGTGAGCTTTCCGAAAAGCTCCATCGCATCGGCGTGGTTGCGCGTGCGCTTCCCTCGGACAAGAGCCGTCTTGTGCGCGTGGCGCAAAAGGCGGGGCTTGTCGTAGGCATGACGGGTGACGGCATCAACGACGCGCCCGCGCTTCGTGCCGCGGACGTGGGATTTGCCATGGGAAGCGGAAGCAGTGTGGCAAAGGAAGCCGCCGACGTGGTGCTCTTGCGTGACGATGCGGACAGCATCGCGAACGCCGCGCTTTACGGCAGGACAGTTTTTAAGAGTATCAGAAAATTCATTACACTCCAACTGATGATGAATTTCTGTGCCGTCGGCGTGTCGATGATAGCGCCCTTTATCGGCATTGACGAGCCTGTTACGGTAGTTCAGATGCTTTGGATAAATATAATAATGGACACACTCGGCGGACTTGCGTTCGCGGGTGAGCCTGCGCTTGACTCGTATATGCGCGAAAAGCCCAAGGGAATGAACGAGCCGATACTTAACCGCTACATGGCGGAGCAGATAGTAATGCTCGGGCTTTTCACGGTGGGTATGAGCATTGCGTTTTTAAAGGGCGGTGCGAGCGTCAGTCGTTTCCGCCCCGACGGTGCGGGGATATATCACCTGACGGGATTTTTCGTGTTTTTCATTTTTGCGTCGATGTATAATTGCTTTAACGCGCGCACCGACCGATTGCGGCTTTTTTCGGGGATATTGCGAAATTTCGCCTTCGTCTGTGTAATGCTTACGGTTGCCGTGGTGCAGATAGCGTTCGTTTACCTCGGCGGAGCGATACTGCGCACCGCTCCGCTTACCGCCGCGGAGCTTGCGTTTTCGATGGCGCTTCCCTTGTTCGTCTTTCCGTTTGAGTTTCTGCGAAAGATACTTTGGCGGCTTCGGGGGAAGAAGGGAGGGTATTGAAAACGGCGTTGCCGTTTTCAGTGAAATCCGTTCCTTGCGGAACGGGTGAAATACGGCTTCGCCGCGTGAAATATTTGCCCAAGGGCAAATGTGAAATATTTTGCTTCGCAAAATGTGAAGGTAGCTTTTGGCTTGCGCCAAAAGCATTTTATTAAAATGCTTTCCTTTGCTTGGGATAGATGCTTTTGCACCGCAAGCATGTGCGGAATTTTTTCTTATTTGTCATTTTTACGGCGCGTAAGTAAATATTGACATATCTTTTTATGTGTGTTATAATATAAAGAAGAATTATTTTTACCAATCTGCCGCCGGCATTTGCTGTTGCGGATAATATTGCATCGGACGGACAAAAGCATGAGAATAGTTATCAAAGTCGGGACATCTACGCTTGCTCACTCTACGGGCAGGCTGAACATCAGACGCACAGAGGAGCTGTGCAAAATAATCTCCGATATCAAAAACGCAGGACACGAAATAATCCTAGTATCCAGCGGAGCTATCGGAATGGGGGTAGGAAAGCTCGGTCTTTCAAAACGCCCCGATGACATAGCCACCAAACAGGCGGCTGCCGCTGTAGGTCAGTGCGAGCTGATGTATACATACGACAAGCTGTTTGCCAAATACAATCACACCGTCGCACAGATATTGCTCACGGGTTCGGACTTTTCGCACGAGGACAGACACGATAACTTCAATAATACACTTGCACGCCTGCTTGAGCTTGGTGTTCTGCCCGTAATCAATGAAAACGACACCATAGCCACCGAGGAGATAAAAGTTGGCGACAATGATACGCTCTCCGCTCTCGTGGCGGTCAGCGCAAAAGCCGATCTGCTTATACTCCTCTCGGACATCGACGGTCTGTTCACGGCTGACCCACACACCGATCCCACGGCAACACTCCTTACCGTTGTCGATGACATAACTGATGACATAATGGCTTTGGGCGGCGGTAGCGGCTCATCGCTTGGAACAGGCGGAATGCATACAAAGCTCCACGCCGCCACCATCTGCACCGACAGCGGATGCGATATGATAATCGCCAACGGAAATGACCCCGCGATACTTTATGCGATAACGGAAAACAATTCTCCGCGTTGTACTTTATTTAAGGGAAAGAAATAAGATGACTACACTTGAAATATTAAAGCGTGCTAAAGCCGCAAAACAACCCCTTTTGCTCCTTTCCGACAGCGACAAAAACGCTGCCCTTACCGCCATGGCTGATGCTCTTATCGCCAACGCTGATGTCATTCTCGCCGCTAACGCCGCAGAATGCGAGGCGGCTGTAGGCAAGATAGCACCCGTCATGATAGACCGCCTGCGCCTTACTCCCGAGAGAATAAAGGGAATGGCTGACGGAATTCGTGACGTTGTTGCGCTTCCCTCCCCGCTTGGCAGAATTCTTGCCGAGCACACGTGTCCCAACGGCCTTGAGATAACAAGAGTAAGCGTTCCCATCGGTGTTGTGGGCATTATCTATGAGAGCCGCCCCAACGTGACCTCCGATGCCGCCGCACTCTGCTTTAAAAGCGGAAACGTGTGCGTTCTGAAGTCTGGCAAGGAAGCGGGTGCGACATCGGCAGAGATCGTGCGTATTTTGCGCGAGGCGGTTGCCCCCTTTGGTGTTGAGGACGCGATAAACATTCTTGAGGATAATTCACGCGCCGGCGCGGCGGAGCTGATGAACGCTACCGACTACGTTGATGCGCTTATTCCGCGCGGCGGAGCAGGACTTATCCGCCACTGCGTTGAAAATGCCAAGGTTCCCTGCATACAGACGGGAACTGGCATATGCCACATTTACGTTGATGCCGCGGCTAACGTAGATATGGCACTTGATATCGTTGAAAATGCCAAGACCTCACGCCCTTCGGTCTGCAACGCCGCAGAGGTATGTCTTGTACACTCCAAAATTGCTCCCGAATTTCTCCCCCGCCTTGCAGAGCGTCTCGTAGCCAGCAGAGCGGCAAATGGACTTGCTCCCGTCGAGCTTCGTGTCCACAGCTCCGCCGCCGCATATATTGACGGAGTTGCCGCAACCGAGACGGATTTCGACACCGAGTTTCTTGACTACGTGATGGCTGTACGCACCGTCGACAGCCTTGATGAGGCTATCGCACATATCGGTGAGCATTCCACGCACCACAGCGATGCCATCGTCACCGCAGATGCGGACGCCGCCGAGAGCTTCCTTAACAGGATCGACAGCGCGGCTGTATACGTTAACGCGTCCACCCGTTTTACCGACGGCGGCGAGTTCGGGCTTGGCTGTGAGATAGGCATATCCACGCAAAAGCTCCACGCGCGAGGCCCTATGGGACTTTGCGAGCTGACCTCATATAAATACACCGTCCGCGGAAAAGGACAGATAAGGTAAAGGTGTTTTGAAATGAAATACATTGCTGGTTTTATAGGATGCGGAAATATGGGCGGAACGCTCGCCAATGCCGTTTGCTCCGCTATTGGCGGCGGAAAGGTCGCTCTTTGCGATCTCGACACAGCAAAGGTGAGTGCTATCTCCGAAAAGCACGGCGCCACCGCGCTTGATGTCGGTACGCTCGCCGCTACGTCGAAGTTCATCTTTCTCGGTGTCAAACCGCAGGGGATGGCTTCCACTCTCGGTCTTATCAAGGACGCTCTTTCGTCGAATGACGACTACATTCTCGTTACGATGGCGGCAGGACTTACCAAAAAAAGCATAACCGATGCGCTCGGATATGAGAGCAAGGTAATTCGTATAATGCCAAACACACCCGCCGCTGTTGGTGAGGGAATGATACTTTGCTCCTACTCCGACGGTGTGAGCGAAGCTGAAAAAACGCAGTTCCTTGCGCTTCTTGCAAATGCGGGACTCGTTGACGAAATAAGCGAGGACAAAATAGATGCCGCAAGTGCTGTTTCGGGTTGCGGACCTGCCTTTGCGTATATTTTTGCCGAGGCACTTGCCGATGCAGGCGTTGAGTGCGGACTCACGCGCGAGCAGGCAACGAAATATGCCGCGCAAATGATTCTCGGCGCGGCAAAGATGGTGCGCGAAAATGGCAATCCCGCAAGCCTCAAGGATGCTGTGTGCAGCCCCGGAGGAACTACCATCGCCGGTGTACACGCTCTCGAAGAGCACGGCTTCCGTGCCGCCGCTATGAGTGCTGTGACCGCCGCATACAAGCGCACGCTTGAGCTTAAAAAATAAAGGGGCTGTCTCAGTTAGATGCAGAAGTCGCGATTTTGCCGTCGTGGGGGTACGAGGGTACGCCACAAGTCGGGGGGCAAGCGGGCTTATGGAAACAACAAATAG
>JAZQDD010000008.1:0-2380 GCA_045546615.1 Eubacteriales bacterium | reverse complement strand
TACGGCTTTGCCGCGTGAAATATTTGCCCAAGGGCAAATGTGAAATATTTTGCTTCGCAAAATGTGAAGGTAGCTTTTTGCAAGGCAAAAAGCATTATATAAATTAAAAGAGGAAGAAACGCGCGTTTCTTCCTCTTTTTTCCTTCATGTTTGCCAACGGCAAACACATCATTCATCATACGCGGAGCGAATATCATATTTGCCGTAAGGCAAATGCATCATTGCAAAAACACGCAAGTGTTTTTGCCTTACGGGTGCAATCTGTCCGGACCGCGGAAGAGGAACATTGCTTCCTTGATCGGAATACCGAGGAAGAGCATGGTGAGTCTGTCAATACCGATAGCAAAGCCACCGTGGGGGGGACAGCCGTAGCGGAAGAACTCGGTGTAGAACTTAACGTCGTCAACAAGTCCTTTTTCGGCGGCGTTAGCGCAAAGCTCGGCATAGCGATGCTCACGCTGTGCGCCCGAGGTGATCTCCACGCCGCGCCAGATAAGGTCGTAGCCCTGCGGAACGCCGTTTTCATCTCTCATGTGATAGAAGGGGCGCTTGTCCTGCGCAAAATCGGTAACGAAAAGGAACTCACTGCCGTAAAGCTCCATAGCAAGGCGGTGCGTCATGCGCTCCGCGTCGGTGGTTAGGTCACCCTTTTCGGAGTCGGGGCAGGTGTAGCCGTAACGCTCCTCAAGCAGGCGGTAGATCTCGGCAACGCTGAGCACGGGGAAAGCCGAGGTGGGAACGACAGTCTTTATGCCAAAAATGCGCTCGATGTCCTCACCGTACTTTTCGCTGATGCGTCCGATCATGTATGTGAGCATCTCCTCCTCAAGCTTCATAACGTCGTGGAAGGAGTCGATATAGCTGAACTCAAGGTCAAAGCTCGTAAACTCGGTGGCGTGCTTGTTGGTGTGGGATTTCTCCGCGCGGAAGCAGGGAGCGCACTCAAAAACGCGCTCAAAGCCCGACGCCATCGCCATCTGTTTGTAGAACTGGGGCGACTGAGCAAGGTATGCGTCTCTGTCGAAATAGTTGAGCTTGAATACTTCCGAGCCGCTTTCGCTTGCCGCACCGATGATCTTCGGGAAATGAAGCTCGATAAAGCGGTTGTTTAGCAGATACTCGCGCAGAGCTGCGGTGATCTCGCTCTGCACCTTGAAGATGAGCGTATTGCGCTCGGTGCGAAGGTCTACCCAGCGGTAGTCCATGCGGGAATCAATGGCGGAATCGGGCTTGATGGGAAGCGCGTCCGCAATAGACTCGATCTTTATAGCCGTGGGCAGTATCTCGATACCGCCGAGCTTTACGTAATCGTTGGCAACTACATCGCCCTCGATGGTAACGACGGAGTCAAGCGTCATCTTGTCGACCTCGGCGGCAAGCTCGGGGTTTGGCTCTTTTTCGAGCGTGACCTGTATCTTGCCCGTGATATCGCGGATAACGAGGAACGCCATCGTGCGTTTGTTGCGAAGATTTTCAACAAATCCCGAGATCCTTACCTTTTCGCCGGGACGAACGTCTGTGATCATTGTTCTTTTCATTATTTTATAAACCTCGTAAATAAAGTTTCTTTCCAATAAATAATGATAACACAGACTTTCAAAATTGTCAAGAAGAAAGCAGAGCCACAGCTCTTTTTTGTTTTTTCTGTATAAATTTCATATTTATTTTTTTAATATTATTCACAAATGATAAATATATTTTAAAAATTGTTGACATTTTTGAAAAAAGGTTGTAAAATTACTATATCTGATAAAATCGGAAAAATATCTCTAATGAAAGGAAAACAAGATAATGAAGAAGACACTCTCTCTTATTATCGCAATCTCCATGCTTCTCGGCATGATGATTCCCGTTGGAGTCACCGTATCTGCCGAAAGCGTAATCGAATGCGCTACGTGGGCAGAAGTTGTTGCTGCTGCAAATGATCCCACAGCAAGCATCAAGCTGACCAACCACGTTACCGCAAACGAAACCATCGCTTCCTTCGCAGGAACATTTGACGGAAACGGCTACACCGTAACCGTTGAAACAACCATGTTCACCGCCGCTTCTAACGGCGCAATATTCAAGAACTTCACCATCGTAAGCGAGAGCGAGCTTTCCGCTACTCCCTTCATGGCAACAGCAAGCGTCGCCGTCGCTGTCAAGGGCGTAACCGTTAATGCTGATGTCTCTGCCACCTCTTCTACCGGTGCATTCATCGGCAAGACGACCGAGGATTTATACATTTCTCTTGAAGATTGTGTAAACAACGGTGCTATAAGCGGTTCCGCTAACATGGCAGGCTTCATCGGTCAAGCCGCAGCTCCTATTACTGCTACCTTTACCAATTGTGTAAACAACGGTGAGATCACTACCACCGGTTCTCACGTTGGAGGCT
>JAZQDD010000007.1:0-7604 GCA_045546615.1 Eubacteriales bacterium | reverse complement strand
ATGCCTGATTATGCTTACCTCTATGCTCTTCCCTACGAATACTATGAAAAATACAGAATCCGCAGATACGGTTTCCACGGTACATCCCACAGATATGTTAGTGGCAGAGCTGCTGCAATGCTCGGAAAAGATCCTAAAGATACAAAAATCGTTACTTGTCACCTCGGTAACGGTTCTTCAATAGCTGCTGTTGACGGTGGTAAGTGTCTTGGTACGACAATGGGTCTTACACCCCTTGAAGGTATCATGATGGGTACACGTTGCGGTTCTATTGACCCCGCTATTATTCCTCTCCTTATGGAAAAAGAAAACCTTACACCTAAGGAAATCGACAACATCATGAATAAGAAATCCGGTATCCTCGGTGTTTCTCAGAAAACAAGCGACAACCGCGATATTGAACAGGCTGCTAAAGAAGGCGATGAAAGAGCAATTCTTATTGAAAGTATGCTTTGCCACCAGCTCGTTAAATACATCGGTGGATTCGCAGCTGCTATGGGCGGTATTGATGCAATTGCTTTCGCAGGCGGTATCGGTGAAAATAACCCCCACTACAGAGCAAGAGTTGCTGAAAAGCTCGCATTCCTCGGTGTTAAGATCGATGCAGAAAAGAATGCTCTCAGAGGTAAAGAAATTGATATTTCCACACCCGATTCAAAAGTTCGTATGTTTGTAATTCCCACAGACGAAGAACTCACGATTGCAAGAGATACTCTTGAACTCACAAAAGATATTGTAAAATAAGTATTATATAATTATAAGGAGCAAGGTGTCATTACCTTGCTCTCTTGTTATATTAAAATACAAGATGGGAAACTTCTTTTCTTGTGAAATAAGTTTCCCATTTAAAATATTTTTTTAAATCACTTCAATTAGTTGTTTGCCGAAGCACCGCAGCATTTTTTGTATTTTTTACCGCTTCCGCAAGGGCAAGGAGAATTAGGGCCAAGTTTTTCGCCGCTCATAGCCGCAGAGGTTGCGGCAGGCGCGGGCGCGGGACGGCGCGGAGCGCCCTCTCCCGCTCTTCCGAATCTGATATTACGAATATCGGATGCAGATATAACAACCGTTTCGGGGAGCTTTCGCGTAAGCACCTCGCGAACGGTCTTTTGTCTTATCTCGTCAATAAGATCGGCATACATATTCGATCCCGTGATCTTATATTCAGTAAGAGGATCTCTATGCGCATAAGATTGAAGCATAACGTTGCGTTCGAGGTTTTCCATACCCTCAATGTGGTCGAGCCACAGCTCGTCGATGCTTCCGAGCAGTATGGCACGTTCAAAGCGCTTGAAAAGCTCCTCACCCGCCTGCTGTTTGCGGCTCTCATATAACGCAAGGGCGTTTTCGGTGATAATATCCCCGATCTTATCAGAGTTCTCATCCGTTTCCTCACCGACGGCAAAATCAAGCTCTCCCTCGTTACAGCCCCAGCCGCCGTATTTGCGGTAGATAAGGTCGAAATCCCACGAGCCGTTTTCAGCCTGCGCCGAGGTCGTTGCCAATTCCACATTTTCTGCAATCGTGGAAACTATCATATTTTTTATCTTGTCGGAAACGTCACCCTCCATAAGGATCTCGTTTCTCTGGGCGTATATCTGCTTTCTCTGTTCGTTGAGAATATCGTCATACTCCAAAACACTCTTACGGCGTTTAAAGTTTTCCGACTCAACTCTCTTTTGCGCCTTTTCCATGACATCGGAAAGTATTTTTGTGTTCTGCGAGAGATCGCCGTCCGTTCCCTGCAGGAGCTTTGCGGAAAATGCGGAAAAACGCTTCATTCTATCGTCACCGAACAGACGCATAATGTCATCCTCAAGAGAGATGAAGAAGGTCGACTCACCGGGGTCTCCCTGACGTCCGGATCTACCGCGAAGCTGGTTATCTATACGGCGAGACTCGTGGCGCTCCGAACCGATAATATAAAGTCCGCCCGCGGCTACGACAGCATCTCTGTCGGGTGCGATAGCTTCCTTATATTTTTCAAAATACATCTTGAACGTATTTCTCGCATTACGTATATCAACGTCATCAGTAGGCGCAGTACCCGTAGATTGTGCGATAAGGTCAGCGCGGATGCCAAGGCGTCTCATCTCGCTCTTTGCCATGTGCTCCGCGTTTCCTCCAAGCATAATATCAGTACCTCTGCCCGCCATATTGGTAGCTACGGTAACGGCATGAGGTCTTCCCGCATCGGCTATTATCTCCGCCTCGCGTTCATGATTCTTGGCGTTCAGCATATTGTGTTTGATGCCCGCGCGCTTGAGCAACGCAGAGACAAGCTCTGATTTTTCAACGGATGACGTACCGACGAGAACAGGCTGTCCTTTTTCAAGACATGCTTTGACCTGATTTAGTATAGCCGCGTACTTTGACTTCGCATCAACGAAAACGCGGTCGGGGTTATCCTTACGGATCATAGGCTTATTTGTGGGCACTTCAACAACGTCAAGACCGTATATCTGTCTGAATTCTTCCTCCTCGGTCATAGCCGTACCCGTCATTCCCGAGAGCTTTGAGTACATTCTGAAATAATTCTGGATAGTGACAGTTGCGTTAACGCGGCTCTCGCCCTTTACTATCACCTTTTCCTTTGCCTCTATCGCCTGATGCAGACCGTCCTGATAGCGTCGTCCGGGCATAAGTCTACCCGTAAAGGGGTCTACTATGATGACTTCGCCATCAACTATAACGTAGTCTACGTCTCTCTTTTTGACTCCGTGGGCATGGATAGCCTGATTCACGTTATGAGCAATAACGGCGTTTTCGGGATCGTTGATATTATCAATACCGAAATGAGCCTCCGCTTTCTTTGCGCCGCGGGGCGTGAGAACTGCGCTGGAGCGCTTTTCGTCAACGATATAGTCAACGCTCTCCTCGTCTATCTCTTCCTTGCTGTCATGCTCTTTTATAACTCTCTTGGTCATACTGCGCACAACGGCATCGCATTTTTCGTATATATCGCTCGTCTTATCACCAACGCCCGAAATGATAAGGGGCGTTCGTGCCTCATCGATGAGAATAGAATCCACCTCATCTATAATACAAAAATTATGTCCGCGCTGCAGAAGCGAGCTTTGCGTTCTTGCTATATTGTCTCGCAGATAATCAAAACCGAACTCTGTATTCGTACCATAGGTAATATCGGCATTATACTGCGCTCTCTTAACGTCGGGAGTCATAGTTTTCAGAACGACGCCCGTGGTGAGTCCAAGATATTCGTATATTCTTCCCATTTCCTGCGCATCGCGGGCGGCAAGGTAATCGTTTACGGTAACGATATGCACACCCTTACCTGAAAGAGCGTTAAGATACGCGGGCATGGTTGCAACAAGAGTCTTACCCTCACCCGTTTTCATTTCCGCAATTCTTCCTTGGTGAAGAAGGATTCCGCCGAGTATCTGGACGTAGAAGGGACGCTTGCCGAGTATTCTGTCAGCGACCTCACGGACGGCTGCAAACGCATCGGGAAGAATACCATCGAGAGTTTCTCCATGGGCGAGTCTTTCGCGAAGCGCCGCGCTTGTACCGCGAAGTTCCTCCTCCGACTTTGCGCTATATCGGTCAGCAAGAGCTTCAACCGCCTGAGCGAGCTTGGTTATTTTCTTTATCTGTTTTTTACTGTAATCGCCAAAAAGCAATCTATCAAGATTCATTATAAGCATCCTTTGCATTTCGTGATATTTTTTCATTTTATTATACAACATATTTTACAAAATTACCATAGTTATTTGTAAATTTTCTCTTGCTTTTTATTTTTGCTGTTGTATAATTATATAAAAAACGAAAGGAATGCAACATGGCAAAGGTTTTGCTTGGAATGAGCGGCGGGATAGACAGCACCGTCGCCGCGCATCTTTTGACGCAAAAAGGCTACGAGGTTGTGGGGGTAACGTTCATTATGCACGACTCTCAAATAGAGTTGGCGGGCTCTGCGCGCCGTGCCGCCGATGAGCTTGGAATACGGCACGAAGTGATCGATATGCGCTCCACCTTCAAGGAAAAGGTCATCACTCCTTTTGTTAATGCATACGCGGCGGGACAAACGCCAAACCCCTGCGTGCTTTGCAATCAACACATTAAATTCCCCGAAATGGTAGCATATGCCGATAAAAACGGCATTGAATTTATCGCGACGGGACATTACGCATCAATAAGAAAAAAAGAAAACGGCGAATACCGCATCTGCGCGGCATCAGATACCGCAAAAGATCAAACTTATTTTCTGTATACATTATCTAACGACACACTCACAAGGCTGATTTTTCCACTCTCCGAACTTACGAAGGAGCAGGTGCGCTTGATTGCAGAAGAGCAAGGATTCTCCTGCGCAAGCGTGAAAGAAAGCCAAGACGTCTGTTTCATTGAAAAAGGCGAGCTTTCCTCTTTTTTACGCCAATCACTCGATTATGAAATTCCTTGCGGAAACTTCATAGATGGCAACGGAAACATCCTTGGCTCGCATAGCGGCATAACGGATTATACCGTGGGACAAAGGAAAGGGCTGGGTGTGGCCTTTACCGAACCGCTGTACGTTAAAAGCATAGATGCGGCAACAAACAATATAGTCCTTTGTACGGGAGAGAATCTATTTGAAAAAGAGATCTTCGTTGACCATTGTTCCTTCCCTTCCGGCAATGCCCCGACCCAAAGCTTTCGCGCGGACGTCCGCATAAGATACACAAAAACCATCGCCCCCGCCCGGCTGTCGATCTGTGACGGCGGATTAAAAATAGTCTTTGACACCCCGCAACGCGCTCCCGCGCGCGGACAGTCCGCAGTTTTCTTTGACGGCGATGAGCTTTTAGGCGGCGGAATAATCCAATAAACTAAAAAATTATAAATGAATCGCCCTTTATGCGCAGAAAACGCATAAAGGGCGATCCGTTATTTAAGATCAAAGCATCGAGATCATTTTAAAATCCCCAAAGCCGCGAAAAAGCCGAGGGCAGACTTACGATGGCGAGATTGGCGTTGACGTTGTTCTTATCCTTTAGATTTTGCTTCCACGCCGCCTCGTCAAAATGCTGGTAGCAAGCTTTATTATAGGGGGATGAATTCTTTGTTCTTCCGAAATAATTTCCCTTTCCGCACAAATTATAATAATACGAATACTTTCCGCCGTTGTAAGGCCTTACATCGTACGGAAGCTCAACATACGTATATTGAGCATCGGTTATATACACCTGAACGGGATAAACACGATCCACCTTGATAAGGGCGGTCTTTACTATATTAGCTTCGGGACACCACTCGCAAGCCACACCGCCCGTAACGGAATCATAATCCACCAGAACATGAGTATCGCAAAATTCGGTAGGCTCGGTTCCTTTTATGAAATATCCCGTTTCAACACGGTTGCCGCGAGGATCCTTGGCGCACGCCGCGGAAACAAGCTTTCCGGAGTCCTTGCAATAATCACACGTTACAAGGTTTTCCGCTTCGGAAAAAGTTTTCAATTCCGCCGTACCGTCAGCCGCAGCATCAAGATACTTTTGGTGAGCCTGTTTCATAACTACTTCCCAAAGATCTACGCAGGGGTTGGTCTTGAGTCCCGAAAGAGCCTTAGGATATTCGTGACCATACCAAACGCCGCAAATATAATACGGAGTATAGCCTACAAACCAGCGGTCATAGTTATCACCCGACGTACCCGTCTTTCCTGCACAATCTATTCCGAGCTTTTCAAAATCCGTATATGAGCTTGCAGTACCTTCGGTAATGACCGTATGCATTATTTTATTCATAACAGTTGCGGTTTCTCGGCTGATCGCAACAGTTCCCGAATAGTTGTTTTGCAGCACCGTTTCACCATAGCTGTCGGTAACCTTGAGATATGAGTTGGGCTTGTTGTATATTCCGTCATTTACAAAAATCGAATACGCCGCCGTCAGCTCTCGGACAGTAACTCCATAGTTAAGCTGGCCAAGTGCCAAAGCCGCATAGTCCTTGTCGGACAGAACCGTTCCGCTCTCAAGTTTCTTTTTCTCTATCAAGCTTTCCATTTGGAGCGAGTCGTGACAAAATCTGAATGAACGCTCAAGCCCCAGATCATCAAGAACCTTGACTGCGATCGGGTTCAGCGAACGTGAAACACTATACCAGATAGGCGTAAGTCCGCGGTACGTGTTGCTCGCATTCTTCGGCCATGCCGACTTTTCATTATAAAACTTAAACGGCGAATCATCATAGACCGAAGCATAATTGATAATTCCGTACTCAACCGCGGGAGCATAAACAGATATCGGCTTTATAGACGAACCCGGAGGGCGTTTTGTCTGCGTTGCAAAGTTTTGTATTCTGTTTGCGGTCTTTTCATCTCTTGAGCCGACAACTGCAAGAACGTCACTTGTTTCGGGATCGATGATTATGCCCGCAGATTGCGCCTTGATTCCCGACGTGGCAGTCGGGAAGTTGGATGCGTCGGTGAACTCATCCTCCATAAGCTTCTGCAACTCGGGGTCAACAAGCAAGTAAATGTTAAGTCCGCCATTATACACCATGAGGGATGCCACCTTTGTGGAATACCCCTTTTGCTCAACAAGATCGTTTATGACGTCTTGAATAGCCATATCGGTATACCAAGAATTAACAACAACCGTCTCCTTGGAGACAGGCGGATTGGTAATAAGCTCCTTGCCGTACGCTTCATCGAACTCACGCTGAGTGATAAGTCCCTGATCAAGCATCTCGCCAAGAACCGTGTTCCTACGGATAGCATTCTGCTCCGGATTGATCAAGGGATTGTACAGCGACGGGTTTTTGGTAATGCCCGCTATCGCGGCGCACTCAATGAGAGTTAGCTCCGAAACGTCCTTTGAAAAATAATTATACGCGGCAGATTGAACACCGCTTGAACCGTTACCGAAGTTTACAACATTGAGATACAGCTCAAGTATCTCCTCTTTTTCCATCTTCGTTTCGATATCGAGCGCCCAGAATATCTCCGTTACCTTTCGCTGGATAGTATAGTCATCCTCGTGAGTCATATTTTTAACGAGCTGCTGGGTCAAAGAAGAACCGCCGTACCCCGCCTCGTCAAAGCCGAGGAAGAAGTTTGCACCCGCCGCAAGGGTACGCTTCCAGTCCACGCCGTCGTGTGTCCTGAAGCGCTTGTCCTCGATAGCTATAACGGCGTTTATCATATTTTCGGGGATATTTTCATATTTAACGTAAATAGAATCTTTGTCACCCTGAAGTCTCTGGTCCTCAAGCTCCACCACTTCACCTACGCGGCTCGACCTATCCTCAAAATCATAATAATAGATTCGGGTGGTCGTCGATGAAATGTTCAAACGGAACAACGACATATCCGCCTCGGTGTCAATGTAGTTACCAATGTAAATGGAAAAAGCGCTGACAACTATAACGCCCGTAAGAACTCCTATAAGGATAATGGTTATAAGGATATTGGCAAAGATCTGCATAAATTTTAAAAAGCCTGCAAAAAGAAGATGCCACGACTTTTTTATTTCTTTAAACCAATCTATTTTTTTGTTTTTCATATTTATCTCCGATTTGATTTTTCGGTTCTCAATACATATTATCACATCTTTTTGAATATTTTATGAACTTCATAGGATAATAATATTCAAAGAGCAAAA
>JAZQDD010000006.1:0-37695 GCA_045546615.1 Eubacteriales bacterium | reverse complement strand
CTCTCCCCGTCCCCTCTCACCCGCCGACGTGGAAAATATCGTAACTTCTGCATCTAACTGAGACAGCCCCTTACTATGCGGTGTTGTTATTACAATCAGTCAAGTTTAAGGCTGCGAACATCCTCAAGTGCCTTGAGCAGGAATTCATCTACTGAAAGCGCGCCAAGGTCTACTGCTGCACGGGTTCTGACGGCAACCTTGCCCTCTGCGGCTTCCTTTTCACCGACTACGAGCATATAGGGTACCTTTTCAAGCTGTGCCTGACGGATCTTGTATCCGATCTTCTCATTTCTCGCATCAACCTCGGTACGAATGCCCGCAGCTTCAAGTCTTTCGCGGACGGAGCGAGCGTACTCTTCATGCTCAACGCCGATGGGAAGAACTCTTACCTGCTCGGGTGCCATCCACATAGGCAGTGCGCCCGCGAATTTTTCAAGCACAAGTGCAAGGGTGCGCTCGTAGCATCCGAGAGAAGTGCGGTGGATGATGTACGGGGTTACACGCTTATCGTTGGAATCGGTATATTCCATACCGAACTTCTTGGCGAGAAGCATATCTATCTGAATGGTGATGAGAGTATCCTCTTTGCCGTGAACGTTCTTTATCTGGATATCGAGCTTCGGTCCGTAGAACGCCGCCTCATCAATACCGATGCTGTATTTAAGTCCGATGTGGTCAAGGATCTGCTTCATAACGCCCTGTGCCTCCTCCCACTGCTCGGGAGTACCCTCGTACTTGTCGGTGCGGGCGGGATCCCACTGCGAGAAGCGGTAGGTTACGTCGTCGGCAAGTCCTACTGCCTTGAGCATATAGTTAGCGAGTTCAAGACATCCGCGGAACTCCTGCTCAAGCTGCTCGGGAGCAAGGATGAGGTGTCCCTCGGAAATGGTAAACTGGCGAACACGGATAAGTCCGTGCATCTCTCCCGAATCCTCGTTGCGGAAAAGCGTAGAGGTCTCGCCAAGGCGCATCGGAAGATCGCGGTAGGAGCGTTTCTTGTTAAGGAATACCTGATACTGGAAGGGACAGGTCATGGGGCGAAGAGCAAGGCACTCCTTGGTCTCATCGTGAGGATCGCCAAGAATGAACATACCGTCAAGATAGTGATCCCAGTGACCCGAAATGCGATAAAGATCGCGCTTTGCCATAAGGGGCGTTTTGGTAAGGAGATAGCCGCGGCGTCTTTCCTCGTCCTCAACAAAGCGCTGAAGCACCTGAATGGTCTTTGCACCCTTGGGAAGCATTACGGGAAGTCCCTGACCGATGCTGTCAACTGTGGTAAAGTACTCGAGCTCGCGTCCTATCTTATTATGGTCACGTTTCTTTGCCTCCTCAACGGCGGTAAGGTATGCGTTCATCTCTTCCTTGGAGGGATATGCGATACCGTAAACGCGCTGGAGCATCTTATTGGACTGGTCGCCCTTCCAATACGCACCCGTGCATTGCGTGAGCTTGACGGCGCGGACGGTAGCCGTAGAGAAAAGGTGAGGACCTGCGCACAGGTCGGTAAATTCGCCCTGACGGTAGAAGCTGATAACGGCATCATCGGGAAGCTCCTCGATAAGCTGTACCTTGTAGGGTTCTTCCTTTTCGGTCATAAAGGCAATAGCCTCGGCGCGGGGAAGCTCAAAACGCTCTATCTTGAGATTCTCTCGCATTATCTTCTTCATCTCGTTTTCGATATTTTTAAGAATATCCTGCGTAAAGGATATGTCGCTGTCAAAATCATAATAATATCCGTTATCGACAGCGGGACCTATCGTAAGCTTTGTCTCGGGGTAAAGACGCTTTACAGCCTGCGCAAGAATGTGCGCAGCGGTGTGACGGTACACGCGCTTGCCCTCGTCATCGGCAAAGGTGTAAAGAACTATATCGTCGCCATCGGCTACGGGCGCGGTCATTGCCACAGTAGCACCGTTGAGACTTGCGGCGATATGCGCTCTCTCGGCAACGCCTGCCTCGGACGCCGCCTCAAAAACGGTCGTTGCGTTTTCCACAGAATAGTCTATTCCGTTAATTCTGATATTCATGGTTTTTCTCCTTGGAAAATAATTTTTTAAAAAAATCCCCGACAGCTCTCGCTGTCGGGGTGCTTTATAAGCACGGTTCCACCCGCATTTTTAACTCAAAAAATATTATAGCTGACACAGCGGTGGTACTCATGCGATGCTTGGTCGGGAGCTTTCACCTTGCCTCCCTCTCTGTGGACGTCACATTCGCAGAACATATCCTCTGCATATTGAAATTATACATTAAAATCCCCTTGTTGTCAAGGATTTTTAAAAATTATTTATTGTACTTGGGATTAACAAACTGACGCCAATCGAGGTCGCCGCGGTCAAGTGCGATAATAAGCGCCTCCGCAGAGCCGAGATTTGTGGCAAACGGAACGTTATACATATCGCAAAGGCGAAGAAGCTGATGCGATTTCGTATCAAACACAGAATCAGGGCGGGTATCCCTAAAATCAATAAGAAGGTCTATTTCATTATACGATATCCTCTGTGCGAGCTGCTCCTCGCCTCCGAGGTCGCCCGACAAAAGTCTCTCTATTTCAAGTCCCGTTGCATCCGAAATATACTTTGCGGTACTGCTTGTGGCGCAAATATTGTGCTTGCAGAGTATTCCGCAATAGGAGATGCAAAGCTCCGCCATGAGTTCTTTTTTTGTATCATGCGCTACAATAGCTATTTCCATTTTTTGTCCTTTCCTTTTGGTCGATTATGTATAAAGTAATTTTCTGCGTTTTCTCTCGGGAACATACGACATAAGCGGCACTCGCTCGTTACAAAGGCGGCGCGCTGTTTCGTCAAAAGCGGCAAGAACGCCCTCTTTGTCCCTGCGAAGCTCCGTCGCAAGCTTGCCTTTCTCCTGAGCAAGCTCAAGCCGTCGGCTTTCCGGTATAACCCCAACAAGAGGTATATGGGTCTTGTCGATCAGCTCATTAAGTCCGGGGCGATTGCCCGCGAGAACCTCGTCGCTATCGTAGCGGTTGATAAGCAAAAACTGCTTTGTCACACCCAGCTCATCAAGAACGTATCCGGTTTTTTCCGCACCCCTGACGGACGTTGGCTGATGCGATGCCACGATTATAGCGGACGTTGCTACCCAAGAAACGGTGGTAAGTGTATCGTCCGACGTTCCCGGAGTATCTATCATTACGATATCAGATAAAAAATGCTCTGCCGCCTTTGTTACAGCGTTTGAGAAATCCTCGGGCGTAAAGCTGTCTTTTTTGATAAGAGGCGCAGGAATAAAGCCAAGCGCGGCATTACGGTGATCGATAAGGATGGTCTGCGCAGGTGTTGCCCTGCCCATAACAAGGTCACAAATATCAAAAACAACCTTATTCTCACATCCTAAAATGAGATCAAGACTTCTGTTTGAAAAATCGCAATCCACGACAAGCACTCTTTTGCCAAGCGCTGCAAGTGAGATCGCAAGATTGGCAGTGGCAGTTGATTTGCCGACACCGCCCTTGCAGGAGGTAACAAGATAGCATTCTCGCGCATTTTCACCGCGCGCAGCGGATATTCCGTAGTGCATCGGCATATACCTCCCCAACAATATTGATATGCATATTATATCACATCTTTTGCCGCCGTGTCAATCGCATTATGCAACTTTTTGTCGCAAGAAAAGAAAAAATCCGCACAGAGAAAATCCCCTGTGCGGAAAAATCAGATAGGATATTTTGCTCTCTCGCCGCCGATGAGTTTCGGACGGGTTCTTGCGGTAACCACCGTAGCCTCGCCGAGCTTTGAAATGCTTGTGCGAACGGGGACAGCAACAGCCTTAAGATGCATACCGATAAGGGTCAGTCCGATGTCTATACCTGCGTGTGCGCTGATGCTCTCAACAGCGCAGGGCGCGTCAAGACCCGCCCAAACGCGCGTAGCCCAAGAGCCGCCCGCGTGGGGTTGCGGAAGCACGCAGACCTCGCAAAGACCGTATTTTTCGGCGCACGCGCGCTCAACTATTATAGCGCGGTTAAGATGCTCACAGCACTGCGCCGCGAGGAATATTCCCTTCTCACGAAGAATAGGAGAAAATGCATCAAATATTGCGTCTGCCGCATCAGCCGAGGAATTCTTTCCGATAGTGCCGCCCGCAACCTCCGAGGTGGAGCAACCAACTACGAGAATATCTCCTGCGCGGAGTCCTGCCGCATCAAGAAGCTCGATGAGGAGCTTTTCAGCGTCTTTTTTTACGTTTTCATAAAATTCTTTCATTTTTCTTTTCCGTTTCAATAATCAACCGTTATATGCGTTCTCGTCACAGAAGACCGTAAGTCCGCGATGTCCGCGAAGCAGAGTTACGGGGATCTCGGTGGTATATATGCCGCCAAGGAGGGCGGCTATAGCCTCGTGCTTGCCCTTACCCGATGCCAAAAGCACGACGTTTTTTGCATTCATAATAGCGTCGATGCCCATTGTGATAGCCTTGCGCGTAACGTCGGCAACGCTATCGAAAAAGCGTGAGTTTGCGGCAATCGTATCATCCTTAAGCTCGGCAAGATGCGTTCCGCCGACAAGGTAAGGTGCAGGCTCGTTAAAGCCGATATGACCGTTCTTTCCGACTCCGAGAAGCTGTACGTCAATGCCTCCCGCGGCGGCTATGCGGCGGTCGTATTCCTCGCAGTAAGCCTTGGGGTCGGCGCAAAGCCCGTCAGGCACGTTTGTGTTTGCCTTGTTAATATTAACGTGATCGAAAAGGTTGGTATCCATAAAATAGCGATAACTTTGAGTATGGTCGGGAGCCATAGGATAGTACTCGTCAAGATTGAAGGTGGTAATTCCCGAAAAATCAAGCTTACCCGCGCGGTATTCGTCAACAAGGTATTTATACGTTCCGACGGGTGTTGAGCCCGTAGCGAGCCCCAAGACCGCCCTTGAATTGCTCCTTATATATTCAGCAAAAAACTCGGCGGCGCGGCGTGACATATCATCATAGTCACGGCATACAACGATCCTGTCTGTGATACTCATTTTGTTATTCTTTCTTAATTACATATAGCACAAAAAAGGGCTCGTAAGAGCCCTTTTTATTTACAAGTATTATTTATACTTGCGCTTTCTTGCGGCTTCGGATTTCTTCTTGCGCTTTACGCTGGGCTTCTCGTAATGCTCTCTCTTACGGAGCTCGGCGAGGACGCCTGAGCGAGCGCACTGTCTCTTGAAGCGACGAAGAGCGCTATCAAGCGATTCGCCTTCTCTGACTTTTACTTCTGCCATTCTTTTTCCCTCCCCTCGCCACTAAAAAATTAACAGGAATATTATACATCATTAGTTTTCCATTGTCAATAGAAAATATGATTTTTTTGTATTTTTTTACGAAACCGAGCGTGTATCGCTCGGTTTCGCAATATGCTGTTACTTAACTACGATATTAACTATTTTGTTAGGAACAGCTATCTGCTTTACGACGGTCTTACCCTCAATTGCGGCGGCAACACGCTCGTCAGCCATCGCGGCGTCGATAGCATCGTCCTTCGGGCAATCCACGGGAAGCATTACAGTACCGCGAAGCTTTCCGTTGACCTGAACGGCGACTTCAACGGTCGAATCAATAGTCTTTGCCTCGTCGTAGGTAGGCCATTCGGAGAGCGAGAGGAGCTTTGAATTACCAAGCTTTTCGTTTATCTCCTCGCAAAGGTGGGGAGCTACGGGACAAAGGAGCTTGATAAAGATGCAAAGCTCGTCGCGCGTGAGAGAGCCGTGGTCGAATATGTCGTTGATAAGTCCCATCATAGCCGCGATAGCGGTATTGAATTTCATCGCCTCATAGTCCTCGCTGACCTTCTTGATGGTCTTGTGGAAGGCAGTTTCAAGTTCGGGGGTTGCGCCGCTTCCCTTTGCGATATCATAAAGGTCTGCAACTCTGTCAAGGAATCTCTTACAGCCCTTAACACTGCTTTCAGACCAAGGCGCGGCAGAGCCGTAGTCGCCCATAAAGAGAATGTACGTGCGGAGAACGTCAGCTCCGAACTCGTTTACAACGTCATTGGGGTCAACAACGTTGCCCTTAGATTTACTCATTTTCTCGCCATCGGGACCGAGGATGAGTCCCTGCGCCGTTCTCTTGGCATAGGGCTCGGACGTGGGAACTGCACCGATATCATAGAGGAACTTATGCCAGAAACGAGAGTAGATCATGTGGCGCGTAACGTGCTCCATACCGCCGTTGTACCAGTCAACGGGAAGCCAATAATCGAGCTTTGCGCTATCTGCAAGAGCATTATCGTTCTTCGGATCGATGTAGCGCAGGAAATACCAAGACGATCCCGCCCACTGGGGCATGGTATCGGTCTCGCGCTTTGCGGGCTTGCCGCACTTGGGGCAAGTGCAGTTGACGTATTCCTCAATGCGCGCAAGGGGGGATTCGCCGCCCTGACCGGGGGCAAACTCCGTCATATTGGGCAGGCGCAACGGAAGCTCCTCGTAGGGAACGGGAACCATTCCGCAATGCGGACAATGGACAATCGGGATGGGCTCGCCCCAATATCTCTGACGGTTGAACGCCCAGTCCTTCATTTTGTACTGAACACCGCCCTCGCCCGTTCCGAGCTTTTCAAGCTCCTCTATCGCGCGGCGGATGGAATCCTTTTTATTATTATATCCGTTAAGGAAGCCCGAGTTTACGACCTCGCCGTCACCCGTATACGCTTCCTTTTCGATATCGCCGCCCTTTATGACCTCTATGATGTCGATACCAAACTTGCGGGCGAACTCATAGTCGCGGCTATCGTGCGCAGGAACTGCCATTATCGCGCCCGTGCCGTAGCCCATCATAACATAGTCAGCAATGTAGATGGGGATCTCCTTGCCGTTTATGGGATTGATAGCGGTCAGACCGTCTATACGAACGCCCGTCTTTTCCTTAACGAGCTGGGTACGCTCGAACTCGGTCTTTTTGGAGCATTCGGTGCGGTAAGCCTCGATATCAGCCATATTGGTGATGCTGTCGGCGTACTTGTCAATAAGCGGATGCTCGGGCGCCATAACCATGAAGGTAACGCCAAAGAGAGTGTCGGGACGCGTGGTATAAATACGGAGCTTATCCTCCTTACCCGCGAGAGTAAAGTTCACGAATGCGCCCTCGGAGCGTCCTATCCAGTTGACCTGCTGCTGTTTGATGTTGGGCAGATAATCAACGCCGTCAAGCCCGAAAAGGAGCTTGTCTGCATACTCGGTGATGCGCAGATACCAAACGTCCTTGGACTTCTGAACGATGTCGCTGTGACATATATCGCACTTGCCGCCCTGCGAGTCCTCGTTGGAAAGGACGACCTTACAAGAGGGGCAATAGTTTACGAGCGCGGTGTCGCGGAAGGCGAGTCCCGCCTCGAACATTTTAAGGAATATCCACTGAGTCCACTTGTAATAGTCCTCCTCGGTGGTATCAACAACTCTTTCCCAGTCGAAAGCAAAGCCTACGCGGCGAAGCTGTGAGGTGAACTTTTCAATATTCTTATCAGTAACCGCACGGGGATGCATACCCGTCTTTATAGCGTAGTTTTCGGTAGGCAGACCAAATGCGTCAAAGCCCATGGGGAACATTACGTTGTAGCCCTCCATACGGCGCTTACGAGAAACGACCTCAAGGCCCGAATATGCCTTGATATGACCTACGTGCATTCCCGCTCCGCTGGGGTACGGGAACTCGACGAGTGCGTAAAACTTCTTCTTTTCAGAACCTTTTTCTCCGGGATCTGCGGCGCGGAATGCCCCCTCTGCGTCCCATCTGTCCTGCCATTTCTTTTCTATCTCGCTGAAATTATACTTCATAGCTTTTCTCCCAATGATTTATTCTTCGCTGATGCGTGATTTTATCTCTATTTTTTCCGCATCGGAATAGAGCTTGTCGATATTATAAAACTCGCGTGCCTCGCGGTTGAAGACGTGGACGATAACGTTTCCGTAGTCGATGACCATCCACGAGTTACCTGCTCCCCTGCCCTCGGCGCGATCGGGCTTTATTCCCGCAAGACCGATGCGGTATTCCACCTCATCCTCAAGCGCACGGACGTGGGTGGTGGACTTTGCGGTAGCCAGCACAAAATAGTCGGTAAGGTCGGTCTTTTCGGTTACCTTGATAACCGATACGTTCTCGGCGTTCTTGGCGTCAAGAATATGATAGATCTCCTCCGCAAGAGAGTCCGACATCGGCTTTCCCGCTTCGTCGAGCTTGATCTCGGGGATCTTTACTATTTCATTATCCATTATTTTTCCTCCGATGAGTTTTTTCATATATTTTTTCGGCAGACGAGATAATTTCTCGCCGCAATGGTGTCAGGGTGAATGACCGCGCCGTCTTGAAGCAAGCCCGATATAGTCATATCAAAGGCGGTTATCAGCACGGTGTCAAGGTGTTTTTCGCGCTCTGCGGACGTCATGCCATCGGGATCAGCATCCCAAAAAAGCGAGCGCAATCTGACGCAGTCGGGAAAGGTTCTGCTATCGTCGATATAATCGGCAAGGAAAATGAGCTTTTCATATATGCTCATATTAGCTCTTCCCGTGGTGTGATAGCGCACAGCAGACAGCACCCTATCGTCCGCAAGATCGGGGTGCTCCGTGCGTATTTTTTCCGTTGCTGTGCGTGCGTGGTGCGTTTTGGGAGCGCAAAGCTCCTCTGCTGTCAGCATAATGCCGTATTTTTGGCAAAGACCAAGCTGTTCCTCGCCTTTTTTCTCCTTCGTCACATCGTGAAGCAAGGCGGCGGCACGGAGTATTCGCTCGCTTTCGCTGTCATTTGCGTAAATCTTGCCGAGGCGCACCGCCATATCCTCGACGGCAAGGATGTGTCCTGCTCGTTTGGGACTTAAGCTTTCCCTTATCTTCTCGCGCAGTTCGGACAATCTTTCATCTGTGGGGTTAAACATATTACTCTGCTCCGTAAAGTCGGTTATGGCGTATATATTCCGCAACTGCGCTCGGTATAAAGCCTTCAACGCTCTCCCCCGCCGCAAGTCTGCGTCTGATCTCTGTTGAGGATATCTCAATAGGCTCTGCAACCACGCGGCGGATGACGGCGTTGTATTTTTCGGTGTATTCCGTTATTCTTGAGAGGATACGCGCACTCATTATCGGATCATTCTCACGCCTGATGTATATCGGGTAGCAAAGGCGGAATATCTCCTCTGCCTCTCGCCATTTATCAAGTGTCAACAGCATATCCGTTCCGCACAGCAGAAACAGCCGTGCATCGGGGGCACAAAGCTCACGGAGCGTATCGACAGTATAGCTGATACCGCCGCGCTTTATCTCAACGTCGCTGACTATAACGCCCTCCACATCCGCGAAGGCAAGTTCGCACATACGCAGGCGGTGGCGTGCATCTACGGCGTTGTCAAGGTTTTTATGCGGCGGTGTGGCGGTGGGAATAACGTAGAGGTAATCCAGCCTCATCTGCTTCATAAAAGCTCGCGCCGCCTCCACGTGTCCCTTGTGCGGCGGTGAAAACGTACCGCCGTATATGCCTATCCGCCTGATTCCGTTTATCATAATTCTATTTTTTTGTGAGTTTCGGACTCACGGTAAAGGACCATTTTGCGTCCTATCGTGCAAACCACGTCAGCCCCCGTCGCCTCGGCAAGTGCCTCCGCGGCGCTTCTCGGCGATTCCTCGCTGTTTTCAAGCACGGAGAGCTTTATCAGCTCTCGCGCCTCAAGCGCATCGGACACGGTTTTTACAAGATTATCTGTTATACCGTCCTTGCCGACCTGCATAATGGTGGGCTCGTTTACGGCAAGCGAGCGAAGATATGCTCGTTCCTTTGAAGTAAGACTCATTGTTTTTCCTTATTTTTTATTTTTTATTCTGGCAGAAAGCTCTTGTCCCAAAAGCTCAACTGCTTTTCCGCGGTGGCTTACCGCATTTTTTTCCTCCGCACTCATTTCGGCAAAGGTCTTGCCGAACTCGGGCACGAGGAACAGCGGATCATAGCCAAAGCCGCCCTGTCCGCGATATTCATCTATTATCTCTCCGCCGCACCTGCCGAATACGGTAAAATCATCGCCGTACTTCGCAAAATCCTTTGGAAAAACACACGCCATGCAGCAAACGAATGCGGCACTGCGGTCATTTTTATCCGCAAGGCGCGAAAGCAGCTTTTCATTGTTTGCGGCATCGTCGTGCTGTTCGCCCGCATATCGTGCCGAGTAGATTCCCGGCTCACCTCCAATGGCATTCACCTCAAGTCCTGAATCGTCAGCTACAGAAATGAGTCCCGAAAACGCTGCGGCTGCTTTTGCCTTTATCATTGCGTTTTGGGCAAACGTACTTCCGTCCTCCTCGATGTCCCCGACAAATCCAACGTCGTCAAGTGACAAAAGCTCGATAGGTTCACCGCTAATATGCCCCGAAAGAAGCTTTTGCAGTTCGGATATTTTGCCCTTGTTTTTTGATGCTATCAGTATCTTCATATCATTCAAAAAGCGCTCTGGTAAATTCCTCGGCGTCAAACTCCTGCATATCGTCTATCTTTTCGCCTACGCCGATAAACTTAACGGGGAGTCCGAGCTCACGGCGGATGGAGAGAACTATACCGCCCTTTGCCGTACCGTCGAGCTTGTTGAGAACAAGTCCCGTGAGCTGTGCGGCGTTTTTGAATTCCTTTGCCTGAAGTATTGCATTCTGTCCCGTAGTAGCGTCAAGCACGAGAAGATTTTCCCTTGCCGCGCCGGGAAGCTCGCGGTCAATAACGCGGTTTATTTTGGCAAGCTCGTTCATAAGATTTTTCTTGTTATGAAGTCTGCCCGCGGTGTCAACTATCAATACGTCAGCGCCGTGGCTTCGCGCATAATTTGCGGCGTCATACACAACGGCGGCGGGGTCAGAACCCTCATTCTGACGGATAAGCTCAACTCCCGCTCTGTCGCACCATACCGCAAGCTGGTCTATAGCGGCGGCGCGGAAGGTATCCGCGGCGGCAACGACGACCTTTTTGCCCTCAGCACGAAGTCTGTTAGATATCTTGCCAACGGACGTGGTCTTGCCGGCTCCGTTTACTCCGATAACAAGAAGCACGGAAGGAGTAGTATTAAGCGCAAGAGGCTCACCCTCTCCTATCATTTCCGTGATTATCTCTCGCAAAGCCACTTCGGTATCCTCGCGGCTTTTGATCCTGTCGTCCTTTATTCTTTCACGCAGCTCGTCGATGATCTCCTCGGCGGCTGTAACGCCTACGTCGGCGCATATCAGTATCTCTTCAAGCTCCTCGAGCGCCTCCTCATCGATCTTGACAAAGCTGCGAAGCACATTGTCGATCTGACCGAAGAGCGCGTTTTTCGTCTTTCCGAGTCCTGCTTTAAGTTTGTCAAAGAAGCCCAATTTGCCTTCTCCCTTCGTTAGTTAAGCTCGTCCCAGATACCGTCCTTCTTGTTTGCTATATCCGCAACATCGAGGGTGAGTATCTTAGAGATGCCCGATTCGGGCATCGTTACGCCGTACAGGCGGTCTGCGGCATTCATAGTGCCGCGGCGGTGTGATATAAGTATAAACTGCGTATCATCCGAGTAACGTCTGATGTACTGTGCAAATCTCTCTACATTGACCTCGTCAAGTGCCGCTTCTATTTCGTCAAGAATACAGAATGGCGTGGGATTGACTTGGAGTATAGCAAAGAACAGCGCAATTGCGATAAACGCCTGCTCTCCGCCCGAAAGTTGCATAAGCGATTTTATGATCTTGCCCGGGGGCGCCGCCTTTATTTCAATACCGCTTTCAAGCACGTTGTCGGGATCGGTAAGTAAAAGCTCGGCAGAGCCTCCGCCGAAAAGCTCGGTAAAGGTCTTGCCAAAGTTTTCATTTATCTGATCAAACGAGGTCACGAACGCTTTTTTCATCTCGCCTTCAAGCTGGACTATGACCTTTTCAAGCTCGTTTTTGGCTTTGACAAGATCAGCCATCTGCGCGGTAAGTTCATCATACTTTGCACGCTCG
The DNA here is from genome assembly GCA_045546615.1 of Eubacteriales bacterium. Lineage (GTDB taxonomy): Bacteria > Bacillota > Clostridia > Oscillospirales > CAG-272 > CAG-390. Next base: position 25,750 of record JAZQDD010000006.1, on the reverse strand, counting down.
GTTTGATATTCCTCGATAGCGGCGGGATTAGTCGCGCCGATATTTCTTATCTTGTTGCGGTATTCGGTCTGTATCTGGATGACCGCAGGGCGTTCCTCGGCTGTGATCGGTTCGTAGCCGAATTCAAGTGCTTGCGCACGTGTAAGCTCATGCTCATCCCAGAACTTTTGCGACGTTGCATCAAGCTGTGAGCGAAGCTGTGCAAGCGTTGTCTCGCGGCGGAGCTTCATCTGCATAAGCTCGTCCTTGCGTGTCTGACGGTCGCGTGAGATACGGCGAATATCGGCAAGCTTGCGTTCAAGTTCCATTCCGCCCGCCTCACTGTCGTCGCGGAGGCGGTTAAGCTCTGACAGCGCCTCTGCGCCCTCTGTCTGCTCGGCAAGTATACCCGAAAGCTTTTCTTTCAATTCTTTTACTATACGTCGGCTCTCGTTTACGCGAGCATCCTTTTCGGCGGCATCCGCCTCAAAGCTCTTCGCCTTGCCATGAGCCATATCAGCCATAGCATTACAGCTCTCTATATCGCGGCGAATCTCGGATATGCGCACTGTGATCCGCATGGCCTTGGCATTCAAAGCATCCCTTTCAACCAGCAGACTTCCGTGCTCTGCGGCACGGTCTGCTCTGTACGCCTCAAGCTCGTTTATCTTTTCCTCAAGCTCGCGCGCCTTTACCTCAAGGGTGGCTATCTCTGCCTTTCTTCTTTCCTGCTCACCTGCTACACTCAAAAGGTCGGCGCGGAATTTTTCGAGAAGCTCGCGATCCGCCTCAAGCGTTTCACGCGCCTTTTCAAGCTTCGCCGCTTCTACGGCGCGGAGCGTTTCAATAAGCTTTATCTCATTCTCGTCAAAGGCGATCTCCTCGTCAAGCGAGGTAAGCTCGTTATTGAGCGTATCAAGTCTTTGCGTGAGCTTTTCGCTCTTTTCGGTTGCCTCCTCAAGCTCGCGGCTCATTCGCTTTATCTCGTCGGCACGGGTAAGTATTCCGCTTCCCGTACGCACCGAACCGCCCGTAAACGAGCCGTCGCGGTTTATCTGTTGACCGTCAAGTGTGACGGTACGAACGCTGTATCTGACCTTTTTCGCCATCTCGGTGGCATTTTCAAGCGTGTCGAATATTACTATCCTGCCGAGCATCGACGAGAGTATCGACGAATAAACGCTGTCGGCAGATACAAGCTGTGAGGCGATACCTATATAGCCCTTACAATTTGCCGCCTCTTGCATTTCGCGGCTGGGGTTTCCGATGGGTTTAACTGATGTTAGCGGGAAGAACGTCGCTCTGCCCGCGCTATCGCGTTTTAAGCACTCAATAGCGGCTCGCGCGGTTCTTTCGTCCTCTACAACTATATTCTGTATAGCCGCGCCAAGCGCGGTCTCGATAGCGGTAACGTATCGGCTATCTACCTGAATGAGCGAGGATAGCGGGCCGTGAATACGACCGGCTCTTATTTTTCCCTCTCGGTAAGCGCGCATAACGTGCTTTACGCTGTTGTTGTAGCCCTCGAAATGCTCCTCCATACGGCGAAGCGCCTCTATCTTACCCGAAAGAGTATCCCGTCTCACGCTGAGCGCTGTAAGCTCCGCCGTTGCCGACTCGCTTGTTTTGTGCATTTCGGCGGAACGTTTTTGTTTCTTTTCAAGGATCGCACCGTTTTCGGCAAGCTTTGCATCATACTGAGCAATAGCAAGCTCGCTGTCCGCGCATTCAGCGGTATGTTGAGCGGCAATCTTCTCGCGCTCTCCCACATCTCGGCGTGCCGCCTCGTCTCTATCCTGCTCCTCGTCACCCGCTTTGCCGAGAAGCTCAAGTCTCGCGTTAACGTCCGAAAGCTCCGCTTTAGATGCAGATATCTCATCAAACGCAACAGCAATAGCGTCATCAAGCTTTTCTGCGGCGATATCGGCACGCGCGGCGGCGTCAGTAGTTTCCTTTTCTTCTGCCGCAAGCCGACTAACCTCGTCCGCAAGCTTTTGAGCCTCCGCCTCCTTTGACGCGGCGTTGTCGCACTCCGCCTTTGCGGATGCGCGAAGCGCCGCCGCGGCATCTTTGTCGGATGCGGCGGATGACTCCGCGTGCGTTATTTTGGTTTCGGTAACCTTTATTTCGGAATCAAGCTCATAATTTTCGCGTGTTCTGAGTCTGATCTCCTCAAAGATCCTTGCCGCCTCTGCCTTGTTTTCAGTAGCAAGGGTGTTTAGTCTTTCCTCCTGTGCTTCAAGGGAAGCAACAGCTTCAGTAGCTTCATCAAGCTCGATATCGGTAAGCTTTAGTTCATTTTCCGCCTTTGCGATATCGTTGCGTAAAAATTCGGTATCATAAAGCCAAAGCTGAACGTCAGCCTTGCGCTTTATCTCGCTGTATTCAAGAAAACGCTTTGCCTTGATGCTCTCGCGCTCCAGCGTACCAAGCCGACTTCCGATAACATCTATAACGTCCTGCGCACGCTCCATATTGTTCTCGGTAGCGGCAAGCTTTCTTTCTGCCTCATTCTTGCGATGGCGGAATTTAGCAATACCTGCGGCATCCTCAAATATTCCGCGGCGCTCGTCGCTCTTGCGTGAAACTATTTCGGCAATTCTGCCCTGACCGATTATGGAGTAACCGTCGCGGCCTATACCCGTATTTAGAAACAGCTCGTAAATGTCGCGCAGTCTTACGCTCTTGCGGTTTATAAAGTATTCGCTGTCGCCGTTGCGGTAATAACGGCGTGTGACCGTGACCTCGTCATAAGGGCAGTCAAGTTTTCCCGCAGTCTCGGTGTTGTCAAAGGTAACAGACACCTCGGCATACCCCATGGGCTTGCGGCTGTCAGAGCCGCCGAAGATGATATCCTCCATCTTCGCACCTCTGAGGGACTTTGACGATATCTCACCAAGCACCCAGCGCATGGCGTCGGAAATATTTGATTTTCCGCTTCCGTTAGGCCCTATAATGACCGTCGCGCCGCGTTCAAAGACAAGCCGTGTCCTGTCAGGGAATGACTTGAACCCCTGCATTTCAATTTGCTTCAGATACAAAGAAATAACCTCCGAAGTTTTATATAAATAAAGTTATAAAACGTCTATCATAATATTATAACCTATTATAGAAACTTTTTCAATAATTTTTATGCGATTTATTTGATATAGTGCAGAATATTTTTCGCGAATTCGCAAAATATTGCGTTTGTTTTGCCCAACGGCGCGAGACGTTGCCCCCTTTGGCACAAAAACGACAAGTGTTTGTTCCGGTCTCATTCTCTCACCCGCAGAGAACTTTCTTTCTATTTCCGCACATATCCTGTTGAACATGAGTTCGCCCATCGCAAGCTCTCCGATAGCGGGATGGCGTGCGCCCGCAACTGCCTTTTCGGGCGATGACAAGCTCTCGCCCGAGCATAAGCCCACGCGGATAACGGGGACACCAGCCCCCTCAAACACTTCAAGCACTGCCGCTGTACGCCGTACTGCATCATCTTCCGTAAGCGGTTGATATTCGCCGGATACCGACATATTGGAAAGCTCCGTGTTGGCAAAGACCACGGTGGGATACACTCTCGCACCGTCAGCTCCCATATCGCATATCTCGCGCGCGGTGGCGATTTCCCGTTCAACGTTTGATGCGGGAAGTCCTATCATCATTTGACCTATAAAATTAAATCCCGCCGCCTTGAGAGCCGCCGCCGCGCGTCGTGCCACATCGGCTGTGTGACCTCGCTTACTTGCCGCAAGTACCCCATCGGACGTACTCTGTATGCCAAGCTCCACCGTTTTTACGCCGTAGCGGGACAAAATTGAAAGTATTTCGTCATTTATGTAATCGGGACGGGTGGAGCAACGAATGGAGCTGACCTTGCCCGAGGCGAGATACGGCTGTGCCATGTCGAGAAGCCGTACCATGAGAGCGCGGTCAATACCCGTAAAAGAGCCGCCGAAAAAGGCTATTTCCGCCTCATCACCCTCGTTAAGCGTTGCTACGGATTCGGCAAGCTGACGCTCAACGTCCGCCTCACAAAATTCTATCTGCCCCGATATTGCCCGTTGATCGCAAAAAACGCATCCGTTCGGACAGCCGAGGTGCGGAATAAATATCGGTATATTTTTATGTGCCACTTTCATCCTCCAAAAAACCAAAAGCACGGAGCCGCGGCAACGCCGCCCACGGCTCCGTATCAATTACGGCATTATTTAAGCTCACCGAAAAGAACGAGCGCCTGCTTTGCCGCGGCTTGTTCCGCGGCGCGTTTCGTTGCGCCATCTCCCTTACCGATGATATTGGAATTGAGCCTCGCCTCGACCGTAAACACCTTTGCGTGGTCGGGACCTTGCTCGTCCACTGTGATATACTCAAGCATCTCGCCCTCTGAACGCTGAATGAGCTGTTGGAGCAAGGTCTTGTAATCAGCACCGTGCCATTCGTTCAAAAGCACCCCAAGTCTATTTTCAATAAGGGGCAAAAGATAAGCTCGTACGGCATCTCTACCGTCGCCCGTATTTGCCGAATCAAGGTATACTGCGGCTATCAGCGCCTCAAATGCATCGGCGAGAATGGATTTGCGGCTTCTGCCGCCGCCCTTTTCCTCGCCCTTGCCAAGCAGGAGATAGTTACCAAGCTCTATTTCCTCCGCGAAGGCGGCAAGCGCCTTTTCGCAGACAAGTTCCGCTCTCATTCGGGTAAGATCGCCCTCGGGAGAAGCGCTGAATTTTTCATATATATATTCACTTGTGATGACCGACAGCACCGAATCGCCAAGAAATTCAAGCCTTTCATTGCACGGGAACAGTCTTGCTCCGCCGTGTTCATTTGAATACGAGGAGTGCGTAAGTGCCTCGGTCAAAAGCTCCGCACTTAAAAAACGATATCCTATACGTTGCTCAAGCAAAGCGCGATCGCGCGGAAGCTCTGTATTTACATTACTCATTTTGAAGTTTCGCTTTCACTGATAGTTTTGGTAGCCGTAAAGAGCTTTGTTTCTCTGGCTATGCTTACAATTACATTCGTCTCGGCATAATTTATCGCCTGACGTACCGCATTTTTTACAGCGTTTGCATTTGACGAGCCATGTGCCTTTATAACGGGCTTGGAGATGCCGAGGATCGGCGCTCCGCCGTACTCTGTGGGATCGAAGCGCTTTTTGATATCAGCCACCTTGTGTCTTGCAAAAACGGCAGATATCTTTGTCCTTGTATCGGCGTAAAAAAGCTCCTTCATGGTCGTGAGCATCATCTTTCCCATACCCTCGATGGATTTAAGAAGGATATTGCCCGTAAATCCGTCGGTAACGAGCACGTCACAAGCGTTTTTGGGTATCTTGTTCGCCTCAACGTTACCAACGAAGTTTATCGACGGTGACTCGGACAGTCTTGCATAAGTTTTGAGCTGAAGCTCTGTTCCCTTGCATTCCTCTCTTCCGTTGTTGAGAAGTCCTACGCGAGGCGCACTAAGCCCACACACTCTTTGCATATATATACTGCCCATGATGGCAAATTGCTCAAGATACTCGTCGGTAACAGTCACGTTAGCGCCCGAATCAAGGAGTAGCACAGGGGGATTCATGGGCAGAATGCTTGCGATCGCAGCTCTGCGAATGCCCTTTATCTTTCTGACGATAAGAGTAGCTCCCGTAAAAAGTGCACCGGTGTTTCCCGTGCTGACGACAGCATCGCCCTTTCCCTCGGAAAGCAAGCGCAGAGCAACGCTCATGCTTGAATCGTTCTTTGCTCTGACCACAGAAATGGGATCATCCTCCATCTCTATGACGCTGTTTGCGTGTACGATATCAAAACGGCGCAGATCTATCTGCTCTTCTGCGGCTATTCTCTCGATAGCCGCCTTATCGCCCACAAGAATGAAGCTGGCGTTATATTCAAGCGACGCAAGATACGCGCCCTTTACTACCTCAAGGGGGGCTTTGTCGCCGCCCATACAATCAATAATGATTCTCATATTTTTCCTTAAAATCCTCAAGCGCTGTAAGGGCGCGCTCGGCATAAACGGCATATTTTGCCAGCTTGCCGCCCTTTACTCTGTTTTCAAGGGGTGGGATTATTCCAAAATTAGCATTCATTGGAACAAATTTGCCGCTTCCTCCGTGGCAAACGTAATTTGCCATAGCGCCAAGCATTGTTACGTTCGGGAACAGCACGCGCTCCAAGCCAAGAGCCTTTCGCGCGGCGCAAATGCCCGCTATAAGTCCCGATCCCGCCGATTCAACGTAGCCCTCAACTCCCGTCATCTGCCCTGCGAAAAAGACATTTTCGCGCGACAACATGGAGTAATCGGCGTCAAGAAGTCCGGGGGAATCAAGGTAGGTATTTCTATGCATCACGCCATAACGGAGAAATTCCGCATTCTCAAGCCCGGGTATCAAACCAAAAACACGCTTTTGCTCGGGGAAAGCAAGGTGCGTCTGGAAACCGACGAGATTGAACATAGTGCCCTCGGCATCCTCACGGCGGAGCTGTACTACGGCGTAATATTCCTTTATCTCGGGATGGCGCACATCGTTAAGCCCAACGGGCTTGAGCGGTCCGTAGCGCAGAGTATCCCTTCCGCGGCGAGCCATTACCTCGACGGGCATACAGCCCTCGAATACGGTAAAGTCGCCCTGCTCTTTTTTGTCAAAATCGTGCAGTTCTGCCTCTCTTGCGGTAACGAGCGCTTCGTAGAAGGCATCGTATTGCTCCTTTGTCATGGGGCAATTAAGATAATCCGCATCTCCCTTATCATAGCGTGAGGCAAAAAAAGCAACGTCTGTATTGATGCTTGCGCCGTCGACTATCGGAGCGGCGGCATCAAAAAAATGAAGTCCGGAACAGCCAAGGCTGTTCTTTATATAGTCCGCCATAGCGTCGGATGTAAGAGGGCCTGTTGCGATGATCGTAACCTCGTCCTCGGGGACATCACAAACCTCTTTGCGAACTATCTCTATATTCGGGTGTCCCTCTATCTTTTCTGTTATATATGCAGAAAACGCATCGCGGTCCACCGCAAGAGCCGAGCCTGCGGGAACGCGGGTGGCATCTGCCGCCTCGATAATGAGAGAACCCATTCTGCGCATCTCCTCCTTGAGAAGTCCGACGGCATTGGTAACGCTGTCGGAACGCAGAGAATTTGAGCATACAAGCTCCGCAAACCCTTCCGTCTTATGGGCAGGGGTACGCTTATGCGGCTTCATCTCGTAAAGTCGAACCTTTACGCCGCGGTTCGCTATCTGCCACGCCGCCTCACATCCCGCAAGTCCTGCACCGTAAACATTTACCATGATATCGCTCATGACTTAAAATGGGACATCCGCATCGGTCGGCGGAGGCGGAAGATCGGGAGTATCGTTTTCGGGAATGATCTCTTCTTTAAAATATCCGCAAGCGCGGTCAGCGCATACGAGACCGGGGTTCTTACCCTTACGTCTGAAAAGCATCTTCCCGCAATTGGGGCATTTCTCGGCAGTAGGAGCATCCCAGCTTGAAAAATCACACTCGGGATAATGCTCACAGCCATAGAATACGGATTTGTTTCTCGCCTGCTTGATCAGTATCTTTCCGCCGCACTTGGGGCAGGGCACGTCAAGAGTGCGAGTCTGCTGTTTGATAAACTTACATTTAGGATAATTTGCGCACGCATAGAACGTACCGTACGGGCCGTGTCGCTGTACCATGTCACCGCCGCACACCTCGCACTTGAAATCCGCAACTACTGCGGGCTTCTTTTCCGCAACCGCACCGTTTTTATCAAGCGGCTTGGTATTTTTGCACTCGGGATAATTGGGGCAAGCGGCAAATCTGCCAAACCTACCGCTCTTGACCACCATCGTAGCGCCGCATTTATCACAGATAATATCGGTAAGCTCTGCGGGCAGCTCCGCCTTTTCCTGACCGAGCTTTTCCTCTGCCGCTTTAAGCTCCTTTTCAAAATCCGCCCAGAATTCCGAAAGCACGCTTACCATCGACGTATCTCCATTCTCGATACCGTCAAGCTTATCCTCCATATTGGCGGTAAACTTATAGTCAACGATATCGGCAAACTCCGATTTCATAAGAGCCGTGGTTATCTCGCCAAGCTGTGTGGGGACGAGCGACTTGCCCTCACGGCGCACATACTCGCGAGCAATAATAGTGGTAATCGTGGGGGTTATGGTACTCGGTCTTCCGATCCCCTTCTCCTCAAGAACCTTAATAAGCGTTGCCTCGGTATACCTCGGCGGTGCCTCGGTAAAATGTCTGTCCGCACTAACGTCGGTGGTGGGAAGAGTTTCACCCTCGCCTAAATCGGGAATCCTGATATTTTTTATATCATCAAGCTCATCGGCATTCTTTCTCGAATCATCAAGAGATTCCTCGTAGACTGCCATATAGCCCTGAAATGCTACCGTGTATCCGCCCGTGCGGAAAAGATGTCCTGCCGAGTCAAAATCAACATTCAATGTATCAAGCTTGGCGGACTCCATCTGGCTTGCCACGAATCTTTCCCATATCAGCTTATAGAGCTTGAACTGGTCGGGGGTAAGATACGCCTTTACATCAGCGGGCGCGAGCGTCGGTCTTGTGGGACGGATAGCCTCGTGAGCGTCTTGTGCGGTCGATTTGGTCTTATACACACGCGGATTTTGCGGGCAATAGCTCTCGCCGTATTTTTCCGCGATAAAGGCGCGTGCCGCATCCTGTGCCTCGGCAGCAACTCGGAGGGAGTCGGTACGCATATAGGTTATAAGACCCTGTGTTCCGCCGTTTGCGGAGCCGAGATTTATACCCTCGTAAAGCTCTTGCGCGGTGCGCATTATTCTCGCAGACTGGAATCCGAGCTTGCGCGAAGCCTCCTGCTGCATCGTAGAGGTCGTAAACGGAGGGGCGGGAGTCTTATACTTGACACCGCGCTTGACAGACTTGACAGTCATGCTCTTGCCCTTTACGGCGTTGACTACAGCCATCGCCTCCGCCTCGCTATTCAGCTTTACCTTGCTACCCGTTGTGCTGTCGCCAAAATAGCGAACGGCAAATTCGGTTCCGTTAGCCATAAGCTTTGCCGCAACCGTCCAATATTCAACGGGAACAAACGCGCGGATCTCCTCCTCGCGCTCAACAACAAGCCTCGTAGCAACGGACTGAACGCGTCCCGCGGACAAGCCGTGGCGAACCTTTTTCCAAAGCAGGGGGCTGAGCTTGTATCCAACTATTCTGTCGAGTATACGGCGGGACTGTTGAGCGTTTACAAGATTCATATCTATCTGTCGGGGCGCTTTTATCGCCGTTTTTATAGCAGATTTTGTAAGCTCGTTGAAAGTAACGCGATAGGTTCTGGCAGGATCGAGATCAAGCGCGGATGCGAGATGCCACGAAATAGCCTCACCCTCGCGGTCAGGGTCGGTTGCGAGAAAGACCTTGTTTGCGTTCTTGGCTTCCTTTTTAAGCTCCTTGATGAGATCGCCTTTACCGCGAATATTAATATAATGCGGGGCGAAATCATTATCTATGTCAATTCCAAAGGTGCTTTTAGGAAGATCCTTTACATGTCCCTTGGATGCAACAACCTTATAATTCTGTCCAAGACAACTCTGTATGGTATGCGCCTTGGGCGGAGATTCTATGATAACGAGATTTTTCATATGCGATGATGTTACCTTTCTTTATTTAAGACGGACGTACGTTCCGCCGGGTGCGCTTCTTACAGCTCCCGAAAGCTCAAGTCCGAAAAGTATTCTTGTCAATTGGGCTGATGAAAATTCCAATTTTTCAAAATAATCGAGCGGTACCGCCCCACCCACGGGCATATATTCAAGCACGCGGCGCGCATCGGTACTGAGTCCCGCTATCACCTCATGCTTCTCCTCTTTCACAGGCGGCGGGGCAAGCGTAGTCGCAACCTGCGACTGCGGCAGACTCTTTTTCTTTTTTACAACAGCATTAGCCAACGGCTTGTCAGAGTAAATCGATGCGACACCGTATTTTTCAAGCACACCGTCACGGTAGGCAGAACGCCCTTGGGCATGGGCATACGCACCCTCGTTGAAAAAATTGCCATACAGCTCCTGCGCGTCCTCAAGTATATCACCCGAGCCAAGGGCAACTCGTACACCTGCGTGTATCAGAGAATTAACACCCCAAGACGTAGGGGAATCGATGTGTCCCGGAACGGCATACACGGCTCTTCCCTGCCTTATTGCCTCTTTTGCGGTGATAAGAGCGCCGCTGCCCTCTCCCGCCTCTACAACAAGAATGCTCTGGCAAAGCCCGCTCATTATTCGGTTTCTGATTGGAAAATTAGTTCTCGCCGGAGGAGTTCCGGGAGGAAATTCACTAAAAACAGCTCCGTTTTGGGCTATGATCTCCATAAGCCTTTTGTGCTCGGGCGGATACGCGCGGTCAAGTCCGCATCCCATCACGGCAAGCGTACTTCCCGCCGCTTCTATTGCGGCGCAGGCGGCAACGGAATCAATACCAAGTGCCATTCCGCTTATAATTCGAGCACCTGCGGCTGCGAGTTCGTATGATAGTTTATACGTACTCTTCATTCCGTATTCGCTCATTTTTCGAGTTCCGACAACGGCAACGTTGAATCCGTAGTCGATATCGGGCATATTACCCTTTACGTAAAAAGCAAACGGCGGCGCTTGAATGCTCGCCAGCCTTTGCGGATAACGCTTATCAAAACAAGTAATAAGCTCTATGCCCTGACGGTTACAGTATTCGGTTATTCTGGCTGCGCGGTCAAGGTCTTTGCTTCGCATAGCATATACAAGCTTTGCAGAAGCTCCCGCCGCTTCAAGCTCTGCCTCGTTTGCCCGATATATCTCATAAGCATCGGTAAAATAGCTAAAGAGCTTTTTGTACTCGCTTCCTCCCGCAGGTAATACGGTCGTCAGCCAAGCGTCATACAGAACGTCCTTCATTTTTAGTTAATTCCCACATAAATATTGATGCCGCCGTTGCCGCGTTGAGTGATTCCACTCCTACGCCGCTCCGCATTGGAATAATGACGGCATTTGTGCAAGCCTTTACCGTTTGGTCGGATAGACCGTGTCCCTCGTTTCCTATAACGATGCAGTCACTCCTTGAGAGTCCGACGTCGCCAAGCAGAACGGCGTCGGGAGAGAGAGTTGCCGCGATAGTGCGTCTGCCGCTGTTTGAGAGCTTTTCTATAAACGCAGGCAAATCGTCTGTTATCAATATACGTCTGGAAAAAAGTGCGCCCATCGCGCCTCTTATAGTACGCGGATTATAAACGTCCGCGCAATCGGAGGACAAAACAAGAGTATCCACGCCAAACGCCGCCGCAGAGCGAATGATCGTTCCGAGGTTGCCCGGATCGCGCAATGACTCAAGCGCTATGACAGTAGTTTCCGACGGCAAAAGATTCGCTATATTATTTATTGTAGCAATTTTTGCGATTTTGTCAATATGTTTTGCAACAGTTATTATACCTTCGGGCGATTTTTCATCGCTGACCTTATCGAAAGCGGATTCGGAAAAAACACAGATATCCGCATTCGGCATGATGCGGCGCACTTCTCCGCCCAGCCTTCCCTCAACATCTTCGCGCAAGATAACACGCTCTATTACCAGCCCACAGGCAACAGCCTCCGAAAAAAGCTTGAACCCGCTGAATTTAAAAAGCCCCTCGCGTGCCCTTCCCTTGTTATCGGAAAGAGAGGCTATACGCATAACGTATGGGTTTTGACGCGAGCTTATATATACGGCTTCACTTGACATATCAACACCTCAAATGATTTTACAAAAACGACTGCCGCGGGCGTGCGCTCGCGACAGTCACTATACTATAATAGATCAGAGAGCTGCTTTAGCCTGCTCTGCAAGTGCTGCAAAGCCAGCCTTATCAGCAACCGCGATCTCAGCGAGCATCTTACGGTTAAGGTCGATGCCAGCCTTCTTGAGACCGTGGATAAAGGTGGAATAGTTCATTCCGTTGACTTTAGCTTCAGCGGAGATACGCGCGATCCACAGACGGCGGAAATCTCTCTTCTTCTGCTTACGGGCGATGAAAGCGTAGTTACCGCTCTTCATAACGGCTTGTTTAGCCATCTTAAAGTGCTTGCTCTTGGAACCCCAGTAACCCTTGGCTGCTTTCAGAACTTTATTTCTTCTCTTGCGCGTCATCATTGCGCCTTTAACTCTTGCCATTGTTCAATACCTCCTGTTACTTTCTTACTTGTTGATAAGAACGCGGATATTAGATGCTACCTTGCCCTCAACGTAAGTGCCGGAGCGAAGATGTCTCTTTCTCTTCTGATCCTTGATGCCAAGTTTGTGGCGATGGTGCGAGTGATTCATTTTTACCAAGCCGTTACCGGTAACGGAAAAACGCTTGGCAGAAGCCTTATGAGTTTTGATTTTTCCCATTGTTTTATCTCCTTAACTTAATATTTCTTTACTTGTTCTTACGGTTTACGCCGTGTTGCCTGTTTATTTTTTCAAAGGCGAAACTATCATGGTCATAAGTCTGCCGTCAAGAACGGGGATCTTATCGACCGTGCCATATTCCTTAACCGCCTCACGGAACTGCTCAAGGACCTCCTTACCGCGCTCCTGATGGCTCATCTCTCTACCTCTGAAACGAAGCACTACCTTGACCTTGTTGCCATCGCTAAGGAATCTTACAGCGTGCTTTACCTTCGTCTCGAAATCATGTGTTTCGATGCGGCAGGACAGCTGAACCTCCTTAACCTCGATAATGTTCTGCTTCTTTTTCGCTTCTTTCTCGCGCTTTTCCTGCTCAAAGCGATATCTTCCGTAGTCGACTATACGGCATACGGGTGGCTGAGCATTGGGGGAAATGAGAACGAGATCAAGCCCCTGATTATACGCCGCCGTGCATGCGGCATCAGAGCTCATAATACCGAGCTGGTCACCGTCGGGACCGATAACTCTGACCTCTTTAAAGCGAATGTTCTCGTTGAGTAAAGTTTCTTTGGCTGCTATTTTGATTCACCTCCGGAAAATAAAAAGGGCACGGAAAAACTCTCCGCGCACAATCTCCCCAAAGGGTGTCGTTTATTAACGCCTGCTCGCCGCGCGGCAGGGTGAGAACGGAGCGTTCTTCTTTGATTTCGATGTATTATACCACTTTTTCAAAGCGGTGTCAATAGTTTTTTTGAATTTTTTTGATTTTTTCAGGAAACGCCCGCAGACGTTTCCTGACTTGATTTTAATCTTCTTTTTTGCGTTTGGCAATAAGCAAAGCAACGGCGCAAGATACAAACGCGCTCAAGCTCACAGCTCCGCACCCGCTCGTTTCGGCGGCGGCAGTAGTATCTGCAGGAGTAGTTTCCGCCTCGCTGTTTTCGGGAGCTTTGGCGGCAACGGCGTTTTCCATTTTGATCCATCCCTCTTTGCCATTTACGTCGAGTTTTCCCCAGCCATTGTACGTACCCAAAACGTAGAACGGCACACCGTCCCCCACGGGGTCGAGAATATCGTAGGACGCGTCCGGTCCCATTCTCACACGGCGCATACCGAGAGAGCCGGAAATGCTGTACCACCCCGCCGTCGAGGTGTCGACGACTATCTCAAGGTCCTTTATTTCTCCGCCCGCCTTGAACTCAACGTTTTCCACGCCTTCCGCCTCGTATCCGTTGAAGCCGTACGCACGCACTATCGCAGGGTAGTCCTTAAAGCAAATATTGGCATCAAGATTGCCCGAGTATCCGTTTATCTTAAGCGCAGAAGTATACTGATGCATACCGTATTTTTGGGAATATCTCGTAGCGTTATCTATATTAAGTGTTCCGTCATTTTTTGAATAGTTAGCCATCCAAAAATCGTACTTCTCACCTATCACGTCGACGCCGTCGGCAAACCAACCGTTGAAATTATGGTCAGTCCACGCCGCGTAGCTGTAAAGCCCCGCAAGATACCCCGCCTCGGCAAGTCCATCAAGCACGGTAAGGCAGATCTGCTTGGCTACCTCGGGATCCGAGCCCATTTCTTCCCTTGCGGCGTTATTTTCAAAGTCCAAATACACAGGATATTCAAACTTTTTCCCCTCTATATATTTAAGGAAATTAGCAAGGTCGGTCTTGGCCTCGTCAAGCGTACCCGCGTAAGAATAAAGGTACACGCCTATATCAAGCCCCGCCTCACGCGCGGCGGTGTAGTTTCGCTCGAAATGATTGTCCATTCGCGCACCGCTCTTGGGGCTTGATGAAAAGCCGCAGCGAAGAATGACGTAGTCAAAGCCCGCCGATTTTGCGGCGGCGAAATCAAAGCTGTCCCCTTGATGCTCGGAAATATCAAGTCCCATAGCGAATTTTTTGCCTTTTCCCGCCATACCCTCGTCATATCCTCGCCCATAACCATTATCGCCCGTAGCGGACGCCGAAAGCGTTTGACCGCAAGCGGCGAGAAGCAGAGAGAGCAATATTAAAATCATTGAAATAATTTTTTTCATCTGTCTGACCTTTTCATATATAAAGGGGTTGCCTGCGGATCGCAGACAACCCCTCGAAATTTAATCTACAAGTTCTTTTATTGCGAGATAATCATTTGAATCAACAGCACCCGATCCGTCATCGTCTGCGGCGGACAGGTACGCACCCGAAAGGGTTGCCTGATTCTTAAGCTTCATAGCCACGGTAAGAACATCAGCCGCGGTAGAGCGTCCGTCACCGTTGATATCGCCGCTGACTACGACTGCGTAGCTTTCAACAACGGAACCGTTGACAACAAGGCTTACGGTGTAACCCGTGGCAAGGTTGCCGGCAGTAACGGCCGCACCCGTTGCATTCTTTACAACGATGCTTGAAGCGTCGTAGTTGAAGGATGAAGCAAAATCGCTGACGCTTGCACCTGCGCTAACGCCCTTAACGCACGTTCCGCTGATGGAAAGCGTGGAGTCGGAGGGAGCAAGAGGCACGGACTTGACGGGCATTGCAGTGCCGAGAGTAATATAGGGCATACTCAGAAGCGACGTGCCGCTGACACCCGCGATAGTAACGGTCTTGCCTACGGCAAAATTGGTATTGGCGTAATCGAAGTTTGCGTAATCCATGTGGATAGCAAAGAGGACGTCGTTGCCGGTAGCCTTTGCCGCTTTATCCCACGTTTCGTTTTCCCAACGCTTGGTTACCTTATATACTCCATCCCCCTGCGGTGAGCATAAGCATACAAGCCAATATACAGGGCTCGTTGCCGCTTGTGACGAGGTAATTATCATACTGTTTGAAGCATTTATACTACCGTTTACGGCACTAAGGGTTATATATTCCTTACCGGCGCCGAGGCGGGAGTAGGATACCATGGGAACGCTGGAGTTGCTGGCGGTGACCTCCACCTTCATATAGCAACCCGTGCTCTGTGCGGGAATGGTGATGGACTGCGCCGCGGTAGTTCCCGAATAAACGACCTGTGCGGTGGTTTCGCTCCAATCGTAATCGTAAAGAGTAACGCTGTACTTATAAGAAGACGCGTTGGCAACAGCAGACCAGCTTGCAGTAGAGGTCTCGCCGTAAGGAACGTAGTCCTCGGTGGTCAGAGTGCCCTCTGCGGCGTATCCGCTGAAGCCGTACTTCTTAACGATAGCGGGGTAATCCTTGTAGCAAACGTTAAGGTCGAGCTTTCCGTTGTAAACGTTAGCCTTAAGCGTGCTGTTACCGTCGGAGGAATACTGATACATACCATAAGCAGTAGGATAGTTCACGCTATATGGGTGATCCCAAGCATAGCTCGTTTCATCGGTAGGTCTGTAGTAGTTTGCTATCCAAACATCGTATTTCTTTGCGATCTCGGCAACGCCACTTGCGAACCAGCCATTATATTTGGCTTGAGGATCGAACCAACCCGCGTAGCCATAAAGACCCGCAAGGAAGCCTGCCTCGGCAATAGCGTCAAGCGCGGCGTAGCAAAGGTTCTTTGCCGTGGTAACACTTGAGCCGATATTACTTTTGACAGTACTATTTTCAAAATCGAAATAAACAGGATACTCAAACTGCTTTCCTTTTATAACGCTGAGAAGATGAGTCATCTCCTTCTGCACGCCGGCAACCGTGGAAGCGTAAGAATAGTAATACACGCCGACGCCGAGACCTGCAGCCTTTGCGCGTGTATAGTTTGACTCAAACGTAGGGTCTACGTATGTTGCGCTCTGATAACCTGTTGCACAACGAAGGATAACGTAATCGTATCCGCAGTTCTTAAGGGCAGTAAAGTTAAAACTACTTCCCTGCCATTCGGAAATATCGATACCCTTGGAAACGACCTTTCCCGTGCCGCCTGCGCCCTCGGTATAACCGCGGTCGTAACCCGTAGCGGCAGATGCCGTAGGAGCAACGACGATGAGCGATGCAAGCACCATAACAACAGCTAAAATAGTCGATACTATTCGTTTTTTCATTTTAATTATGTACCTCACTATATATTTTTTGAAAAAACCATTTACGCTATAATTTTATCACGCCAAAGCAAAATTGTCAATAGCTTTTTGCACTTTTCTGACAAACTGTGGAAATAATCATGGCAAATATTGTGCAAAACGCATAAATACGGTGGTTTTTTGTTTAAAAGTAAAAATAAGGAAATGTCGTTCTGAATGTCATTGTAAAAATGTACAGAAATTCATCCTTTTTCGAGTGAAATTTTCTACTTTGGGATTTTTGCACGAAATTTTGACACAAGATTTGTCAAAACTCATAATTTACAAACCTCAAAAAATGGTGTATAATGTCCTCACGAGAAGCGGGTAACAATCCGCCATCGGCCTCGAATGCACAACGGTCACCCTTTCTTGCGAAATATCAAGCTTATGATATGAAAACACGCATGGATCGGTCGCCGTTGTTGCTTTTTTATTTCGGCGGGAGTTTTTCCCGTCTTTTTTTGCGTGTTTTCAGAAATTTTATATATTATTTATTAAAATCGTAGAAATTTTTTAAAAATTGTGCTATAATATTATAATCGGATATTATATCCCAATGATAGTTCATAATTTTGAAAGGAAATAGATATGTCCCAATACATAGAAAAAGCCGAAAAGCTGACTCTGCCCGTCGTGCCGTTGCACGACGCAGTCGCTTTTCCAAACATTCCAATAGATTTTGAGTCCGAGGATCCCGCCGCGGTAGCCGCGCTTGATTCCGCAAGCGCATCGGGAATGCTCGTACTGCTCGTTTGCACCAAAAAGCCCACCGAGGACTCCCCTGCCCCCGACGAGCTTCACTCCGTCGGAACGGTGGCAAGAATACGCCAAAGCACGAAAAACGGAACGGACAAAGCCCCCTCCGTAAGGTTTATTTGCGAGTGCCGACAAAGAGCGACCGTCAAGGAATACTACAAGACGGGAGACCTAATAACCGCATCGGTAATGGCAAAGACGGTGGAGCTTCCCGACGGCGGCGGTATTCGCGGCGAGGCGTATGCGCGTGAGATACGCGCCGCTCTCGACCGCATGACCGAATATCTCCAAAACATAACGGGAGCTATACGCCTTGCCGTAAAGGGGATCGACGATATCTCCTTGCTTTCCGACTTCGTAGCGTCGGCAGTTCTCGTCCGCACCGCTGACAAGCAGTCCGTTCTTGAGGAATTCGATCCATACCTGCGTGCGACGCTCCTCATTAAGATAATAAACAACGAATGCATTCTGCTTGAATGCGAACAAGAGATACAGCAACGCACGCGCGGCAATATCGCAAGAAACCAGCGTGAATACTACCTGCGTGAGCAGCTCAAGGTCATCGAGGATGAGCTTGGCGAGGAGGACGATCCCGACGATTTCACATCCAAAATAAAGGAAGCCAAGCTCCCCGAGGAGATCGAGGAAAAGCTCCTGAAGGAAAATGACAGACTCTCAAGAACGCCATTCGGCTCTGCAGAAGCCACTGTTTTACGTACTTATATAGAAACGGTGCTTGAAATACCGTGGAACGCCGCCACCCGCGACAGAGTAAGCGTTTCTGCGGCAAAGAAGATACTCGACGACGATCACTACGGTCTTTTCAAAGTCAAGGAGCGCATTCTTGAATTTTTGGCTGTAAAACAGCTTAATCCCTCACTTCGCAACCAAATAATATGTCTTGTAGGCCCTCCCGGTACGGGTAAGACATCCATTGCCGAATCTATCGCACGCGCGATGAACAGAAAATACGTGCGCGTATCTCTCGGCGGTGTGCGCGACGAGTCCGATATACGCGGACACAGAAAGACCTATGTAGCGTCAATGCCCGGTAGGATCATCAACGCGCTCATTCAGGCGAAGGTGAAAAACCCTCTCATTCTTCTTGATGAGATCGACAAGCTCTCTTCCGACTCGCGCGGAGATCCCGCATCCGCAATGCTTGAGGTGCTTGATCCCGAGCAAAACAAGAGCTTCCGCGACCATTTTGTGGAACTGCCCTTTGACCTATCCGACTGCGTGTTTATCACTACCGCAAATACGCTTGACACCATTCCCCGCCCCCTTATTGACAGAATGGAAGTAATTGAGCTGTCAAGCTACACGCGCCGCGAAAAACTCGAGATAGCCAAACAGCATCTCATTCCCAAGCAACTAAAACGCCACGGCCTCTCTCGCCGCACGGTGAAGATGACCGACGAGGCGGTATACGAGCTTATAGACTGCTACACTCACGAGGCAGGTGTGCGTAATCTTGAAAGAACCGTAGCACAGCTTTGCCGTAAGGCGGCACGCAAGATCATCGAAAGCGACGGAAAGATAAAAACCGTGAAGATAGACAGATCTGATATAGAATCCTATCTCGGCGGCAGAAAGCTCAAACCCGAAAAGATAAGCGGCAACGATCTTGTGGGCGTTGTAAACGGTCTCGCGTACACGGAAATGGGCGGAGATATGTTAAAGGTAGAGGTTGCCGTGCTCGACGGCACGGGAAAACTCGAGCTTACAGGCTCGCTCGGTGACGTAATGAAGGAGTCTGCACGCGCGGCACTCACCTTCGTGCGCTCCATCGCATCCGAATACGGCATTCCCGCCGATTTTTACAAAACGCGGGATATACATATCCACGTCCCCGAAGGCGCAGTCCCCAAGGACGGCCCTTCCGCAGGAGTTACTATGGTGTGCGCGCTTGTCAGCGCACTTTCTGGCATACCCGTGCGTCAAGACGTTGCTATGACGGGTGAGGTAACTCTGACGGGACGCGTGCTTGCCATCGGCGGTCTGCGTGAAAAAACCATGGCTGCTTACGCCGCAGGTGTCAGCACTGTGCTGATACCCGAGGAAAATCTTTCAAACCTTGACGAGATAGACTCCGAGGTCAAGGAAAAGCTCACGTTCGTTCCGTGCAAATATGCCAAGGACGTTCTTGCCGTTGCGCTTTCAAAAAGCGGTACAGCGGCAGAGAGCGCCGTCTATGACAAAACAGAAACTATATTTATTCCGCAAAAGCCGCATAACGCCCCCGTTATACGCGGCAAGGATAATAAGAGGTAAAAATGGCTCTCAATCTTCAAAAAGCCTCGCTGTTTATTTCGGCAGGCAGAATAGATCAATTCCCGTCAAAGCCCCAACCGCAGGTCGTTTTTTCGGGACGCTCAAACGTGGGCAAAAGCTCACTGATAAACACTCTGCTCGGCAGACGCTCGCTTGCTCGAGTCAGCTCGTCACCGGGAAAAACGATAACGGTCAATTTCTATGACATCGACTCAAAGCTGATGCTCGTTGACCTGCCCGGGTACGGCTTTGCGCGCCGCGCCGCATCGGACAAAAAGCAGTGGTCTGCAATAACGGACGGATATTTTACCAAAAACCCGAACTTTGACCTTTTAAAGCTCGCAGTCCAGCTCGTCGACCTTGAGGTTGGCCCAACGGCTGATGACAAGATGATGCTGACGTATCTTTCGCAAATGGAAATTCCTTTCGTAGTAGTTGCATCGAAAGCTGATAAACCGAATAAAACCAATCGGACAAAAGCAATCGAAGCTCTTTGCGCCACCCCCGAAATTCCGGAAGGAGTAAAGATAATCCCCTTCTCATCAAAAACAGGAGAGGGCAAGGATGAGCTTTGGCGAGAGATACTCTCTGCCGCAAATATTTAAGGAGACGTTATGTTCAAACACCTTTTACTCAATGGGTCAAGCGGAATGAGGGACTATATCGTTCACCTTCTTCTGATCCTTCCCATCATTCTCTTCTCCCTTACGATACACGAATGCGCTCACGGCTGGGTAGCAAAAAAGCTCGGCGACAGGACTGCGTACAATCTCGGAAGGCTGACGCTGAATCCATCAAAGCACCTTGACCCCATAGGCTTTGCCTGTATGCTCCTTTTCGGCTACGGCTGGGCAAAGCCCGTTCCGATAAACTCGCGTAATTTCAAAAAGCCTCGCAGGGATATGGCTCTCTCCGCCGCCGCAGGCCCCGTCTCCAACCTTCTTTTGGCGCTTGTGTTCATTCTGCTTTTTGAAATATCCAACGCGATCGCCCTTCAATTCGTTGATCAGATATTTGCAAGCCAGCGGCTTTTCTATTTCGTTTCGCTATTTTTAATGTTTTTCCAGATGGGTGCAAGCCTCAACGTCATGCTTGCGGTATTCAACCTGCTCCCCATCCCGCCCTTTGACGGTTCGAGAGTGGCATATATTTTCATGCCTACAAAGTGGTATTTCGGAATAATGAAATACGAAAGACATATTATGCTTGTTCTGCTTTTGCTTTTGTGGTCGGGCATGCTCACTCTGCCTCTTTCGAAGATCACATCTTTTATCCTCAACGGACTTTATTTTATCGTCGAGCTGATACCGTTTTTCGGCTGACGGCGAAAGGACTTTTACTATATATGGACGATATAATCACATATAAGCTTGAAAAATTTGAAGGGCCTCTCGACCTGCTTTTGAATCTTATTCACAAAAACAAGGTGCAGATCGAGGACATCCCCATTTCCCTGATATGCGATCAGTACGTTGAATACATCGCCGCCGCGCAAGAGATGGACATGGATCTTGCGGTTGAATTTCTGAATATGGCAAGTGAACTTATGCTAATAAAAAGCAAAATGCTCCTGCCGCGCGAAACTCCCGAGGAAGAAGACCCGAGAGCGCGACTTGCCGAGGCTATCGCAAGGCTCGCCGCCGCAAAGAAGGCTGCTGTCGCGCTTGGCGAGCGATACAAAACGTATAGCGGAAGAATGGCGAAGGACACCGATGAAATAAGCATTGATAAGACCTATGTTGCAGATCAGGATCCCGCCGTGCTCTACGATGCCATGCGCCGTATGCTGACATATACTCGCAGTATAGAGGACGTTGCAGATAAGCTGGTACGCCCCATCGTTGCGCGGCCAATTATTCCCGTTCATCTGAAAATACTCGGAATTATGAAGCATTTCGAGACAGACGGAGCAAAGCCGTCACTCGGAGAACTTCTTGACGATGCCGACAGCCGCCCCGATCTTGTGGCGATATTCATTGGCGTGCTTGAGCTTGTGCGTATGCGCCGTCTTATCCTCGTTGAAAAAGAGGATGAATTCGAAAATCTCCACGGGCTTGACTCCTGCTTTGCTGTAAATCCCGATTATTCGGGCAATCTCGTGGACGATTTCGACAGCAGCGACTACGATTCCTGACAAATGAGGTGAAATGATGGAACAAATAGAAAAATTGACAGAAATAAAACAGCTTGAAGGCGCGCTTGAGGCAATACTCTTTGCCGCAGGACACCCCGTAAAATATGAAAAGATCGGGGAGGTGCTTTCACTCACGCCCCGCGACACGAAAAGAATGGCGGAGCATCTTGCTTCATCATATAATTCCGATGCTACGCGCGGCATTATGATGCTTGTATTCGAGGACTCCTGCCAGCTCTGCACACGAGAGGATTATGCGCCGTATATAAGAGAGGCTCTCGGCATACGCCGAGGCGGAAACCTCTCGGCATCATCCCTTGAGGTGCTTGCTATCATTGCGTATAACCAGCCCGTTACGCGCTCCTTTATCGACACGGTCAGAGGCGTTGACTCGGCGTACGCCGTTGGCTCACTTATGGATAAAGAGCTTATCGAGACCGTCGGAAAACTTGATGCGCCCGGCAGACCGTCGTTGCTCGGCACTACCGAAAAATTCCTGCGTATTTTCGGACTTGAGGATATTTCCCAGCTCCCCGAGGCTGAAAGCGTGCTTGCCGCGGTTGACGCCCTCTCGGAGCAAAGTGAGCAGGATGGCGAGACGGCAGAGGAAGAATAAATCACACTAATTTTTAAGGGAGGTGATCGCCCTTGTTAGCCCTTTATATCATCGGGGGAATCATTTTATTTATAATCGCCCTTATGATGATACGCGGCGAGGTCGTAATAAGCTACGGCGAGGCGCTTGGTATCAAGGTGCGCATATTAGGCATTCCGATAAAGATTCTCCCGAAAAAAGAGAAAAAAATACGCATCTCGGATTATTCTCCGAAAAAGCGTGCAAAAATGAAAAAAAAGCAGCTGAAAAAGCAAGCCAAGGCAAATGCCAAGGCTTCAAAAAAGAAGCTGCGAAAGGAACAGCATACCGCCGCAAAGACAGAAAAACGTCCGATTGCTGAAACGCTATCAATGATAAAGGACATCGTGGGTACTGCTGTCAAACGGTTCTCAAAGCACCTTCGTGTGCGAGTCGCGCGCCTGCACATTCACGTCGCAACGGGAGATGCCGCATCAACAGCAATTCTTTACGGTGCGGTCTCGCAAAGCGTTGCCTACATTGCCGCTTTTCTTGACTCGGCAGGCACTCTGCGTTCGCCCGTCAGATCCGACGTTGACATACGCGCGGACTATCTCTCGGAAAAGACCCAAGCAGATATCGAAATAGGATTCTCTTTGCGCGTCTGGCAGATTTTTGACGTTCTTTTTAGCACGTTGTTTGCATACGTGCGGAATATGAAATAAAAGCATACTTTATTTAGGAAAGGATCTTATCGTTATGGCAAACGAAAACAAGCTTCAGGATATAATCAGCACATCTCTTCAGAGCATTCGCTCCATGGTAGATGCAAACACCGTAGTGGGAGAGCCTATCAATACCCCGCAAGGTGTAACTATAATTCCGATTTCAAAAATATCAATGGGATTTGCCTCGGGCGGACTTGACTACTCGGGCAAAAACGAAGAAGCTGTCAAAGCACGCCTGAAAAACTTTGGCGGCGGCGGCGGAACGGGACTGTCCATCACTCCCGTATGCTTTCTTACCATCTCCGCGGACGGATGCGTTGATATGATCAACGTAGGAGCAACACAAGCTCCCGGCCCCATCGAACAGGTCGCTGACGTAATTGAACGCAGTCCCGCCATAATCGAAAAGGTAAAGGAGATATTCTCAAAGAAAAACTCCGATGCCGAGGAAACCGCAGAGTAATAGATAAGCGCGTTCCTCAATATAATTTATCAGTTTAAATTATATCGAGGTATGCTATGTCTGCTTTTCGCCGCATTTTTGCTTTGCTCATCGTTTTTTCGCTGTCGCTCGTTTTGGCCTCCTGTGATACTGATGCAGGCACAGCCCCCAAAACTCCCGCACAGCTCTGCTCCGCACCGCCGTTTGACGCGCCTGCGGTCTCCGCAAGCGCCGCAGTACTGCTTGATGCAAGCGACGGAAACCGTCGGGTGCTTTGGTCGCGTAACGAAAACGAGAGAATGAGCCCCGCAAGCACGACAAAGGTGATGACGACTCTTGTAGCCATTGAAAATCTGCCGCTGTCTCACGAGGTAGTTATACCTACCGAGGCGGTAGGAGTCGAAGGCTCGTCGGTATACCTTGCCGAAGGAGAGGTGTTAACGCTTGAGGAGCTTCTGTATTGCGTTATGCTCGAATCTGCCAACGATGCCGCAACCGCGGTTGCCATTGCCGTTTCGGGAAGCACCGAAGCTTTTGCATCTCTTATGAACGCAAAGGCGCAGGAGCTTGGACTGCAAAATACCAATTTTATCAACCCGCACGGGCTTGATGCCGAGGGACATTATACAACGGCGGGGGATCTTGCGCTGATTTTGGCAGAAGCACTTGAAAATGAGGCGTTTTCAAAAATATGTGCAACATATAAAACAACAGTATCGGGGCCCGAAGGGGCGCGATTGCTTGTAAATCACAACCGTCTGCTTCGCTCATACGAAGGCTCGCTTGGCGGTAAAACAGGATACACGCGCGCAAGCGGCAGGTGCCTTGTTTCCGCGGCAGAGCGCAAAGGCGTTCGTCTTGTTGCGGTCACTCTTGCCGATCCCGACGATTGGCAGGATCACACCGCGCTTCTCGATGCGGGCTTTGGGCAGCTTTGCTCCGTGCGGCTCACCGTCGACAGAGAGCTTTCGGTAGCTGTCGCGGGCGGCGAGCAAGAATCACTTCGGTGCGTTTGCGCCTCTGAACCATTGGCTATCCTCCGCTCCGAGCATGGCGAAATAACGTATGTAATAGAGATGGAGCGCACGCTCATCGCTCCCGTGAGCGCAGGTGCTACTGTAGGGCGCGTGATTTTTTACTGTGAGAACACCCCGATAGGTGTAACTTCCATTATAACGGAATACTCCGCCGCCAAAAGACCGAGTAAGGGGCTTTGGCAAAAAATAAAAAGCATTTTCGGCTCTTAATAAAAGGAAAATCGCATGGAAAAGATAAGACTTCAAAAATATTTCACGGACTGCGGCGTTCTGTCGCGCCGAGCCGCCGAGCGGGAGATCGAGGCGGGACACGTCAAGGTTAACGGAAACATTGCAAAGCTCGGTGACAAGGTCGATCCCAATAAGGATAGAGTGGTCTGGAACGGGCGCGGTGTCGTACTGAAGCGCGGCGAACCCAAAACCGTCATCGCTCTGAACAAACCGCGCGGATACGTTTGCACTATGAATGACGAAAAGGGGCGAAAGCAAGTAACGGAGCTTGTTGCCGATGCGGGCAAGCGGCTCTACCCTATCGGAAGACTCGATATGGCGTCAGAAGGACTTTTGCTTCTCACCGATGACGGCGAGTTTGCCAATCTCCTTATGCACCCGCGCCACCACGTGCCAAAGCTATACAGAGTGAGCGTAAGCGGTAAAATAGATGAAAAGGTGCTTGAGCTTTTACGCTCACCGCTTGAGATAGACGGCTCGCCCATTATGCCTGTCGAAGTCGCACTCATAGACTCAAACGATAAAGGGGCGCACCTTGAAATGGTTCTGCTTGAGGGCAGAAACCGACAGATACGTAAGATGTGTGAGATTGCGGGGCTTGAGGTAACAAGACTGCGCCGCACGCGAATCGGATGTGTATCTGTAAACGGCATTGCCCCCGGAAGCTGGCGCAAGCTACGCGATGAAGAAGTTGCATTTCTTCGCAGAATGGCAAAATCCGGCGGAGATAGCGCACACAACAATGATTATTAATTTAAGGAAGTGATTTTAAATGTTAGAGGTTCTTCCAATCCAGACCAAACAAGAACAAGAAACAGCATGTATAGCTTGCGGAGCGCAATATCACGAAACTCTACTATGTTACGGCGCATACGTGGACGGTGAGCTTATGGGCGTTTGCCAATTTTCCCTGAAGCCCGAAGGCGGAATAATATCCTCGCTTGACGGCAAGAGCGATGCGGATTTCCAAACACTTTTCGTTCTTGGACGGGCCGCAATGTCTTTTGTTGAGATATGCGGCGGCGAGACGGCATTTTTCGATGCTCCCGTAACCGAGGATAATAAGCTCCTTGTGGGTGCTATCGGCTTTAAACCCGACGAGGGCGGAAGATATTCCGTAGACCTGCGCGGATTTTTCGATCATCCTTGCTCACATCAATAATTCAGTTAGATGCAGAAGCCGCGATTTTGCCCAAGTCGGAGGCCAAGCGGTCTTAGGAAGACAACACT
>JAZQDD010000005.1:0-3690 GCA_045546615.1 Eubacteriales bacterium | reverse complement strand
CGGAGGTGTAAGTACAGTAATGTATTCAGCTGACCGATACTAATAGACCGAGGGCTTGAACTGCTTTGCAGTTCTCACACAAATTTCTTGAGTTTCGATTAAATCATACTTTTAACTTTATTCGGTTTTCTATGGGCAGGTAAAACAGCGTAGCAAAAAGCTACGCTGTTTTTTTATTTTGTTCTTGCTTTATAGGCCTAATTACCATCTCGGTAAATTGTAGATGTATTTAAAGCTAATAAAATATGAAATAGTTCTCCCAAAGCAATTGACAAACTGTTGCAATAAAATGCAAACATCAAACAATAAAAACAGTGAAATTTTAGGGCGTTGTTTCAGCGGCATCCTATTCTCATTAGATTCAAGCTTTTTCATAAAAATATGATATAATATAAAAGTTCTCAAAGTTTTGAGACCGACGGCGAAAAAACGTACTTAATAGGTGAAAGCGCTTTTAGGTCAAATTAAGGAGGTGACTAACATTGAATGATCATAGTATCATAGAACTGTACTTTGAACGGGATGAAGAAGCAATCAAACAGACGGATATCAAATACGGAAAGCTCTGCCATAGTGTAGCTTACAACATCTTGAATAATAACGAGGATTCGGAAGAATGCGTAAACGATACCTATATTGGAGTATGGAACGCAATTCCACCTGCAAGGCCAAACAACTTTATGGCTTTTCTTTGTAAGATAACAAGAAATCTATCGTTCAAACGACTTGAAGCCCAGGCACGACAAAAACGTTCACAAGCAATCCTTATTTCGATTGATGAGCTTGCTGAAGTATTATCGGATGAGAGCATAGCGGATGGGGTGAATGATGAGGATATTGGAAAACTAATAAGCGACTTTCTGCGAAATGAAAAAAGCGAAATCCGCGATGTATTTGTTCGCAAATACTATTTCTTGGATTCAATTGGTGATATTGCAAGACGCTATGATTTCACCGAAAGTAAGGTCAAGAATATGTTGCATCACACTCGAACTAAACTAAAAGATTTTTTAATCAAGGAGGGTATTGAAATATGAAAACACCGAGAATAGTAAATGCTGTAGGTCATATCGATGATGATCTCGTTAGTGAAGCAAATCGTGCAAAAGTAGTAAAAAAGAACGCTTGGCTCAAATGGGGCTATATTGCGGCTTGCTTTGCAGTAATGCTGATGGCAGTTGCAGTTGCTGTACCTATGATGTTTGACGGCGAGGATCCCGTTCACGTTATCGATGATGAGCTTTTTTACGAAAAAG
This sequence comes from Eubacteriales bacterium, assembly GCA_045546615.1. Lineage (GTDB taxonomy): Bacteria > Bacillota > Clostridia > Oscillospirales > CAG-272 > CAG-390. The sequence goes on along the minus strand of JAZQDD010000005.1, from coordinate 2,434 downwards.
GATACGTTTATAATGTTGATGGGGGGGGCTTACTCCACCTATGTTGGCGGCAAGGTGATTGCCGAGGACAAAATTGGCAATAAGATCGCGGACGTTTCCGTAACGGCAGGTTGGAAAAATGATGCATGTGAATGGACTTCCGCCACCGAAAAACTGCGCGGCGAAGTTTATGTCATTAGCGGTGTATCTGATGACATTGCCGTAGCCTTGAAATTTATCGACAAAGGTGAAGCTGTAACCACCACGCACTACTATGTGATCATGAATCCTAATGCTGATCTCACTCCCGTAAAAGACTATATCATTGCTCCCATTGTTCCCAACAATCCGGGAGATGGAATGGTAAACGAATAACCCCTATATGGAAGGGCGTCGCTTCGGTGACGCCTTTCTTAATATTTTATTTTTTGTGAAATTTAAGATCAAAAGTGGGCTAAATTACTTCTTATCTATTGTAATTTTCATAAAAATTTGATATAATTAATTATATATAATTCTTCAAAGGGGAGAGGCTCGAAATTGCGAACGTTGATTAAAAATGCTCTAATATATCGCACGGATATTCGTAGCTTTCGACGAGGCGCTCTTCTTGTGTGTGATGGCGAGATAGCGGCAATATCCAACGATGCCGATGCTCCCGCAGATGCCGTGATAGATGCCGTAGGCTCATGTGTCCTCCCGGGGCTTGTTGATGCTCACACTCACGGCAGAGTGGGCGGTGACTTCAATACCGCAGATGCCCAAATGATGCGAAAAATGGCGCATTCGTATGCTATGTCCGGCACGACCTCGCTTTTTCCCACGCTCGCATCAGCCGAGTTTCCCGACCTACTCCGAGCTTGCCGTGAAGTGAAAAAAATACCCCCCGATAGTGGTGGTGCAGCTTTTATCGGCGTACATCTCGAAGGAAGATATCTGAATCCCAAGAGGCGCGGCGCCCACGCGAATCATCTGCTTGCCAAGCCGAACAAAAAGGAGCTTTTAGCACTTGTCAAAGCAGGCGGACTTCCCATGCACATCAGCGCAGCGCTTGAGCTTGACGAGGACGGTTTTGCTGATTCAGCCAGAGAAATGGGCGTTACTCTCGGTCTTGCTCACACAGAAGCTGACTACAGAACGGCAATGATAGCATATCAAAAATGGCAAGTTTCCTTTACGCACCTATATAATGCTATGCCTCCCTTGCATCACCGAGACGGCGGAGCAGTTCTTGCGGCATTCGATAGCGGCGGATACGCCGAACTCATCTGTGACGGCTTGCACGTTTCTCCCGAAATGGTTGCAATGACATATCGAAATATAGGAATCAGCCGTCTTGTTCTGATCACCGATTCAATGGCGGCGGCGGGCTCGCCGGATGGCGACTACGATATCGCAGGCTCGCCTGCAATAGTTCGGGATGGAATAGCGCGCACTCCGGATGGGGCTCTCGCAGGAAGCACGCTCTCCCTTCTTGAAGCTGTGGAAAATCTATCAAGATTTTGTAATATCTCAATAACCGACGCACTTGTTTGCGCAACGGCTAACCCTGCTGCTGAACTTGGCGTTTCTGACATTGTGGGTGAACTTAAAGTGGGCGCTCGTGCGGACTTCCTTGTTGGCGGAGTGGATGAGATAGGCAAAAAGATCACCATCCAACGCGTTTTCGTTGGCGGTACAGAAATAAAATGACATAAAACAAACAGAAAGGCAGAAAACGACTATGAATAAACCTAAATATTATATTACTACTGCAATCGCATACGCTTCCGCAAAGCCACACATAGGCAACACATACGAGGCTATTGCTACTGACTCCATCGCACGTTACAGAAGACTGCGCGGCTATGACGTTTTCTTTTGTACGGGTACTGATGAGCACGGTCAGAAGATAGAGAACCACGCCGCCGCCGCCGGCATCGAGCCTCAGGCGTATGTTGACAACGTTGCGGGAGTTATCCGCGGCATTTGGGATAAAATGAACGTAAGCTACGATTATTTTGTTCGCACTACCGATGATTACCACGTTGATGCGGTTCAGAAAATTTTTGAAAGATTTTTAAAACAAGGCGATATCTATAAGGGCTACTATGAGGGCTGGTATTGCACCCCCTGCGAGTCTTTCTTTACCGATACACAGATAGTTGACGGTAAATGCCCCGACTGCGGCGCTCCTGTAAAGCAGGCAAGGGAAGAGGCATATTTCTTTAATATGAAAAAATACGCAGATAAGCTCATACAATATATAGAGGATCACCCCGATTTTATTGAGCCCGAGGCTCGTAAAAAGGAAATGATCAATAACTTCCTCAAGCCCGGGCTTCAGGATCTTTGCGTTTCCCGTACGTCGTTTACTTGGGGTATTCCCGTGCCATCCGACCCCAAGCACGTAACGTACGTCTGGCTTGACGCGCTTACCAACTATATTACGGCTATCGGATATGATCCCGATAAA
>JAZQDD010000004.1:0-4601 GCA_045546615.1 Eubacteriales bacterium | reverse complement strand
TGGCACGGCTTGCCGTGACGGAAGGAGAGTGCGCGCATAATATAACAAGCGCTTGTTCCATAAAGGCGCAGGCTCCTTCCACCACTTCGTGGTCCCCCTTCCTCTCGGAGGAAGGCAAAGTAGTGCAATCGTCGCAAATAGCGCGTAGCCGTATTTTTTAGTGCTAATCCCTAATAAATCGGTTGAGTGCTAACATCAAGCGATGGTTTTCCTGGGAAAAACGGCGAGATTCGCTCGCTACGCCTCGAAGCAGCTCGGCGTAGCTTCGGAATGACGCAAGGAAAACGGCTTTACCGTTTTCAGTGAAATCCGACTTTGTCGGATCACGCCGCAAACACCCTCGGGTATTTTCTCGCCGCTGCGCTTACGATAAAGTAGGCGGCTACGGCGTAAAGCATGCCGAGGAGCGAGCCAACAAGCACGTCCGTGAAATAATGAACGTACAAATAAAGCCTTGAAAAAGCTATCATCGCCGCCAAAACAAGCGCCGCCGCGCCCCATTTTTTGTTAAAGAGGAAAACGCCCATAGCGCCCTCAAACGCCGCAAGCGAATGTCCCGACGGGAAGGAAGCATCGTGAACCGAAACAAGCGGCTCACGCACGGCTATAAGCGCCGCGTAAAGCTCATTCTCAAAAGGTCTTATACGCCCCACAAGAGGCTTTATGCCGAGGTTCACGGTCACAAGCCCGATGATAAGCGCAACGGCTACGACCGCGCCCATTTTGCGCGTTTTCCTAAAGCACAAAAAGATAACGGCAAGCACTATCCAAAACCAGCCCGCATCGCACAGATGCGTTACAAACGATAAAAATCCGTCAAGAAAGCCGCAGCGTATGTTCTGAATGCCGTTTATTACGGCATAGTCAAGCTCATAGATCGCACTCATTTCGACTTCCTCCGCGCAAATACCCACTCACGCTGAACGCGGAAGTTAATAAAATACAATACCGTGTCTACCACCATCTTCAACACCGTGGCTAAAGCGGGAGCCGCCACGCCGAGCAGTTCAGTAAGCCATTTTACCGAGCCTGCGGAAACGAACATGACGGGTATCGCCAGCGCGTAGTATTTAAGGCAGGTCTTGAATACCGACTCGCCCGACCTAAACACCGCCTTGCGGTTGATGGAAAAATTAGTTATCGAGGACACCGCGCGCGCTATCGCCGTGGGGATAAGCACGGTGTACGCGGAAAGCGAGGGGGACAAAAACTTTTTGAGCAGATAAAACAGCAACAGATCCACCACGGTGGATATGCATGAGCTGCAAACGAACTTCAGTATGAGCGAATATATCCTTATGGAATCTATAACGGGGCGGAAATGCGAGGTCTGATTTTCCTCAATATAGACAGTTTCTATCTTTTGCTCCAGCCACGAAACGCCAAGGCGCTTCATTTCAAGGAGCATATTGGTTTCGTACTCGTATCGCTCGCCGTCCACACGGCAAAGCTCGTCCATAAATCTTGACGGAATGGCGCGAAGTCCCGTTTGCGTGTCGGAAATTCTGATACCGCAAAGCAAAAAGAACACCACCGACGTCGTCTTGTTGCCGAAATAGCTTCGCCTCGGCACGTGGGGAAGCGAAAAATCCCTCACGCCAAGCACGGGGCGGTCTTTTTCTACCATAAGACGGGAGCAAGCCGCGATATCCTCTACACGATGCTGTGCATCGCCGTCGGCACTCACTATGCCCACACGGTCGGGGCGGTTTTTGCGGAAATACTCAAAAGCCGTTTTCAGCGCCGCGCCCTTTCCTCGGTTGACCTTGTGCTCCAGCAAAGTTACGGCCGGATGCTGTGCGGGATCGGGAAAAAACGCCCTTTTATCGGGCGAGGAACCGTCGTTTATTACGATTATATCATCAAATCCCGCCGCCTCAAGCTCGCCTACTATCCTGCAAAGCTTTTCGTCGGGTTGATACGAGGGTATGACCAGCGTTACGCGCTGAGTAAAACTCTTTTGTGCCATTTTATCCCCCTTTTTATATCATTTCAGAAAAATTTTTCATAAAAAAGTACCACGCCAATACCACCGCGGCAAAAACCGCAAACCAAAAAAGCGTGTACTTCCAATTGTTTCCGTTATCGGGCGAGCCATTATTCATACAGAACACCCCCTTGTTTTATTTTATTATAACACAAATCGCAAAAAAGTCAAGTTTTACTTGAACATTCGCTCCTTTGGTTGTATAATGTAATTACATAAAAGAGGAGGTGCGAAATGTCTCGGATATTGAAAACAGAAGTCATTTCAGACGGCAAAAGACTGGTGCTTTGCGCAAATTCGGGCGATTCTATCCGTCACGTCCTTGCGCAAGCGGGTTTTTCCATCGGCGTTTGCGAGGGCGGAAGCTGCGGAAAATGCCGTGTGCGCCTCGTTTCGGGCAGAGTAAGTGAGCCGACGGACGCCGACGGCTGTGTGCTGTCATGCAAGGCAAAAATACTCTCCGACATTATCATATCCGAATGCCCGAACGCTCCCCTGCGCCGAATTTCAATCGAAAACGGCGAAAAAAACGCCGCGCAAGGCGTTCTTGGCGTAGCCGTGGATATAGGCACGACCACTCTTGCGCTTTCGGCGTACGATTTGAACACTAAAGCCCCCATAGGAACGCTGACGGCGAAAAATCCGCAAGCAGAGTTCGGCGCTGACTTGATATCGCGCATCAGCGCATCGAAAAAGCATCTTGAAAAGCTGACGGACAGCGTGCGTGCCGCCCTCGGCAATATGGCAAACAGCCTTTGCGCGCGCGGCAGTATAAAGCGCGCGGTGATTGCGGCAAACACGGTGATGAGCGAGCTTCTCCTCGGAAACGACCCCCGATATCTCGGTGACTCACGCGCCGTGCTGAAGCACAAAAACGCCACCCACCTTATCGGCACGGACGTCTGCGGTGCTATGACGGGCATTTTGTCGGACGAGGCTATCGTATTTCCGCACATATCCCCCTTTGTCGGCGGCGACATAACCGCGGGAATTTTCGGTCTTTTCCCCACCCCGCCCTCAAAACCGTCGTTGCTGTGTGACCTCGGCACGAACGGCGAGGTCGCTCTGCTTTCGGGCGAGCGCATTATCTGCTCCAGCGCCGCCGCAGGGCCTGCGTTTGAGGGCGGCGGTATCGAATGCGGAATGGAATACAACACGGGCGCGATAGCGCACCTTTCGTGGGACTCAAATATGCTCTCCATTGAAACAGTAGGCAAAAAAGCCCCCGTCGGTATATGCGGAAGCGGAATTTGCGATGCTTTGGCTTTTATGTTGAGCCACGGCATCATAAAGCGCGACGGCAGCTTTGCCGAACGCGCAGAACTACCCGACGCGTTTGCCTCACGAGTACGAAACGGAAGATTTTATCTTACGGGAACCGTCTACATTTCCCGGAATGACGTCCGCGCGTTTCAGCTTGCACGGGCAGCTATAAAATGCGCCATCGACGCCGTATGCCAAGCGGCAGGTGAAAAGCCGTCCGCCATATACGTGTCAGGCAGATTTGGAAGCGGAGTTTTTGTAAAGTCACTAAAGATGCTCTCCGTTATACCCGACGATGCCGACACCAAAGCGGTAGGAAACTCGGCTCTCATCGGAGCGGAACGGCTATTGCTTTCCCCCGAGCTTATCTGTGATGCGCAAGCTATCGCAAAGCGGGCGGTAAGTATCCCCCTCGCCCTCTCGGACAGCTTCGGTGAGGATTTTATCAAACGAATAAACTTTGAATAAACAAAGGCTTCACAAGCAAAACAGCTTGTGAAGTCTTTGTCCGTTACGCCTGTACAGCGGTAGTTTCGGGAGCAACGGGAGCTTTGTCCTTGCCGCCGTCCTTGTCGTTTGCCTCGGTCTTGCTGTCAAGAACCGCGCCGCTGACCACGTCTATACGATATTTGTACTCGCTGGTCTCGGTCTCAAACTCGACCTCGTAGTACCATGCGCCGCCCTTGCACTCAAGCTCGGTATCGACCTTTGATACCTGCTCGGCGGTAAGTTCAGCCGCCTTAAGAGCCGCGGCAAGTGCCGCATCCGCATCAATGGCGTTCTCGGGAAGCTCGGGCTTTGCGCCGTGCTCCTTGCCGTCATCGCCGTCCTTGTCAGCGTCATTTGCCTCGGTCTTGCTGTCAAGAACCGCGCCGCTGACTACGTCTATACGGTACTTATACTCGGTAGTCTCATTCTCAAATTCTACCTCGTAATACCATGCATCACCCTTGTGCTCAAGGTCGCTCTCGACCTCGGCAACCTGATCGGCAGAAAATCCTGCGGCGGTAAGAGCAGCATTGATTGCGGCTTCTTTTCCAATAAGATTTTCAGGGCGCTCAACCTTACCGTGATGTTTATCATCATCGTCATCATCGTCATCATCGTCGTCATCAACTTCGACGTCGCTCTTGAGTATCTCACCCGTGGATGCATCTATCTTGTACTCGTACTCGGCAGAGCCTGACTCAAACTCGACCTCGTATATCATTACACCCTTTTTATAATCAAGCTCAACCTCTGCGCCCGTGACCTGTTCGGCAGTAAGCTCTGCCGCGCCAAGCGCAAGTGCGAGAACGGCATCCTTGCCGATATAGGCGGAATCGCTTGCGGTTCCGTTGCCCGTCACGTC
>JAZQDD010000003.1:0-4886 GCA_045546615.1 Eubacteriales bacterium | reverse complement strand
ATTTTTGTTCTGCGCTAAATCAGAACCTGAAATTATTTGCCCTCACCGAGCGTTTGCTTGACGGAAACGGTAACCTTCTCTTCGTAGCAGGAGAATGCCGCCTCTACCTTTTCCTTGTTCATTCCGTAAATTCCTTTTTAAAAAATATTCCGGAAGGGTCTATGTCGCACATCGGAAAAAAGCGCAAATCCGCCCGAAGCATTCGTTCGGACGGGCAAAAAAAGCCGGGTGCACTTACGTACCGCAGTTTCCGACAATATTGTATCAAAAATATGAAGTAAATGCAATAGATTTTTGAAATCTCTTGCCATTATCCCAAAAAATTTTTCAATTTTTATATAAAAGGGGCTGTCTCAGTTAGATGCAGAAGACGCGATTTTGCCGTCGTTGGCGTACGGGGGGACGCCAGAGGGCAAAATCGCGGCTAAAAAATACGTATAAAAATCGAAATCTGTGAGGATTTCTACCTAAAAAGATCGCTTTCTTCATCCTTTTGGACGAAAAAAACGGTCTTTTTTTCTTCACTTATTTTTGTATTTTTGTTCTGCGCTAAATCAGCCCCTTTGCTCTCTCGGCGATGGTGTCTACCATATCGCTAACCTTCTTCACCGAGGAGACATCTTTTATAATGTTTCGCTCACCCTTTCGGGGGAGCGAAACACAGCGATTTATAAAATTTATCTTTAACAGAATCAAGAATAAATTATTTTTCCGTTCTCCAGCATCCAATCTCGCCACAGTTTATAGCATTTTGCGTAGAGATGTACTCCGTCTCCGGAGTAATCCGAACTCATTGCGCCGTTTGCATCATCGAAGATCTCCTCGAAACCGAGATAGAATATCATCTTGCCGTCCGCAAGATTGGACAGACGGCGATTCAACTCGTTTATACGAACGTTTGAGAAAGTGTTCGGATTCGCATCCGACTTTTTCTTCGTAACGTGCATATTTGATTGGATAATTATCTTTGCGTCCGGCTGGAAGCGTTGAATATATTCGATGGTCTTTAAATAATTGCTTACTACCGAGTCGTATGAATAGCCGATCTCATTGATACCGAGAAGTATATATATTTTTCCAAATTTCTTTTCGGTAAGCAGTTGAGTCAGAGTATACGACGAGGTATCCTTCGTTTCAGAGCACTTATCGGCGAACACGTTATAGACGTTCATAGAGGTACGCGCAAAGTAAGTCGCTCCGGGAATACGCGCGTAAAGGGCAAATCCAACCGTTCTTGAATCACCGAGAAAGAGGGTATCGGAAAAATACTCCTCATCGCTTACGGGAGGATTAGGCGTTGTAGAGGACTCGGGGGCTTTCGTAGTTTCAGGCGCCCTTGTCGTTGTTTCGGGCTTTGCCGTAGTTTCGGGCTTTGCATTTGTCGTGCTTTCGGGGGACTTTGTTGTGTCCTCAACGGTGGTTTCGAGTGACACAGTAGTCTCGGGAGAGAGCGTCACGTCAGGTTCGGTACTCTCTTCCTTGGACGTTACCTCGGGGAAAACAATATCCGGTTCTATAAATTCCGGCTCTGTCGCATCTCCGCCAACCTTATTTGACGGTGCAGTAACGTCGTCGCCTCCAAAAAAGCTAAAAATACCCGTCGGATTTATAATATCGGCAGATATCAGAATACACACGCCTATCGCTATGACAATAGTCAGCAAAAGGCAGATCGTAAGAAGTTTGCTGTCCGGGTTATTGTGTTTCAAAACCGTCTCCTTTCAAGTCAATAGACCATTGGATTTGCACCTTCCACAAAAATAAGATATACAGAAAGCCAGAAAAGTATAAGCATCAGCACAACCCAGATGCCTTTTCTCGGCTTGAGGGATTCGTATATCCTACGAGGCAATGGTGTTAGGAAGATCACACCGACCGCCATATAAACGCCCACATCCTTCAAAAGAGGCAACCAATCCTGCGGATTGACGTACTCGGGTGTCGCTGCAAGGAAGGGAAAAAGTCGGAAAAAATAATTTTCAAGATCGGCAAGTGTGGCAATATTCGTATTAAATATCGCCCATGAGAAAAGGATCACTAAAGGCAGATAGATATGCGAGAGGATGCGGTTTTCTGTAATAAATTTGAGCAAACCGAGCTTCTCAAGCAGGATAAAGGCAAGCAAAAATGCCGCCCAAAGCATAAAATTCACGCCGTTTCCTTCAAAGCAAAGTGCGTGCCAAACACCTGTGCATACCCACACCACAGTAAGATTAAACAATGTCCTTGAGGTCTTGCATCTGCTTCCTCCGAGAGGAAAATACACGTTTTCCTTAAACCACTCACCAAGCGTCATATGCCAACGGCGCCAGAATTCGCTGACCGAACGGGACATATACGGATAAGAGAAGTTATCGGGTGTCTCGTAGCCGAGCATCATACCGATACCGCGCGACATGAGTGAATATCCGTAAAATTCAAAATACAGATAAAGCGGGAAGGCAAGAAATCCAAGCCAAGCAAGAGGCGTTGATACCGAATCAACGCCTATACTGTTGATTCCGTAAAGTCCCGTTGTCCACACCCTTATTATTCTGTCGGCAAGCAGTATCTTAAGTGACAGACCGATAATGAACTCGTAAAGCCCTGCGTTTATAGCAGCTAATCCGCCCCTTCCTCTATCAAAACTCTTTTTAAACTCAGAGTAGGTCTGGATAGGTCCGCTAATTACCTGCGCAAAATTGGCGCAGTAAGCACCATAAGTCAAAATTGATAACTCTGCGGGCGTTTTTTTATCATATATGCCGCGTAGATATGACATATTCTTGAACATATAAAAGCTGAATCCCACGGGTGCTACAAAAGCCAGCATTTCAGGAAGGATGCCTTCAAATGCATTACTTATTATCTCCATAATTTTGGGCGACAGAAGCACAGCGGCGTCTATAGCGACACCAAAAGCATATAATCCCGTTCTCAATTTACCATCAGCACTGCCGATAAAGAGAGCTGTCGCATAATTAAACAGTAAAAGGCTGATCAGTATCACCATCGCCGTGATATTACCATCGGACGCAAACCAATAAAAGACAAGGCTGCCCAAAAACAGAATAGGGGCACGCATTTTTTTGCCCGCCGCTGTATATATCAAAACAAAAACGGGAAGAAATACAAAAATAAATCCCGGACTGTAAAAAGTCATGCGCACCTCCTGTAGCAATAAAATCTTAATTTTGAATTATACCACACAATTCGACAAAATGCAATAACAAATGATTAAATAATTAAACTGTTGGCATTATTTATGCTAGCAAAAAACACTATACGCCCACGCGGAGATATAAGCAAGGCGCGCTCCGTCGGAGCGCGCCTGTTTTGTGTTGTTGTTAATTTAGGGTGCGGGGGTAGGCGCGGGACCTTTGGTCAGGTAGCCGGGGTTTTCTGTTCCACCGTCAACGATAGCGTAGGTCTTGTTGGTGACATTCACAGCTTCTATGCCTTCGATTGCAGCAATTTTGGCAATAGTTGTGCCCTCGCCGCCAACCAACAAGGGGCACTTATAAAACATATTGTCAGAATACTTTACATTATCCGTATTCCAACCATCACCAACATAAATGGTTTCAAGGTAAGGAGAATTCTGAAACATCACAGACATATTAGTAACATTGCTTGTATCAAAGGAAGAGAGATCAAGTGATTTAATGAGGTTGAATCTATTATAGAAAGACTCCGAAGCAAACATTTTCTCCATAGTGGTCACGTTAATCGTTTCCCAATTGGTAAGACCCTTAATTTCTTCAAGGGCATAGCAGTACGTAAACATATAGCTCATATCAGTTACATTCTGAGTATCAAGATCAGAAACATCAACCACCCTCAGATTTTCACATAGAAAAAACATTCCATACATGTTGGTGAGGTTGCCGGTATTCCACCCCTGCATTTCTAAGCACGTTAAATTAGTGCACCAACCGAACATAACCTGCATATCCGAAACCTTGCTAACATCCCACGCGCCTGTCTCTGGATCTGCATTAAGTTTTAGCTCGGTCAACGCATTGCATCGGGCGAACATCCTATTCATAGTGCTAACATTGCTAACATCCCATTCCGACACGTTCAAATCAACAAGTGCTGAACAGTTACTGAACATACTCGCCATTATTTCCGTACGGCTTACGTCCATATTGAGCGTATTAACGGTCGTCAGGGCAGTCATGTTCATAAACAGCTCCGCGCTATCCTTGGGGGTATAAATGGTATCATCAGCAAGTACGTAGACGTCATACTTTGAAGCATCAGCGGTGTTGGGAACGTAGTAGGTATAAACGGCAGTTTCCTGCTCGACGCTGGTGAGCGTACCTTCGTAGCCTTCAACCTCATCGGCATAGTCCTTGTTAAAACCAAAGGTGACGTTAGCAACCTTTTCAGTGATCTTGTTAGCCGCATCAGAGTCATCACCGTTCAAATTATGAAGCGCGGTTTTGAGATCGATTCCCGTCGCAAGAGTAATGTTGTCAAAGGGAAGCTTGTCGCCAAAGCCCTCATCGAGTGCCGTATGGGGATCGGTAAAGCCCGCAGACTGAATACCCTGACCTCTTACAAGAACTTTATACTCATCTCCAAATGCCTCTACAGCTTCATTGTCGGCAAGTGAATCAAGTGCGATCTGCAAAAGGCTTATATCTGTGACCTCATCGGGTGCCAATTCCGTTTTGTAAGTAGCTTTGGCGATGAAATATTTTTCTCCGTTGATATCAGCAAGGAACGGAGTCCATTCCCACTCCCAACCTTCCTTATCGTTCAGGTTCAGGTGTACATTTTTCTGAAAATCATCAAGGGTTGCGTAGTTTCCTGCCTCAAATGCAAAGAAGAGACGGACGTATGCGCTGTAGTCCCCCGTGTTCTTTAGGAATACCATCTTATCAACTTCGTTGTTGATC
>JAZQDD010000002.1:0-16987 GCA_045546615.1 Eubacteriales bacterium | reverse complement strand
TACGGCTTTGCCGCGTGAAATATTTGCCCAAGGGCAAATGTGAAATATTTTGCTTCGCAAAATGTGAAGGTAGCTTTTTGCAAGGCAAAAAGCATTATATAAATTAAAAGAGGAAGAAACGCGCGTTTCTTCCTCTTTTTTTCCTTCATGTTTGCCAACGGCAAACACATCATTCAACATACGCGGAGCGTATATCATATTTGCCGTAAGGCAAATACATCATTCAACATAGGCGGGGCGTATATCATATTTGCCGTAAGGCAAATGCATCATTGTTAAAACGGCAACGCCGTTTTAACTTTAGTCGTCTATGCTCTCGTCGGTTGCCGACTCGAAGATAGCGTCAACCTCGGCAGAGGGCGCTTTTGTTACGAGCGAAACGGCAACGGCGGCAATAAGTCCCGCGATAAAGCCGGGAAGCACCTCGTAAACGCCCGTATTGCCGATAAGGGGAGTCTTGATAATGGTGCTTGTGCAGGTCAGAAGCCAGAAAATATCAACAGCCGCACCCGTGATGATACCAACACACGCGCCCGCGTAGTTGAATCTGCGCCAGAACAGCGAAAGGATAACGACAGGGCCAAAGGACGCGCCGAAGAGTCCCCATGCGTTTTCAACCATGCTCATGATGCTGTTTGCCCAGCTGTCCGCGCTGTTTATTCCGCTTGCGGCAATAATAAAGCCGACTACGGCAACTGCGAGAACAACGATTCTGCCCACCCAAAGGATCTCCTTGTCGGTGGTCTTGTTCTTGCGGATAATGGGCTTGTAGATGTCGCTGGTGAATGCGGACGACGCTACGAGAAGCTGTGAGTCAGCCGTGGACATAGCGGCGGCAACGATAGCGGCAAGGAGAATTCCTGCGATGAAGGCGGGGAATATGTCGAGAACAACGGTGATGAAGATGTCCTGCTGTGCGCCTGCGGGAAGCAGAAGCGCGGAAAGGGAAGTGCCGTCAGTAAGCAGGAAGGTTCTGCCGAGAACGGCGATGGCGATAGCGGCGCCGAGGGTGATAACTACCCAAACGATAGCGACGGTTGCGGATTTTTTTACCATCGAGGGCTTTTTGATAGCCATAAAGCGCACGATGATGTGGGGCATACCAAAGTAGCCAAGTCCCCATGCAAGGCCCGAAACGATGTCCTGCCAGCTTGCGGCAAAGGGATTAGCACCGAAAGCGGTGATACCCTCGGCAAACGCGCCGCTGAAGGACGCGTCAAAGCTACCCGCCGACATGATGATCGGAACTGCGAGCAGAGCGATGAGCATAAGTATACCCTGGAAAAAGTCAGTCCAGCAAACAGCCTTATAACCGCCAAGGAAAGTATAAAGCAGGATGAATACTGCAAAAATCGCCATGGCGAGCATGGGAGAGTCCGCAAGCTCGGGGATAACGGCGGTCATAACGTTCTTACCGGCAACGAATGCGGAAGAAACGTAGACCGTGAAGCTGACAAGGAAAATGATAGCGCAAACTATCTTAAGAATGGAGCTTTGCGAAGCAAAGCGGTTGGTGAGGTACTGGGGGAGCGTGATGGAGTCGCCCGATGCGCGCGAGAAACGGCGCAGACGCTTTGCGACGAATATCCAGTTAGCGGCAGTACCGAGTGCAAGACCGATGCCTATCCATACCTTGCCCATACCGAAGGCGAGAATGCTTCCGGGGAAGCCCATAAGGAGCCAGCCTGACATATCGGATGCCTGCGCGCTCATAGCGGTTACCCAAGGACCCATAGCTCTGCCGCCGAGGAAGTATTCCTTTTCTCCGCCGCTCTTGGAGCGGAAGAAGAAGACCAGACCTATGGCGAGGATAAGCGCAAAGTAAAGTACAAATGCGAGAAGTTCCATAAAAAATCCTCCTAATATTTTAGTACGTTAAAGAACTATATTCCATTATATCACAATGTGAATAAAAACGCAAGAAAAATATATAAATTTTCAAAAAATAGCCCGATTTCAAGCGAAATCGGGCAAAAAAATTATATTTATATTCTCGGGGAGTGCTATATCAGCTTTATCGGGAGAAAAGCAAGGGCAACGGCGAAAACGATTGCGGGCAGGAGATTTGCCACCTTGATCTTTTTGCCGAACATAAGGTTGATGCCCACGCAGAAGATAAGTATATTTCCGACCACCGAAAGGTAGAGCAGTGCGGTTTCGGTCATAATGGGGCGTATGAGCAGTGAAAGTGCCGTCACGCCGCCCTGCAGAATTCCGACGGGTATTGCCGAAAATATTGCCCCCTTGCCGAGCGACGCCGCCATCACCATAATGATGATAAAGTCAAGAATGGATTTTGTAACGAGCACCGTGACGTCGCCATACAGCCCGTCGTTTATTGCGCCCACGACAGCCATAGCGCCGATGCACACGGTAAAAGATGCGCTGACAAAGCCATCTATGAAGCTCGCATCCTTCATGCTGTTGGTTTTTCTTTTCAAAAAAGCGCCGAAATTTTCAAATTTGCCCTCAATATTGATAATTTCGCCAACAAGCGCGCCGAGAGCAAGCGCGCCGATGATGAGAAAATCGCCGCCGTAGACGAGCTTTCCGTCCACAACCGAAAACATACCCTTGAGCGCGCCCGCCGCGCCTATAAAAAGGACCGAAATTCCGCAGACCTTGCCAAGCGCCTCGCGGTGGCGCTCACCGATAAAGCGGCCGAAAAGCATTCCGAGCAGACCGCCTATCACGATGGCGGCTACGTTTATCACAGTACCGAGTCCGTGCATTATACATCCTCTTTCTTCGCAAAAATAGTTAAACGGCAGCCCCGCAGGGCTGCCGTTTAACTATAGCATATTTTTGTCGGAAAATCAAGACTTTGCGACAATGAACCGTGCAACGAAAATACGCACATCAAAGGTGCAGCCATTGAAAAACATCAATTTTTAAGAAATTGCATATCAAGGGCAACGTATGTAACCAAATCGTATACAACTTGATTATTCTTCGATTTCTGCCTCGGGCGCGTTATTCTTTACGCTGTCAATTCCGTTTTCGCAGCTATTCTTGGTCTTGTATCCCTCAGAAACAGCAATGATCTCGCCATTCTTAGCCTTTAAACGGAAACGGTATTCTCCCGACTTGTCTGTGTAGATCTCAAATTTCGGATGCTTAACGGTAGCAAATCCCTCAATCGTCTGGTCTTCAACTTCGCCTACGCAGTTTGCCTTAACACTGTTGATTCCGTTGATGCAAGCGGCTTTGCTCGTGTAAACCTCAGACGTAGCAATTACCTGACCGTTAGTTGCCTTCAAATCAAATTTGAAACCTGTTGCGGTTTCTTTAACAACGAATTTTCCCATTGTTTCCTCCTGTTTATTTTATTTTTCCGGAATGCTCCGGTATTTTTGATAAGCAGCATCTATTTAGATACCACGGCGAAAAAATCAATAAAATCAAGGGCTTTCGGCTATCTGAGACAATTTCATGTGCATCCAAAATAGATGCCTATTGCTCAAGGACTCTCCTTACGCATTCTATCAATTCATTTTCTTCCTTGATTTTTGACATAAACAATACAGCGCACACAACGGAAATTAAGATAAATGCCAGTATATCTTGAACAAAAATAATTTCTAACAAGCCAATCAACAAACCGATTATCAATAAAGGGCAGTAATATGTATATCCTTTGACAATGCGTTTCCCGTTTTTCTCTTTTATTTTAATGTGCATCCAAGCTTTCGCTCTCTGCAAATCGTAATGTCTATTACGTTCTCCGGTTTCGTAATAACCGGTAAAACCATTTTCATCGGGATATAGATGCAAACCTTTTCTAGGAGAGGTGTATTCCTTAAATATATTCCACGAAGAATGCTTTTCCCATTCATAATAAGATGACATGCGGTGTTGGATCTCGTCACTAGTCAAATAAGTTTCAAATTCAAAAAAACGCATTCGTTCACCGCCTTTCATTTTGATTTTTGAGCAAGGTATGTGTAATATTCTTTGAGTAGCTTCTCATTCACTTTGCAATCAAGCAGCTCGATCTTTTTCTCATTGATCAAATACGCTTTTTGAATGATGTCATAGGCGTATTTTTCGTCCTCGGTTTTCGGGGGATTGTAGAGAAAGTAAGACTTACATCTGAGCAGGCTTAGTTTTACTTGATAATATGGCTTCAGATCTATCATTTTCGCGCTCCTTTCGGGTGGTAACACACATTATACCTAAGAAAAGCGGAAAGTCCAGGGGTTTTATGATTATTTGTTGAAATAATTATATCATAAATTCAAAGCTTTGTCAATGAAGCATTCGCTATGCGAATATGAAGCAGAAGCCTTGCGGCTTCTATGAAGCGGCGGCGTTGCCGCCATGAAGCGAAGCGCACACTAACCTCGACCTGAGCCGAAGGCTCGCTTCACAGGACGAAGTCCTGCTTCATTTTTCATGCACCGCAGGTGCGCTTCATTGCAACCCAAAACGAAAAAGCAGTCCAAAGGGGGTGCCTTCCATAAAGCAGGTTTTACCTGCCGAAACACAAAAGGAGTACGGATGATTTGTTCGTACTCCTTTTCACACGCCTTGCAGAGCAAGGTATAGTGTGTTACACCTTTTAGGTGTACTGTCGGGCGGTAAGGCGCTCCCTTGGTTTGTGCGTCAAAAAAGTTCATCTGCTTTTCCTGACAAGCACTGCATTTGAGGATCCAAAAGAAAAGCCCCGCACAAGGCGGGGCGGCAGACTCATTTCGCATACTGATTCAATCGATTCACAATTGCAACAAAGCGAGCATCTTCTCGTATGCAATCATAACGGCTGCTTTGCAGTCTGTCTATCATATAGTAGCTGTCGGCGTGTTCTAGTTCGTGGAAATCCTTGCTCGGTTCGGGATAAACCAACTTGTCGGTGAGGATCGATGTGTAGAATTTTCCGTGATTGCTAATATAGGATTTATCATGTTCAACCGCATGATAACACATCTTCTCCAGAGACACCAGTGCTTCCTCATGTTTGCCCTGTGCCATCTGATAGGTGGAAATCAACCAATAATTACGGGAAAGGCGAGTGTGATGAGACATAAGATTATCTCCGTATATCATCTTATACAGTTGATTAGAAATAGTAAGCATTTCGATCTTTTTATCCCATGTGGACGGATCGTTCGGCAGTTCATCGTGTAGTGGATAATTTGAAATAGCCATTCCCAAAGCATCGGTCAATTTGTCGATTTCATCTTGAATATAAAATTCCGTATTGCCGTCACCAATCCCCGATGATTTTGCAAATTCACGGCAGTATTTCATGGGTGTGAGCAGATTCACCGCCTGCATTGCCTTTTCCACCTGCTTGGTGGCGCCGTAAATGTAGATCAAAACATTGATTGCATCATATCGGGTATCTTCATCTTTACATTCAGCCACAATGGACGAACAAAGATTTTCGATTTCCTTTATGAGGTCGTTATTCTTTGTATCGCACCACAAATGATACAGGCAGACTGCGAGGTTTTCCTTGATCTCAAAATCTGCGGGATAACGGGAAATTGCATTTCTTGCGAAAGTTATCCGTTCTTCAATCGTACCCACTTCTGCAAGACGAGAGATTTCCTTTTTGATATTCGCAATTTCTTCTTCTCTTTGAGAGAGCTTATATCCCAAGAGTTCATCTGTACTGACGGAAAAGAAATCAGCAAGCGCCGGAAGAAGTTCAATATCGGGATATCCACCTTCCGCTTCCCAACGAGATATAGCTTGAGGTGTCACCCCTATGGCCGTGGCAAGAACGTCTTGTGTAATATTATTTTCTGCGCGAAGTTTTTTGATGATCGCACCTATTTTAATGTTCATATCGTACCTCCAAAAATAAATTTTGTAAGCTTACGATTTTATTATAGCATATTTTTTCGCTTTTTCAATTATCAATTCATTGTTAAATAGATAAAGCAGTACTTTACATTTGTTAATGCAAAATACTGCTTTATCGCAGGTGCGCCAAAGGACTGCTTTTCTTTTTGTGTTTCAGGCCCAAAAAAGATGCACCTGCGAACCTTGTGTAAATCCGCCAAACTCAGACAAATACAAGGCTTTTAACATCTTGAGATGCTTTGGTGCCCTTATTATATCTTAGGCTTCATTCGTTTTGTATTTTTGAGAAGGACTTTTTGGATGCTGCGGATTGCTGAGAAGCAATTTTCCATTATCAACCAAAGGGGTAATATACGTCCTTATGGCGTAGGGTATTGATTTTATTCCCAAAAAGCTTGCAAGCTCGTTACGAGAACGCGGCACCATGCAAAACGCCAATATATCTGCTTCCTCGATGGACTTCTTTATCACAGAGGTTCGTTCGCCAAACAACGTGACTCTGAAGGATCCTCTGTTATCCTCAAACCGTGGCATGGGCAGTCCCGCTTCGCGCATTTCTCGTCGGATCGTAGGAATTCCGGAGTATCTGTTTTCAGTAATATTCAGCGTTTCCAGTGCCGTTGCCAACACGGGGTTTCTTGTGTCCGGTTGAATCTGACCAAGCTGATCCAAGCTAATGCGACCGTAGAGTCCGCCGGGGTTTGTTACCACAATTCGATCGGGAAAGATTTGCAATTGAATTGGCATTCCTTCTGTATGAATACTGTAATCACGGTGAACGAGTGCGTTCAGCAATACTTCTCTGACAGCGGTCATGGGATAATCCCACATATCTCTGCGCTCTCCTGTAGTTGGATCAATAATGGTCTTTTTGCGAAGATTCTTGCGAACAAAATTAAGTGCCTGTGAAAGCATATCTGAAACAGAACCTTCAATTCTCAAATTATCGACAAAACGCTCCTGCAAAGCTCCAACCTCGCCCACTTCATCTCCGGGCAATACGGTTGCAATTATGCATAGCTGGGGGAAATATGCTTGCGGATACAGACCGAACAAAAGTGTTGCTGTCAATGAATACTGCCCATTTACCGTAATACTCATCAACTCGCATACTTGTTCCTTATCAAGTCTGGAAAGATTAGGCTTGTTTTCCGAAAGCAGTCTTATATATTCATTTAATGCAGTTTGGTCAATAGATTTTTCCGATACTCTTGGAATTTCTCGGATGTCATCTTGGTATTTCTTGCGATATGCCTCATAGCTGTATATTTCATATTCAGTCATGGGTTCATCATTCGTTCCCACGCGAACGTACGAGCCCTTTAGTCTTCCCTTTCCTGCATAATAGCAAGGTCTTTCGGATATATCTATTGCCGGTACTTCGACAGAACAAAAATATTTTCCGTTTCTTTCGGCATAAGAAAACAGTGGGCGCACCTTTGGCGTCATAGAATCGCACTGCTCTGTAATTTTTTGCTGAATATCTTGGAGATCATATACGCCGCACTGATCAAAATTTTCCTTTTCGTCAACACCGAAGATAATAATTCCGCCATCGTCACGATTGGAAAAACTGGAAAGCGTATCATAAAAACGCTCCGGACAGCCACGTCTTGCGGCTTTCAGCTCTACGTGTTGATATTCGGATCTTGCGCGAACGACTGCGTCAATTAGATCCAACAAAGCTTCACTTGTCATGATTTCACCTCCTGTTAACATTATTATATTCAAAAAACAGAAAAAATCAATAACTTTTCAAAAAGAAGTGAAATTTTTAGTTAATTTTATTACACAACTGAAAAAGAAATGAAATTTCAGTTCTTTCATTTGTTTTGAATTGCATAATATATGGAGTTTTATAACGTTAAACGCCACACCGTGCCAATAATTATAAAACGCCTAATTAAGCAAAGGAACTTTTCTACCAAAGAAAAAGCCTATACTTATAAATAAAAAATAGGAGTCAATCTCTCGCAGTCCAATAAAACTGTTCAGAAGTTGACTCCTATTCATTTGCATATTCTATACAATTACAGGTTTCCACGCAAAAGGAATCAATTCCTTAATATCTACTTTTATAATTTTATCATTATCATCATTTAAAATCACTTTTATATCAGGGCAATACTCTACAAGCATTTGACGGCAGTTGCCGCAAGGAGCGACCAAGCAGTTTGGAGCTTTATCGTGAACGGCCACAATAGTATCAAACTCTCGTTCTCCCGCCGAAATTGCTATACCTATTGTGATATATTCGGCACAAGATCCATGAACGCCATCACAATTAATACCACTATACACCTTGCCGTTTTTGCAACGAATTGCCGCACCAACAGTATGATTGTAAATGCCATCATCAAAAGTCTTTTCTAAAGTTTCAAGCGCAATCTTTATAAGTTCTTTATCCTGTTCTGTTATATCGTAAAATATCATTTCATGTTCTCCTTTGCGGTGTTGATGGAAGCGATCAGCATTCTACGAATCGTGCCGCATTGATTATACAAGTCTTTTGCAATCTCTCTATCCAGCAATTCGGATTTTACGAATAATTCAAGCCAATATTCTGTTTCGTAGCATTCTTTCAGCGCAATTTGGAATTTGGCAACAAAGTCGGCTTTGCTATGAGCATAATTCGCTTCGTGAATATTGGCACCGATAGATGTAGAGGAACGCTCTAATTGGTTTACAAGAGAATAATGTCCTTTGATACCGTCGCACATTTTAATAACTTTAACAGCAAAGTCTGTGGATAGGTCGCGGAGCTTTGAGTCTGCCATAGTAACACCGCCTTTCTACTGTTATTATATTATAATTTAGATAGCTTTTCAAGTGAAATATTCGGCCTGCGCCGAATGTGAAATAATTTCCTTGCGGAAATTGTGAAATATCTCCCTTTGGTCGATGTGAAATGAAATTTGCCCACATTCGCGTAAGCGAATATTTCACATTTGCGAAGCAAATATTTCACAGCGAAGCTATTTCACTTGACCGCAAGGGCAAATTTCGTTGAAAAAAGCACTTGCGAAAGCAAGTGCTTTTTTCTGGTTGCGGAGAGGGGACTTGAACCTCCTGACCTCCGGGTTATGAGCCCGACGAGCTACCATCTGCTCCACTCCGCGATATTGAATTGAATTTTTGGCGTTTGCCCACGCCGCAAGAGCGAACACGCCCCGCCACCGTCGCATAGTCGTCTGCCGTCGCCACTTGGCTCGGCATACTCCTTGCTTCGGCGGTTTCGGCTTCGTAAAACGCGTCCCCGACGCTTTTTTACTCGCCTACCCAACGAGCTACCATCTGCTCCACTCCGCGATATTGAGTTTTACCCCAGCTCAGCTCCCTCTCTGGTGCCGGTGACCGGGGTCGAACCGGTACGATACTTTCGTATCAACGGATTTTAAGTCCGTGGCGTCTGCCTGTTCCGCCACACCGGCAAGACAAAGAGCCACGCTTTTGCGTACAGTAATTATATCATACTTTTCGAGCTTTGTCAATACCCTTGCGCCAGAATTTTTGATATCTGCTAAAAGAATTACTCTTTCTCGCCGCCATCATCATTATTATATACGCTTTTTCTCAAAAATATTCCCGATCAGCACAAAAAATCTGCCTCACAAAACAGAACGGCGGTGAGTCAGATGCAAAATGCATTTGACTCACCGCCGTGTATTCTAAATTACTTTAGGAAGGAAAAATTAATCTTCCTTCTTTTTTCTCTTTACGCATACGGTTGCCACAGCAAGCGCCGCGGGAACGAGCGCAAAGCCGACGGAAGAACCGCATCCGCCCTCTTCGGGAGCCGCGGTGGTCTGGGGAGCGTCGGGGGTAACAGGAGTTACCTCGCGGGGGAAGTCCGCAAGAGAGAGCGTCTGCTCGTATACAACGGCTCCCGTGCTGTCGGCAGCCTTTACGGATACGCTGTCGCCATTGAGGGTGAGCATGGAAACGGTGTATTTACCGTCCTTCATGCCGCCCGCCTCGACGTTAACAACGCCCTGCGTGTCATCAACGGAGAAGCCGCCGCTGCACGCGCTGATAACGATGGGGGCGCCCTTCGCGCGGAGGATCTCCATCCATTCGTTATTGATGGCGGATTCGTGCGAGATAACAACGACCTTATTCGACTGGGGTATCTCAAGAGAATTCAGCCAAGCGGTCTGCTTCTCACGGATCACCTCGGTGAGTATCAGCTCACCCGCGTTCTGTGCGCAATGCTCGCAAAGTGCGGCGTTATCAAGCACGACGAAGGTGTATCCAGCGGTATTAAAGGAGTAGTAGAAGTCATTTGTTGTGGTGTGCATATAAAAACCGAGGCGGGATGCGTAGTCGCCCTTCATTTCAGCCGCGCCGCGGGTGTAAACAACGGGGTGTATACCGCCCGAAGCGGCATGAGTAGCTTGGAGAACGCCATCAATTCCGCTCATTTCGGCAATATCGGCAACGCTGTCGCCGTTTACCGAAACGATTGCGGGCTTGCTTCCGAGTGCGGCAACTGCGGCAGAGAGGCGTGTGAGCGCATCATCCGCGGTATTAACGCCGATATCGGGGCAAACGAGAACGGGAATTTCAGTCATACCTGCGCTGTTTTCAAACTTATAGTCCTTGCTGACTGCCACGCTTCCGCGGGAGAAGGTGTATCCCGAATTTGCGCGCATATTGAAGCACGCGACGCGGTAGGTGTTGCCGTAAAGATGCGCCTTCGGTACCTTTACCGCGTGTACGGTGTCGGTGGTGCGGATGAATCCGCCCGCCTCGTCATAGACCTGATATTCCTTGCCTTTGTAGGTGTATTCAACGTACGCGCCGCCCGACATCGAGGTCGCCCATACGATGGTGTAGTAATTTCCGCCTGTTTCAAAAACGGTAGGCTCGGCGGTGACCTTGTTAGAGCCGCCTGCTCTTGTTTCGCTGCGCTGGTTCAAGCCGAACGTGGGAGTTTTAGGAGTGCCAACTGCGCCAAACTTGCTCTGGATGGTAAATACCTTGCTTGTTTTCTTTCCACCGTTTTTATCGGTTGCGGCGTAGTTTATCTTATCGCCGTTAAACTGATAGAGACCGCCAACGCCCTGACCGAGAACTACCTGCTCGAAATTAAGACCGTTGCTGCCCTTTGCGTCGTATCTGTTGGTATGGTCGTGGCCGCAGATGCCGAGCTGGAATCCGAGGGGGTTCACGTTCTGTGCGAGATTTCCTTTACCGCCCGCAAGGTTGTTGAGGCGCGGGATGTGATAGATAGCAAGTCTGTATGCGGCATCCTTCTGGGGTGTGAGAGTTTTGAGCCACTCTCCTTGGGCGGCTATGTATTCCTTGCAGTTTGCAAGACCGCCGTACGATTTGTTGGAGTCACCGCCGTCCTCGCCCGTGTCAAGAACCACGCCGTAGAGAGGGCCGTATTGGAAGTCAAAATAGAACTCGCCCGTCTTGGTCTCAAAATACTCAAGGAGCATAGTGCCGTACGAGCCGCGCGTTTCGTGGTTGCCGCGGCAGTAAACTATCGGGAAACGTCCGCCCGTGGCGTTAGCCATAAGGGGAAAGAGGTCGTCAAGGATGTCCTTGCGGGCGGGAAGGTCGTTTGCGATATCGCCCGTAAATACTACGAGGTCAACGTCCTTGCCCTTGTGCGCGGCGGCTACCGCCTGCGTGGATTTGTGACCGTCATGCGTGTCGGTTATTTGAAGAACGTTTACAGTTCCCGAACCGTCATAGCCCTTAAAGGGAATCTCGCCGCTGGAGATGGTTGCGCCGTATGTAACGCCCGAGGCGTTATTTGCCGTTACGACCTGCGAGTAAACGGTGTAGGTGTTGTTTGCGAGATGTTCATGGGGAACTTTTACGGTATGTACGTCCTCATTGGTGCAGATAACGCCGTTGTCCTCATCGTAAACGGTGTATTCCTTACCCTCGTAGGTGTACTTTATGTAGCCCGTACCCCTGAAGGTGGTTACCCAGATGACATTATAGCCATCACCTACCTCGTAAACGCCGGGGTTTGCGCGGAAATCTATTTTTTCGCTCGTACCCGTCTTATTGAGTCCGAAGGTGTTAACGTCAAACTCGACCGTGCTTGCGGCGGACGCGCTGAAGCTCACTACGCCCACAAACGCCGAAACGATCATGAGAGCTGACAGAAATGCGGATAGGACTTTTTTCAATCTCATCACTTCTTCTCCTTTGCAGTTTTGAGTATATTAATCTACATTAATAATATCATTTTTAATATCGGCTTGTCAACATAAAAAATAAAATTAACGCCTTAAAATCACAAAAAATGGGTGAGCCAAATGCAAAATGCCTTTGACTCACCCATAGCTTTAATTAGCCAATGTTTTTCACAACGCCCGAAATGTATGAGTTTACAAGAAGCAAGTCGAGTGATGTGATTTCGCCGTCGCCGTTGGCATCTGCCGCACGCGCGTATGCTCCGTAGGGAGTGTCGTCGGTCACGATGGCGTTTTTAATTTCTATGTAGTCGTTCGCGCTAACGCCTCCGTCGCCGTCAACGTCACCGAAAACGGCAAGCGTTACAGTGTCAAGCACCCTGCCGCCCGAGGTAAACGTTATGGTCGCGCCCGTGGCAGTACCGCTGATGCTTATGCCGTCGGTGTTGGCAAGAGATGCGCGTATTTCATCGAGCGTTGCGCCTTCACCCACGCCGTAAAGCACGCCGCCCTTGACGTAAAGCTTCGAGTCCGCCTTGGGGGCTATGGAGTACGCCGCGTTGGGCGTTCCTGTCTCGGTTGCGTTTGCAATGTTAAAGCTTCGTTCGCTGATGACGTTGCCGCTGTTATCAAGCACGCGCACGCTTGCGCTGTTTGGAGCAAGGAGAATGTCTGCAACCGTGGCGGTCGCGTTTGCGGAGTTGTAGCCGCCGCCCTCTATCGAGAGGACTTCGCTGTCGGTGACGGTAATGCCGAAGCTGCCCGCTGTGTCGTTGCCCGAAAGGAAGATGTCCGCGCCCTTGGCTTCAAGAGCCTTGCGCCAAGAGTAGCCCGATTTAGCATCGTAGGTATCAAGCGGTATGTGGGATATGACCACGGTGGTTTTGGAGTCCTTCGTGCGCAGGGAATTTATCCACTTGTTTTGCGCTTCAAGGTAGTTCTTGCTTACAATGAGTGAGGAGTGAGTATCCGCGATAGCGAGGGTGTCAAGCACCACGAAGGTGTAGTTTGCGTAGTCTACGGTATAATAGAACTTATCGTTTTGCAGGTATCTTGTGAGCATTCCGGTGTAATAACCGAGGTTGTCACGGTCGCCGCGAACGTAAAGCACGGGGTGAGCCGAGCCTGAAATATCGGCAAGTCCGTCGATCATGGAAACGATTGCGTCGGCATCGTATACCGATGCGCGCGAGTCGCCGTTCGCGATAATGAGCGCGGGATTTGTGCCAAGCGCCTTGATGGCGGCGGCAACGGTCTCCTCGGTGTCGGTGGATGCGCTGGAAACAAGGTCGGGAACGTTGAAAACGCGTACCTCGTCGGAGGACGATTTGCATTCAAACGAGTAATACCCGCTTATGCATCCATTTCCTTGTATTAAGGTGTACGGTGCGTCGTATTTTGTGTATTCCAATGCGCCAACGCGGTAGCTGTTGTTGTCAAGATGCGCCTTTGGAACCTTTATCGTGTGTATTGGGTCGTAGGTTCGCCGCGCACCCGAAGTGCTGTCAAAATGCTGATATTTATCGCCGCCGTAGGTGTATTCGACGAACGCCATCGCTCTTGTGGTGGTTGCAAAGCAGACGGTGTAGTATTCGGGGTCGCCGACCTCAAGCACTACGGGCTTTGTCGCAAAGGTAAGCCCCGTATTTGATACGCTTATCTGCTGTTCGCGTCCCGTTTCGACGGGTGTGACCTCGTCGGGTGTGCCCTTTACGCTTTCAAGCGTTATCGACTTATCAATCTTTGTTGTTCCCGACTGGCTTGCGGCGCGGATGTCAAGCGTCTTTGTGCCCGTGGAATCCACGTTGAAGCTCAATCGAGCCGCCGTAACGTCGCTTGCGTATGGGTCGCCGCCCACAATGATCTGCGGGAAGTTCAAGTTATACGAGCCCTTGTCTTTCCAAGTGGTCTTGTGGTTGTGTCCGCAAATACCAAAATGGAAGCCAAGCGAGTTCATCAGAGGCGCATAGTTCATCGTGGTGGTGTTGCGGAGCTTGTTCAATATCGGAATGTGGTAGATAGCAAGGCTGAACGGCTTTGACGAGGGGCGCAGGGTGGAAAGCCACGCCTTTTGCTTTGCCATATACTCGTCAAAATTGGTTACCTGGTTGTAGGGGTCGTTATTGCTCGGTGCTACGTCCTCGCCGGTATCGATAACAACGCCGTAGAGGGGGCCGTATTCAAAATCAAAGTAGAACTCGCCCGTTTCGGTGGGTACGTAATCAAGGAGCATCGCTCCGTAGCGTCCCCAGCCGTCGTGGTTGCCGCGGCAGAAAACTACGGGGAACTGACCGCGCGATACTTTGCTCATAATGGAAAATACGTAGGTTACTATTTCATCCTTGCTGCGAATGTAGCTTGCTACGTCGCCCGTGAAAACTATGAGGTCGGGCGTGGTGGAAAACTGCTTTGCAGCCGCCAGCGCGCGGTCGGCGTAGTTATGCGTGTCCGTCAGTTGGAGGATGTCGATGCTCGTTTCGCTGTCGTATTTGCGAAGCGTGAGCGGACCGCAGGAAATGGTCGTACCGTAGCTCAACGACGCGGCGTTGTTGTTGGTGACGACCTGAGAATAAACGGTGTAGGAATTGCCCAGAATATGCTCGTGGGGGACCTTTACGACGTGGATGTAATCGTTGGTCTTTACGATTCCCGCCACCTCGTCGTACACGGTGTACTCCGTGCCCTCGTAGGTGTATTTGATGTAGCCCGTGCCGTCAAAGCTTGTCGCCCAGATAACGGCGTAGCCGTCGCCCATTTCGTAGACGGCGGGGGTCGCTTTGAATTTGTACGAGTCCGTCGTGCCGCTCGTTGGGATGCTGTAAGATGTGGGGTCAAACGCGGACGTTTCAAAAGAAGTAAAGTCCAAAACGCCGACGAACATCGAACAGAACATCACAAAAGAGAGCAGGACCGAAAAAAAGCGACAGAATATTTTTTTCAATGAGGCTTGTGTGTTCATAGTTTTTCCTTTCGTTTGTTGTAAAATATGGATACCAATTCACTATAATCATAGCATATAAGGAAGAAAAAGTCAAATGTTTTTTTGATTTTTTTGTGCAATTTTTGCAATTTTGATAAAAAAATAACGATTATTTAGTCAAAAACAACAAATACACAGTTTTGAGTTTCAGAATTTTAAAAAGTGGTACAGAAGAGGGCACAGCATTTTCGATGATGTTGCGGCAAGTTGCGAATGAAGCGGATTTTGCCCCCACAGCGTTGTTATTGGTAAATAGAGGAAGCTTTTTGTGCGGTAAAAAGCAAAAAAATAAAAAAAGGTATTGACAAAAAGGGCAAGATGGGTTATAATAATCGAGCGGACTATGCAACCGGCGTCCGCAAAGTACATGGAGATGTACTCAAGAGGCCGAAGAGGCGCCCCTGCTAAGGGTGTAGGTCGGGTAACCGGCGCGAGAGTTCAAATCTCTCCATCTCCGCCAACATTTACTCGCCGTCGCAGATACGCGACGGTGGGTATTTGACAAAAACGAAAGACTGTTCCCGCGCCGTGTTCTCATCGCAGCCTTTGCGATTGCATTGCCGCAGTCTTAATGCGGACAGCCCCCTTTTTGTTACGGGAGCGAAACTCGTATGAGTCCCAAGTATCATTATGCCCCCCTGCTACGTCATTGCCATAAGTGAGAAGGCATCTCACAGTCGCAAGCTGCGGCGCAGCTTGTCGGTCGAGGGCTTGCCCTTATTGAAGGGGCGGCAGGTGGAAAGAAGAAAACAACGCTATTCGGTTGTCAATGATCCTTTATAGGCAACAAAAAAGCCTGCGGGTTAAAATCCTCCGCAGGGCGTTGACAAACACTTAAACTTATGCTATAATTGATGTGAACCTTAAGCGTTCACGTCAATGTGAATAGCTTAACCAAGCAAGGTCTATCCGCTGCGAACGGTGGACTTTGTGAAGCGCGCGACGTTGGAACCGTCACGTGTTTCAGGTTATTAGGCGGCATCCTTCGGGATGCCGTTTTTATTTGTATCTTTATTATAATACGCACGCGAGGAAAAGTCAAGGGTTTTTTTGCCAAAAAATAAAATGTCATACTAAACGGCGTTTGGTATGACATAGGGGGAGCGAGTTTCGGCAACAAAGGGGAAAAAGGGTGGTACAATTTTAAACTCTACGCTCTGCGAGGAGCGGCGGTTAGAGAATTTGTACCCAACGGGGGGCGGCTTTCAGCGGACAGCTCATAACAACTTTGGACCCAGTGGGTCCGAAGTTCGGAGTGGTGCGCGAGTGGAACTTCTGCACCAGTGGGGCAGAAGTTAAGGAGTTCCGGAACAAAAGAAAAAAATGGGGACGTTTTAATTTGTCTCCAGTGGAGACAGATTTTCCAAACGTCCGCGAGCATCCGAAACAAAAGAAAACAGGACTTGACACCGTCCTCGTTCTGTGCTATCATATTAGTGGAAGGAGCATACCGATGACGGTTGCCTCCCCTGTAGTAAAGACTAACCGCCGTTACTTTGGAGAGTGTGGGCGGTTAGTTCTTTTTATTGTTGATCTCGATAACAAATTTAACGAGGGCGATGATGAACATAAAAAATGCCATCTGCTCCGAAAAAGTCATTTCGCATCACCTCCCCTCCCGAGGAGGTTTTTTCAATTAAAAGAATTTTGACCTCCTCGCACAGAGTAGCCCGTGGGCTTCTATGTAAGGGAGTCAACCGCCACCGTTTCCGAGGCTTTTCCAAGTCCTCGGAGAGCTTCGGATGAAGCCCGGTATGCTCCGCGACACGGACTTCCCGTGCCGCTTTTTTATTATATCACCGCACTTCAAACAAGTCAAGCGGGGTGGTACAATTTTGAATTTTAGGCTTTGCGATGGTATCCAAGCCCCATTGTGAGCAGAATACCCTCGCGTGCTATAGCGGACAGCCCTTTCCAATAGGAATGCTCGTCAGGTGAGTAGGCGGTATACGCCTTGCCCGAGTCATCCTTACCAAGCTCGATACAGTAAAAGATGATGTTTGGGTCATAGTTTTTCGTGTTTCCCGATGCAAATTTTCTG
>JAZQDD010000001.1:0-10642 GCA_045546615.1 Eubacteriales bacterium | reverse complement strand
TCGTTTAAGTAACTTTGTGCTCTCAAATTCGTCTAATTCTTGTTCATCAAAATGAGAAATATCGTACTTGTAATAGATTTTTTGATTATGAATAAAAAAGAGCGTACTATTTGGAGGGATCGGACAATTATTGTCCATTGTCTGTTCAAAACTCGTGGTCAAATGTCTGCATCCATTTTTCAAACAAACATTCGTAATATTGCCTGTTGCTAAGTTATATTTAGCAATAGCCCCAGTTTGAAAGCCTTCAGAAGCTATTACATAGGTACCGTCAGAAATATAATCTTGCCAACCACAGTATTGTACGTTGTTGGTACTAATAACTGCACTCTGCAGTTCTCCTTGATCTATAGGTGTGTCGGTACATGAAGTGAGAATAAATACAATAGCAAATAAAGCACAAATAAAATATAATATTTTTCTCATAAGCGGTTCCTTTCTAAATGGTTAAAATATCTACAACTTCCCAAAATATTATATCAGATTTTCATTAGAAAAAAATACACTTTGCCCATTCGTTGAGCAGATATGCTTATTCGTAGTGCCGAGTTGATTGCAGTTTATACTTAGCACAAAAATCCCCATAGTTGTTTCTTGTAACACGAAATTCGGTGAGAATAAACTTACGAGTTTTTAAAATAATCACATAAACATCCAGTAAATTCTTGCAAGTATAATACAAGCATATTTTTATTAAAAATGTGAGTTAAGACAAAAATATGGGTATAACCTTAATAAGGTATTTATCAACCAACCAGTTTACGGAGGTTTACATGGAAAATATATGTGATCTGATATCGCAGAAAAGGAAGGAACGTGGGCTGACGCAAGCAGAGCTTGGGGCAATGCTCGGCATTTCGGGTAAGGCTGTTTCAAAGTGGGAACGTGGATTATCAAAGCCTTGTGACGAACATTTGGATCGGCTTATCGACCTGCTCGGTTTACCGGTCGATTCTCCCATAACGGCAGTTGAAAAGGAGAACGCACGGAGAACCACCTTTTTATCTACCGTCCGCAAAGAAATCACCCGAATCCTCGCTACTGGTGCGATGATCGGCGTATGTGTATGTAACTTGGCAGGTACGATATCAACCGATTCGACCGTGGTTTCCCTCGGTTTCTCGGCCGCTCTTTTTTGCTTTGGTACGATGATCAAAGGGTAAAAGTAAATCTCCACCCGTGAGAGTGGTGATTACATATTATTCGTCGTATGACTTTCCGAAAAGTATTTGCATAAAGTTCCGTCTACCATAGAGTACACGGATGATATGAACCTCGTCAGCTTCGACCTTGTAAAATGCGGTGTAGTTACCGCAGACAAGGAAGCGGTACGGCACTTCAAGATTGATGATCGAGGAAATCGGTGCACCGATTTCGGGGAAATCCGCAAGCTGACGGATGCGCTTCATAATCTTCTCAATCGTATTGATTGCCGATTGCTCGCTGCATAGCTCGTCGGTAATATACGCTTTGATCTCCTTCATATCCTCAAGGGCATCGGGTGTAAAATTGATTTTAGCCATTGCTTACCCCCAGAAGCGCTTCGACCTCCGAGATATCAATGTATCCTTTTTCTTTAGCAGAAGCTTCACCTTTGACAAGCTCGCTCATCAGCTTGAGCGTTGCCTGTGTCTTTTCAAATTCTTCCATATCAACGATGGCATATCTGCCGCGACCGTTCTTGGTGAGGAATACGGGTTCGCCAACGGCGATATCGCGCAGTACCTCGTTATAGTTGCGCAGATCTGATACGGGCTTAATGTTTGGCATATAGGTTCTCCTTTCACTATGGGAATTTGCGTCAGCAAATTCGGGCGCGAACACGCGAAACATCAAATTCGACAGAACTTTATGTTCGCGCTTTCCTCCTTTGTTTGTATTCTGCTGTATATATTATACACTAATTCTTCGTAAAATTCAACAGCAAAATCAAAACTTTCATAAAAAATTTATAAAAGCAAAGGATGAACCGCTTGGGAACACCCCTTGCTTTCGGTTTATGCGAGTATCAGTTCACGCATAATTGTTTCTTCAGCAGAGCTGCGAACATTGTTCATCATCTGCACCCACCGCATTTGGTCGGTCGCCTTGAGGTGTTCATCAACGCCTTGAGTCTTGGCAAGCTCTACTGTCAGAGAGGACAGCATTTCGTGTGCCTGTTCGTCGATCTCGGAGAGGTAGGTGTTGAGCCGTCCTTTACCGAGCAGGGCGGAGTACCTTCCGCAACGGTGTTGCTTGAGATAGTCGAGGTGCATCCTTCCGTATTTGCCGATTGACTTCTGTTCGGGAAGCTCCACGTCGGGAACGAGGCTGCCGCAATCCTTGCGGTATGTACCTCCGAGCTGTTCGTAAATGGTTTGTTTCATTACATTTTCCATCCTTTCTATTATTTTACCTCTCCGTATATTCATCGTTAGTGGCATATTTTCCGTCATTCTTCACAATTCAAGCCTATTCTTTTTGACAGTTCGAGCATTGCGAATATGAATTTGTTTTCGGATGTCAATGTTGTCTGCGACGGGTCGCCCTCGCGGATGCGCATGGTACGGCGAATTTCTTTGGGTATCACCACACGACCGAGATCGTCAATGCGGCGTACGATTCCTGTTGCTTTCATTTATATAAATCTCCTTGTTTTCACAGATTTGTAATGTTAGTATCTGCAAAACAAGGAGATTTATACTACCAAATTATAAAGTCATCTTCTGTTTGGACAACCGGATGCTCTCCATATCCAGCCCAGCCAACCATACCGTCCGCAAAACCAATTTCTCCATCTATAGTCACCTCACACCATTGATGTGTCCATTGATTTTCGTTAATATGCTTCCATTTAATTCCCATACAATCAAGAACCATGCCCAATGCTCGCGTTGCGCCTGCGCAGGAATACTCACCTTTAATAAAAACGCCGTAAGCCTCTCTGTAGTCAGTCCCCTCTGTGGTATATTCACAATTGGCGCAAAAGATACTTACAATTTCTGCCGCTACAGCTACACGCTCTAAATCGGATCCTTCTTCACCAATATAATCGACAATCTCCCAGGCTACCTCTAATGCTAATTCCTTTTTCTCTTCTTTAGAAAGTTGGATTGCAGGAATAATTTCTGTTTCAGTTTCGTTGCAGACAGAGCAAAGCCTCTCTTTGCGCCCCGCCATTTCCGTTGTAGCTTTCTCTATAGTTTCCCAAGGATTCCAACGGTGTCCCAATGCATCTTGCGTGCAGATCTCCGAGAAAGCGCAAGCACTGCAAGTATGTTTCCGTTCACCTTTCGTAGTACAAGTAGGCAACAGAAGATCTTCCCATATACCAAACATATGACCAATAGGCGTTCCCTCAGTCATCGCACACTTGCTACAAGTTTTAGGTAATGTGCAGGTCGCTTCGTTCCAGCTGTGACCGACGGCACTGCCTTCCGTTGCACTACACTTTCTACAAGTTTTAGGGTCCGTGCAGGTCGCTTCGTTCCAGGTGTGATTTATACAGCACGCACACAATGACAATAAGATCGCGAGCCCCAAAAGAACAAATAACATTTTTCTCATTGGTTGTTCCTCTTTTCTATGTAATATTGTATAAAAGCTTATACTGATATAATTATATCATATAGTAACAGTAGCTAAAACAAACAATAAAGCCAGATGATTTTTATTTCGTTGCGCGCTCCACGATACCACGCATCGCCAAGAAAAATCTGCTAACTGTGTCAACAGAATCCTCGCGGATGCGCATGGTACGGCGGATTTCTTTGGGTATCACCACACGACCGAGATCGTCAATGCGGCGTACGATCCTGTTGCTTTCATTTATATAAATCTCCTTGTTTCCACAGATTTATAAAGTTAGTATCTGCAACATTATTTAATTCCAAGTAGGTGTATCATTTAACAAGTTGTTCTCGGCAAGAGTGGTATAATACTCGATAGGAACGCGAAGCTCGCCCAAGCCTATGCCGAGGGCGATATTTGGCTTATTTGCTCCGTGAAAATCGCTGCCGCCGCTTCGCAAAAGCCCAAATTCGTCGGCAAGGGCGCGTGCGGATGCAGTTTGCTCGGCACTGAACGTCGAGTAATCCGTTTCAACAGCCGCAAGTCCGTGCGCTTTGGCTTTTGGAAGAAATGCGCGAAGTTCATCGTGCGTAAGATTCAAAAACGGATGTGCGAGTATCGGCGCGATGCCCAAGCCGCCGAGAAATTCAATAACGGCAAATGCCTCGGGACGCGGCGCACTCTTATAAAAGCCGTGCTTCTCCGAAAGCACCCCATCAAAGCCCTCTGCAATGGTGGATATATATCCGCATCTTATAAGCTCGTTGGCAAAATGAACTCGGTTTATAGAGCCTTTTTTCCCCTCGCTGGCTATGCGCTCATAGCTTATATCATATCCCGCCGCCTTGAGAGCTTTATAAAGCTCAAAGCTCGCTATATCCTTTTTAAGCTGAATATTCTCCAGATATTCATTGAGCGGCTGATATTGCTTCTCGGAAACAAAAAGTCCGACAACGTGTATTTCTTTTTTATTGTATTCTGCGGAGATCTCGATCCCCACGACTGCCTTGATGCCGAATTCCTTCGCCGCCCGTGCAAATTCGCAAGCACCGCCTATCGTGTTGTGGTCGGTCAGCGCAACGGCGGAAAGTAAGAGGCGATTTGCCTCTTCAATTATCTGCCGAGGTGTGTAGGTTCCGTCGGAATACGTGGAATGCGTATGCAAGTCGCAACAGCCGGAAAGCGTAATATTGTTTATGATCTTCATCATCTCCGTTTGCTATTTTATGATATTAGTATACAA
Source organism: Eubacteriales bacterium (assembly GCA_045546615.1). Taxonomy (GTDB): domain Bacteria; phylum Bacillota; class Clostridia; order Oscillospirales; family CAG-272; genus CAG-390. The sequence continues at coordinate 5,850 of JAZQDD010000001.1, read as the reverse complement.
CTAATCGCGTTTTTTGTCAACTGCTATGCCAAAAACGAAAAATGAATGAGTAAATGGAAAAATAATTTCAAAAAGTCCTTGACTTTGGGGGAAATAGGTATTATAATATGTATTGTCGCTTTTTGTGCCGTCTTATTTTTAGGGAGGTTTTATAATGCTTATTGACCTGTCAGCATTATTGCGTGGCGAAGTCACCGACATCGCACTTGACTTTGACATAACTCCCGAGGAAGCGCCGTACGGCATCGAATTTACCGAGGGTGCGCATCTTACGGGGCGTATCGAGGACACGGGCGGATATATCCGCCTTACCGCTATCGCCAAGGTTCCTTACCGAGGCGAATGCGCAAGATGCCTTGATCCCGTTGTTGGTGTTCTTGAAGTAAATTTCGAACGAACTCTTGTCCCCGAAGGCGTTATGAGTGAAGAACGCCTTGAGGAAGAGGCTGACGAGTATCTCGCTATCAGACGCGGTATGCTCGACATTGACGAGGCGCTTTGCGAATCCGTTTTTCTTGAATTTCCCCAGCGACTTCTCTGCTCACCCGACTGCGGCGGACTTTGCTCCGTTTGCGGACGAAAGCTCGCCCCTAACGAAACGTGTGATTGCTCCCCCAAAGAGATCGATCCGCGCTGGGCAAAGCTGCGTGAGCTGCTTCGGGATGACGAGAGCTCGGACGAGGAATAAGACCACAGCGAAAATAATTTTGTTATCAAATGATGTAAATACAGGAGGATTGGTAAAATGGCAGTACCGAAGAGAAAAACATCCAAAGCTCGCAGAGACAAGAGACGCGCAAACTGGAAGCTTGCAGTTCCCGGTCTTGTAAAGTGCCCCAACTGTTCGGCTCTCATTAAGGCTCACCACGTATGCCCCGAGTGTGGCATGTACGACGGCAAGGAAGTAGTCGCTAAGAAGGAAGCATAAGCTTTTCGGATGGAATACCGCACGTCGGCGACGCCGAGGTGCGGTATTCGTTTTTATTTTATTTTAGGAAGTGTTATAATGAAAAAAAGATTTATTCGCATTGCGGCAAGCACACTATCCGCTTGCCTTTTGATGCTCTCTCTTGCATCGTGCAGTCTGACCGATATGTTTGGCAAGGAGTACCCCGACACCACGGTGACCACCGCACCGTCGAGCGTCACCACAGCCGCACCCGAAACAACGCTCGCCGACGTGGCAAAGCCAAGCCTTATCGAGCTTGATATAGAAAAATACATCAATCTCGAATACAAGGGGCTTACTCTCAACGTCAAGGAGCTTCCCAAAGAGGTGACAGATGCGGAAGTCGATGCCGAGATCAAGGATATGCTGTTTTACTATGGCAAATACACACTTATAACAGACCGCGCTCCCGTTGAGGGCGACACGCTTGAGATAAGCTATGTCGGCACTATGGAGGGCAAGGAATTCGATGGCGGAAAATCCGACAAGGCGACGATCCTGCTCGACAAGGAAAAAAGTGGATATATCGACGGCTTTGTCGACCCGCTTTTCACTCTTGCTTGCGGGGAGACCGCGACCGTTGATCTGACCTTCCCTACGGATTACCATGCAAATCTCGCGGGCAAGCCCGTCACGTTTTCCATAACACTCAAGGGCATTTGTAAGTTTGAGCTTACCGACGCAATAGCCAAGGAGCTGAGTGAGGGAGAGATAGATACTGCTGAAGGATATCGCACCCACATGAAGGAATATATCGAGCTTGAACGCAAGCACGCAACTCTCGACGAGGTCTATGACGAGATGTGGGAGCTTTTGAACAAAAACGCAAACGTCATTGAGCTTTATGATCCGCTTTATCAGTTCTACCGCACGGATTATATAAACTCCGTGGCGGAATATGCTAATCACTACGGCATAAGTTTTGCCGAATGCCTTAAAACTCTTGGTGTTGATGACGAAAAAATAAATGAAATGTCAAAAGAAAGCGCAGTTGGCGATATGATACTGTATTACATCGCCGCAAAGGAAGGCATCACTATCAGCGACGAGGAATGCCGTGAATACCTCGAGGACTACGTTGAATACTACAAGGGACAGGGCATGAACTACACCGTGGAATCGCTCGAAGCGGAGCTTAACGATTACTACGGCGAGGGCTACGTTTACACACAGTTGCTCTCGGGCGAGGTAATCTTCTTGGTTTTTGAAAACGCTACTCTCGTAGAAGCTCCCGCCAAAACGGAATAAAAAAATTGGCGCAAAATTTGCGCCAATTTTTTTATTTATTACTTATGCAAGCTCTGCAAAGTACTTGATGGTGCGAACCATCTGGCTGGTGTAGGAGTTCTCGTTGTCGTACCAAGAAACTACCTGTACCTGATAGGTGTCATCATCGATCTTAGCTACCATGGTCTGAGTAGCATCGAAGAGAGAACCGTATCTCATACCGATAACGTCGGAAGATACGATATCCTCGGTATTGTAACCGAAGGAAGCGGAGGAAGCAGCCTTCATAGCGGCGTTGATGCCCTCCTTGGTGATGTCAGTACCCTTAACTACTGCAACGAGAATGGTGGTAGAACCGGTGCAGGTAGGAACTCTCTGAGCGGAGCCGATGAGCTTGCCGTTGAGCTCGGGGATAACAAGACCGATAGCCTTAGCAGCGCCGGTGGAGTTAGGAACGATGTTCTGTGCGCCTGCGCGAGCACGTCTGAGGTCACCCTTTCTGTGAGGACCGTCAAGGATCATCTGGTCACCGGTGTAAGCGTGTACGGTGGTCATGATACCGCTCTGGATAGGAGCGTAGTCATTGAGAGCCTTAGCCATGGGAGCGAGGCAGTTGGTGGTGCAAGATGCAGCAGAAATGATCTGGTCATCAGCGGTAAGGGTGTTCTCGTTTACAGAGTAAACGATGGTCTTGAGGTCGTTGCCTGCGGGAGCAGAGATAACAACCTTCTTTGCGCCTGCGTTGATGTGAGCCATGGACTTCTCCTTCGAGGTGTAGAAGCCGGTGCACTCAAGAACAACGTCAACGTCAAGAGCAGCCCAAGGGCAGTTAGCAGCGTCCTTTTCAGCGTAGATTTTGATCTCCTTGCCATCAACGATGATGGAGTCCTCAGTAGCGTCAACGGTGTGGGCATTCTCGCCGATAGCACCGCAGTAAGCACCCTGAGCGGTGTCGTACTTCAGAAGATGAGCGAGCATCTTGGGGCTGGTGAGGTCGTTGATAGCAACAACTTCATAACCCTCTGCGCCGAACATCTGGCGGAATGCGAGACGGCCGATACGACCGAAACCGTTAATTGCAACTTTTACTGACATTTTTGGAATTCCTCCGTAAATATGAATTTTTTGGTCGGACTCTTTGAGTCCAATTATTGCCACTTTATATTTTATCCTATTTTGATAAAATATACAAGGGGTTTTTAAAAAAAATATTATTTTTATTGATTTTTTCAAATATAAATTTAGTTTTCTGCGGGTTATTGGTCATTTTTACCGCAAAAACGGCGTCGAGTCAGCATTCGATAGCGAAAAAGCCGCCCCAAATTCAAAAAACGCCTCGGCTGTCGCAACATTCGCCAGAACCACTCTATGCGTAATTTGACAAAAACTGCGGGCGCACGGCGAAGTTTTCCCGCCCACACGTCAAGCGCTCCGCCCACGCCGATAGCCGCGCCGATCGATAGTTTTTTCCGATTATCAGATATGAATTTTTCCTGTCTTGGAAATCCCATACCGACAAGCAAAAGGTCGGGTGAGAGGCGAGATATTTCATTAACAAGAGCATTCTCGTTTTCAAAAAAGCCGTCCGCTGTGCCAAGTACGCTCAAGCCGCTGTATTTTTTCGCAAGTACCGCGGCGGCTTTCTCTGCTATTCCCTGCTCTCCGCCAAGCAGATACACGCTTCCGCCCACGGCGGCAAGCTTTGCCATGACCGCCTCGGCAGTATCGATTCCAGTGACTCTTTGTCGGAGCCGCGTCCCCTGTCTTTTTGCCGCGCCGATAACGCCAGTGCCGTCGGGCAGCACGAGCGTTGCGGAATTTATCATTCGCAACAACTCCGCGTCATCATAGCAAGACATTGAGATCAACGCGTTGGGGGTAAAAACCGTGCAAGGCATATTGCTTCGCTGACGGGAAGCGCAAAATATCGACTCCGCCGCATCGTCCGCGCTGATATCGTCAAAGCGAATTCCGAGAATTTCTGTCTTTTGGTCCATAGTTTGCACGCCTCCCTCTCTAAAAATTTTTATAAGTATATCACATTTTTAAAAAATAGGCAAGATTTTTCCTTAAAAATTGCGCTTTATCTTGACACGGACAGAATGTTGATTTATAATATAATGTGATTTATTATGTTCTGAAAGGACGAAAATTTTATGGCTGAAAATAAAAAAATGGTTGACGCTATAACGTCAATGGAAACTGACTTTGCCCAGTGGTATACCGACGTTGTAAAAAAAGCAGAGCTTGTCGATTACTCCGGCGTTAAGGGCTGTATGATCATACGCCCCTACGGATATGCAATATGGGAAAATATCCAGCACATCCTTGATGCGGAATTCAAGAAGCTCGGACATGAAAACGTGTATATGCCTATGTTTATTCCCGAATCTCTCCTCCAGAAGGAAGCCGATCACGTTGCGGGCTTTGCTCCCGAATGCGCTATCGTTACCATGGGCGGCCAGAGCAAGCTCGCCGAGCGTCTTATCGTTCGCCCCACCTCCGAAACACTCTTCTGTGAGCATTACCGCAATATCATCCACTCATACCGCGACCTGCCGAAGCTCTACAACCAGTGGTGTAACGTAGTGCGCTGGGAAAAGACCACGCGCCCCTTCCTTCGCACCTCCGAGTTCCTTTGGCAGGAGGGACACACAATGCACGAGACCGAAGAAGAGGCACGCGAGGAAACTTTGCGTATGCTTGACGTTTATGCTGATTTTTATGAAAAATCTCTCGCCATCCCCGTAGTTCGCGGACGCAAAACGGATAAGGAAAAATTTGCGGGCGCGGAGGAGACATACACCGTAGAGCCTATGATGCACAACGGTGTTGCGCTTCAGGGCGGAACTACCCACTATTTCGGTGACGGCTTTGCACGCGCGTTTGATATTACCTACACCGCACGCGACAACACCGTAAAGCACCCACATCAGACCTCATGGGGTGTTTCCACCCGTATGATAGGCGCGATCATTATGGCGCACGGCGATGACAACGGACTTATCCTTCCCCCCGCCGTTGCTCCTATACAAATCGTTATCGTTCCTGTCGCACAGCACAAGGAAGGCGTGCTTGATGCCGCTCGCGCACTCAAGGACAAACTCTCCGCACGCTTCCGCGTAAAGCTCGACGACAGCGACAACTCTGCAGGCTGGAAGTATTCACAGTATGAGATGAAGGGTGTTCCTCTCCGTCTTGAAATAGGCCCGCGCGATATAGAGAATAATTCCTGCGTACTGGTTTCTCGCGTAAGCCGCGAAAAAACCTTTGTATCGCTTGACGGCATTGAGGATTCCGTTGCCACGGCTCTTGAATCCGTTCACAACGAGCTATACCGCCGTGCATCCGAAAACCTCAAGAACCGCACCTCCGTTGCTACCACATACGAGGAGCTGCTTGAGATCGCCTCCACAAAATCGGGCTTCATCCGCGCTATGTGGTGCGGTGACAGCGAGTGCGAGGACAAGATAAAGAACGATACGGGCGGAGTGAAATCCCGTTGCATACCCTTTGATGAGGAGCATCTGTCCGACGTATGTGTTTGCTGTGGCAAGCCCGCAAAGCACATGGTCGTTTGGGGACGCCAATATTAAGACTTCCGACGGGGCTGTCTCAGTTAGATGCAGAAGCCGCGATTTTGCCGTCGTCGGCGTACGAGGGTACGCCAGAGG